>DATFNR010000044.1:0-6544 GCA_035266285.1 Candidatus Sulfotelmatobacter sp.
CGCCAACTCGCCCACGACGGCGTCGATCACATCAAGATTCTCTCCAGCGGAGCGGTACTGACCCACGGCAGCAATCCGAGATCCCAGGAATTCACGCCGGAGGAACTGCAGGCCGCCGTCGATGAGGCCAGCCATTTCGGCTTGCGCGTTGAGGCGCACGCTCATTCTCCCGAAGGCATCAAGAACGCAATTCGCGCCGGGGTTGCTTCGGTCGAGCACGCCACCATGATCGACGACGAAGGCATTGCCCTCGCCAAGCAGCACGGCACCTACCTCGACATGGACATCTACGATGAGGAATGCATTCAGGAGGGCGGCAAGAAAGGAAATGTGCCGAAGGATTTCCTGGAGCACGATGCGCAGCTCGGGCAAATCCAGCGCGACAATTTCCGCAAGGCGGTGGCCGCCGGCGTGAAAATGTCGTTCGGCACCGATGCCGGAGTTTGCCCCTACGGCACCAGCGGCAAGCAATTTGCCTTCATGGTGAAATATGGAATGACACCCATGCAGGCCATCCAAGCGGCAACCAGCAATGCTGCGGATCTACTCGGCCATTCCGATCTGATTGGTTCAATCAAGCCGGGAAAGTACGCCGACATCATCGCTGTCCCAGGCGATCCCCTTGCCGATATCAGCCTGCTGGAAAACGTAAAGTTCGTGATGAAAGACGGAAAAGTCTACAAACAGTAGAGCCGTGAAGCGGCGAAAGAATGCAGCCCACGGCGCAAGCCGTGGGTAACAATCGGACCGCGAGACAGCCCCGAACGAGCGAAAGAACAGTTACCACGTTCATCTAACCCTGCTCATCGCGAGGCATGCCTACTGATGATCGCGTGGAATCGTCTCCTGCCAGGTCTTCGTCTTCAGCATCTCACCGTCCTTTAATAATTCCCGCGTGTACTTGTAGTAAAAGTTCTTCTGATCAGTCGTCACCAGCAAATGCCCGCGCCAGGTCAAGGTGCGCCCTTTCAGCGCAAAGATGCTCTCCGCTTCGCCGCGCACGGAGCAAGTTTCCGGATGCGCATCGTCGTCGTCATAAGTGAGACTTTCGAAATCGTCCTCCGTGCCCCACGGATACTTGTAGCCATCCTTGCCTTTCCAGTGCACGGTCGTCTTTTGCCGCGCCTCGTCGCGCTCCACGGTCCAGTCGCCGGGCCAGGGGAAGCCTTCGCTCTTGATGTCGGTGCGCTCTTCCATAGGCTGCGGCGGCGAAAATTCCGGAGGTACTTCACCCTGCACTGGAACAACCGGCAGCACGAGGCGCGATCCTGCGCTGCCGCCCAGTTCGAGCGACGTGGTCATGGCGTACGGCGTCGGCAGCACCATGGGCCACAGCGCATTTGAAATCGCGACGCGAATGCGATGGCCCTTGGGAAACACCCATGAGGTCAAATGCATTTCGATGTCGAGCGGATAGACCTTGCCTGGCTCCAGATCCTGCGGCGCATTCATCGATTCCCGCTGCGCACCGTTGATTCCCGCGCCGGTAATCTGCGTGACTGTGCCGTCGGGAGCTACGTCGGAGAGCCGCGCAAACCAATCGGCCAGATGCGCCGTCGACGAGGCCTGCAACAACGCGTGCGGCCGTCCGAGGATTGCGACGTCATTCTCTAACGGTGCCGAATCGTACACGAGGCTGAACGCGTCCACCGGCCGCGGGTCGCTCAACAACTCTCCCCACCAGAAGCCAGCCTCCACACCGATGGTCGGAATGTATTTCAGCCGGTGCTCCGCAGGAGCGGTTGCCGAATCCGCCAGCGTGTGATTTCCCTGCAAGAAAAGAGTTGTGCTGTGAGCGTCCTTCGGCGGCCACACATCTTCGCGCCGCCATTCACCGGGGACACTCTCCAGGTTCGGATCCGGCGGATGCCAGTGCTGCATGTAGACTACGAGGCGCGGATCGTGCTCCACTCCAGTGTCGCGGCCCTTCAGCCAGTGATCGAACCAGCGCACCGCCTGATCGCGCCACTCGACGCGTGGCCCGAAGTCCGCGTCGTTAGGAAAGGAATGGTTCCACGGCCCGACGATCGCCTTGATGGGCGCCTTCGACTGCATCAGTATGTCGGGAATGCTGTCGCGGTAACCATCCTGCATCCCGCCAATCAGAAAGCTTGGCGTCGTGATTTCACTCAGTGGCCGCACGCGGTCGCGCCAGAACGGCCCATCGTGCTGGTGCTTGAGATAGAGCAATGACCACGGAACCGAGTCGAAGCGCGGTCCCAGCACCTTTTCGTCGAGCGAATACTCGGGCGCACCCACCCAGCCCTCAGCCAGGTCCATGTTCAGTTCAAATTCGTCGATGTGCGCCATGCCGTCGATATAGTGCACATCATCGTGGAATAATTCTGCGGTCGCGCAGATCGCGATAATCGCCTTGAGCGCCGGCGGATGCCGCATCGCCATCTGCAGCGCGGTGAATCCGCCCCAGGAGATTCCGAACATGCCCACATTGCCGTTCGACCAAGGCTGACTCGCGAGCCAGGCGATCACCTGTTCGCCGTCGCTCTGCTCCTGCTCGGAATATTCGCGCTCCGGCGGGACGCCCTCGCTCGCGCCGAATCCGCGAATGTCGACGCGTACGCTCACATAGCCGTGCCGCGCGAAATACGTGTGCTTGGGATAATCGCCCGCAGCCGTCCCATCGTCTTTCCGGTAGGGTAAATACTCAAGCAAAGCAGGGAACTTCTC
This sequence comes from Candidatus Sulfotelmatobacter sp., assembly GCA_035266285.1. Lineage (GTDB taxonomy): Bacteria > Acidobacteriota > Terriglobia > Terriglobales > Acidobacteriaceae > Sulfotelmatobacter. The sequence continues at coordinate 2,689 of DATFNR010000044.1, forward strand.
TCCCGGCTTCGCGCCTTCGGGCATGTAGAGAGTTGCCGCGAGGCGCACGCCGTCCCTCATCGAAATCCATGACTGCTCCAGGCGCACGCCATAGGTTGGCGGCGAGGGCGGTTCACTGGCAGCAACCAGCAGTGGGACGAGGAACCAGAGGCAAGAGATGAGAACCCGTTTCGCCAAGGCAGTCTCCGCGATCGTGCGCCGGGCAGTGACCGGGAGTCAATCCTGCGCGTCTTGCTCTCGGCGCAAGGCCCGCAGATCGATCCCCAGTTGTTCCGCTTTCTTATACAGGTGACTGCGCTCCAGGCCAAGGGATTTTGCGGCCAGACTCATGTTGTGTTGGCTGCGCTTCAATTCTGCCAGGATGACATCACGCTCGTAGGATTGCACACGCTCGGCCAGCGGACCTGAGCCCAGCGCCGTCGGAATAAAACCTGCACTCCCAGAGGCCTTGGGCAGAGCCATCTGCACGGTTGCCAGATCAACCTCACCCTCGGTCGCAAGCAGCATGAGCCGCTCGACCATGTTCCGAAGCTCGCGAACATTCCCCGGCCAGGGATGAGCCTGCAGCATCTCGATTGCTTCCGGTGTAAACGGAATCGTCTTCCAGCCATTCTGCGAGCAGACCTGCGCGGCAAAATGTTCGACCAGCGTCGGAATGTCCTCGCGCCGCTCACGCAACGGCGGCAGCATCAACGGGAAAACGTAGATGCGGTGAAACAGGTCCTGGCGAAACTTCTCTTCGCGCACGCGGGCCTCGAGGTCGCGATGGGTTGCGACCACGACGCGAACGTTGACGCTCACTGTCTTATCACCACCGATGCGCTCCACCTCTCCTTCTTCGAGCACGCGCAAAAGCTTGGCCTGCATGCTCAGCGGCATGTCGCCGATCTCGTCGAGGAAAATCGTTCCCTGGTCCGCCTGCTCGAACTTGCCGATGTGCCGCCCGGAAGCGCCGGTGAACGAACCTTTCTCGTGTCCGAAGAGTTCCGACTCGATCAACTCTGCCGGCACGGCCGCGCAATTCAATGTGACGAAAGGTCCCGCCGCTCGCGGACTCCGATCGTGAATGGTGCGCGCGACCAGTTCCTTTCCCGTGCCCGTCTCACCCAAAATGCAGATTCGCGATTCGCTGGCGGCCACGCGCTCCAGTTGCGCCATCACGCGCCGCATGGCCTCACCTTTCCAAACGATTTCGTGCTTTCCCAGGCGCTGGCGGAGTTGCCGATTCTCGCTCTCCAGCCGCTGCAGCTTGAGCGCGTTTTCCACCGTGAGCAGAAGCTTGTCGCTGGATATGGGTTTTTCCAGGAAATCGAGCGCACCCAGCCGAGTGGCTTTCACCGCCATTTCAATGTGCGCCTGTCCCGACATCATGACCACCGGCGCCGTCACTCCCTGCCGTTTCAGCTCTTCAAGCAGAGTCAGACCGTCTTTCCCGGGCATCACGACGTCGGACAGAATCAGATCGAAGTTCTGGCCCTTCGCCAGTTCCAGCGCCTTTCCAGTGTTGTCACAAACTGTGGCTTCGTGCCCAGCCAGCCGAAAAGCGCGCGCCAGGGACGCCAGCGTGTTTGCCTCATCATCGACAATCAAAAGATGCGCTTTGAGTGGCACCTGTCCTCCATCCAACTGATCGTTAGCCCGCGCTCGTGACTTCCTTCTTCACAGCGTCGATTTTCTGCAGTGCCTCAGAGTTGCTGGGCAGTTCAATGATGAACGTCGTGCCCTGTCCCGGTTCGCTGTGCACGCTGATCCTGCCCTGATGGTCGCTGACCACCGACTGCACGATCGCCAGGCCGAGGCCGGTTCCGTGCTGTTTGCTGGTGTAATACGGCGTGAAGATGCGTTCGCACTCTTCGGGAGTCAGGCCCGAGCCGGTGTCTGCAACCTCAATCATGACTTTCCCGTCCTCCCGCCGGCTGCGCAGAGTCAAAGTTCCGCCATTAGGCATGGCGTCCATCGCATTGAGGACTAGATTTGAGATCGCGCGGTGCAGCAGGTCGGGATCGGCCGCAATCGAGTCGAGGCGATCGTCGAGCTGGAGCTGGCAAGCGATCGGCGCGCGTCCCGGCGCCTGCAACTGTGCCTGAAAGAGTTGGGCAACGCCGCGCAGCATTTCATTGACTGGAACCGGCTGCAGCTGCGGATGCGGCATCTTTGAGAACTCGCTGAAGCGGCCGATGATCGCTTTCAGATTCGAAATTTCGGCCAGCAGTGTGCGGGAGCCTTCGCGAAAAACTTCGTCGAACTGGTCGGGACTCTGCAGCCGCGCCCGCACCAGATTCTCGACCGTGAGCTGCAGGGGAAAGAGCGGATTCTTCAACTCATGCGCCAGACGCCGTGCCAGCTCGCGCCAGGCGGCTACACGCTCGGCCTGCACCAGGCGTTCTTTCTGAGTCAGCAGCTCGGTCGTCATGCGATTGAACGACTCCGCCAGTTGCGAAACCTCATCGCTGCCGGGCACGCCCACGCGCGTGTCCCAGTTTCCACCGGCGACCCGCTGCGCCGCTCGCGCGAGTTCCTCCACCGGACGTGTCACTCGCGCCGCCGCCCAACTGCTCAGCAGGATCGCCAACACAATCCCGCCGCCGCCCACCAGAAGCGCCGAGGCTCGAATGTGCCGTTTCAACTCGACATAAGGCCGGCGCGAGTTTCCAATGAGCAGGATACCCAGGAGCGAATGCTCTTTTCCCAGGCCGTGAAGAGGGATCGCGCGAAACACTTCATCATCCGCCTGATCGGATGACCACTGCACGACTCCCGTCATCTCCTGGTCGTACTGCCGCACAGCTTCAATCAGGGTTGCGAACTTGTCGGCCGGGCGCGAGCCGGCGGCGGCGCTGGCAGGCCCGGACGGATCGAGCAGAAAATCCGGGGAGAAGTGATCTCCTCGATTCTGATACAGCAGGGCGCGCATGCCCTCGGGCAGGTCGAGAGCGGAAAGAAAATTCTTGTCCAGCCGCCGTCCTCCGATCACATAAATCGGATGCTCACCCGCCCGCGCAGCCCGTACCGCGAACAGGCCAAGCGCGGTCGAGTCCTGCAGTTCCTCCTGCTTCAGGAATGCTCCCTGGTTCGTTGCCGCTGCCAGAGTTTCGAATCCGCTCTCGGGATAGCCGAACTTGGCCGGCCACTGGGCCGAAGAAATGATCGCCCCGCGCCCGTCGAGAAGTTCCAGAAAATCCAGCTGCCGGCTTTCGGCCAGCGATTTCGCAAGGTCAAGATATCCGGCCGAGTCCGCCGCGGTACCGTTGAGCGCGCCGGCCATCCGGGTCACCGCGTCCGACGTCGCGATCGTCTGCACTCTCTGTGTGACTTCTTCTCCCTGGCGGTTGAACTCCCGCTGGAACTCCGCCATCAGCCCGCTGGTTTGCTGGTCTTCGGTCTTTTCAAACGCGCGCCGGGTCATGGCGAGAACCAGTCCAGCAACCGCCGCCACCGACAAGAAAACCGTGAGCGCGAAAACAGCCAGCAATTTGCGGCGAAACGTCATGGCTTGGCGCTCCCCAGCCATGCGTTGCCCAGATCCCAGCTTCCATCAGGCCGCAGCCTCCACTCTTTCAGCGCCACAGTCGCCGCATACGATACCGGCAGATGAAATAGAGGAATCACCCGTTGCGTCGCCAGTTCAGCTTGCTCGGCTGCGTAAAGATCCTCCACAGAGCCACTCTTACTTTTTACTGTTGGCAAAGCAATCGATGCCGTCACTTCTGCCAGCGCCACCCACGGAGCCGCTGATGCGAGCGGCAAGCGCGCCAGTTGCACGTTAGCGGTGCCTGCCGCGGTTGGTTGCAGTGTCAATCCAGCGTCCTTGGCGTTCAGAGCGATGCGGTCCGCGAGCAGCCGGGCCAGCGGATCG
>DATFNR010000045.1:0-61950 GCA_035266285.1 Candidatus Sulfotelmatobacter sp.
AGAAAAGCCTCAATGGCCTTTTCGTACGAGCGCTGCTTGCCCGGAGACGCCGGAATCGGCCAGCGTCCGAAAGAGTAGAGACGCCACGCGCGAATGTAGTCGGCGTCGGCTTTGGCGGGATCGGACTTCTCGATCGACTTGGCCTCGTTGAAATAGCGGTCGGCGACGTGCATGAAGGCGGCGGCCCACTCGTCTTTATCTTTGCTGTGGATGTTCTCGAAGGCTTCTTTAATATCGGCGGGATCGAGACCGATCAGCGGATACTGGCCGACTTCGGCGCGATGAATGGCTTCAGCTCTGATTTCGTCGATGGTGCGCTCGCGGCGCTCCTGCCCGAGAATTCTCGCTGGAAAAACTCCGGCTGCCAGCGACAACGATAAGAGGGCGAATTGGATCCTCGCGTTCATGAATTGATTCCCCATTCTGTGGGTTCTGTAATCCCTATGCAAAAAAGGGCCGGACCAAGTTGCGTCCGGCCCGAGGTGGTCTCGTAAATCGGCTAGAAAATGAACTTCAGGCCCAGTTGAATAGAGCGCGGTCCTCCCGAACCGATGGCCGGGTTCGCAGCGATTACGTCCGGCGTGACGCATTCGCAGCCGAAGGATCCGAGCGCTCCTGGGTCGTTGTTGCCATAACCGTTCTGCCCGCCATAAGGATTGGCGAAGTTGGGGTGGTTGAGAAGGTTGAAGAACTCGGCGCGGAACTGAGCCCTCAGCCGCTCCCCGAAATGCCAGTTCTTGGCGATCGAGAAATCCAGATTGCGAAAACCGGAGTCGGGGAAGATGTTGCGCCCCATGGTGCCAAACTGCCCCGCGGGAGGTGGAATCAAGGCTGAATTGCCCTTGGCATAGCATCCGGGAAACGAGCTGAGTCCCAGCGCCGCTGCCGCGCTCGTGCAGACGGCCGGAATGGCGGTGCCGCACGCCGCACTCCCGGGAAAGCCCGCAAAACCGAAACACGGAATCGCGGTTGGCCCCGACTTGAAGTCGGAGGGGTGGCCGACAAAATCCCAGCGCTGCGGCTGTTGTTGTGGCGGACTGACCGGGAGCCCTCCGAGCCCGGCAAACCCATTGGTCAAATCGATCACGCCCCAGGGTTGTGCGCTTTGCAGGGTCGCGATGGAGTTGATCTCCCAACCCTCCAGCATCTGGGCGGCGCCCTTCTTGCCCGGAATGGCGTAAGTCAGAGAAACGGTCAGGCGATGCCGAATGTCGAAGTCACTGTTGCCGTACTCGCGCGCGACGTTCGTGGAATCCTGCGGCAGCCCATATCCGGCGCCGAAGTCCCAGTTGGCGCCGACGTCATCCAGCGAGTGCGAGTAGGTGTAGCCGATGACCGAACTCAAGCCGTGATAGTTGCGCGAAGTCAGGGTAGCCTGCAGGCCGTTGTAGCTCGACTTGTAGAAGTTTCCCATCTGGAAGATGTTGCTGAGCCAGGGGAACTGAGTGAACGGACGTTGTGCGCCGCCGCTGCCAGGGGTCGCTTGATTGATATCCCTGATGCCGGTGAAATTCGTGCCGTGGTTCCCGACATAGCCCATTTCCAGCGACAGGTTCGGGGTGAATGCATGCTGTATGTTCAGGGAGTAGTTCCACACATAGGGTGCGGTTAGATTCTTCACCACACTCATGATCGGGCATGGCCCTGAGGCCCCAGGATCGCAGTTAATAGAGCTGGCGCTGAGATTTCCATAAAGCGGAGCACCGCTGTCCCACTGCGGAAGGGTAGGAGGAATTGCCAGATTGCCAGCTGTGATCGTGCCTCCCGCGGATTGCTGAGTGGGCAAACCCGTGTTGGCGATAATCGCTCCCGTGGGAATGTTTGTAAGTCCGAAGCTGTTGTTGAATGCCAGGAACGATTCCCAGTTCACGATCTCATACATCAGGCCAGCGCCACCCCGGATCACTGTGTTTCCTTTCCCATTGACATCCCAGGCAAAGCCGAGGCGCGGGCCGAAATCCTTGGGATCGGAATTGTAGGGACGGCTGACGTGGTTGACTCCAACCTGAATCAATCCGGTCGGAGAAGTGGGGTCAAAGTTGCCCAGCCGGTTGTGTGCTTCTTTGATCACCGAACTGAATTCATAGCGCACGCCGTAGTTCAAGGTCAGGTTCTTGCGAACGCGCCAGTCATCCTGAAAGAACAGTCCGTAAGCCCAGTCGTGGATCTGGCGTGTGGGATCGCCCACCTGCACCGAAGCCTTAAAAGGATCGCCGGCAAGAAAATCTTCCAGCGCCGTGGAGCCCGCACCCGCAGTGATTGCGACCCCTCCCAGGACTGTGATGCTTCCTCTGGCATTTCCGAAAGCGCCGCCGCTGACGCCGTCGCGACGCAACTCGCCGCCGAACTTCACAGAATGCGTTCCGAAGGTGTAGGACACGTGGTCGATGAATTGAGTGAGCGTGTCCGGCCCCTGGAATTTCGGCCACTTGAATGCACCCTCTCCGGGAACGAATGCCCCGGCAAATCCAATGCGGGGCAAACCTCCGGTAAAGGGACCGCTTACTCCGGTGGTGAGCCCGTATGCAGACGCTGGAGTGTTCAGGTCTCCTGGCAACGTCGGCTGATACAAGCGGCTGTAGCCAACCCGCGCTTCATTCACCCAGTTCGCATTGGGAGTCCAGATCCAGTTGCCACCAACTACCTGGGCGCGGGTATGTATCTTCGACCGCCATTGCGATTCCAGCTCAGGAAAGTCTTCGGCGGTTCCGGAATTGTTTCCGAAGAAGTATGTGCCGCTGATGGTATGGCGCTGGTTCAGGTTGTAATCCACCTTGGCGACCACGTCATCGGTATTGGCAACGTTGGAGAAACCTTGTACGAAGCTGGGGCTGAGATTGTTGTTAATCGGAAATCCGGTGCCAGTACAGTTAACCGGCCCGGTCGCCGCCCAGGTGCAGCCGGAAATCAGCGCGCTCGCCGCGCTGGGTCCAACCGGGACGCCATTGCCTGCTACGGTGCCATGAGTGATCGCGGCCTGCAGGTCGGCCACCGCGTTGGGAATACTGTTCGCGCAATCCCCGACAACGAAAGTGCAGTTCGGTGTTGCGGGGGTAGGAAGAGACTGCATCGAGGGCGTGGTGACCGAGAAAGTGTTCCCGATGTCGTAGCGCTGGCCCTCATACGATCCGAAGAAGAAGGCCTTATCTTTGACGATGGCGCCCCCCAGGCTGACGCCGAACTGCTCCAGGGTTCTGCCCGTCTTACCTGCCGGCGGCGTGTTGAAGAAGTTGCGGGCGTCCATTACGCCGTCGCGTCCGAACGCGAACGCCGTGCCGTGCAGACTATTGGTGCCCGACTTTATCCCCACATTGACGATGGCGCCGGGCTTCCAGCCGTATTCCGCCGGAGGATTCTGCTGCAGATTGAACTCCTGAATGGCGTCGATCGGCAGGATAGTCGCGGAGTCTCCCACGATTCCTGAGCCGTTAATCACGCCTTGTCCGGAGAAAGGTTCGGTGTTGTACAGTCCGTCGATCAAATACGCGTTATCTTCGGCACGCAGGCCGTTGGCGCTGGTGGTGGAGAATCCGCCCCCGGGATAACGCATCACGCCCGGCCGCAGTTGCAGCAGGTTCTGATAGTTGCGGCCGTTCAGCGGCAGATCGTTGATCTCCTGATTGCTCAACGTGCCGCCCAGTGTGGCAGAGGTGGTGTTGACCAGTGGAACCTCTTCTGAAATGGTGACGGTCTCGTTCACCTGCCCGGGTGTCAGCGTGAAGTCGGCGCGTACGTCGGTGGCGACTTCGATCGGAACGCTGGGGCGCTCCACGGTCTTGAATCCCTTCGCTTCCACGCGGATTTTGTAGGTGCCGGGCTGGAGATCGGCGGCGACGTAGGCTCCCGATGGGTCGGTTGTCAGGGTGCGCGCGGTGCCGCGCTCGACGTCGGTAACGACGACAGTCGCTCCCGCGACCGCGGCCCCGCTCTGGTCGGTGAGCGTGCCCAGGATGCGTCCAGCGGTGGATTGGGCGGAGCTTGGAGCCGGAAACAAAGCGAGTACTAACGTGGCCAGCAAAAGACGGGAACTGAGATTCATCCCACGTGCGCAGGACATGGCGGCGCCGACGGTGCGGAATAGCATAGAACCCCTCCCAGGCTTCTCTTTGGTCCGACAGCCATACCACTATCGGAGAAACCATGTCAAGAAAATTCCCTTCTTGATATGGTCAGCCGAGCGTACTCCCACACAATAGGAGAAGGGGAGTTCATAACGTGGCAACCCTTAAATGCTTGAAGACTTGAATCTTCCCAGGCGGATGTTGTCAGCGCGGCGGGGAAGGTGTAGGATGTTTGTGGTCATACCACCATACCTATATACCAACCTTGCTCCCTTCCCAACAAACGCGGCAGCGCCCAGTGGATGTGCGGTATAGTAGCCGGACCATCGCCAGCTTCTCGGCTGGATCCACGTCACAGCGAGCAGGGGGCCGGGCCGTGTACAAGCTAGTTCGGACGTCGCGACTCTACGAGCAAATCGTTCAGCAGATCGAAGACTCCATCGTTAAGGGCGATCTAAAGCCGGGTGATCAACTGCCCGCGGAGCGCGACCTGGCCCAGCGTTTTGGCGTGAGCCGCACGGCCGTGCGCGAGGCCGTCAAGGCATTGCGGGAGAAAGGCCTGGTGGAAGCCTATTCTGGACGTGGCACTTTCATCACCGATGGCACCCGGAACGCGGTTCGCCAGTCCCTCGACCTGATGAGCCGAATGGGCCAGCAGGAAGGATCGACTCACCTGGCGGAGGTCCGAGCCATCCTTGAGCCGGATATTGCGGCGCTGGCCGCGCAGCGCATTCAGGAACCCGAACTGTCGACGATGCGCGAGGCCGTCGCCGTCATGGACAAGGCCGGGCAGGATCCTGATGCCTACATTGAAGCTGACCTGGATTTTCATCTGGCGCTGGCCGAGGCCGCCGCGAACCCGCTGATCCTTTCCCTGATCGATTCGATCGTTGGATTGCTCCGCGAGCAGCGTCTGCGCATCTTCACGGTGTCCGGCGGACCCCAGCGCGGCCAGGAACATCACAAGCGAATTCTGGAGGCGATTGAGCGGCGCGACCCGGAAAAGGCTCGTGAGGCCATGCGCGCGCACCTCGAGCAGGTGCGCGACGACAGCGAAGCAACCAGGGAGCGGCGCAGCTCGGGCAAGCCACAGCATTGAGAGATTGAATGGACGGGGAGGCGGTTGCGGATGGCGAAAGTTGGATTCATCGGCCTGGGGGTAATGGGCAGCCAGATGGTGAACCGGCTGCTCAGCAAAGGTCACAGCGTGACCGGCTACAACCGCACTCGGACCAAGGCGCAGTGGCTGGTGGAAAAGGGCATGCAGTGGGCCGATTCGCCGCGCGCAGTGGCCAGCGCGTCAGATTTCACCTTCGCCATGGTCACAAACTCGGCAGCGATCCAGGCGGTTACGGAGGGAGCGGATGGCCTGCTGGCGGGGCTCGGGGCGGGGAAGATTTTTATCGACATGAGCACGATCAGTCCTGGGGTAAGTCGAGCGCTCGCGGCGAAGGTGCGCGAGCGGGGCGCGGATATGGTCGATTCCCCGGTTTCCGGCAGCGTAATCACGCTGCAGGAAGGCAAGCTGTCGGTGATGGTCGGCGGGCGGAAGGATACTTTCGACAGGATCAGGCTGCTGCTGCTCGACATTGGCCCGAAAGTTACGCATGTCGGCGACAACGGCCTGGCGCTCTGCATGAAAATCGCCACGAATCTGAACCTGGCGGTGCAGATGCTCGCGTTTTCTGAAGGCGTGCTGCTGGCGGAAAAAAGCGGCATCGCGCGTGAAGTTGCTGTCGATGTGCTCACCAACAGCGCCATCGCATCACCCATGATCAAGTACCGCGGGCCGTTCGTGCTGCAGCAGCCCGAAGAAGCCTGGTTCGACGTCAACATGATGCAGAAAGATATGGTGCTGGCGATGGACTTAGGCCGGCAACTTGATGTGCCTTTGCCGACCACGGCTGCGAGCAACGAGTTTCTGACCGCGGCCCGCGGCATGGGCTGGACGAAGTACGATTTCGCCTGCATGTTCGACGTGCTCGCCACTATGGCGGGCGTGACCACGCCTGTCACCGCAGGAGGCAAAAAGAAGAGTTAAGGCTCGGGGCCGGCGTGGCACGAACAACGACTCATTTGGCTGGCAAAATACGGCTGGCAGTAGAAGTTGGGTCAGAATGAGCCAGCCCCGAAGGGGCGGAATTCGATAGCCCAGAGCCCGCCCTGAGCTTGTCGAAGGGGCGTAAGCCCTGGGAAAAGGCGGCTGATCGACTGAGTCCCGCAGGGACGGTACTCTTTCACCTCGGCGCGCTAGCTGGTGGATTCGATGACGAAAGAGCAATTAACAGACGTTGTGAGCGCCGATTTGTCCGAGCAGGTGACCACGAAGGACAAGTGGCTGCGCGCCTATCGCCAGATGGTGCGCATTCGCCTGTTCGAAGAGCAAGTAAACGAACTCTACACCCGCGCGCTGATGCCCGGACTGGCGCATCTTTACAGCGGTGAAGAGGCCGTGGCTGTAGGTATCTGCGAGGCGCTGCGCATCGATGACTACATCACCAGCACTCATCGTGGCCACGGACATTGCCTCGCTAAGGGCGCGTCTCCAGATCGCATGTTCGCAGAGCTGCTGGGCAAGGAAGCGGGTTATTGCCGGGGCAAGGGCGGATCGATGCACATCGCCGATCCCGCAACCGGCAACCTGGGCGCAAATGCAATCGTCGGCGGCAGCGTGGGCATCGCGACCGGCGCGGCTTTCGCCGCGAAACGGCTGCGCAATGGACGCGTCGCAGTCTGCTTTTTTGGCGAAGGCGCGTTGGGACAGGGCTCGCTCTACGAAGTGATGAATCTGGCGCAGCTCTGGAAGCTGCCCGTCATCTACGTCTGCGAGAACAATCTCTACAACGAGTACACGCACTACAGTGAGACGACGGCCGGAACGATTCTCGGCCGTGCTCAGGCCTTCGGGATCGAAGCGACATCGGTCGACGGACAAGATGTGCGTGCGGTGAACGAGGTGGCGACGCGGCTGGTGAAGCGGGCTCGCGCAGGCGACGGCCCCGCTTTCCTGCAAGCCGACACCTACCGCTACAGCGGGCACCACGTCGGCGACATCAATCGCGAATACTATCGCTCGAAGCAGGAAGAGCAGCACTGGAAGACGGAGCGCGATCCCATCAAGCTGCACGCGGAATGGCTGGTGGCGCAGGGCTTCGCGGATTGGGCCGCACTAAAGCAAATAGACGCGGCAGCACGGGCCGAGATGGAAGCAGCCGTGAAGTTCGCAATCGCAGCGCCCTATCCCAGCGTCGACCAGGTCGAGCAGGACGTCTATGCCTGAAAGTTTCTATGTCGGAGCGTGAACTCACATTTGCGCAAGCCGTACGCGAGGCGCTGGCCGAGGAAATGCGCCGCGATTCGCGGGTATGCATCTTCGGCGAAGACGTGGCCGAAGCCGGCACGCCGTTCAAAGTTCTGTCCGGCCTCGTCGAGGAGTTCGGGGCCGAGCGCGTAATCGACACGCCGATTTCCGAAGCCGGCTTCACCGGAATCGGTGTGGGCGCTGCCATGACTGGGCTCCGTCCAGTCGTCGACATCATGTTCGGCGACTTCCTGACGCTCACCATGGATCAGATGGTCAATCAGGCGGCAAAAGCGCACTACATGTCCGGCGGGCACTGGAAAGTTCCCATGGTCATGCGCACGACGCTGGGAGCGACCCGGCGCTCGGCGGCACAGCACTCGCAATCGCTGCACGCCTGGTTCAGCCATGTGCCGGGGCTGAAAGTCGTGCTGCCTTCGACGCCCTACGACGCCAAGGGCCTGCTGAAAACGGCGATCCGCGACGAGAACCCGGTCGTCTTCTTCGAAGACAAAATGATGTACAAGCTGAAGGGCCCGGTTCCGGCGGAGGACTACACAATCCCGCTGGGTCAGGCCGACGTGAAGCGCGCTGGCGACGACATCACTCTCGTGGCCACCAGCAGCATGGTGCAGGTCGCTCTGGGAGCGGCGAATCTGCTGGAAAAAGAAGGCATCAGCGCGGAGGTTGTAGATCCGCGCACAACGTGGCCGCTGGACGAAAAGACTATCATTGAGTCGGCGAAGAAAACGTCGCGCGCCATCGTGCTCGACGAGGGCTACGGGCGTTACGGAGTCACCTCCGAAATCGCGGCGGTGATCGCCGAGGGCGCATTCTACGATCTGGACGCGCCGGTGAGGCGCATGGGCGCGATGCACGTCCCGATTCCCTTTTCGCCGCCGCTCGAAGATATGACCGTGCCGACGGAGGAAACGGTATTCGCAGCAGCGCGTCAGATGTGTGGTAAATCGTAGCGCCGCCGTCTCGGCGGCTGTCGCGAGGGCGTCCCGCCCTCGCCGTGAGCTAGCAGCTGGAAGCTAGCAGCTAGGAGCTGTTTTATGGCACTCAAAACTTATGGAAGCATGGCTGTCGACTGGGAACAGCGGATCGATTTCGATCGGCTTCGCCGCGAGCGCCTGCAAAAAGCGAAAGATCTGCTGGCTAAGTCGTCGATGGGCGCGCTGCTCTGCTTCGACATGAACAACGTCCGCTATCTGACGGCGACGCACATCGGCACGTGGGCGCAGGACAAGGCCAACCGGTTCACGCTGCTGCCGCAGAATGACGAGCCGATCCTGTGGGATTTCGGCTCCGCCGCTAAACATCATCAACTGAATTGCCCGTGGTTGGACGGCCGCTCGCGGGCAGGCATCTCGATGCTGCGCGGGGCGATGACGCCGGAGATGGGCCGCGCCGAAGACGTTGCGAAGAAAATCCGCATCGAACTCGAAATGCGCGGCCTGCACAAGGAACCGGTCGGCATCGACATCATTGAACTGCCGGTTCTGTTTGCGCTGCAGAAAGAAGGAATCAAAGTCGTCGACGGGCAGGAACTCATGTCGGAAGCCCGCGTCATCAAAACGCAGGATGAGATCGCGCTGCTCAATCACTCCGCCATGATGGTCGACGCGGCCTACGACGAACTCTACCGCGCCATGAAACCCGGCCTGCACGAGAACGAAGCGGTCGGGCTGGTGAGCAAAGTTCTCTACGATCTGGGATCCGAATATGTCGAAGCGGTGAACGCGATTTCAGGCGAGCGCTGCAATCCGCATCCCCATGTGTTTTCCGATCGCGTGCTGCGCCCGGGCGATCCCGTCTACTACGACATCCTGCATTCCTACATGGGATACCGCACCTGCTACTACCGCTGCTTCACGGTAGGCTACGCGTCGCATGCCATGGTCGACGCCTACAAGCGCTGCCGCGAATATCTCGACGCCGCCATCGAACTCGTTCGCCCCGGGCGCACAACCGCCGAAATTGCCGCGGTGTGGCCGAAGGCGGAAGAATTCGGATTCCCCAACGAAGAAGCCTGTTTCGCGCTTCAGTATGGCCACGGAATCGGTCTCGCGATCTGGGAGAAGCCCGTTATCAGCCGCCTGGTCTCCTTCGACCATCCGGTCGAGATCAAGCCTGGCATGGTGTTCGCCCTCGAGACATTCTGGCCTTCGACTGACGGTTGGAGCGCGGCCCGCATCGAAGAAGAAATCGTGGTCACGCCGACCGGACACGAAGTCATCACACGATTTCCCGCCGAGCAACTTCTGGTGGCGGGCGCCCATTACTTCACGGTCAACGGACCGCTGCCCACCACGCGCGAAAGCGAAGCAGCGCCCAGCGAGCGCGTGATCGAAATGATCGAAGCCAGCGCGAAAACCGAACGTGTGGGAGTTTCGAGTTGAGCTAGCGAAAGCCCCGAGAGGGGCGACATTCATTAGCCCGGGACGTGAGTCCCGGGTAAGCGTGAAAACGAGAAACAAGTCCCGAAGGGACGGCACTGTCTTTCTCCGAACAAATCCACTATGGCTTTCAGCGTAGTCATGCCCGCCCTCGAGATGGCGCAGGAAACCGGCAAGCTTATCGCCTGGCGAAAGAAGGAAGGCGACCGCGTCTCCAAAGGCGAGCCGCTGCTCGAAATCGAAACCGACAAGGCTGTCGTTGAAGTGGAAGCGCCCGCCGACGGTGTGCTCGCAGGAATCAAAGCGTCCGAGGGCGCCGACATTCCCGTCGGACAAACCATCGCGTGGATCGTGGCTCCCGGAGAGCAGCCTCCTGCTGAAACTGCGTCAACCAAGGCCACGCCGACCGCAAGAGCTGTTTCGCAAAAAACCGAAACGCCGCACGCCGCACCCGTCGCGGAAAGCCACTCTGTCGCCGCATCGACGAAAATTTCTCCCAAGGCTCGCCGACTCGCCAAAGAACTTGGAGTCGACATCACGACCGTCCGCGGATCAGGCCCGGGCGGAGAAATTCTCGCTTCGGACATACAATCCGTAGCTGCCGCACCTGCCGCCCAAGAGAAATCCAACCTCGCCGTTCCCACCTCCCTCGGCCGCATCATGGCCGAGCGCACCACGCAAAGCTGGACCACTGTTCCTCACTTCTTCGTCAGCCGCGACATCGACGCTACCGCGCTGAACCAATTCCGCGAGCAAGCCGTTTCTCAGAGCGCGCAGAATCAGGTCCGCATCACGCATACCGATCTGCTGGTTGCGCTGGTGGCTCGCGTCCTGCTGAAGCATCCACGACTGAACGCAAGCTGGAGCGCCGACGGCATTCGCTTGCACGATCACGTGAATATGGGGGTGGCCATTGCGGTGACCGATGGCGTCGTAGCTGCCGTGATTCCGAATGCGCACACCGCCAGCCTGGGCGAGATCGCGACACAGCGTCAAGCGATCGCAGAGCGTGCCCGCGCCGGAAAACTGCGTCCGGCCGACATCACCGATGCCACCTTCACCATCAGCAACCTCGGCATGTATAAGGTCGATCAGTTCAGCGCGATCATTACCCCGCCGCAAGCGGCCATCCTCGCCGTGGGAAGCATTGCTGATCGAGTCGTCGCAATCGACGGCAAGCCTGTCGTCCGCCCCATGATGACACTCACGGTCTCGTGCGACCATCGCGTCGCCGATGGCGCGCGCGCCGCCATGTTCCTGAACGATCTGGCGGATGCTGCGCAGGAACCGGCGAAATGGCTGGCATAAAGTGCGAAAATCTCGCCTCGAGATTTTCGGGGTAACTGCCGGCCGCGTGAACTTCTGACTGCCCAGCCTTGTACTTCTGATTCTTCCGCTGCTCCGCGTCCGTGACAGAATTGAGCATCGGGTCTGCTCGCGAATTCTACCCTCGAGGTGCGCGTCGTGTTCCTCCCCCAAAAGAAACTCACCCCTGTGCTTGCTGTCGTGGCCGGAACACTGCTTGCGCTTACCGCTTGCGGCGCGCCTTCGGCAACGAATCCGGGCACGGCAAACTCCGGGAATTTCGCCGGGACTGCGGTCACTGCTGCAGCCGGCACCGGAGTTGCCAGCGTGACGCTGAGTCCCGCCACGGTGACCGGCGGCTCTTCCACCGAAGTCACAGTTCATCTCACAGCGGCCGCGCCCACCGGCGGAGCCAGCGTCGAGCTGAGCAATTCCGACACCAGCGTCGTGACCACTCCCGCAACCGTCAAAGTTGCAGCGGGTCAGACCAGCGGCGCGGCCGCGGCGTCCACCAAATCAGTCAGCGCAGTCACGGCGGTTGCCATCAGCGCGCTCTTCAATGACACGGTTGCGGGCGCCGCGCTCACGATTGATCCGGCGACAGGCACGCCTTCATTTACCGTCGCAGACCAGCCATCATCTCTGACCATCGTGCAGGGCAAGTCGGGGTCGACAAAAGTCACCACGAAAATCACAACGGGATTCGATCACGCGCTCAAGCTGACCGCCTCAGGCATTCCTTCCGGCGTTTCGCTGAGCTTCAGCCCTTCGACGATCGCCGCTCCTGGAGCGGGAACTTCCACAGCCAACGTCAAGGTTGAATCCAGCGCGAAGCCGGGAACTTATTCCATTCACCTGACGGCCACCGGCGCGACCTCCCGCAGCGCCAATTTGAGCCTGAAAGTCCCCGCCCCGAATCCCGGTCCCGGCGCGACGTTTCAAGGATGCTGGTACCAGCAGAACGGCAACAAGTATCAGGGAGCAATCGTCTCGGTTGACAATCCGGGCACGTATCCATTCAATGCTGTTCTGTATCACGGCACGACCTGCAATCCCAACGACTTTGCCGATCAGTTTGGCTTTGGCACAGACTTGAACTTCGGCGGCTTTGACACCATCTTCTGGTTTACCGACTTCCACGATCAGACGGACACGTCGGCCATCTGGCAGGTGGGTAGCGATACGTCGGCGTGCGTGAACTACACGGTCGCCCCGGATTGCCAGTGAAGGATTGACCGCGCCCCAAGCCATCGGCACCCGAAGCGCTGGTCGAAGTTAGATCAGTGCCGCGGCCTCACATTTCCCAAAAGAACCTGCCATCGCAGGTATAATCGGCGCGACACATCCGCCGTGAAACATGGCACTGACTTCCGGGACGAAACTCGGGCCGTACGAAATCCAATCCCTGCTGGGCGCGGGCGGCATGGGCGAGGTCTATCGCGCCCACGACTCCCGGCTCGACCGCACGGTGGCGATCAAAGTTCTGCCCGCATCTTTTTCCGCCGACCGCGAGCGCTTGCAGCGCTTCGCTCAGGAAGCGCGCGCCGCGGCCGCGCTCAATCATCCCAACATTCTTTCCATCTTCGACATTGGCGAGGCGCAAGGTGCGCCCTACGTTGTCTCCGAGTTGCTCGAAGGAGAGACCCTGCGTGAGCGCCTGCGCAATGGTCCGCTGCCCATCCGCCGAGTTATTGATTACGCCTTGCAGGTGGCGCGAGGCCTGGCGGCGGCGCACGACAAAGGCATCGTGCATCGCGACCTGAAGCCGGAGAATCTCTTCCTGACCCATGACGGCCGCGTCAAAATTCTGGATTTCGGTCTCGCAAAGTTGACGCGTCCGGAAGCGCCCAGCGGCAGCGGCGACGCGCCTACCGTCCAGGTCGCGACGGAGGCTGGGCTGGTGATGGGCACGGCCGGCTACATGTCGCCTGAACAGGTTCGAGGAAAACCCGCCGACAATCGCTCTGACATTTTCACCTTCGGCGCCATTCTCTACGAAATGATCACCGGCAAGCGCGCCTTCCACGGCGAGACCTCGGCCGACACCATGAGCGCCATCCTCAAGGAGGAAACGCCGGAGCTTTCCGAAACCACGCGCAACGTTCCGCCGGGTCTGGAGCGGATCGTGCGGCACTGCATGGAGAAGCACCCCACGCAGCGTTTTCAGTCGGCCGGCGATCTGGCGTTCGATCTCGACGCGCTCACCGAAATCTCCGCCAGCACGAAGTCTGGCGCTCAGGCAGCGGTACAACAGGAGCGTGCCGAATCTTCACGCCGCACCATCGCGGTTGCAGCCGGCATAGTCGCACTCGCCTTCGCCATGCTCGCACTGGGCTGGTGGCTGGGGCGCGGCAGCGGTTCGGCGTCACCTCCGGAGTACCAGCAGATCACGTTCCGCACCGGTTCCATCGGCAACGCCCGTTTCACGCCCGACGGCAGCGTCGTGTACAGCGCTTCCTGGGACGGCGGCGACAATCAGCTTTATCTCGCGCGCACCGATGAAAACGGCGCTCGTGAACTGGGTTTGAAAGATGCCGAACTGCTCTCCATTTCGAAGAACGGGGAGTTGGCGATCCGGCTCAACACGGCGTTTTACGGCGGCTATGCGCGGTTTGGAACCTTGGCGCGCGTTCCCTTGAGCGGAGGCACCCCGCGCGAGGTGCTCGAAAACGTGCAAGACGCGGAGTGGACGGGCAACGGCGACAGCATGGCCGTCGTCAAACTCACGCCCGAAAACCGCCACTGGCGTCTGGAGTATCCGATCGGTCACGTGTTGCTCGACACCATCAACTGGATCAGCGACCCGCGCCTTTCCCCGGACGGAAAACTGATCGCGTTTGCCGACCACGAAAATCCGGGAGGCGACGACGAGGGCTCGGTCGCCGTGATGGACATGGCGGGACACGAGAAGAAACTCGCCTCCGGATTTGTTTCGGTCGAGGGAATTCAGTGGTCACCTGAGGGCAACGAAATCTGGTTCACTGCGACCCGCACCGGTAGCGCAACCAACCTGCGCGGCGTCACGTTGGCGGGGAAGGAGCGCACCATCACCAACGTCCCGGGCGGGATGTGGCTGGAAGATATGCGCGGCGGCGCCGCACTGATGATCACGCACCGGGACCGCCTGGGCATTCGCGGCGTACCTCCAGGCGGAAAAGAAGAAAGAGAATTGGGATGGTTCGGATGGTCTGTCGCCAGAGACATTAGCCGCGACGGCAAAAAAGTTCTGTTCGAGGAAGAAGGCGAAGGCGGCGGGCCGAATTACACAGTCTTTCTGCGCGACACGGATGGTTCTCCTCCAGTCCGCATCGGGGAAGGCTTATCGGTGGCCATTTCGCCGGATGCGAAGTGGGTGATCACCAGGCCGGCCAAAGGCGGCCCGCTGAACGTTGTGCCGACCGGCGCGGGCGAGGCGCGCCCGTTAACGCATGACAATGTCACTTACGATGGAGCCCGCTATCTCCCCGACGGCAAACAACTGGTGGCCTTCGGCATCGAGCCTGGTCATGGAGCACGCGACTATCTGATCGATGTGAGCAACGGCAACTCCCGGCCGCTTACACCGGAGGGCTATGTTGGAAGAATGCTCTCTCCCGACGGCCGCCTCGTGGCCGTGGTTGGACCAGACGGAACACGCGGGGTCTGGCCGCTGGATGGCGGCGGATTCCGTGCCATCCCCGAGCTGGACCGCAAGTATGGCGTGGCCGGCTGGACGCCGGATGGAACCGCCGTCTATGCCGTCACGAAGCATCTAGGCGAAAAAACCGCCAAGGTTTCTCGCGTAAATATCACCACCGGCAAGATGGATTTCTGGAAAGAACTCGGCGACGGTCTCCCAACCGGAGCGACGGCTGGCGGCCCACTTTTTTCTGCCGACGGCAACGCCTATGCATACGACTACGACCAAACCCTGTCGGAAGCGTATGTGGTGCGGGGATTGAAATAGGCAGCGCTTCCTCACTACTTCGCCTGGTACACGATCTTGCCCGCGACCATCGTCCAGAGCACCTTAGTGTCGCGCATTTCTTCCGGAGTAATCGTCAAAACGTCGCGATCCAGCAAAACCAGATCGGCGCGCTTGTCGGCCGCGATGCTCCCGATGGAATCAAGATTCATGGCGCGCGCTGAGTTCCGCGTGTAGGCATAGAACATGGCTTCCCGCGGCATGTCTTGCGAAGGATCGAGCACTCCTTCCGATCCCTTCCGTGTCTCGGCCTGATAAATCGCACGAAAGACGTTCGCGGTCGAAACCGGCCAGTCGCTCGCTCCCGAAATCACTCCCCCACTGTCGAGGATCGTCCGCGCCGGATACTGCCACTTGTAAACATCCGGGTCGAGATACGGCTTCACGATCTCGATCGTATCGGGACTCGCCTCTGCCCAGAAAAGCTGCAGCGCGCTGACCACCCCTAATTGCCGGAAGCGGGGAAAATCTTCAGGCAGGACGAACTGCTCATGGGTGAGCGTGTGCGGCAAACCGGAATCGCCGTTGGCCCGCCGCGCAGCCTCAATTCCGTCGAGTGTGGCTTTGACGGCGCCGTCTCCGATGGCATGCACATGGATGATCATCCCCTGCTTGTCCGCCGCGATGCACAACTCGGCGAACGTCTTTGGGTCGAACAGCAAATCGCCGTAGCGCCCTGAGTTCTTGTACGGTTTGCTCATGTGCGCGGTCTGCGACGGATACTCCACCACTCCGTCAGCGAAAATCTTGATGCCGCTGAGGTGCAGATGGGGAACATCTTTATACTGCTCGCGCGTCTTTTGTACTTGGGCAAGCTCCGCCGCCGGATCCTTTGCCAACACGCGCGGAAACGCATCCACCTCCGAGATCAGCTCGCCGTGATCGGCGAGCAATTTGTAACCCTCGAGGACATAGTCGAAAGCTTCCGGATCGAGCCATGCCGTGATGCCGAGACTGTATTCGTATTGCAGCGCCGCCCGGCCCGCCCGCAGCAATTCATCGGGCGTGTACGGAGGCAGCAGAGGCTCGATTCGGTCTAGGCCGGCGTCGACCAGGAAGCCGTTGGGCCGCATGTCTTTGTCGACGCCGTAGTAGCTGCGTTCGTCGGCGGAAAGCTTCTTCAGGGAATCGGCCGTGATGCCGGCGCGTTGCAGCAGTGCCCGGTTGGCCCAGGCGGTGTGCCCATCCATTCCGCGCAGAAGCACGCTCTGCTTCTCGTACTGTCCGGTGCTGAACCTGGTGTTGAGCACATCGGTATGCGACCAGAACTCGAGCGGCAGACCGAGGATCTCCTGGATGTCGCCCCGCATGCCGCGGCCTGTTTTTCTTGCTTCATCGACGAACGGAGGAAGTTGATCGAGCGTTTGCACTTTCTCGCTGGCGTCAGCGCCGATGAGGCTGAGCCCGCCGTCGATCGAGTGGCTGTGCGAATCGATGAAGCCGGGAAACAGGCTCCTGCCTTCCAGGTTGACGCGTTCGGCATTTGCTGAAGCTGCTTTGGCCACCTCGGACAAATTGCCCACCGCCACGATCCGGCCGCCCTTGATGGCAACCGCTTCGGCATACGGATTCTGCGGATCACCGGTGAACACCTTGGCATGAAAGAATATCCGCTCGTCAGCACTTCCCTGCGCCCAGAGAGAAGAACCCGGCAGGACAACGAAGAACAGCGTGAGGAGCAACAAAATCCGGCAACTCCGCGATTTGTGTCTCACGGCATCACCTCTCTCAGAAGTTCAGAGGATTGGACTCAACCGGCACAACTATACATAAGTCCGCGCACGCTGCGGCGAACAGTAGCGCGCAAAAAATCGAGAAGAGAAATTCGAAATGGTCGGGACGGCGAGATTTGAACTCGCGACCCCTTGCACCCCAAGCAAGTGCGCTACCAGGCTGCGCCACGTCCCGACTAGGAAGGATTCCGCTTGTGCGGCACTGCATTTTGTGCAGGTCCGGCGGAGGGGTTTCATCGCAAT
The DNA here is from genome assembly GCA_035266285.1 of Candidatus Sulfotelmatobacter sp. GTDB lineage: Bacteria > Acidobacteriota > Terriglobia > Terriglobales > Acidobacteriaceae > Sulfotelmatobacter. The sequence continues at coordinate 17,010 of DATFNR010000045.1, forward strand.
TCTACACCAGAGTAAGGGCTTAAAAGACGCCTTGTCATCCTGAGCGAAGCGAAGGATCTATGCAGTTTGCCGGCTGCGCTTCAGGGCGACACATTGCATAGGTCCTTCGGGCCGCAAAAAACGCGGCCCCCAGGATGACAAGCATGATCCAATGCGGTCAAGCTCTGCTCGACAGGGCGGACGAATGCGTCCGCCCCTACACGAGCTACGCTAAATCTCTCCAGTTCGCTCCCACGCCCATCTCCACCTGAAGCGGGACGGTCAGCGCGTGGGCCTTCTCCATGTGTTCGCGGACCAGTGGTTGCATCGCTTCGACTTCGTTCTCCGGGACTTCAAACACAAGTTCATCGTGCACCTGCAGGGTCATTCTCGACTTCAGCCCGCGTTCGCGCACAGCTGCATCAATGCGGATCATCGCGATCTTAATCAGGTCGGCCGCTGTCCCTTGCAGGGGCGTGTTGACCGCCGTGCGCTCGGCAAATCCGCGCTGGTTGGCGTTCTTGCTGTTGATGTCCGGAATCGGCCGCACGCGCCCGAACAACGTCTTCACCTTCAAGTCGCGCCGGGCCTCGTCGAGAGTCCTGTCGATGAACGCCCGCACTCCTTTGTACTTTTCGAAGTAATTCGCGATGAACAGCTTGGCCTCACCCGGCTCAATGCCAAGTTGCTGCGACAGCCCGAACGCCGAGAGTCCGTAGACGATGCCGAAATTCACCACCTTCGCCTGCCGCCGGTGGTCGGGCGTGACCATCAGCGGAGGCACCCCAAAGACCTGCGAGGCGGTCAGCGTGTGAATGTCGTCGCCGCGCCGGTAAGCCTCAACCAGCAGCGGGTCGCGCGAAAAGTGCGCCAGCAGGCGCAGTTCGATCTGCGAATAGTCGGCAGTCAGCAGCACGTGCCCAGGCTCAGCGATGAAAGCCGCGCGAATCCCGCGTCCCAACTCGGTGCGGATGGGAATATTCTGCAGGTTGGGATTCGCCGAAGAAAGCCGCCCGGTCGCAGTCCCCGTCTGATCAAGCGTGGTGTGCAACCGTCCGGTAGCCGGATTGATGAGCGCCGGTAGAGCATCGACGTAAGTGGATTTCAGCTTGGTGAGCTGGCGATAGTCGAGCACCATGCGCGCGATGGGATGATTCTCTGCGAGTTCTTCCAGCACATCGACCGCGGTCGAAATCGTCCGCCCCTTGCCGTATTTCACCGGCTTGGGCAGATTCATGCGGTTGAAGAGCACATCCCCCAGTTGCTTCGGCGAGCCGACGTTGAATTCCATCCCGGCGACTTGGTAAATCTCTTTTTCCTTCGTCGCGATCTCGCGCTCCAGCTCGGCGGACATTCGAGCAAGCGCTGCCGTATCGATCTTGACTCCGGCCTGTTCCATGCGAGCCAGCACGGGCACGAGCGGCAAATCGATTTCGTCATACAACTTGATCAGGCCGGCCTGCTCCACCTCTGTACGCAGCGCGCCCGCCAGCCTGCCCGTGACGTCCGCGGATTCGGCAAGCTCGTCGCTGAGCTTCAGGTTGAAGCGACGCAAAGCAACATCGTCAAGCCCGTGAGCTGAATATGTGGGATCGAGCAAATACGAGTAAAGCCTGGAATCGTGGCGGATGCCTGCCAGCACGATGCCGAGCGGCTCCAGCGCATGGATCGCAGCTTTGTAATCATGGATTGCCACGGGCACGGTCGCGCTCGCCAGCACCGCCCGTATTTTTTCAGCTGCATCGCCCGAGTCAAGGCCGACAATCGTTGCCGATCCTGCTGCGGTGGAGATCGCCACCCGACGGACTACGGGCTCGCGATGCGCGCCCGACATCGACGTGCCCACCAGGAATAGTTGCCCCGCTTTGGCTTCCTCTTGCTCGTCTTCCGTTTCGTCTGCTTCAGACGTCTCGGATTCTTCCTGCTCAACTGCCACCGCCAGGACGCCGCCAGGGGCGACCGATTTCACCACCCTCTCCACGTCCGCTGCCGACTTCGCTTCGCTGTAGTGTCCCTGCGTCACCTCAACGACCGGCAACAACTCCTTAAGCAGCGAAGTGAATTCCAGCTCCGTGAAGAGCTCGCGCAGCGCATCAACGTCTGGGTCGCCCACCCGCATGGCCGCAACGTCGAACTCCACCGGCACGTTGGTATCAATGGTCGCCATGCTCTTGCTGAAGAGGATGGTTTCGCGGTTGTTCAGGAGAGATTCGCGATAGGTCTTCTTTTCTACTTCGGCGGCGTGCTCCAGCGCCTGCTCCACCGTGCCGAAGCGCTTGATGATCTCCACCGAGCCTTTGTCGCCGATGCCGGGCGCTCCGGGAATGTTGTCGATCGAGTCTCCGCGCAGCGCCATCACATCCACCACTCGCTCGGGAGGCACGCCCAGAATCTCTTCCACTTTGGCCGCATCGCAAATCAGGTTGTCCTTGGGCGGATTCAGAATCTGCACACGGTCGTTGACCAGCTGCATCATGTCCTTGTCGCTGGAGACGACGTAGACCGGATACGACGCTTCCGCCGCCTTGCGGGCCAGAGTTCCGATCACGTCGTCAGCTTCGAACCGCTCCATCTCAAGAATCGGAATCCGGTACGCCTGGAGTGCGCGGCGAATATAGGGTACTTGCTGCGCCAGATCTTCCGGCATGGCGGCGCGGTTCGCCTTGTAGCCCTTGTACTCGACTTCGGTAAACGTCTGCGTCTTGATGTCGAACTTGCGGATTGTGGTCACCGCCTCGGCCTGCTCGTCGCGGAAGGTCGGCCCGGCCACGTCAAACACGGCTGCCAGGTACTCGGGCGCAAAATCATCGCGCAGCTTGCGCAGCATGTTGACGAAGACGTAAATCGCGGCGGTGGGCAGACCTTTCTTGGTCGACATCGGCCGCTGCCGCGCCATGGCATGATAGGCGCGGAAAATGAACGACATGGTGTCGATCAGAAAAATGCGGCCGTTGGAACCATCTGAGAGGGATGGTTCGGGCGGCGACGCAGCGCTGGTTTTAGCGGCAGCGCTGGAAGAAGGCTCCGAAGATTTTTTTCGTGATGGCAACCCGCCTAGTGTAGCAGCAGAAATGCAGCTGGAAATAAGATCGGGCACGGCGGTGCGCGGAGTCGGCGCAATGCTGCTGCGCCTCAGAAATCCACGCGAAAACTGGCTTCCACTACCTTTTTTGCCTTGCTGCCGGCAGGATTGCGGAAGACCAGATAGTACTTCACAGACTGGTTCATGGAAGGAGGGAGATCAAAATTTACCGCCTGATTGTGCGACGCTTCTACCGAGAACAGGGCATCGCTGGCCTGACCGCTGGCGAACTGGCCGTGCTGCTCCTCGTTGAGAATCAGGAAGTCGATGTTCGCCGAATCGTCGGACTCCCCGTGCGCCTGCCCGACGAACGACGCGAAAATCCCGTGCAGGTGCGGCTGTGCCGCGTGCGCCGGAATCTCGAAGGGGATCACAGCCGAATCTCTCAGGTTGAATGTCTTCTGCAGAACAGGCTCGGTGGTCCCCACCGGCGACGATGCACCGTGGTCCGAGGGAACGGTGGCGGGCTGGGCTGTGGGCGCCTCTTTCTTGTCACAGGCCACACCGGCCAGCAACAGTGCCGCCAAAACCGGCCACAGATACGAGCGCTGGGGCATCTGGCGTCAGTGCACCACAGTCTTTCCCACCGTAGTCGTGCCGAACATCATATTGAAATGCAGCTGAATCTCTCCGCACGTGCCCTGGTCAGGAGAATAGACTACGCAGGTGTCGAACGGGCGCGAGTACACGTGCAGGCTCACGGCGCGCTGGCTGAATTCACGAGGATTGATCACGCGGTGCACGGGGTCAGCGGGATCGACAGCGCACGGGTGAGCGATATTCATCTCGACCGTGTTGAGCGGTTCGAGCCGGCAGCGGCCGGCGTGCAAATCCTGTTGCACGAGATGGAAGTTCTCCACCAGTAGCCGTCCGATCGGGACTGCCATCCAGCAGTTCTGGTCGCGGTGATTGTGCACCGAACTGGCCTGTCCCGGCTCCCAGCAGATCGCGATCAGCTCGTACAGGGAAGTCCGTTCGATCAGATTGCGCGTGTAGTGTTGCCGGTCCCAGGTCAGATAGTGAGCCAGAGATTCAGCATCGACCGGCGTTTCCTGCAACAAACGACGCACCGGCTCGATCCGATCGAAAGCTGCTTCCGGCAGCTTCCGCAGCCCTGCCACAAGAGCTTGGATAGTGACGAGCTTTACCGCCGTGGTCATGATGCGCTCCGGAGAAAGAGTATAGCGCAGCAGATAGTGTGGGGCGGACACTCCTGTCCGCCGCCTTTGACTTTCGACTCTGGATACGGGTGCCCCATATCTCGCTTGCTGTTTGCGAGACGAAGGATTTCACGGCTCCCTTCCTGCCCCCAGAATCTCCCGGCTCTCTCCCTGCGCCACCGCCGGATACGCCGTTCCCCGGCGCCGCCGCAGATCCCGCGGCAACTCGGAACGCAGCAACCACAATCCCGCCGCTACTGCCGCTGCCCATGTCAGCGATACCAGCGCGAGTTGCAGCAGATCCGCCCTTCTGCTGCCATGCCCGGAGGCGGGCAGCGGCACAACCTTGGCCACTTCAAGGCTGATGGCGCCGGCCACAACGGCTGTCAGCGCCGCTTTTCCCAACTCGCCCCAGCGCAGTTCACGCAGCGATACGAACTTTCGCCGGTGCAGCAGCCAGGCCAGCACCAACAAGTTGACTCCAATCCCGATGTCCGACGCCCACGCCAACCCCACCACGCCAAAGGTGCGAAACAAAATGGAGTACACCGGCAATGAAGCCACCGTAACCACGCTGACAGCCGTCATCGGCGTCAAAGTGTCACCGGCGGCGTAAAATGCGCGCGCATAAAGCCCCTGTGCCGCCCACAGCGCCAGCGAGAGCGAGAACCAGAAGAAGTAAATGGTGGTGGTCTGCGCGTCGCCAAAGAGAAATTTCCCCCGCCGGTACACCAGATCGATGAGGGGAAGCGCCGCCGCCATCATCCAGCCGGTTGCCAGAAACGACGCTGCCGATACCCGGTACACGGAGTCATTGACCGTATCGGCGAATTCTTTCAGCTTCTTCTCATTGAACAGGCGGGCAAAAAATGGCAATGACGCCTGTCCCGTTGCCTGGCCCAGCACCGCAATGGGCACGGCAAACAGGCGTTTCGCATAGTTGAGCCGGGCAATGTCGCCCACTCCTCCTGCGGCATAGTGCCGCAAAATCCAGTCATCGGCGGTGACCAGCGAGACGCCCAGCATCAACGGCACGGACAGCTTCACCCACTCGCGAAAGGCCGGGTTCATCACGTCGAACGAAGGCCGGTAGCTGGTCCCAATCCGCGCCGCGCCAATCACGCTGGCCAGAAACGGCCCGAGGAAACTCCCCGCCAGCGCCCCATATGCCAGCGACGCAATTCCCAGCTTGTGTCCGCCGATTACGCCGCCGAAAATAATGAATAGGTTGTAGATCAGCGGCCCAAAGGCTGGGAATAAAAACAGCCGGTGCGAGAGCAAGACCGCCGACACCACCCCACCCACATAAAAAAATATCTGCGCGGGCAGCAGAATCCGGGTGAGATGAACGCAGAGCTCGACCTGCTCCGGCTTGAAGCCTTTCACGAACCAGCGCACAAACTGCGGCGCGAATATTTCCGTCCCAATCGTCCCCACAATCATCACCGCGGTCATCACCGTGATGATGATGGAGAACGTCTTCTGCGCGTCGGCTTCGCGCTTCTGCGCGAGAAAACGCGTGTAGATCGAAATGAAGGTGATCGAAGCCGCGCCTCCGGCCACGATGTAGTTGAGAAAGTCAGGCAGGGTGAAAGCCGCCACGTAGGCATCGGTCTGCGACCCCGCTCCGAAGGCGAAGGCGATGTAGGCCTCGCGCGCGTAGCCGATCACGCGCGACAGCATCACCGTCCCCATCAACAGCACGGTAGCCGAGAACGCAGTGTGCTGGTGCGAGGGGCGGAAGAAGCGCAGCAGTTTCGTCATCGAGACCCGATCGGACTTCCAATCTTATCGGAATCTCAAATCAGGGTTGCGACTTACTCAGTGTCCGTTCCCAAAGTGGCAACGCAGCTGCAAGTCAGCCTCGACTGCTCACTGTCCCGGCGCGACCCAAACCTTGCCTGCCGAAACCAGGTCCGCGTTCGACACTTCAGTCGACAATCGCACGTGCTGCCAACCCGCTTTCTTGGGAGGCTTGGCGAGAAAAGTCAGAAAATACTGGTGCGTCAGGCGATGCGATTGGTTGTCGAGGAAGGGAGTAAACGACACGGGTGCTCCGGTGAAACCGATGTAGTAGGCCTCCCCGCCGGTTTCCTCCGCCAGCCGCGACAGATAGATCTGGCCCCAATAGGTCTGCCAGTAGCTGTGGCCAAAATGGCCAACGCCCGGATTGTAGATGGCCGAAACCAGGACGCCGGCGCGCACCGCATCATCGATCGCTTCGGTCAGATATGGATCCTGAGGGTCGGCTTCGCCGTAGTAGCGGTCGATGCCATCGGTGACCATGACGACCTCCCGCCGCGCTGTGCTGGCCGGCCAGCGCTTGATCAGGTCGCTTAGAGAGAAATACGGGCTGCCATTGGCGCCTCTGATCCCCAATGGCAAGCGTAGCGCCTTGGCTACCAGCGCATGGTCGCTGGTCAGGTTCTCGGCCACGCGCGCGATCCCGTTTTGCATGTAGGCCAAGCCAACTTTCGTCGTGTCCGGCTGCGCATTGATAAACTGCCGGATATCTTCCAGTTGCGTGCCCAGACTGGCGCTCGATCCGTCGTCGAGCAGAATCCACAGCTCCAACGCGGCATGGTCGCCCTGTGCGGGGATCCACTCCGTCACCGTGTCACGATCATGTCCCTCATAGGCCATCACATCGTCCTTGTTGATGACTGGAATGTTTTCCCCGTGACGCGCTTCCACGGTGACCAGCATGTGCGCCGGAACTCCCGCCTCCGGCGGACTTTGCTGTGAAAAGGCGCTCCCTGTACTCAGCAGAAAGACACTCAACAGACCCAAAGTCATCGACGCCAGAAAACTCAGCTTCCTCATGAATCCTCCTTCGCGGAACGGCGGCTTGTGGCACGCGCCCGACGTTACTACTCTAAGACAATCTCCTTCTTGATTAGATGCCCAAGGTGATGACGTGGGAACCACGAACGACGTGGCAGCATTGCGGAGGGATCCTGCTGCATCGCCGATGCACGGCGTTAACTTCTTAAATTTCAATTGGTTACGGCATGATCTTTGCTTGACTGCCGCTTGAGATGGCATGCATTGCCGCCGCCGCCTGTTCTCGCCGAAAGTGGCTTCCATAAGGAAACCGCCCATGAGGCGACGACCTTCGGAGGCGAACATGGCAGTCGCAGGCTCTCAAACCATGACCGAATTCTGTGAGCAAGTGAATCCTCGAGTCCTGCTGGAGATGCGCCGCAGGCGTCCGTTCCCTGACATGCTGCGGGTGCAGGAAAGCTGGCTGGCGGTGCTGGAAAAGCGGGCGCTGCTGTGGCTGGCGGCACGCACGCCCGAACGCATCGGCCCGGACCATCTGACTGTGCTGGGACTGGCAGCACAAATCGGCGCCGGCGTTTGTTATGCCCTTGCGGCATGGAACCGTTACGCTCTGCTCGGCGTCACCGCCTGTCTAGCGCTGAACTGGCTGGGCGACTCGCTCGACGGGACGCTGGCACGAGTTCGCCAGCGCTTGCGCCCGCGTTACGGATTCTATGTCGACCACATGGTCGATACCTTTGGCGCGGTTGCACTTATGGGCGGCCTGGCTCTTTCCGGCTACATGCACCCATGGATCGCAGCCGGACTTCTCGTCGCCTTCCTGATGCTTTCGATCCAGTCCTACCTGGCGACGCACGCGCTGGGCGAATTTCGTATTTCGTTCTGGCGCTTCGGCCCCACTGAGCTGCGCATCCTGCTGGCGGTGGGCAACTTAGCTCTCTTCTGGAAGCCGGCCGTGAACCTCCTCGGAGACCGGTACCGCCTTTTCGACGTAGGCGGCGTCATCGGTCTGGCGGGAATGGGAGCTATGGTTGTCGTGTTTACCCTGCAGAACACCATGCGGCTTTATCGTGAAGAAAGGATCGAGCAATGACCATTCCCTCGACCTCCTGCGCAGCGTCTTCCACGCTCGCGCGATGGTGCAAATTTAACTTCGTCGGCGGGATCGGTATCGCCGTGCAATTCGCCGCACTGATTTTGCTGAGGAGCGTTCTACACCTGAATTATCTTGTCGCAACAGCCATCGCGGTCGAGGCGGCCGTGGTCCACAACTTCGTTTGGCATGAACAATTCACCTGGGCCGATCGATTGCAGACGAGATCGCGTACCTCAGGGGCTGGAACCCGAAATCTTCCAGGCACATTTTTCGCAGCGCTGAAGCGCTACGCCACCCAAAATCCGTTTGTGCTCGCTGCAGAGTACGTGCCGGCGGGGCGCAGCCTGCGCCATCCGAGCGTGGTGCGCTTTCTGCGCTTCAATCTCAGCAACGGAGCCGTTTCGATCCTGGGCAACCTGGCGTTGATGCGAGTAATGGTCGGGCTGGGCCACATGAACTATCTCGCCGCCAACGCCATCGCGATCGCGCTATGCTCGCTGGCAAACTTTCTGCTGAGCAATGAGTGGGTGTTTGCGGAGTAAGCGCCCGGGCTTCAAAATGCGGAAGGTCGAGGTCGTTGAAGTTTTTCGCGACCTCGCCCCCCAAAAACATTAAGTTGGAATCTTCAGAACAACTTTGCCGTAGTTCTTGCCCTCTTCCAGCAGCTTGTAGGCCTCGACGGCACGTTCCATCGGCAACACGTGGCCGACCTGTGGAATGAGCTTGCCTTCGGCGATCCACGCCGAGAGCTGCTGCCACGCGGGCTCCATGATCTCGCGCTTCTGCGACAGATAAGACAGCCAGAGACCCTGCAGGATGCCGGATTTGGCGTACATGGCGCGCAGCTCGAGTTGCGGCGCCTGGCCGGTGGCTGTGCCGTACTGGATTACGCGCCCGAAGTCGTGGAGACAGCGGGTGCTCTTCGCCGTGTGCTCTCCCCCCAGCATCTCGAAGACGGCGTCAACGCCCTCGCCATGGGTAAGATTCTTCACCACTTCTTCGTAGTCATGCTGCTTGTAGTTGATGGGGTGCTGCAGGCCGAGCGGCTTGACGCGGGCGAGCTTCTCCTCGGACGATGACGTGCCGTACATCTCCACGCCCAGCAGCTTTCCAATCTGCACGGCTGCGGTACCGACGCCTCCGGCGACCGCGTGGATCAGAACGCGAGGCGTGCGCTGCGGAGCTTCGCTCCGCTGGACAGCCGAGGGCGGCTGTCCCCACATGGCCTGTTGTACAGAACCGGTCATTCCTGCCTGCCAGTACAGCAGATAAGCCGTGAAGTAGTTGACCGGGAAAGCCGTGGCCTGCTCATCGGTCCACGCGTCGGGAACGGTCCAGAGCATATGAGAGTAGGCAGCAGTTTTTTCCGCGAAGGCAGCCCACTGCGCGTACCCCATGACCCGGCGCCCGGTCTTCTCCTCGACGCCGGCGAATTCACGACCTGCGATCAATGGCGCCGCGGGCGTTCCGGGATAGCCGCCCTTGGTGGTCATAACGTCGGCGAAATTTAGCCCTCCAGCGGACACGCGGACAATGGCCTGTCCGGGTTTCGCCACAGGCTCGGGGGCCTCCTGAATGGCGAGGGCTTCGGGACCGGTCAAACGGGTGATCATCAGAGCTTTCATAGTCGAGAGTGTAGGCGAGCTTGTTGTTCTACGGCAATCGGCGAATCAGAAAACAGACTCCGGGGAGGACTGAACTAGTAGGACAATCGCTTGGGAAGAATTGAAAAACATCCCGGCCGCGAGACAAGCACGGCCGGGATGTTCTGCCCAGACGGAGATGTCGCCGCGCCTACAGGCTTACAAACAAGGCGACGCGTACGCCGGGGTGCAACAGGTCGAAGAGGAAATACTCTCCATCGATGTAGTCGACATAGCACTGATCGGTAAATGCCCAGTCCGCCGGCCACGGGTCAATGAAGACGAACGTGTAGCCGCTGTAGACGAATTGCTGGCGTCCTTCAACCACCACCGGCTGATGGACAACGAAAGCATGCTGCCGGCCAAAGTTCGCCCGGAACTTGTCGTCGGGAATACGCGCACTTTTACCGGCCGGATGGGCGCCTCCTCCCTGCTTCATCGCTTTTTCATTAGCCTTTTCGTCGTTCTTTTCCTGTTGCTTCATGGCTTTTTCGTCAGCCTTGCTCTGATCCGGCTTTTCCGGTTTCGCTTGCTCTTGCTTTGGCGGCTTAACGTCGGGCTGCCGGGCAGGTTCAGCTGGACGGGGTTCTTGTTGATTTGGTTCGGGTTTGGGCTCTTGCCGTTCCTCGGGTTGCTGCGCAAACAGCGCAACCGGCGCCCCAAGCATCAGGGTTAAGGCCGCGGCGGTCAGCCATCGAGAGACTCTCATAGGATTTCCTCCAGGTGCTCTCCGGTCGCAACAGCGGGCCGGGGTTCCTCAAGAATGAAGCTCAATTGGGATGCCCCGATCAGTTCCAGCGCGGTCAGGCGAAACACTTAAAGGGATGGCAGAGAAACTGCACTCTGGGCGGTTCTTCCACAGAGGTATATACTTTTGGCGTCGGATTCCTGACCACCCGGCCGAGCCCCTGTGGGCCGGGACGGGGCGCTGGTTTCATTCCCCTATTCATAAGCGCCTCGCATGTGAAAGGCTGATTCCCGCTGGGGCGGCGGGGAAGAGGCACGGGTGCATCGCGCTGCTGTGCGGCCGCGCTATCGCATTCGGGGAGGGTGTTGTCGTGGATATCATTTTTGTACGCCTTCTTTTTGTCGTTGTGGTTGCAGTTACTGGCTTCGTCATCGCACCATTCAACCTGCCTCGTGACTGGGATGCAGGCGTGGGGGCGCTGGTCGGGGCGTCTATCGTTCTGTTCGAGTGGAAGCTGCGCAGCGTCAGTTTGAAACGGCTGATCGGCGCCGCCATCGGAAGCATCCTTGGCATCTGCGGCGCCTACCTGTTTGCCCTGGTGATCCGCAGCAGTGTGCCCGCTGGAAACACCCAGAGCTTCCTCCAGATCATGGTCATGCTTCTGATGGCCTATGTCGGTCTGATTGTGGGCGCCAACAAGGGTGATCTGCTGAACCTGGCGGCGCTGGGGGGAATCTTCGGCGGCGAGAAGCAGTCGCGGAAGAGTTACAAGATCCTTGATACCAGCGTGATCATCGACGGGCGTATCGCGGACATCGCCGAAACCGGATTTCTTGACGGCGTGATTGTGACTCCGCAATTCGTTCTGCGCGAGCTTCAGCTGGTCGCCGATTCGGCCGATTCGCTGAAGCGCAATCGCGGGCGGCGCGGCCTCGACATTCTGCAGCGCCTGCAGAAGGTCGCCAACCTGCAAATCCAGATCGTGGAAGATGACTTTCCCGCCGTCCGCGAGGTCGACCTGAAGCTGATCGAGCTGGCCAAGTTGTACGAGGGCAAAATCATCACCAACGACTTCAACCTGAACAAAGTGGCCCAGCTGCAGGGGGTTGAGGTGCTGAACATCAACGAACTGGCCAATTCGCTGAAGCCGATCGTGTTGCCGGGCGAGACCATGCGCGTGTTCATTCTGAAGGAAGGCAAGGAGTACAACCAGGGCGTGGCCTATCTGGACGACGGCACCATGGTTGTGGTCGACAACGCGCGCAAAATGATCGGCAAGACCATCGACGTGTCGGTGACGTCGGTGCTCCAGACTACGGCCGGGAAGATGATTTTCGGCAAATGGGACGAACGCGCTGCCTATGCGCGTCCGCCCGCACCGACTCCGGTTCCGATAGTCGTGGCGGGAACCGGGACGGCGGGCGTGCCCGCTGCAGGTGTGGAAACGAAGACGGGGCAGTAGTCCGAGATCATCCAGGTCCATGGTGGCGCGGGCGCTTCCGCCCGCGAACTCTGACCACAAGCAGCGAAGCCGACACCTCTGCGAGATTTCGAGAGGCGATCAGTAATTTAGGGCGAGCTTTTCGTGGGCAAGAGTGCCCGGTTCCCCAGCCTGACAGCTGAGATCCTGGGATCCCGCGATTCAGTTCTCAGGCGCTATGGACGAAACCTCGATCGTCTTTCCCTGAACTGCGCCGATGACGCGAGCGCGCTGACCCGCAAACCTCTTCAGAAGAACCGGATCGCCGGCCAGCGGGCGCGTGCGGTCGCCGTCCACCAGAGCGAACGAGGCCCCGCTATGCACGCACTCGCGGGCGCAGTCGTCGGCCGTCTTCCCCATTTTGGCCGCGTGCTTGGCGCCGCAGCGGGTGCAGGTCACCATACCTTCGAAAGTCCTCTCGCGTACGGTTGACGATGCCGCCTCCTGCCCAAAGGCAGGACTCTCCAGTAGCACGGAAGTCGCGGCAGCGAGGGTTGCAATCAGCAGCGCCAGGGCGAAGGCAATGGCTGTGCTGACCGCGACGGTTTCAACCCACAGGCGGTTCGCTCTCATGACGTAATTGCCAGAGCAACTGGCCTGCCAGCAGTTCAGCCCGCCGGTCTCAGGCTAACTCCCTGAAACGAAACTACATGGAAAACTCGGAGGGAAAAGGTCTCCTGCCGCTGCATCTCGCCAAGGAAGAAACTTCCGGACGGTGAGCACGCTGGAGGCTACAGTGTTCACCCTACTCGAACGCTGAGCCAGACCCCATGCCAGGACAAGTCGTGCGTGGTCAAGCCGGAATACTCCCGCATTTGAACTCGTCACCGGTCGCTCGTATACTGACTGCCCGCCATGAAGGTTGTCGTCATTATTCCGGCTGCAGGCCTGGGTACGCGCATGGCGCCTATGCCCAGCGCGCCCATTCCAAGCGCTCGCAACGCGAAAACCAAGAAACCGATCCCCTCGAAACAGTTCACGGAACTCGGCGGCACGCCGATCCTCATTCACACGTTGCGCAAGTTTGCCGCGGTAGAGGCGGTGAGCGAGATCTGGTTTGCCCTGCGCGAAAACGAGATGGAGGGATTCCGGGAACGCCTGCGCAAGGAAGCGAGGGACGTTCTGCCGAAGCGCGTCGAACTCGTGGTTGGCGGCGAGCACCGCCAGCAATCGGTTGAGCATGCCCTGAACGCAATTTCGGCTGCTCCGGATGACATTGTGCTGGTGCACGACGCTGTCCGCCCGTTCGTCACTGCGGAGATCATCCACGAGGTCATCGAGGCAGCGAAGAAATACGGCGCTGCGATCGCCGGCCTGCCCGCCGTCGATACCGTGAAGCAGGTGGAACGCACCGCCGAAGGAGCCATCATCAAGGCTACGATCCCGCGCGCGGGAATTGTTCTGGCCCAGACCCCGCAGGGGTTCCGATACAACGTCATCAAGAAGGCGTTCGACGAGGCCTCCACCGACGGCTACACGGGCACCGACGAAGCATCGCTCGTCGAGCGCTCGGGCCACGAGGTAGCCGTCGTGATGGGCTCGCCAAAAAACATAAAGATCACCACTCCGGGAGATATGGAACTGGCAGAGTTCTATTTACGGAAATGAGCCACGGATTTTCACGGATCTACACGGATAACCCTTTTGCGGACGGCGTAGACTCGTTCGTGATGGCTACCCCATCGGTGAGTTTGAAGCACTCCGATCTGACTGACAAAATCATCGGAGTGTTTTACGACGTGTACAACGAACTCGGCTACGGTTTTCTCGAATCCACCTACGCCGAGGCGATGGCCATCGCGCTCGCTCAGTCCGGACTCCTCGTTGCGCGGGAAGTTGCCGTACCCGTCTGGTTTCGCGGCATGAAAGTAGGGCACTATTTTGCGGATATGGTGGTAGACAATTCCGTGTTGCTGGAACTGAAAACCGCACGCAGCCTGGAAGCGGCCCACGAAGCACAACTTCTGCACTACCTCCGAGCGACCAAAATCGAAGTGGGTCTCCTCTTGAACTTCGGCCAGCGTCCAGAATTCCGCCGGTTGCTTTTTGACAACGATCGAAAAAAGATCCGTGAAAATCCGTGCGAATCCGTGGCTAAGGTTTCCGCATGAGAATCGGCTACGGCTTTGACTCGCATGAATTTCGCCCCGGCATCCCGCTGAAAATCGGTGGCATCGCGCTCGCCCACGACAAAGGGCTCGGCGGACACTCGGACGGGGACGTGCTGCTGCACGCCCTCACCGACGCCCTGCTCGGCGCGATCGCGGCTCCCGATATCGGAACCCTCTTTCCTCCGTCGGACCCGAAGTGGAAAGGGGCAGATTCGGCCGTCTTCTTGCGCGAAGCTCTAAAGCGAGTGCGTGCCGCGGGTTGCGCTGTGGCCAACGTCGACGCCTGCCTGATTCTGGCCGCGCCCAAGATCGGCCCGCATGCCGTCGCGATTCGCGGGCAGGTCGCAAAACTGCTTGGCATTGACGTGAGCAGCGTCGGGCTGAAGGCGAAAAGCCCGGAAGGTCTCAACCTCGAAAACGCCGCGGTCGCGCACGCGGTCGTTCTCCTGGAAAAGACGCAGAAGCCGCGCCGCCCGAAACGATAAACCCGTTTCTCCGCCTGGAGATCACATGAAATTCGCCACAGCTATGCTCGCTGCATTCCTTCTTCTTTTCGCCATCCCGTTCATAGCGCAGAAATCGGGGAACGAACCGGGTCATGTCGATGTACCAACTATCGCGCCGCGCGCCCAAGACGTGGCCACGATTGACGGAATCATGAAAGCGTTCTACGAAGTCATCTCCGGTCCGGCGGGACAGGCGAGGCAATGGTCGCGCGACCGCACGCTCTACATCAAAGACATCCGCTTCGTGATGATGTCCGAGGATCAGAACGCGCAGCCCGTCGCTCGCATCGCGAGCCACCAGCAGTTCGTCGACGCCGCCGATCCTGTGCTCGTCAAAGACGGCTTCTACGAGATTGAGATTCACCGCGTTACGCAGAAATTCGGCCATATCGCCCACGTATTCAGCACCTACGAGAGTCGCAATAAAGTCGATGGGCCCGTGATCGCGCGCGGCATCAACAGCGTGGAGCTTTTCTTTGACGGCACGCGCTGGTGGATTGCCTCAAATATCTGGGACGATGAGCGGCCGGACAATCCGTTGCCGACGGAGTATCTGCCGGAGAGGAACGAGAAGAAGTGAACTTCTTCGCCCCGGATGACGCGGATGAGTACGGGAATCCGTGGAAATGCGTTTCTTCCGTAGCGGCTTGGTTTCGACTACCTGGAGCACTCTCTCACCGCTTGCACCAGCGCCCGAAAGATCGTCCGCGATGGTTCATCGTCATCGACCGAGCGCTCCGGATGCCATTGCACCGCCAGCACGAAGTGATCGGGCGAAGTTCCTTCCAGCGCTTCGATGATGCCGTCATCAGGGCAGCACGCCACGATGTGTAGTCCTTTCCCGATGTCTTCAGCCGATTGGTGATGCGAGGAATTCACAGGGACAACCTGCTGGCGGACAATCTCTGCCAGGTGTGAGCTCTGCTGAATCTCCACCGTGTGCGCCACGGCGACTGTCTTTCCCGCGTCGTGGTTCACCTTCGAGCGAGTTTCTTCCGGCAGAAAATCGGGGATGTGCTGAATCAGCGATCCGCCCCTGTGGACGTTCAGGCTCTGCAGCCCGTAGCAGATGCCCAGCACAGGCTTGCGCTGGTCGTAGGCGTCTGCCAGCAGAAGCTTGTCGACGGTGTCGCGGCGCGGGTCGGCCGCAGCGGTGTGTGGAGAGCGCTCTCCGCGGAACTTGGCAGGATCGATGTCAGCTTTGCTTCCGGGCAGGAGCAGGGCATCACAGCCGCGAGCCAGCCGCAGCACCTCTTCGGCACTTCGATCCAGAGGAATCCGTACTGGCACGCCCCCGGCCAATTCCACCGCGCGCTCATACTGAGGTATCGCTCGCTCAGCGTATTCCGGGTCGAGCGAGTGTGGCAGAGGAATGGCAATGTGGGGCGGCGAGTCCTTCATAGCGCGCTTCGGCTCATCCTTTCGATGTTGGAGAGCGTCTTGCTTTGCCGGTAGTGGCGAATCTCGAGAATCCACGCCAGCACGAAGATGATGCTTCCCGCCACCAGCGCCATGGGCAGCGCGATCAGCCGGTAGGCAACCCGCATGTCAGGATGCACGCCGCGCACCCCGGCGACAACTACAGTCCCGATGATCGCCAGCAGCAGGCTTACCGCAAAGCAAATCAGCGTGCTGATAAACGTCACCAGGAACACGCGCACCGGGATGCCGTACCAGTGCGGCGAGCGCGAAGAGGTCGCAGCCATTATGTCTAACCTACACCATTGAAGCCGGTAGGGTTGAACCGCGTGACCCGGGCCACACTGGTGTATAAAAGACAAAGCATGTCGCAGGCCGCCCCGGCAATTACGCGCAGCCCCGCTGAAGTGGTCCGGTTGACGCCGGTTTCCCAGGCGCCGAACGGCATCTGTTATGCCGCAGCCGGAGAGATCGCGGTCAACTCCTTTGACCTGGACCGTATGGTCGCCGCCGTCCCGGTCAAGATTGCGACGGCCCTCGAACGCAAAGCGTATTACTTTGTCCCGCTGACCGTGAACCAGGGCGAAGAGACGGTCATCGCCGACCGCTACGACGTGGCGCTCAGCGACAATGCGGTCTGCCATCGCAACCTGAACCTGGGCGACTCGCAGTGCGTCTTCATCTCGACCCGTCTGATGGACGACAAGTTTTCCGTCGCCTTCGAGTTCTATATCAACGTCGGTCACGCGCTGGTCGAGCGCGCCGGAATCTCGCACGAATTCAGCGAACTGGCCTGGAGCCAGGCCGAGGCGGGCATTCGCGGCGAAACCTCGCTCGACGCCTGGGAGGCCCGGAAGCTGGCGACCGCTGGCGGTCCCGACGCGGAACGATACAAGAACGAGTATTTAGAAGCGACGTTTTCCGACACGATTTCGATCTATCTGCTGTCGCTCTATCTTGACGTCGACTACTACGACCTGCGCGAGCGCGACTACCCGCTGCTGGCGCCCTCGGCGCTGGCCGAGCGCCTGCGCAAAATCGCCGAGATGTTCCCGCCCAACATGGGCTTTGAATTCGCGATTCTCTACAAGCGGCGCGGGTAGCAAAGCCTCTGTATTGCGTGGTCGTACAACGAACGGGAAGGGCACGACTTCAGTCGTGCCACTGAGGTGCATAAGATATGCGGGCTTCAGCCCCTGAGGGCTTCGTACCCTAACCGCGCCGCGAAACACGAAACCTGCCTCATGCTGGAGCTCTCTTCTGCAGCATCCTCAGAATCCAGTAACCGGCGGCGGCAGCGGCAAGATGCTTCAGCGTATGTCCGCTGACAAGGTGGCCGAGCGCGAAGACCTGCCGGTCGGTGTCCTCGAGAATCTTGGCCACAACATAGAAGCCAACCACCACCGCGAAGTCTGCGCCCCGCGTGTACTTTGCCGGGAACAAGAGCACCAGCAGCAGAACAAGGATGGAATACACCTGCACCGCGGCATAGAAGCGCAAGTCTCCCTGGCTGCGAAGTTCGCTGGCGCGCCAGAGCAGTACGCTGCCCACTCCAGCGGCCTGCAAAAGAGGAAACAGCCAAATGCCCGCGCCCAGGCTCACGCGCTCCGCGATCACCGCCGCCAGCAGCGCCATGAACGTGATCATGATCGGAATGCGGTCCCAGACCAGGCGGGCGTTGTCGGGCGCGAGATGGTAGTAGGCCGAGCCGAAACAGGTGAGCACCAGTCCCGCGAAGACGACGCTGTAAAGCCAGCGTTCACGCGCATCGGAGAACCTCGGTGCGCGCGGCCCGAACAGCACGATCAGTCCCCAGACTCCAACCACCGCAAACGGAATATTCGAGACCACGTCGCCAAAGTTGGGGATGCCCAGCCATGTCCGGTGGTCAGCGAAGTTGTGATAGGACTGGGGTTGCGGAATCGGCGGCAACACAAGCGCAATGATGCCGATGACGAACGCAAGTAAGACCAGGAGCAACGGCGCTTTGGAACTGGAGATCAAGACCAAGTCAGCTTAGCGCACCGAGGGAAATCGGCGTCGCAATATTGAGATCGAAACCTTACAATCATCCTCCCATGACCGTCACCGTTCGATCGTTCGCGAAGATCAATCTCGGGCTGCGCATTGGCGCGGCACGGGCGGACGGATTCCACGAACTCCTGACGGTTTATCAGACCATCGGCCTGCACGACATCATTCGCGTCAGCGTGGGGCGTGGCACGGGGATTGAGATTCTCTGTGCCGACCCGCGCGTGCCGACCGACGAATCGAATACCTGCTTTCGCGTCGTCCAGCGGGCAATGCAGGCGATGCGGGCGAAGGGACGCGTGGTGATTAAGATCGAGAAACGGCTTCCGGTCCAGGGAGGCGTGGGTGGGGCCTCGTCGAACGGAGTCGCTGCGCTGCTGGGGCTGGAGCGAGCGGTGAAGAAGACTCTGCCCGCTGCGGAAAAGCTGCGAATCGCCGCGGAGGTCGGTTCCGATCTGCCTTTGTTTCTGGTCGGCGGAACCGTGCTCGGCGTGGGGCGCGGTGAGCAGGTGTATCCGCTGCCGGATTTGCCCGCGCTGGCCTGCGTGGTGGTGACGCAGGACGTGGGAGTATCGACACCGCAGGCGTTTGCCGAGTGGGATCGATTGTGTGCAGAAGGGTCATGTGGGGCGGGCACTCTTGCCCGCCAAGCAGCGCCTGGGGTGCCGAGTTCTGAGGAGTCCCCCGAGCAACAGCCCGCCGAGCATGGCTCGGCCGGACAGCCGAGGGCGGCTGTCCCTACGCAGGCTTCCCTCCTGCCCGGGGGGAAATTGACCGCGTCCACCGCCTCCGATAGAATGAATGAGCTTGGCCGCGGGTTGTCGGCGTGGCTGAGCGAGCCTTACTCCAGTGCTCCTTCTGATTTGAAAGGGAGGGGCCGGGCCGGGAATCCGCTTCTCTGGCTTGTCCGGGCTGGGATCGAGAACGACTTCGAACAAGTCGTTTTTCCTGAGTATCCCGAACTGCGTGAAGGGAAGCGAGCGCTGGAGCGAGCGGGCGCAAGATATGCGTCCTTGTCGGGCTCTGGCTCGGCCTTGTACGGGCTGTTTGACTCGAAATTGGCAGCCGTGCGGGCCGCGGGCCGCCTGCGAAAGCAGGGCTGGGCGGCGCAGGCGACCGCGACGGTGCCGCGGCGGGCGTACTGGAACAGCTCCTAGGTTGACGGCGGTTCCCCGATGGCGCTCTGCTTTCGCCATCGCTCGGACGGGCGAGGCGCCCGTCGCCACGTGGTCCGTGGTCGGACGACGAGTTTTTGATTGTTGATTTTTGATTGTTGAATGAAAATGAATCCGGCCCCCGGGTGGGGGTCTATTCAACAATCAACATTCATCAATCAACAATGGTCGTTACTGGGCCGTCGACTAATGGTAGGTCAAGTGCCTTTGGAGCACTTTGTCTAGGTTCGAATCCTAGCGGCCCAGCCAGAAAAGCAGTTCTCAGTTGCCAGTTCTCAGTTCTCAGTTGAACTGGCTTGAGCCCAAATACTGAGAACTGAGAACCGAGAACTGAGAACTCACTATGGCTACTTTAGTCACGCCGGCCGACAAAGCAGAGAAAGCTGAGAAAAAGAATCCACCTGTGACCGACGAAAAGGCGGAGCGCAAGCAACGCCAGCGCGTGGACGAGAAATTCAAGATCTTCAGCGGCACGGCGAACGAGGCGCTGGCCGACGAGGTTTGCGTCTTTCTCGGCATGCCGCGCGGGCAGGCGCAGGTCATCCGGTTCCGTGACGGTGAGTGCTACGTGCAGATTCAGGAGAACGTGCGCGGCTGCGATGTGTTCGTGATGCAGCCCACGTGCCGCCCGGTGGACGAGCACCTGATGGAGTTGCTGCTGATGATCGATGCGCTGAAACGCGCGTCGGCGCGGCGCATCACAGCGGTGATTCCGTACTTTGGCTATGCCCGGCAGGACCGCAAGGACAAGCCGCGTAGCCCGATTTCGTCGAAGCTGGTAGCCGATCTGCTGACCACCGCGGGCGCGCATCGGGCGCTGATTGTGGATTTGCATACGCCGCAGTTGCAGGGCTTTTTCAACATTCCGGTCGACCACCTGTTCGCTTCGCCAGTGCTGGTGGATCACTTCCGGAAGCTGGCTTTGCCCAATCTGACGGTGGTTTCACCCGACGCGGGCGGCGTGGAGCGGGCGCGGTTTTTCGCCAAGAAAGTCGATGCAGCCCTGGCCATCGTCGACAAACGGCGCGTCGAGATGAACGTGGCGGAAGTGATGCACGTGATCGGCGACGTCAGCGGGCGGACTTGCCTGGTCATCGACGATCTGATTGACACCGCTGGAACACTCGTGAAGACGGCGATGGCTCTGATCGACAATGGCGCGACCTCGGTTTACGCCTGCGCATCGCATGCCGTGCTCTCGGGGCCGGCGGTCGAGAACATCAGGAACTCGGTGATCAAGGAAGTGGTGGTCACGAACACGATCCCGCTTGACCCGGTGGCCGACGCGGCGAGAACAGAAAAGGGAGGAAAGATCACGGTCCTCTCGATCGCGGGACTGATTGGCCGGGCGATTCAGGCCAATCATGAAGAGACGTCGGTCAGCAAGTTATTCATGTGAACGCGCTACGAGCTATGAGCCGCGAGTTATGAGCTATGAGCACGCAAGGTTTGCTCAGGGCTCGAAGCTCGCAGCTGATTTCTAAGACAGGAACTGACTTTTATGGCGACAACACTGGAACAAAACACGTTGGAGGCGCAACCGCGGCAGGCGGGGACTAAGAACGAGGCCCGCCGCGTGCGCAGTGAAGGAAAAATCCCGGGCGTCCTCTACGGAGCGGGCAGGGACTCGCTCTCGGTAACTGTGGATCCGCGGCACGTGCTGCGCATTCTGCACTCGGAGACCGGCCACAACACCATCTTCGACCTCGCTCTCAACGGCGGCGAGCGCACCAAAGCGATGATCGTCGACTGGCAATACGAGCCCATCAAGGGCCACCTGCTGCACATCGACCTGAAGCGCATCGCCATGGACAAGGTGCTGCGCGTAAGCGTGCCCATCAACCTCACGGGCGAAGCCGAAGGCGTAAAGACCGAAGGCGGCATCCTGGAGCACATTCTGCGCGAAGTCGAGATCGAGTGCCTGCCCGGCGACATCCCGAGCCACATCGATGTCGACGTCGCTCACCTCACGTTCGGCAAGGTGCTCCGCGTTTCAGATTTGCCGCATTCGGAGAAGCTGAAGTTCCTGACCGACGCGAACCAGCCGGTGGCGCACGTGACTTCTGTGAAAGAAGAGGTGGTGGCCACGCCTGAAGCTGTGGCGGCGGATGCGGCGGCTGCTCCGGCCGAGCCTGAAGTCATCAAGAAGGGCAAGCAGGAGACCGAGGAAGAAGGCGCGGAAGCGGCTCCGGAGAAGCCGGAGAAGGCCGAGAAGAAAGAAAAGAAATAGCTTGCGTAGGGACGGGCGCATTCGCCCGTCCGGCCTGCGCGAAGCGCGGCCGCCTCCGCAATGCTTGGCGGACGAATGCGTCCGCCGCTACGTGTTCGGGATGGTGGCGTGAAACTGATCGTCGGTCTCGGCAATCCCGGTATCGAGTACCAGTTCACGCCGCATAACCTGGGCTTTCTGGCGATCGATCGCATCGCCAGCGGCCTGGGAGTGGAAGTGAGAAACCGGCAGTGCCGGGCATTAACCGCGCGGGCTACGATTGCCGATCAGGCGGTGCTATTGGCCAAGCCTGAGACGTTCATGAATCTGAGCGGCGTCTCGGTGCGGGAGCTGGTAAGAGAGTACGAAGCGAAGCCGGAATCGGACCTGATCATAATTCAGGACGAGCTGGATTTTCCGCTGGGCACGCTGCGCATTCATACCCGGCGCAGTTCGGCGGGGCACAACGGCATCGAGTCGATTATCGGCGCGCTGGACACACAGGATTTCCTGCGTATCCGAATCGGCGTGGCGCCGGAGCGCAAAGTGGCGGACGGGCAGAGTTACCTGCTGGCGCCGATGCGCAAGTCAGAGTTGAAAGTAGTCGATGGAATGCTCGACACCGCCGAGGAAGCGGTGAAGGTAATTTTGAAAGACGGCCCGGCAGCGGCCATGAACCGGTTTAACCGTAAGGAGCCGGACGAAAAAGATTAGCCGCGGATCTGCACGGATTCACGCGGATCAAAACCGTTTCTTGGTTTATCCGTGAACATCCGTGAAATCCGTGGCCAAGGTTTGGAGACAACGAAATGAATCGTACTTATGAGCTGATGTTTATCGTCCGGCCCGATATGACCGAGGAGGATCAGGACAAACTGATTTCCACTTTGCAGGGTGTCGTGCCGGCTTCGGGCGGAACCGTGCTCCGCGTCGACAAGATGGGCAAGCGCCGTCTCGCCTACACGGTGCGCCGCTTCAATGACGGCATTTACGTCCTGATGGTCATCGAGGGCGGAGGCGCGGTGATCCACGAACTGGAGCGCCGCCTGCGCGTGACCGAGCCGGTGATCAAGTTCCTCACCGTTCGTGTCGACGAGGAGCAGAAGCGACTGGCCAAGATCAAGGCCCTGCGCGACGCGCGCAAGAAGGTAAGCGCGCAGCCGGCGGCAGCGGCGGAACCTGCCGCGCCGGCAGCGGAAGCCCCGGCGACGGCCTAGGCGCTCTTTCCAGTTGTCATCCCGAGCGCAGCGAGGGACCTGGGTTTTCTGCGGCGCCGGCGAGAACCAAGATTCCTCGCTGCGCTCGGAATGACAAAGTGTGTGAACGAATTCACCGGCCACTGATCACTGATCACGGATTACAGATCACTGATCACGGGCCACTGACTTACGAGGAGAATTATGGCTGACGAGACAAAAGCACCAGAGCAATCGGCTCCGAGCGAGAGGCCGGCGCGTTCGGAAGGTCCGCGATCGGGCGGAGATAGGCCAGGCGGTGATCGTCCTCGCTTCGGCGGCGGCGGACGCGGGCCCGGCGGCCCTCCCCGCGAAGGCGGACGCAAATTTTTCCGGCGCAAGAAAGTCTGCAAGTTCTGCGTCGAGAAAATCGAGGACATCAACTACAAGGATTACCGCCTGCTCGGCCAGTTCGTCGCCGAGAGCGGCAAGATCGTGCCGCGGCGGCTGACCGGTGTGTGCTCGCCGCATCAACACCGCCTCTCGGCGGCCATCAAGCAGGCCCGCAACATCGCCCTGCTGCCGTTTGCCGGGCGCGCGAGCTAGACCTTGGCCACGGATTAACACGGATGCTCACGGATAAGGCTTCCTGAAATTGTTTTGGTTTATCCATGTGAATCCGCGTAAATCCGTGGCAAAAGAATTTGATCTTTGATTGGAGCCATCATGGAAGTCATTCTCAAAGAAGATGTAGCGAAGCTGGGATCGCGCGGCGATGTGGTGAAAGTCGCCGAAGGATACGGGCGGAATTTTCTTCTGCCGCGCAAGCTGGCCATCGAGGCCAACGAAGGCAACAAAGCCGTCATCGTGCAGATGAAGGCCGCCTCCGTGCGGCGCTCCGCCAAAGAAAAGGCGCAGGCCGAGGAGTTGGCCAAGCAGTTTGAGGGCGTCTCAGTGTCGTTCACGCGCAAGTCGGGCGAGCACGATCACCTCTTCGGCTCGGTCACCTCCGGCGATCTGGCCGACGGCCTGGCGAAGAAGGGGTTCAACGTCGACCGTCGCAAGATCCAGCTGCACGAGCCGCTGAAGACTCTCGGCGAGTTCACCGTCCCGGTGAAGCTGCACAAGGACGTGACCGCGCACCTGAAGGTGGTCATCGAGAAGGAAGCAGTGGCAGAGTAAGAGCGATCTTGCTGCTTCACCGTCGAGACGGCAACTCTGCTATCGCTCGAGGTAGTATTCGACTGAGGTGACCACGCGAACGGTCTTCATCAGGCTGCTGTCAGCGCCAGTACCGCCGCCTTCTCCTTCATCACCCGTCCCTCCGGCTTCATCCGCTGACGAGATCGAAAAGATTCCCTGATTTGCTTGCCGAATCGACCCAACTCGGCTGCCAGAATCGGCGGCGAATCGATCGGCAGCGACCCGCGCGTTGCGGGTAGCTTCAGTGATCATGTCGGGCTTGATCGAGTTTAGGCCAGTAAACTTATACGTCAGCCCCTCGCCGGCGTTGCTGCCCAGCACAATACCTTTCCGCACCAGAGACATGGTCTTTTGCGCCGTTGCGGCGACCTGATCGACGCGTGAGGTATGAACGGTGATTTGCTGTTCGACGATGTAGCGTTTCGGTGCGCGGCCGCTGCCATACTCGTTCGCCTGGTTGTCCACTACTCTTACAACGCCGAACTGGATTTCCTGGGGCTGAATGCCCTGCTGAGCCAGGAAAACAAGGATCGCCTGCCTGTCAGTCTCGGTCTTTTCGTACACTGCCGATAAATCGTCTCCTGCTTCCTTATAGTTGATCGGCCAGATGGCGAGGTCAGACTTGACCTTCCTTTCCACCAGCCCTCGAACCGAGACATAGCGGTCTCCAAGCCGGGTGGCCTTGATCTGAGCGCCCATAACCCAGCCGCCGATGATCAAACCGAGTGCGAGCAAGACCCCAAGTGGAGCATTCCCCGCCGATGCTTTCTCTGACTTTTCCATGTCCGTGACCTTTCTACTGAACCGATTCGTCTGTGTCCGCTCCCACACGGTGTGTTACCACGCACCCACGTCTCAGAGCCCGCTCGCTTCGCCTGCCGACCGATGTCCGTCGAAATCCTTTGCGCGGCCCTTACGATTTGGCCACATCCGAAATCCGCTCTTTTCCTTCTGAGTTGCGGTATCCTCGTTGCCCCACTCTCAGGGCACTTCCCGTGCCAAACCTCCTGCCGACCCTGTGCAGCCATGTTCTGTTCTCCCCTAAATCTTTGTCCCAGAATCACCTAGGGCCGCAAGAAATCGTCCCCAGGCTCTATAATTTCTGCTCACGGTTGCCCTGACCCCTCGTCTATTCCTGTGCAAGCCCGGATCACGGCATGAAATCCAGGCTGCCAAAGGAATACGACAAAAATGCCGGCCGAGGCATGGGCTATTTCACTTGCGGTTGGCGGACGGGCCCACGCGATAGAGCGTGAGCGGACAGAGGGAGTCAGCGGTAGCACACTCCGTGACAGTCAGGACACGCGGAGCCGCATGGCTGTTCCAGATCGCCACATACAAGATCGTCGCGTCGACGACACGATGCTGATCCGCGAGGCGCAGCGCGGCAACGCCGCCGCCTTCGAGGAACTGGTCCGCCACTACGACAAATCGGTGTTGCGGGTTGCCTTGAACCTCGCCGGAACCGAGCAGGACGCACAGGACATCTACCAGGAGGCGTTCCTCAAGGCCTACAAGAACATCGGGAATTTCCGGTTTGAGTGTTCCTTCTACACCTGGATTTACCGGATCGTGACCAACCTGTGTCTCGATCATTTGCGCAAGCGAAACGTGCGCAAGGAAGACGCGCCGGTGGCGAAAGACGCCGACGGCGGCGAGTACGACCTGCTCGACCAGGTGGCCGACGGGAGGGCTGGGGCGAATCCGGAGCGGGATTTGATGCGCCGGCAGCTGGGATCGCGCATTGCCGGGGCACTCGAAAAGCTCACGCCGCGGGAGCGCATGGTGTTCGAGTTGAAGCATTACCACGGATTGAAACTGCGCACCGTGGGAGAGATTTTGCATACGACGGAAGAGACCGCCAAGAACACGCTCTTCCGCGCCACGCAGAAATTACGCGGCGCTCTGGCGGACATGCGGTAGGCACGAGCCGTGTGGCGACGGGCGCATTCGCCCGTCCGGCGAAGGCGAAGCCAAGCCGCAGTGGCAAGAGCGTAAGTGAGGTAACAAGCGTATGAAGTGCGAATGGGTAAGAGAAAATATCGTGCTCCAGGTCTATGGCGAGCTGGCAGACGACGCCCGCCACGAACTGGAGCAGCACGTGGCCCGCTGCGCCGACTGCGCCGCCGAATTGAAAGCCGAGCAGGAATTCCACGCGATGCTTTCGCAGGTTCGCGCTGCCGACCCGTCGCCCAATCTGCTGACCGCCTCGCGCATGCGCCTGCAGGAAGCGCTGGAGACTGCCAAGCAGGGCAGCGTCTGGAGCCGGCTGGCTATCGATCCGGCAAACTGGTTGCGGCAGGTTCGTTTTTCACCGGCCCTGGCTTCGGCCATTCTGGTTCTCGGCTTTGCGGGCGGCGTGGGAACGACATACAGGATCTACGGCCCGCAGGTCGCCCGTGGTGACCAACACATTCAAACCACTGCCCCCGGCCCTATCCCCAACGAAGCTTCCATCGCCGCCATCGATTCCGTAACCCCAGTCCCCGGCACCGACCAGGTCGCAATCAAATACAACACCGTGACGACGCAGCAGTACCAGGGAGCGCTGAATGATCAGCAGGTGCAGCAGTTGCTGCTCTACGCGGCGCGCAGCAACTACAACACCGGCGTGCGCGTGGACTCGGTCGACCTGCTGGCGAAGCGAAGCAGTGACCTGCAGGTGCGGGAGGCGCTGATGTATGCCCTGCAGAACGACACGAATCCGGGAGTGCGGCTGAAGTCGCTGGACGCGCTGGGCAACTACGTCCGGGACGACACCAACGTGCGCGACGCCGTGCTGCGCGCGCTGGTCAACGATACGAATTCCGGCGTGCGCACCGAGGCGCTGCGGTTGATCGAGCCGGTGAAAGCCGATGGCAGCGTGCGCGGCGTTCTGATGGCGCTGGCCGCGAAAGATCAGAGCACGTACATCAAGTCGCAGGCTCGGACGATGCTGGCCCAGTTGCCGGAGATTGATTAGGAAGATCGCGTAGCGCCGGCATCTTGCCTTCGCATGCCGGGGCGAGACGCCCCCGCGACAGCCGCCGGGACGGCGGCGCTACCAAAGAACATTGGCTGATTTCATCACGAGAATCGAGGTGGTTTAAGTTGAAACGTTCTCTACAAATCGTTGGGCTGGGCAGTCTGCTGGCCCTGCTTGCGCCGATGCTGGTGGCGCAGGAGGCGCATGTAGTGCGCGAAGGCGGCGCCTGGGGGCAGGAGATCACAGGTTCGCTGTCTGCGGTCAGGAATTTGCGGGTCAAGGTTGATATGGGTTCGGTGGTTGTGCACGGCGGACAACAGCCTGGCATCAATTACGTCATTCATACTCGTTTTGGCAATTCCAGTGAGCAGGATGCCCGCCGCCAGTTCGACCAGTACAAGATCACCGCTTATGTGAAGGGCGACACGGCATGGATCGTCGGAGACTGGCAAGGCGGCAGGCAGCCGCGTCATTGCAGTTCCGAGTTCTCCGTCACCGTCCCACGCGAAATGGCCCTGTTGAAGCTGGAAACCGAGGGCGGCAACGTGGAAGCCACCGGGGTTGAGGGGCGAGTGGAGGCACAGAGTGGCGGCGGCAGCATGCATCTGGACGACATCGGCGGCGCTTACGCCGAAACTGGCGGTGGGGCGATCGAGGTGGGCACCGTGCACGGTGAGTTGGGACTGCACACCGGTGGCGGTTCCATCGAAGTCCATCATGCTGACGGCAAGATTACGGCGGAGACCGGTGGCGGCAGCGTGGAGATACACTCCGGATCGCAGGGCGCGGTCATCGAGACGGGCGGCGGCAGCATCGAACTGCGCCAGTGCAACGGAAGAGCCAAGGTTTCAACGGGCGGCGGCAGCGTCGATCTGAGCGATATCAACGGACCCGCTGACATTGAGACCGGCGGCGGCAGCATTCACCTGACTTCGGCCAAGGGACACGTTGTGGCGCAGACCGGCGGCGGCGGCATCGAACTCTACGGCGTGCCCTCGGCTCGCGCTGAAACTGGAGCCGGCGGGGTGGTGGTGAAGCTGGTCAACACCGGCGGCGAGCGCCACGACTCCGACCTGGAAACCGGCGCGGGAGACATCACGGTCTTCATCGCGTCCGACGTTGCCGTCAATGTGCGAGCCAGCGTCGATATCGCCAACGGTCACCGCATCACCTCCGACTTTTCGGATATTCACATCAACAGCGAGGGCGGCCAGTGGGGACCGAAAACCTACACCGCCGAGGGCAAGCTGAATGGCGGTGGGCCCATGCTCAAGGTGCATACATCGACCGGCGACATCTGCTTCAAGCGCGCGCAGTAAGAGCATTGTTGATTGTTGAATGAATGATTGTTGAATGAATCTCGCGCCTCCGGGTTTTATTCAACAATCAAAAATCAACAATCAAAAATTGCCAAATCGCGAATGGCTTCGGTTAATGGTTGATCCTGCGGGTTGAAAGAATCTCGAGTCGTAAGGAGGGCATCATGCGTAGATACATCCTGTCGAGCTTCGCGCTCCTGCCCCTGCTGCTCACGTTTTCCTACGCGGCGCAAACCTGGTCGGTAGACCCACCGGCGCGCGCCTGGGTGTTCTCCAGCGAAGAAGGCGGCAGCGGAGCATATCTCGGCGTCGATATCACCGACGTGACCCCTGAGCGCATGAGCGCCCTGAAGTTGAAAGAGGAAAAGGGCGTCGAGGTCACGATGGTCGATCAGGACGCTCCCGCCGGCAAGGCGGGCATGAAGGAGGGCGACGTCATCCTCACCATGAACGGTAGTTCGGTCGAAAGCGCGGCGCAGTTGCGGCGGATGATTCACGAAACTCCGGGGGGCAGGACCGTCACATTCGGTCTGAGCCGCGACGGCCAGCCCGTAACAGTCAAGCTGCAGCTGGCCGACCGGCCAAAGACGTACGCCCTCAACGAACCGAATTCCAAGGACTTTCACTTCACCATGCCGAAGATGCCGGAGATGGACTTGATTCCGTCGATCAACATGGTGGTGGTCACCCAGTCGGTGCGCAGCGGCCTGATGGTGGAGAACATCACGCCGCAGCTCGGCGAATTCTTCGGGGTGAAGAGCGGCAATGGCGTGCTGGTGCGCTCGGTCGACAAAGGCAGCCGTGCCGAGAAAGCCGGGTTCCACGCCGGGGATGTCATCGTGAAGGTCAACGATCAGGCCATACGCGACACCAGCGACTTCACGCATGCGGTCAAATCGCGCACGGGCGTCTCGGTCATCGTGGGAGTGATCCGCGACAAGAAAGAGCAGAACCTGAACCTGGAACTGCCTGAGCACAAGGACTCCAGCGAGCTTCGTGAGGAAAGCTCGGACGACACCTTCGTTGGCGCCGACTCCGGTATCGAACTGGGTGAGCTGCAGGATGAGATCGCCAAGATGCGGCCGGCGCTGGAAGTGGCTGCAGAAAATGCCCGCAGGGTCGGAGAAGCGGTGAGCAAGACCTTCTGCCAGCAGCAGAAAAAGATTCGAGACCAAGCCGCGAAGCAAGCCGAAGAAGTGCAGAAAAACTTCAAAGATCAGCAGGAAAAGCTGAAGCAGCAATTAGAACGCATGCAGCAGGAAATGCGCGGGACGTGGCTGGACATCTAGCCGCGGCGCTAACACCCCCTCGCAGCCGCGCGGGCTGCGCCCGCTAAGCACACGCGGTTCCGGCCGGCCTGCTTGGCCGCATAGAGGCCGTTGTCGGCGGCCCGAACCAGGTCGTCACGGCTGGTGCCGTGGGTTGGGTAAGCCGAGATTCCGGCGCTGATCGTGACCGTCCGCGGCACGCCCGGGAACTGCCATCCCTCCACCAAACTCCGCAACTTCTTCGCCACGATCGTAGCCTGGGCCGCGTTGGTCTGGGTCAGCAGAATCGCGAATTCCTCCCCGCCGTAGCGGCATACCACGTCGATCTTGCGCACCTGCTGGTGAAATAGAGATGACACCTGCCGCAACACCTCATCGCCCAGCAAGTGCCCGAATTCGTCATTCAACTTCTTGAACTGATCGATATCGGCCATGACCACGGCCATGCTGGTGCCGTAGCGGCGGGCGCGCTCGATTTCCTCGGCAATGCGCATTTCGAAGAAACGGCGATTGAAGATTCCGGTGAGGCCGTCCAGATAGGCCAGCTGCTTGACCCGCTCTACGTAGTGGGCATTCTGGATCGAATTGGCGCAGATGTCGGCCACCGACTCCAGCGACTGCAGTTCGCTCTCACGAAAGGCGTCGCACTCCGAACTATGCAGCGTGAGCACTCCCAGAGTCTGGCCAAACGAAATCAGAGGGATGCTCATGCGGGAAGCGGACTCCTTGAACAGCCGGCTCGCTTCTGAAAGATTCTTTTCAATGAGCGTCCCGCTGGTGGCCAGAACCCGCGACCAGGGCTCGCGGTCGGCGGGAAAACGTCCTCCGGAAGGAATGCTGGGCGTGAGCTTGCCCTCATGCGCTCGCAGCACTAGGTCACCTTCTTCGCGCAACAGCAGAGACACGTGCGGCACCTGAAACGCCTGCCGGATTACCCCGCACACCCGCGCCAGCAGCTCTTCCAGGTCCATTACCGCGGTGCTTTGCTTGGCGATGGTATTGATCGCTTCCAACTGCCGCGCGCGTTCCCGCTCCAGCGAGTACAGGCGCGCATTCTGCAGGGCAATCGAGGCCTGGGTGGAAAACAAGGTCAGCAGGTTAATCGTCTCGGGATCAAAGTAATCCGCCTGGTCACTCTGGCAGTCGAGCACGCCGACGACTTCGTCCCGGACCATCAGCGGAATCGCCAGCTCGGAACGCGTGGATTGTGCGCTGCAGAGGTAGCGTGGATCCTTGGTCACATCCGGCGCGTAGACGGGCTGCTTCTTGGATACGCAGGCGCCAGTCAGCCCCTCAGCGCATTTGAGACGAATCTGATCCTTGCCGGGATCCCAGCCGCTCTGCGAGCGCACGCACAACTGCGCGGCCTCCTTGTCGAGCAACAGGATAGCCACGTTCTGCAGGTGAAAATAATCGCGTGCAATCGCCAGAATGCGCTGCAGCACCTCGTCCAAGTCGAAGGTGGAGAGCACGGCCTGGCCCGCATCGTACAAAACTGCAATCTTCGCCATTGCAACGGATTCTAATCTTCAAGGCGGGTAACCACCGAGGTTCCCAAAGTAACCGGCTTTTCTGCCGGCCACTCATCGCAGCATTTTTCGATCAGTTTGCCGAACTTTTCGATTTTGGGTGGCGCAGCGCTTTCAGCGCTGCGATAGGGCCACTCTTTTCGGTTTGGGCTTTAGCCACTGGGGGGTTGGAACTACCTCCACCTTCTGGCGGTGCGAATCAATCCGTAGGCTACCAGGCAGAACCAGAAGTCAATGACCAGTCCCAGATCGATTCGGAAGGGCCGGTGCCGCGCGGCGAGCGGGAAAGACGGAGCCAGAACAAAGTACATCACGTTGCCCAGCACGATCGCCAGCAGCGCCTGGATGAAGTTAACCAGCACCGATGATTTAGACACCGAGCCTCTGCTCCGTGGTTGCCATGCCCGGCCAGCGGTGGGCGCTTGCTCCTGCTACGATGAGAAGCAATTGTTGATCCCCTGATTTTTGATTCTTGAATGAAATCCAGCGTGCTCTTCGCTCTCATTCAACAATCAACAATCATCAATCAACAATGATTCGGACCCATGCTCGAGCTCTCCACGCCGGTCCAATACGTGAAAGGAGTCGGCCCGCGCATCGCGGAGATTTTGGCCGGCAAGGGAATCCACACCGTCGGCGACCTCCTGTACTATTTGCCGTTCCGCTATGAAGACCGGCTGAACCCGCGCGGCATCGCCGAACTGCGCCCCGGAGAAATGGCCACCGTGATCGGCGAAGTGCGCAACTCCGGGCTGTTCCGCACCCGTCGCATGCCGATCTTCCAGCTCACCGTAGGGCAAGGACGCACGCGCCTGCGCTGCCTGTGGTTCAACGCAACTTATCTGCAGGACAAGTTCAAGCCCGGTCAGATGATCGCATTGTACGGCAAAGTCGAAGAGGATCAACGCAGCCGCGAGCTGCAGATCGTCCAGCCGCAGTTCGAACTTCTGGGAGATGCGTTTGAAAGCGGCGACAATGGTGCCGCGGAGAAAAAGGCGGCGCAGTCGCTCGAGATCGGCCGCATCGTGCCTATCTACGAATCGATCGGGCAGGGTCGCCTTACTCCGCGCTGGTTTCGCCGCGTCATCCGCACTGCGCTCGACAACCTCACACCGGAATTGCCGGAGCCAATTCCCGGGGTCGTGCGCGGCCGCCTCGGCCTGATCTCGCCGCGCGCCGCGCTGTGGAATGTGCACTGGCCTGAGCCCGGCGAGAGTCTGCAGGATCTGCAGTCTTCGCGCACGCCCGCTCACATTCGCCTGATCTTTGACGAACTGTTCTTCGTGGAACTTGGCCTGGAATTGAAGCGGCGCCAGCAGAAAGCGCAGACCGGAATCGCTTTTCGTCTGGACGATAAAGTACGGGCCGCGATCAAAAGAATTCTGCCGTTTCATCCCACCGCGGCGCAGAAGCGCGTGTTGAGAGAGATCGCAGCCGACATGGAAAAGCCTTATCCCATGCGGCGTCTGCTGCAGGGAGATGTTGGCTCGGGCAAGACTATCGTGGGCTTCGAGGCAGCGATCATCGCCATCGAAAACGGTTGCCAGGTCGCCTTGATGGCTCCCACCGAAATCCTTGCCCAGCAACATTATTTTTCTGCCCGGAGAATTCTGGAGAACGCCGGCTATCGCATCGTTCTGCTAACTGGTTCGCTCGAAGCCGACCGCAAGCGCGAAATCCGCCGCCACATCGCGCAGGGCAACGCGCAACTGGTAATCGGAACGCACGCGCTGCTGGAAGAAAAAGTTGAATTCGCCAGGCTCGGCCTGGTGATCGTCGACGAGCAGCATCGCTTCGGTGTGATGCAGCGCCTGAAACTGATGAAGAAATCAGGAGGCAGCGCCGAGGAAGCTCATGCGGAGACCAGTGTGGAGACGGGCGCCTCGCCCGTCCAGCCAAGCGCAGCGCGGCGCACGCCACCACCAGCCTCGCCCCCCGAGCCCGACGTCCTGGTCATGACCGCGACGCCCATCCCGCGCACGCTGGCCCTCACGCTCTACGGCGATCTCGACCTCAGCGTGCTCGACGAGCTTCCGCCCGGCCGCACGCCCATCGTCACGAAATGCGTTGCCGACGATCAATCCCCCAAAGTCTGGGATTTTGTGCGCAAGCAGGTCGCGGCCGGCCACCAGGCATACGTCGTCTATCCCGTGATCTCCGAAAATGAGGAGAACGAAGTCAAAGCCGCCGTCAAGATGTACCGCGAATTGAGCGGCTACGTCTTCGCTGACCTCAAAGTCGGCCTGTTGCACGGCCGCCTTGGCGCGGATTTGAAAGACCAGGTCATGCGCATGTTCCAGAAAGGTGAGTTGCAGATTCTGGTCGCGACCACGGTGATCGAAGTGGGAGTCGATGTTCCCAACGCCACTGTCATGGTGATCGAGCACGCCGAACGCTTTGGCCTCGCCCAGCTTCACCAGTTGCGCGGGCGCATCGGGCGAGGTGCAGCAAAGTCCTACTGCGTCCTGATGACCGGGGGCAAAATTACCGAAGAGGGCCAGCGCCGCCTCGATGCCATGGTCAAGACCAACGACGGCTTTCAGATCGCCGAGCTCGACCTCGAACTCCGCGGCCCCGGCGAATTCTTTGGTACCCGCCAGGCTGGGATGCCCAGCTTCCGCGTCGCCAATCTGATTCGTGACGCGCAATTGCTCGAAGCCGCCAAGCGTGAGGCTGCCGCCGTGCTCGCCGGGCCGAATTCAGAAATCTCATCGGAAGAAATCAGCCGCGCGCTGGTCCATATGCGCGCGCTCTGGCAGCACACCTACGGGCTGGTCGAGGTGGGGTAACCGTGCAGCAACTGATAGAATCGGCAGGATGGCAGGTACTTCCCAACTGATTCAGATCGAGCTGAGCCCTCCGCCGCGCGCGCCCAAGCCGCGGTGGCTGCGGGCGAAGGCTCCGGTGGGCGACAACTTCCACAATCTGAAAAAGCTGGCCCGCGGACTCGGCCTGCACACGGTGTGCGAGTCGGCGCAGTGCCCAAACATCGGCGAGTGCTGGAATCATAAGACCGCGACCTTCATGCTGCTGGGCGACATCTGCACCCGCCGCTGCGGTTTTTGCGCCGTGCCCAAAGGCCGCCCCGAGCCAATCGATTGGGACGAGCCCCGCCGTGTCGCTGAGGCCGTCGCTACTCTGGGATTGAAACATGCCGTCGTGACCAGTGTGAATCGTGACGACGACAACATCGGCAGCGCCAAAATTTTTGCCGAGACCATCCGCGAGATTCGCGAGCTGACGCCTGATTGCCGCATCGAAGTGCTCATTCCCGACTTCCAGGGGGTGAATGAATCGCTGCGCATCGTCCTCGACGCCAAGCCGGATGTACTCAATCACAACACGGAGACCGTCCCGCGACTCTATCGCGCGGTTCGCTCCGGAGCCCGCTACGAGCGCACGCTCACATTGTTGGAGAACACCAAGAAGTTTTCTCCCGGCATGGTGACCAAGAGTGGCGTAATGGTTGGCCTGGGCGAATCCTCCGACGAACTGGTTGAAGTCTTCCGCGATCTGGGTACGCGCGGAGTCGACATTCTCACCGTCGGCCAATATCTCCGTCCTTCGAAGGATCACTTGCCCATCGCCCGTTTCTACCCGCCCGAGGAGTTCGTCTATCTTCGGAACCAGGCGCTGCGCTTCGGTTTCCGCCACGTCGAGTCGGGACCGCTGGTGCGGTCCAGCTATCATGCGCACGAGCAAGCCGATGCCACTGCGCCGCCGCGGGCGGTGTTCTAGCTTGCGCCGGTCGGGTTCTCCCGCCAAATTTGCGTTCCCGAAGACCCCTCTTCCCACGGTTAGTATCTCCATCGAAGAAATCGGCAAGCGGAGGCTCGCGCTCGCATGGTGACCGTGCTGCTCGTGATCCTTGGCTTCTTCGCCGGCTTGTTGGGTGCATTGACAGGCATCGGCGGCGGCGTTTTGCTCACCCCGATTCTCGCCCTGCACTTCGGCATTCCCATCCGCCAGGCCATCGGGACCAGCCTGGTCGCAGTCATCACAACTTCTGCTGCCAGTTCCTCCGTCCACCTGCAGCGCCACACCACCGATATTCGTTTGGGCATGACGCTGGAACTGGCCACGGCATTTGGCGCTGCCGTCATGGCTTATCTGGTCGGTTATTTCAACCGCAACGCCCTGGAAGGATTGTTCGCCGGATTCCTTCTTTACAGCGCGATCACGATTCTGAGCCGCCGCGGCAAAGTGAAGGACTCAGACGAAACCGCCGAATTCATCAACGGCCAACCCGTAATCCCGCCCTACGAGCCGCAGCGCTATCCGC
Source organism: Candidatus Sulfotelmatobacter sp. (assembly GCA_035266285.1). Classification (GTDB taxonomy): domain Bacteria; phylum Acidobacteriota; class Terriglobia; order Terriglobales; family Acidobacteriaceae; genus Sulfotelmatobacter. Next base: position 52,114 of record DATFNR010000045.1, read on the forward strand.
TGGGAATGGCTGCGTCCCTGGTAGCAGGCGCGCTCTCGGGACTGCTTGGGATTGGTGGCGGCCCCATCAAAGTGCCGGTGATGTACATCTTCATGAACGTCCCGCTGATGGTCGCGACGGCGACCTCCAATTTCATGATCGGCGTCACTGGAGCGGCCAGCGCCATCGTCTACTATCGCCGCGGTGACATTCTGGTGCAGTACGCCGCGCCGCTTGCGGTGGGCGTTTTCCTCGGATCGCTGCTGGGCGCTCGCTTGTGCCCGCGCATTCACACGAAAATCGTGGTCTATCTTCTCGTCGCGATCATGCTCTATCTCTCCGGGCACCTGTTTCTTCATCTGCTGCGAGGTTGGTTATGAGCCAGGTGCGAGAGCCGGCCTTCGATCGCGCCGTGGCCCTGGTGCTGCGCACGGGCGCTTTCGGCTGTTTTTTCATCATGCTGGCCGGCCTGATCTGCGGATTGTTCGTGCCCGGCCGCATCCCTCTCGAAATAGAGCGCATCGGTGTGTTGCTGATGCTGGCCACGCCGGTCGTACGCGTGATCGTCGCCTGTTTTCTGTTTTTCCGCGAAAAAGACAGGAAGTACGGATGGATCTCTCTGGGAGTGCTCGTCATTCTGATGCTGGGCGCAGTCTTCGGAATCGGCGAGCACTGAGCCGCCGGCTGAGCGCCCGTTCTGCTTCACTTCGCCGGCGCCGCGCCCGGCATCGCGTTGGGCAAAGGCTTCAATCGTTCTTCATACAGCTCCGGATGCGGCAGCGGCTTGCGCGGCATCATTTCGTCGCGCATGGCCGTGTTGTAAACGAAAATGGCCTCCACCACCGCCGCCTGTTGCAGATCCGCAGGTCGCAGACGCTCATACAAATCCATATTCGTATGCGCGCTCAGCGTCTCGTAGTCGAGTGGATCCTGAATAAACTGAAAACCCGGGATGCCCACGTCGTCGAACGACAAGTGATCGGTCCCGCCGGTGTAGCGTGCGCTGATGGTCGTGACGTCCAGGTCCCGCAGAGGTTCGATCCACTGCTGAAAAATCGGGACCACGGCATTGTTCTCCTGCGTGTAAATGCCCCGCAACTTCCCGCCGCCGTTGTCCAGGTTGTAGTAGGCAGAAATCAGCTTCTGCTCCGGCTTCAACGTCAGCGGTCCAGCCGGTTTGCGTACAAAGCCAGGTACTTTCAGCTGCGCCGGACTGGTGGACCGCGGAAAACTGCCAAAGTGCGCCGTCACGTAGCCGAACGAGCCGAACAGCCCCTGCTCCTCCCCGCTCCACAGTCCGATGCGAATCGTGCGCCGCGGATGGGCGTGCAGCGCAGTAAGAATGCGCATGACTTCCATTGCGACAATCGCACCCGCACCGTCGTCGGTCGCGCCGGTGCCGGCAATCCAGCTATCGAGGTGCCCGCCCACCATGACAAGCTGATCTTTCAGTCTCGGATCTGTGCCCGGAATCTCCGCGATCGTGTCGAACCCATGCTCATGGTCGCCGGTGAAGGTGGTGTCAATATTCAACTCCACGGAGACCGGCACATGAGCATCCAGCAGGCGCGACATGCGGCCAAAGTGCTCCCGCGCCACTACCGCCAGGGGAACGTGCATAGCGCGATCCTTCTCGTATACGAACCATCCGAACGCCAGGTTGGTGTCGTCGTTGAAAGTCCCGCCGGAATCAGTCCCAGGCACCAGAACCGCTGCCGCTTTTTCATCCGCCAGGAATTGGCCGACCTTTTCTCCAAACGCTACCGGCCCGTTGAAGGCCTGCTCCATCGTCTCGAGCGGATACAGGTGCTGGGCCGAAAGGTCTTCGTCGGTGTAGCCGAAGTGAAAAATATCCGCCAGCCCCTTCTTGTCGTATCGCGTCGACTGCGGACCATCGTCTTTGCCCGGGCTCGCCACTTTTCCCAGCAGCACGATTTTCCCTGCCAGCTTTCCCCGATATTGGTCGAAGTCCTTTTCGCTTCTTACGTTCACCGCAACCAGGGGCGCCGCTACCGGACCATTCGTAGCCGGCGACCACGGCACCGCCTGCGCAATTAACACAGCCGCGTCAGGCGAGACCATACGCACCCAGGTGTTGCGCTGTTGCCATCCCATGCCAAAGTCGCCCCAGTCCTCCAGATGCGCGTTGGCGCAATCCATGGCTGTGAGCTGATCGCGCGTCCACTCGTTGGCCTTCCTCATGTTCGGAGAGCCCGTCAGCCGCGGCCCGATTCCGTCGAACAGCCCGGAGGCATATTCCATGATGTGCGAATGATGAAAGCCTTCATCGCGGATCTGCTGGTACATGTTGAGATCGATCGCTTCCGCCGCGTTTCGATCCTGCGCGACCGACGGCATCACAAATGAACCAAGGCAGCAAGTCAGCAAGGCCAGGATCGCGCGCCCCGCAAAACGATTCGAATATCGCAGCATAGAGAGATTCCTCGGCTTGAAGTGACCACGGGCCCAATATGCTTGGACGAGGCTCAGGTTGTTTCGCAACCACAGAAACAGCTTAGAAGATGTGCAACTTGATGCTGAGGTATTTCTTCGGGTTCTCACGGATCGCCTTCACCAGGTCACGGCTCTCACTTAACATCTGGTTGGCGTTGTTGTAGAGGGATTCATCCTTGAAGAGCTTGCCCGCGCTGCCCTGGCCCGCTTCAAGTTCTGTCGTCAACTCCGACAATTTGCTGATGGTGGTATCGAGTTTCTTCGCCAGTTCCTCATCCTTGGCCAGCTTGCCGATCGTCCCTTTGCCGGCATTGATATCCGCCGTCACCTGCTTCAGATTGGCAATCGTATCGTTGGCGTTGTCGTAAAGCGAGGGGTCCTTCAGGAACTTGCCGGCCGTTCCCTTGCCCTGCTGAATGTCGTCAATCACGGCGTTCATCTTGTCGAGCGTAGACAGAAACTTGTCATAGGCATCGGTGCGACTGATCAGGGCCCCCAGACTGCCCTGCCCGCTGCCCACCTGCTGGACGATCTTCTCGAAGTCCGCGACCGTTGCAGAGAAGCGGTTGTAGAGCGTGGGATCGTAAATCAATTTTCCCAGCGACCCTTTGCCGCTCTCAGCGAACGCCAGAATGCGGTCGGCGCGCTTCAGCAGCGCGTCCATGTTCTGCAGGGTGCTCTGACTGGCTCGCACCACCTGGTTGAAGTCAGGATGCACCTGCGTGGGCAGGATGTCCCCGTCCTGCGCGGGCGGGCCCACAGCCTGGGAACTCTCAATATCGAGATAGGTTTCGCCCAGCACGCCAGCTGTCTCGAGCGAAGTCACCGAGTCGCGGCGCAGGGCTCCCTCATACTTAGTGCTGACCTTCATCACCACTTCGACAGGAGTCAGTTGCTTGTCTTTCGCAGACACGATGCGGATCCGCGTGACATTGCCGATATCCACGCCGCTCAGCCGAACCGGCGCCCCCACTCGCAGTCCCTCGGCATTGTCGAAATAAGAGTGGACGGTAATGCGCGGCGTGAACAGTCCGGCAGTATTGGACATGAGAAACAGCAGCAGCGCCAGCGTCAGGCTGGCGAGGATGACGGTGATCCCAACCCGCAGTTGCGACCACTTGAGCTGCTTCTGGCTAGGCACAGGATTCCCTCATGAGGCCAGTTGGAATCGTTGTCGGGTGGTTGCGCCCCAGGCGCGGATGCACGCCCCCAACTCCTCGCTGCATGATAACAAACCCGGAATGCCGCTATGCCGCTTTCCTGTCCAGGACCGGCGTCAGTGCCAAGGCGAGCAGATAAGCCAGGCCCCCGCAGGCCAGGGTCGCGGTCAGCCCAAACTGGATGGCGATCACCATGGCCAGCACCGATCCCAAAACGCTGGCCGCCGCGTTCATGGCCCACGCCCATTCGACCGCGTTGTCACGCACGGCAGGAAACTCCGGCGCCGGAACGGCCGCCAGAGCCCGCAGCCCCGTCGGAAACGGCATCCCCATCAGAAACCCCAGCGGAATCAGAAGCCCGCCGCTGATGAGCAGCCGGTAACCGAAATCGAGCCCGACCCAATCCGCCAGCCGGCTGGGCAGGAAGAACACATAAAGCAGCAATGTCGCAGCCACCAGCAGGAGGGGCAACCACCCTTGTTCAGCCCGCGCCAACCACCTCCGCGAGAGCAGGCTCCCGGCCCCACTCGCAATCATCAGCAGGAAAATCACCACGGTCAAGGCATACGTGGGATGTCCCAGAAAAAGCACGAAGCGCTGGATGAACGCGATCTCCACCAGGATGTAGCCCAGGCCCACGGCCACGAAATAGAGCAGGGGCAGCAGGGACTGGCGCTGTCCTCGCCCTTTTAGCGCCAGCGGCACGAGCAGGAACGCCACGACGGCGAACATGGAAATCACCAGCACCAGCAGCAGAACCAGCACCCCTAAGTTCACCTTCCAGTCGACGCCCTTGTGCAACTTCGTCTTGGCGAGGAACTGCTCGGGCTTCAGGGTAAAAAAGAAGAACGGCGCGTTGTCGCTGACGGGAGCCACGTTGAAGGCGTAGCCGCCCGCAAATCCATAGGGATCGTTGCTCGCGATCAGATCCGAAAATGGATTTTGCCCGGGCTGCGACGGCAGATACAGCGGGTCGAGCTCGGGATATCGCTTGCAATGCTCCATGACGGCAGTCTCTTCAGCCGCAGTGAACGCGCTTTTTTTCGCCAGCACGACCACTGGAATCCCGTCCTCATTGAGCGGCCCCTGCGACGCGACCATGAAATTCCGCGCCGGATTCGCCACTCCCAGCTGGTGCAACGCCTCCATCGCCACCGAAACGACGCGCAGCGCCTCGCGCGGATGACGAAACTCCCAGCGCGTGATGGCGATCATTCCATCGGCCTTGAGATGCTCGAAGTACTCGCGGAAGGCCTCCACCGTGTAAAGGTTGTTCTCGCTCAAGGCAAACGCACCGGCTGCGGTCGAGGCCCAGGTATCGACCAGGGTCATCTGCACTACATCAAATTGCTGCGGCGTCGAGCGCAGAAACGACCGCCCATCGGTGACGTGAATGTGAACATTGGGGCGCTCGTACAGATGCCGCGAATAGTCCGCGTACTGGCCGCGCATGATGGTGTTGGCGATGATGGGATTGATTTCGATCCCGGTCACTCCGGCGCTCCCGTTGGCCACTGCCCGCAGCACGTCAACTCCGCCGCCCGGACCTATGATGGCGAACTCCCCGTGCGGACGCAGAACATTGGCCAGCGCGGGCGGGGCGGCCATCAGGTTGTGCTCCCACTCCGTGCCCTGCCAGTGCCCCGGGTCCGCGTTCATGATGTAGGTCGACGCGTCGGCATCAATGACAATCGTCTTGGCGAACCCCAGCCGGTCTACTTCCACACGGGAGAGGGCGTTCCACCGCGCGAACTCCACCCAGGCCGGATCGCGGAAGTTCCCTTTCGCGTAAATCACGTCGATGAGGCGTCCCGAGTAGTTGGCGGTAATCAGCACCACCAGAGCCAGCAAGAGCAGGCCGGCATTTCTGCGCATCATTCGACCTTCGGCCCAGGTCATGGCCGCCACCGACAGAACAAGGCCCGAAACCAGGATGGCATTGGGCCCACCCAGCCAGTTCAGAAGAGGCACTACCGCCAGGCAAGCCAGCGCCCCACCGCACAGATCCGCGGCATAAAGGCGCGGAATGCGTTGTGTTTCCCGCGCGAACACCACCGAAAACAGCAGCCCCGTCAGGAAGAACGGCACAGACGCCGCCAGGTACAGAACCGTAAGCCGCACAAAGTTCTTCCCGGAAAGATTCAGGGCGACCGGAACGTGCAGCACGATTTCCAGAACCAGCGCCACCACCACGGCATTGGCCAGGCACAGCCGCGTCGCAAGCACGCGCGTATCCCAGCCCGCGAGCTGGTTCTTCAGCAGGTAGGCAAACACGCCCCCCGCGCCCAGCCCGAGCAGCGCGATGGAGATCGCCAGAAACGCAAAGTGGTAGAAGAGCACTACAGAGAAGATCCGCGTGAGCGCTAGCTCGAGCAAAAGCGCGGCGAAGCTGGTAAGCGCAAGTCCAGCCAGCAGCGTTGTTTCCGAGATATCAGCCTGCTTGGAGACGGGGATTGGCGCGGAAGCGATGACGGACATAAATGGCAGACGCGTCAGTCTAGCAGAAGTCATACATCGGTGCGTCAGTGTTCCCGGCAGGCTTGACAAGCCGAAGAAAAGGTCATGTAATTCCGCCAGCATTTGCTTGGGGGCTGATTGCGGCTGGAGCTCGAAACCCGCGATGTAGGACGCGTGACCATCGTTCGCTGCAAAGGACGCATCGTTGCCGGCGGCGAAATCGAGTCGCTGCGCACGCACATCGACTGGCTGCTGCGCGACCGCCGCGCCATCGTTCTGCACCTGGGCGACGTCGTCTTCATCGACAGCAGCGGCATCGGCACCATGGTGCGCACGCTGACCACGACCCGCCAGGCCCGCGGCGACATGAAGCTGTGCAACGTCCCCGAGCACGTCGGAAAAGTGCTGCAGCTCTCTCATCTGAACAAGCTCTTCGAATCGCACGATTCCGAAGACAGCGCAGTCGCGGCGTTCTACCGCGCTCCGGCCGCGGCCGAAAAGCCCGTCCCGGCGGGCAAGAGCGTGCTATGCATCGACCGGAACGTGAATGTCGTCGTCTACGTTCGGGAACTGCTGCGGCGAGCGGGTTACGACGTTCATACCAGCAACAACCTGCGCGACGGCCTGATCCTGATGCATGTCACCCGCTTCAATCTGTTGTTGCTGGGAGCTGAAATGGCCGCCTCGCCCGCAACCGACAAGGCGTTCCGCACGGCTTGCGCCGAAGTCCCCGTCATCGAATTGGGGCCCGAATTCTCCACGCTGGAAGCGGGCCAGGCGGCGCAGGAACTGCTGGAAAGAATCGCGGCCAGCCTGCAGTCTCCCCACGTTCATTGACCGGCAAGCGCCACTCCCTGGGCTACCCTCGTGTTGCCGAACTCGTCGTGTCGGAACCGAGACGCGTGCAGACGTTGCCTGATCGTGGTAACTCTTAAGTCTTGGACTTGGAGGTCTCTTTGTCCCCTAAGCGCAGGCCAGTAGATCGTAGAATCTCCCCGGCACTTAAGAAGCGCGCCTCGCAAATCCAGTTGCTGCTCATGGACGTGGACGGCACCATGACCGACGGCAGCGTCACCCTGCTTTCCCAGCCCGACGGCACGGCACTGGAGATCAAAACCTTCGATGCCCACGACGGCCAGGGGCTTACCCTGGCGCAAACCGCCGGCCTGCGCACCGGCTGCATCACCGGACGGGAAAGCGCGGCCCTGCTGCGCCGCGCCCGCGAGATGAAAATGGAGTTCATCTACATGAAGCAGCCGGTCAAGCTGCCCGCCTATGAAGAGATCCTCAAGAAAGCGGGCGTTCCCGATGCTGCCGTTGCTTATGTCGGCGATGATCTTCCGGATCTTCCCCTGTTCCGCCGCGTCGGCCTGGCCGTTGCCGTCGCCAATGCCGTTCCTGAGGTGAAGAAAGCGGCGCACCACACCACAACCGCCCGCGCCGGCCGCGGTGCAATTCGCGAAGCTGTAGAGCTCATTCTCAAGTCGAAAGGCACATGGGACGCAATGCTCGACAAAGCCCGCGCGTGACGCGTCATGGAGTCTTTTGTGAGGCGTCGCGCAGGTGGAGTCCGGTGTATAATCGGCGCCACTCTTGGGGTTGATCCCCAGTGGTTCCCCTGCCCTGAGCTGGAATCACCGATCCAAATTGCGACTTCGAGGTTGTCACCATGCGTAGGTTTGCTTCCTGCCTTGTGCTCGCTCCCGCTGTTTTTCTCCTCTCCACCACCGCCTGGCCACAGCAACGCAAGCCGATGATTGTGCGTCCGGTGGACGAGTCTCAGCTGGTCACGCTGGAGGGAAATACTCCGCCAGCCGCTCTGCATGCCGAAAACGACCGCGGCGCAGTGGCCGACGCCATGCGCTTCGATCACTTGCTGCTGGCGCTGAAAGGTTCGCCGGAGTCCGAAGCGCGCCTGGCGCAGCTGATCGAAGACATGCACCGGCCCGGCTCTCCCGTCTATCACCATTGGCTGACTCCCCAGCAGCTTGGCGCCCGCTTTGGTCTCGCGCCCCACGACCTGCAGGCGGTTCGCTCCTGGATCGAGTCGCACGGCTTCTCGGTGAATCGCGTCTATCAACACGGGCTGGTCATCGATTTTGCCGGCACGGCCGGGCAGATTCGCGAATCATTCCACACCGAGATTCACAATCTGGTTCTGCCCAGCGGGGAGAGGCATCTGGCCATTGTCCGCGACCCCCAGATTCCCGCCGCCCTGGCGCCCGCTATCGCAGGAGTCGCTTCGCTGCATGATTTCTTCCCCCGCCGGCGCTCGCGGGTGCTGGGTCCGGTCTCTTTCGATCACGCCGCCAACCGCTGGCAACCGCACTTCAACGTCACGATTCAGGGATTTACCTTGAACACGGTCAGCCCCTTCGATCTGGCCACCATTTACAACGTGCTCCCGTTGTGGAGCCGCGGATTCACCGGCAAGGGCGTAACCATCGCGCTGGTGGAAGACTCCAATCTTGCCCATCCCGGCGATTGGTCCACCTTCCGCAGCGCCTTTGACTTGAATCAATTCAAAGCGGGCAACTTCAAGCAGGTCTATCCTAATTGCGGCAATCCGGGCGCGAACGGCGACGAGTTCGAAGCCGCACTCGATGTCGAGTGGGCCAGCGCCACCGCTCCCGATGCCAACATCGAGCTCTCAGCCTGTCCCAACACCCAGACCACGTCCGGGCTCGATCTCGCCATTCTCAATCTCCTCGACTTCTCCCCGCCCGATATCATCTCCGACAGTTATGGCCTGTGTGAAACCATCACCGGCAATGCGGAAGTTGCTTTGGAGAATCGCGAGGCGCAGATCGCCAGCGCCCTGGGCACGACTTTCTTCATCGCCCAGGGTGATACCGGCGCCGATGAATGCGCTCCCTTCGAACCAACGCCGTTTTCCATCCTGGGCATCAACAGCGGCGACAACACGGCTTCCGCCTATGCGGTAGACGTGGGCGGCACCGATTTCATGGCGCAATACAATTCCGACGTCAACGGCATCCCCATCAGCAAGTACTGGAATGCCACTAACAATCCGAAGACATTGGCCTCGGCGCGCTCCTACATCCCGGAGATTCCCTGGAATGACGGTTGTACCAGTACGATTATCCTGAGCGACCCGCTATTTGGCGACAATCCAAAATCGTACGGACCCACAGGCTTCTGCAATACGCCGTTCGGCCAGAAATTCATCTTCGCGATCGCGGGCAGCGGCGGGCCCAGCACCTGCTTTACCGGCAAGCCACGGTTTCCGGGCGAGGTCAGTGGAAGCTGCAAGGGCAATCCCAAGCCGTCGTTTCAGACCGGCGTGCCGGGAATTCCGCAGGATGGCTTGCGCGACCAACCCGATCTCTCCCTGTTCTCCGCCAATGGCGTGTGGGGCAGCTTTTATGTGGCCTGCATGTCTGACAAGAACGAGGGCGGGACGAATTGTTCCGCACAGAACGATGCCGTGTTTCTCGGCGGCGGCGGCACCTCATTTGCTTCGCCCGCCATGGCCGGGATACAGGCTCTGATCGACCAGAAAAACGGCAGGCAGGGCGATGCCAATTTCGTCTACTACCCGCTGGCGGCGCAGCAATTCAAGCAGCAGGGAACGACCGCCTGCGATGCCAGTCAGACGACGGGCGGGTTGCCCGCTCGTGCCTGCATTTTCAATGACGTCACCCGCGGGGACATCGACATTCCCTGCGCCGAAAACGACGAGGGCCTCTCGCGCAACTGTTTTGGAGCTGGCACAGAGGGCCAGATCGGAGAGCTTGAGTTGCCGAAATCCAATGGCGCGCTCGCC
>DATFNR010000046.1:0-37447 GCA_035266285.1 Candidatus Sulfotelmatobacter sp.
TCATTAATACTGCATTGTCACATATCTGCCGGTCGAGCGCCGCCTGTGACAGGCGTCTTGGGCACGTTGTATGCTCGGGGCGTGCCTCGCGCGCCTGCACCCGAGCGTTCGCCGACTTTGGGCCTCTTGCTGGGCCTCGTCATTACGCTGTCGGCAGTCGTGGCCTATTCCGCCTACATCACCTGGCAGGTGACGGGGTTGCGCCGGTTGCAGACTGAGATGGTCGATCGCAACCGCAAAGATTCACTGCAGTTGCTGCGCATCCAGAACGATCTCAACCTCCTGGCCGTGGCCATGCGCGACATGGTCAGCAGTGACGAGCCTTATCCTCTGACGGCGTGGGTGGCCCAGTTCCAGCGGATTCGGACCGACCTGGACGATGCGATCCGTCTGGAGGCGGGCTTAGCCGCCGCCAGCCGAACCCCGGAACAGAGCGCGTTTCTCACCAGTTCCTTCACTCAGTTCTGGGATGCGGTAGATCGCGTCTTCGCCCTCGCGCGCGACGGCAAAGAAAAAGAGGCGCGAGCCCAGATCCAGCTTTCCCTGCAGGAACGGCAAGCGTCATTGAGCACGTCCGTAGCCCGCCTGCTGGTGCAGAACAGCGAAAGCGAGGAGCAAGCCGGCCAGCGCATTGTCGAGATCTATGACCACGTGCGGCGCCAGGTCTACGTTTTTCTTGCCGCGGCTCTGCTGGCGATCCTCCTGAGTAGTCTTTCGCTGATTCGTTGGAACAGGCGTCTGTTCGCGCAGCTGGCCGAAATCTCCGAGCGCCGCAGCGAGCTGGCGCAGAAGCTGATCGCGACGCAGGAATCCACTTTGCGCTACATCTCGCGCGAACTCCATGACGAGTTTGGCCAGATTCTGACCGCCGTGGGCTCTATGCTGCGCCGCGCCGGAACTCATGCGCCGGAGGGTTCGTCGCTGCGCGCTGATTTGCAGGAGGTGCTGCAGACGGTGCAGGCCACCCTCGACAGCGTTCGCAGCCTCTCGCAAGCGCTGCATCCCGTAATGCTGGACGAGGCCGGACTCGAGAGCACCCTTGACTGGTATATCCCGACCGTGGAAAGGCAAACGGGCATTGCCATATCCTATGAGAAACAAGGCAAGCCGTTTCCGTTGGACGGCGGGGCCGGAGTGCACATTTACCGCATCCTGCAGGAAGCGTTGAACAACGTGGTGCGGCACTCCGGGGCCAGGCAAGCGTGGGTGCGTCTGCGGTTCTTGCCCGATGCGCTTGAGCTGGAAATAGAAGATCACGGCGTCGGCATAACGGATAGGCCCAGGCAAGGCATTGGCCTGGTAGCGATGCGGGAACGTTCCGAACTGATGGGTGGACGACTCGTTCTCTCACATCCTCCCGAGGGAGGCACGCTCGTCCAGTTGGCTATCCCGAGGGAGAAAGCGGAGTCTTATGGCAAAGAAGATCACAGTCTTGCTGGTCGATGACCACAGCCTGGTGCGCCGCGGCTTTCGGCGCATGCTGGAAGACGAGCCCGACCTGGAAGTTGCCGGGGAAGCGGCAGACGGAGAGATGGCCATCAAGCTCGCCAGGGAACTGCATCCCCGGGTGGTTGTTATGGATTGCGCACTGCCGGGCATGAACGGCCTCGAAGCCACACGTCAGATTCTTGACCAGTTGCCCGACACCGCTGTTCTCATGCTCAGCATGCACAGCGAGAGCACCTGGGTGCGTCAGGCGATCGAGGCCGGAGCGAAAGGATACGTTTTGAAAAATGCCCTCGATCTGGAACTCGGAGCCGCCATCCGCAAAGTCGCAGCCGGCGAGACCGTGTTCGATCCGCGGGTCGAGCAAAAGTCAGTCCTGAAGGGCGAGCGCAATGGACTTACGCAGCGCGAACTGGAAGTTCTGCAGATGATTGTCGACGGCAAGTCGAACAAAGAGATTGCCACCGCGCTCGATCTCAGCGCCAACACCATCGCGGTTCACCGCGCCAACATCATGAACACGCTGGGAATCCATAAGACCGCCGAATTGGTCGTGTATGCGATTCGCTCCGGACTGGTGAACGTTCCGTGAATCGCAGGTCTTTCCTATGCGGAATGGCGGGCCTGGCCTCGTGGCCGCATTGGCCTCGCCTCGATGCTCTGATGGCGCAGGCGGCATCCGCTTCGCCCGGCTTTCGATTCGCCGACGTTACCACCCCGGCGGGCATTCAGTTCCAGCACAACAGTGGCGCGTTCGGCGGCAAATTCCTGCCCGAAACGCTGGGGTCCGGCTGCGCCTTTCTGGATTACGATCGCGATGGCTGGCAGGACATTCTTCTCATCAACGGCGCCGACTGGGCCGGCCACAAAAGGCGGCGCTCAACCCTCTGCCTGTACCGCAACAACCGCAACGGAACTTTCATCGATGTGACTGCGCACGCCGGACTCGACGTGGAACTCTATGGCATGGGAGTGGCTGTCGGCGACTACAACAACGACGGCTTCCCCGACATTCTGGTCACCTGCGTCGGGCAAAACCGTTTATTTCGCAACACAGGCAAGGGCACGTTCGTCGATGTGACCAGCACCAGCGGACTCGGCAAACGCGAGAGCTTCAGCACTTCGGCTCTCTGGTTCGACTATGACCGCGACGGCCTCCTCGATCTTTTTGTTTGCAACTACGTGAAGTGGTCGCCGGAGCATGACGTCTTCTGCAGCCTCGACGGCAAGCACAAGTCGTACTGCACGCCTGAAGCCTATCGGGGAGCGACCTGCTGGCTCTTTCACAATCGCGGCAATGGCACCTTCGAAGATGTCACCGCGACCAGCGGCATCTTCGACAGCAGTTCAAAGTCTTTAGGTGTCGCGTTGCTTGACGAGGATCACGATGGCTGGCCCGATCTGCTCGTGGCCAATGACACGCAACCCAACAAGCTGTACCGCAACCAGCACAACGGAACCTTCAAGGACGTGGGGGTGGAGAGAGGGCTTGCCTTCAGCACTGAAGGCAAGGCGCGAGCCGGGATGGGAATTGATGTAGCCGACTTCGAAAACTCGGGCACACCCGGAGTCGCCATCACCAACTTCGACAACGAGATGATCGGCCTGTATCGCGCGAACGGCGGCGCGTTTGAGGACATTGCGCCCCAGTCCGGGGTCGGGCCGGCCTCCCGCAACAGCCTGGGCTTTGGCTGCGTTTTTCTCGACGCCAATCTCGATGGATGGCTCGATTTTGCCGTGGCCAATGGACACATCGATGAGACCGTACGCAACATTCGCGGCAATGTCGGCTATGCGCAGCCTCCGCATCTTTTTCTCAATACCGGGAAAAGTACCTTTCGCGATGTTGCGGCCGAACTTGGCGCGGAATTCGATCAGCCGAAAGTCGGCCGCGGTCTGTCTTATGGAGATTTTGATCGCGACGGCGATCTGGATCTTCTGCTCACCACCAACAACGGCCCCGCCTATCTTTATCGCAACGATGTACTGAACGGAAACCGGTCCATCCGTTTTCGTTTGGTGGGAACGAAATCGAACCGCGACGCGATTGGCGCGACGGTGCGCGTCATGCTCGATGGTCTCACCCAATCGCGAATGGTCAAGGGCGGATCGAGTTACCTGTCGCAATCAGAACTGCCGCTGACCTTCGGGCTGGAGAAGCGCGACCGCGTCGCGCGGGTCGTTATCGATTGGCCCAGCGGGCGCACCGAGGAATACAAGGATCTTGCCGCGGGCCGCGGTTACGAGGTCACCGAAGGAAAAGGCATCACGCCGCAGGATGGTTATTGAGCAGAACCAGAATTCGCGGGACCAGGATTCGGAGAGCCGGAGTTCGCCGCACTGTGCTGGACGCTACCGCCAGCCACTAGCTCGATGTCCACCGCATCGCTGACTCGCAAAAACAACGTGCTGGGATTCTGCATTCCCCACTTCACATAGGGAACCGTGAAATGGACCGTCGCCGACCAGTGGTCGGCAGCCATCTCCACATCGGCTGGAACCATAATCTCGCGGTCCACTCCATGCACCCGAAACATTCCATGCACCTTCACGGAAGACTTCCCCTGGGTGGCCAGTACGCCTTCGAAGCGGTCGGGGCGAAACGATATGTCTGGATACTGTTCGCTCTGCAGTACGTCCTTGTGCATCTTGCGATCCCGCATGCCACTGCCGGTTTCCCCGGATTTAGCGTCGATGTCAATCTCGCCCGACACCAGTCCTGCAGCGGAATTGATTTGCAGTGCGCCCGGCTTCGCGCGAAACGTTCCATGCACAGTGTGCAGGGCGGCGCCCAGAGTGAAGTTTACGGAAGTTCTTGCCGGGTCCAGGCTGAGAGTGGTTTGCTGAGCTGCAGCCGCCGTAAGTCCGGCGATCGTTAGCGTCAGTACCGCCAACACCTGGCCCACCCATAACCGGCCAACCCACGCGGCGTATGCGCTGCTCATGATTGTGCGGTTAACAGACCCCATCCCAGAGTGAGACCGTCGAACGCTACATGAAGAGGCGAGGCAGCTCCGACGTGCAACTCCAGCAGATGCCGAAAGATTTCCGGCCGCTTCTGGAACGTTTGCATGGTACGGCGTTGCAAGTGCGGGCGTCCATCGAGGGTGAGCATCAGGCGCGCCATCCACGTTGGCCGCAGCCTGAGGCGCCGATGCTGCGCCTGATATCGAGACAAGTCCCCTGAGTCCAGCGATTCTGCCAACGCCGCGGCCTGACTGAAGGCGAGGCCAAGACCTTCCCCGGTGATCGCGTCGACCATGCCCGAAGCATCGCCGATCAGAGCGACGTTGTTCCTCCAAACCCGGTTCAGCCTGCGATTCCCCGTCAGTGCGCCACGCTCGGCGGAAACCGGCTCCGCTCCGTCCAGCCGGGCGCGAAGTCGGGGCAACGACCGCAGCCCTTCTTCCAGCCGCAAATTGGGGTCATGGGAAGCCAGAGCGACGCAAACCTGCTCGCGGCTCACCGCGGTCGCGTAGCCTTGACAGTAGTCGCCCCAGTAAACTTCCATGTGGTCCGACCAGGGCGCGACCCGGTAATGGCGCCGGAATGCGTAGCGGGATCGAAATCGAGATCCCCGATCGAGGCCCGCCCAATGCCGCACGCGCGAGTTGCAGCCGTCGGCGCCGACGATCCAGCGGGTGCGAACCAGATTCTTCCCCATATGGACGCCATCTGCAGAAATGCCGGTCACTGCCGTCTTCCAAAGTAGGTCCGCGCCCAGCTGCTCTGCCCGCTCCGTCATGATGCGATGCAGGTAAGTGCGGCGCACAGCGAGACCGCAACTATTCCCAGGGAAAGCGGCCTCCGACGACCGATCCGATCCGACAAAGCGAATACCGCAAAACGGATGGGCGTCAGCCAATGACAGATGAATTCCCAGACCCGACAGGGCCGCCAGCCCGTCCGGCAGCAGGCCTTCGCCGCAGGCTTTGTCGATGGGAGGCTGCGCGCCGTCGGCAACGATCACACGCAGACCGCGTTGCCGGGCAGCAATCGCCGCTGCCAGCCCCGCCGGTCCGCCGCCAATCACAAAGATGTCAGTCGCGATTGGTCTGTCGCAACTCATATCCGGGAACTACAACTTAATGTCGACGCTGCTACGTCCCTACCACTCCAGCAACACCAGCTCGGAACAGAAGCCGGGGCCCATGGCAGCAAGCACACCCAGCGCGCCCGGTTCCGGGCGGCGGTTCCTCATCACGTCTTCCAGCACTACCAGCACGGAAGCGGACGATAGGTTGCCCACTTTTCTCAGGCAATCCCAGGAGGCGTCCAGTTGCCCGTTGTTCAGCTCCAGCGCCGCCGCGGTCGCTTCCAGAACTTTCGGCCCACCGGTATGCAAGACCCAGCTCTTTACGTCGCTGCGCTGATGACCGTGATCGGCCAGGAACTTGTCCACATCATGTCCGAGATTTTTTCGAATCAGGACCGGCACCTCCGGCGACAGCGTGATGCGGAAGCCCTTCTCCGTGATCGTCCATCCCATCATCTCCTCCGTGTCGGGATAGAAGATGGATCGGGTTGCCAGAATCGTGGGCCCCGTGGATTCGAGTTCATCGCCCGTGACGATCACGGCCGCCGAGCCATCGGCGAACAAGCCGGAAGAAATCAGGTTGGCGACCGAAAGGTCGTCGCGCTGAATGGTCAGCGAGCACAGCTCGACCGAGACCAGCGCGGCCGCCTGCGACGGATATGCGCGCACATAGTCGGCGGCGCGGGCAATGCCCGCCGCTCCTGCGACGCAACCCAGCCCAAAAATCGGCAGGCGCCGTATGTTCGCAGGCAATCCCATGCGATTGATCAGCAGGGCATCGATCGACGGGCTTGAAATGCCGGTAACGGAGGTGAAAAACAGCGCTCCCAGCTGGCTTGCGTCCAGTCCGGCGTGATGCAAAGCGCGGCAGAGCGCCTGCTCTCCCAGCTCCTGCGCCACCTCGATCCAGATATCATTGGCCTGCCCCCAGGTAGCGATATCGAAGTACTTCTCGGCCGGGAGAGCCAGATGTCGGCCTTCCACGGCGACATTGCGGTGCAACCGCGCCAGCATCTGCGGGTTTCGCAGGTGATCGCCCCAGTATTCTTGTAGCTTCTGCAGAAGGAATTTCTGAGGATAGTAATGTTTGGGGAAGGCGCTGGCAGCGCTGGCAATTCTCATGAGTTGTGGATCCGCTCCCGGCACCAAGCCAGCGCTTCTCGTCCCGTTCGAGGTGGCTCTTCACAAGCCAGATCGGACGCTCGTCGCGGTTGCGACCGCGCCTGGGGTGCCGCTAGTTCATTGTCCCAACACACGCGCCCTGGTTTGTCATGCCTTTGTTAAAAGCAAATCCCGTTCAGGGCTGGCTCCGGCCCATTTTTCTCGAATGCCAGCTACTGCGCTACCACAATCGAACTTGGAGTATTTCCCACCGAATACGAGGCCACCAACGTCAGGGTCCCTGTGCCTGGATCAAGGCTGAAGGACTGGATGGCCGGACCCACCTGGTTGCCCACAAACACGTACTTGCCGTTGCGATCGGCGGCAATGAAATTGGGTTGCTGATCGGTACCGAACGGCGAGTTCCCCAGCAGGGTCAGAGCGCCGCCGGTCTGCCCGGAGCTGGCTGCGCTGATGGAGAATGCCGCCATGTTGTTCGAGCCTCCATTGGCCACAAACAGGTACTTACCCGAGGGATCGACCAAAAGCGCGTCCGGTCCGGTGAGTGTTCCGCCAACTGGGAAGCCACTGATCAGGGTCAAGGAACCGTTGGCAGCGATGGTGTAGCCAGAGACCGTATTGTCCTGCACATTCGCGGTGTAGAGGAACGAGCCAGTGGGATCGATAACCAGACCGACGGGACTCCTTCCCGGCTGAACCAGCGGGCCTTCGATCGGCGACAAGACACCGTTGCTGAGACTGAAGATTTGGATAATCCCTTGCGGGCCGAAGCCGGAGCCCGTGACGTAAAGGACATTCCCCGAAGGCGCTAAGGCCAGATTGAGCGGAGTCATTCCAATGGGGAACGGCGAGCCTTGGATTTGAGTCAGCAAGCCGCTGCTCACGTCGATGGAAAAAACCGAAATGTTATTGGAGGCGATGTTGCCGACATACAGGAAGTTGCCGGCCGCATCGATGGCCAGGAACTTCGGGTTCGTGCCCCCGGGCCGGACCGGCGTGCGCCCTCCGGCGGGAATTTTCTCAGTGATGACGCCAAAGGGCGAGACCGAGAATATGGAGATGTCGCTCTCTAATGAGTTGGCGGCATACAGGAACTTCTTTGAGGGATGAAACGCAATCGCCTCTACCCCGTTGCCGGCGGGGATTGGGCTGCCCGCCAGTGCCGTCAGGATGCCTGAGTTCGGATCTTCGCGGTAGGCGGCAATCTGGTTGGCGGCGGGAGTGGCCACGTACACAAAATGGCTCAGGTTCCTCCCGCAACTGATAGACGTGGCTAAGCTCGCGCAAACAACGAACAGAGCCGCTGCTTTCTTTCGCATCCCTGACTCCTGCAGTGGTTTTTGAAGCGAAATAGGACATTCGCTGGTTTTGCAGTCAACGGTCTTCCGGTCAACTCCCCGGAGCGAATGTAGTTGCTCTCTGGTAATCCTTGTTGTGCCTTCTATCATACGGGAACAATCCGAATCCTGGGCAGCGGCCAGACGACAAAACACCCCTTTGCCTGGTTCCTGCGATGCAGGGCTGATCCGCAGGGGTTGCACAAGCCCCCTAGTGTACGACCTGTCTTGCAGAAAGGGAAAGGCTGGAACCGTCCGCTCATCGCCTGGGCCGATTCGGCGGCATCTCAGTGCGCTGGGCTGGGCGTTCCGGTGTCTGGCAACGCGTGGTCCTCACCCCCGCGCAGCGCCAGTCGTAAGCGGTCAAGATATACGTAAACCACCGGCGTGGTGAACAGGGTCAGGGCCTGGCTAACAATCAATCCGCCCACAATCGTGATGCCCAGCGGCCGGTGCAGTTCAGATCCCGTTCCCCGGCCGAGAGCCAGCGGCAATCCGCCCAGCAGGGCGGCCATGGTGGTCATCATGATCGGCCGGAAACGCAGGATGCAGGCATCGAAGATCGCCTGTGCCGGCTTCTTGCCCTGGGTACGTTCCACGTCCAGCGCCACGTCGATCATCATGATGGCGTTTTTCTTCACCAGTCCAATCAGCAGGATGATGCCGATCATGCCGATTACATTGAGTTCGTTATTAGTGATCAGCAGAGCCAGCAGAGCGCCCACGCCGGCTGAGGGGATGGTCGAGAGAATCGTAATGGGATGGATGTAGCTCTCGTAAAGCATGCCCAGCACAATATAGACGGCGCCCACCGCGGCGATGATCAGGATCAGCATGTTGGATTTCGAATCCTGGAACGCGGCGGCGGTACCTTGAAAACTGGCCTGGACGGTCGGCGGAAAGCCAATCGACTGCTCGGCTTTTTCGATCGCGTCCGTCGCTTCGCCCAGAGAAACCCCCGGCGCCAGGTTAAACGAGATCGTCACCGAAGGCAGTTGCCCCTGATGATTGACGGCCAGCGGCGTATTCGAGGGCTCAAAGTGGGTAAAGGCCGAGAGCGGCACCGGCGTTCCGACGGTGGAACGCAGATAAATATTCTGCAACGCCTCGGGAGTCTGCTGAAACTGTTGCGCCACCTCCATTACCACGTGATACTGATTCAGCGCCCGGTACATGGTCGACACCTGGCGCTGCCCGAAGGCATCGTAGAGCGCGTTGTCCAACGCCTGCGGCGTGATTCCCAACCGGCTCGCGGTATCGCGGTCGATCACCAGTTTCGCCTGCAGTCCCTTATCCTGCTGGTCTGAATTCTGATCGGCCAGTTGCTTCAGAGTTTTCATTTTCTGCAGCAGCCGCGGCGCCCAGGTATTCAAGTCGTCCAGGTTCGCGCTCTGCAGCGTGTACTGGTACTGCGCGTTGCCATAGCGCCCGCCAATGGTGAGTTCCTGCGCCGACTGCAGAATCAGGGTCGCGCCCGGGACCACCGTCAGCTTATTGCGCAGACGGTTGATCACGTCGTCGGCGGTGACATAGGTGCAAGGCTGCCAGAAGTGGTTTTTCTGGCAGGGCCCGCGCTGCGCCAACGGTTTCAGCATCATGAAGAAGCGGCCCTGGTTCAAGGCGTTGCCTCCGCCGGTGAAGCCGGCCATAGTGTCGACCGCCGGGTCTTTCATCACGATGCTGATGTAGCGCCGCATCTTATCGCTCATGGACTGAAACGAGATGTCCTGCGCTCCGATCACTGTACCTGAAATGCGTCCTGTGTCCTGCTGGGGGAAGAACCCCTTGGGCACCACGTAGTACAGATACCCGCTCAGCACCGCTACCAGGATGGTCACGGTCAACGTCACCGGCTGATATTGCAGCACCAACTTGAGGGCGCGAGTATAGGCCGCCAGCAGGTGGTCGAAGAACCACTCGCTGACACGATAGAAAATATTGTGCTTTTGCGTCTTTGGCAGCCGCAGGAATTTCGCGCACATTGTCGGCGTTGTGGTCAGCGACACCAGGAGCGAAACTCCGATCGCGATGCTGAGCGTCACCGCGAACTCGCGGAACAGCCGTCCGACAATTCCCCCCATCAGCAGCAGTGGTATGAACACCGCTACCAGCGAAGTGCTCATCGACAGCACCGTGAATCCAATCTCCGCCGCGCCCTTGAACGTCGCCTTCACCACGTCCATACCGTGTTCCACGTAGCGGGTGATGTTTTCCAGCACCACAATCGCGTCGTCGACGACGAAGCCCGTCGAAATCGCCAGCGCCATCAGCGAGAGATTGTCCAGGCTATAACCCAGCAAATACATCCCGCCGAACGTTCCGACCAGCGAAAGCGGTACGGCAATGCTGGGAATGATCGTTGCCCGCACGGTGCGCAGAAACACAAACACAACCAGAACCACGAGCACGATCGAAATCAGCAGCGTCCTCTCGATGTCCTTCACCGAGGCCCGCACCGAGGTCGTCCGGTCCATCACGACCGAAAGGTGCATCGCGGGCGAAATCGACGACTGCAGATACGGCAGCAGCGCCGTCACCCGATCCACCGTGTCGATGATATTGGCGCCGGGCTGCCGGAAGATAGGCAGGATAATCCCCGGTTTGCCATTGATCAGGCCGAGGTTGCGTACATCGGCCAGCGCATCCTCGACCTCCGCCACGTCGCCCAGCCGCACCGCCGCACCGTTGTTGTACGACATGATCAGGGGCCGGTACTCGTCCGCGGTGAAGAGTTGATCGGTGTCGGTAAAGGAGTAGGAGCGCGTGCTGTCGGAGACCTGTCCCTTGGGCCGGTTCGCGTTGGCCGCATTCAGCGCATTGCGCACCGTGTCGAGCCCAACCCCCAGTTTGTTCAGCAAGGTTGGATTCACTTCTGCGCGCACCGCCGGCTGCGATGAGCCCCACACAAAAACCTGCCCCACCCCGTCCACCTGCGACAACTTCTGCGACAGGATCGAATCCGCGGCGTCGTACATCTGCGGTATGGTCTGAGTGTCCGAAGTCAATCCCAGCAAGAGAATGGGGGCGTCTGCCGGATTCACTTTCCGATAGCTGGGGTTGCTCGGCAGGTTCGCAGGAAGCTGGCTGCGCGCCGCATTGATGGAAGCCTGTACATCGCGAGCGGCCGCATCGATGTTCCGGTTCAGATCGAATTGCAGCGCAATTCCCGTGCTTCCCAGCTGGCTTGCCGAAGTCATCTGATTGACGGAAGCAATGCGTCCGAACTGGCGCTCCAGCGGCGTCGCCACCGCCGATGCCATGGTTTGCGGATCAGCTCCGGGCAAGCTCGCCCCCACGCTGATGACCGGAAAATCCATCTTCGGCAGCGACGCGACCGGAAGAAAATTGAAGGCCAGAATTCCTGACAGCAGCAGCGCCGCCGCCAGCAGCGAGGTCCCGATCGGACGCCGGATGAATGGAGCCGAGATACTCATAAAATCAATCCGCCGGCATAGGTTCGTGCGGAATCGGATTGCCGATCCGGTAGCGGGCAAAGCGCTGGGCCAGACGGTCAAACCACAGGTAGACCACCGGCGTGGTGTACAGCGTGAGCAGCTGGCTTAAGAGCAATCCTCCCACGATCGTAATGCCCAGCGGCCGCCGCAACTCCGCGCCGGTTCCGGATCCAAACGCCAGCGGAATGCCCCCGAACAGCGCCGCCATCGTGGTCATCATGATGGGCCGGAAACGGAGCAGGCAGGCCTGGTAGATCGCTTCCTCCGCCGGCTTGTGCTCTTCCCGTTCCGCTTCCAGGGCAAAGTCGATCATCATGATGGCGTTCTTTTTCACGATGCCGATCAGCAGAATGATGCCGATCAGTGCCACCACCGTCAGGTCATTCCCCGTGAGCATTAAAGCCAGAATCGCACCCACGCCGGCCGAGGGCAGCGTAGAAAGAATCGTGATCGGGTGAATGTAGCTCTCATACAGCACGCCGAGCACGATGTAGACCGTAATCACGGCTGCCAGAATCAGATAGGGCTCGGAAGAAAGTGAATTCTGAAAAGCCGCAGCCGTCCCTTGGAACGCGGCGTGGATGCTGGGCGGCAGCTGAATTTCTTTCTCCGCCTGCTGAATCTGCGTGGTGGCGTCGCCCAGGGAAGCACCGGGCGCAAGGTTGAAGGAGAGCGTAACCACGGGAAACTGTCCCTGATGATTCACCGCCAGCGAAGTGCTGCCCGACCGCATGCGTGTGAACGTCGAGATCGGAACCGGCGCGCCACTGGTGGTCACGGCAGCACCGTTGGCGGTAGGCGCTCCCGTGTTCACCGTCACCGTGCTCGGCCGGATGTAGATGTCCTTCAGCGAGTCGGGAGTCAGCGCGAAGCTGGGCAGCACCTCGAGGATCACGTGATACTGGTTCAGTTGTGTGAAAATCGTGGACACCTGCCGCTGTCCGAAAGCGTCGTACAGTGTGTTGTCGATGGCTTGCGGGAAAATCCCGAGACGTGACGCCGTATCCCGGTCAATGCTGACGTTCGTCCTGAGCCCATTGTTAAGCTGGTCGGTGGCAACATCGGTCAACGCGGGCTTGGTTTTCAGCTGAGCCACCAGCTTCGGCGTCCATTGCGCCAGTTCCTGGGCATCCGCGTCCTCGATTGAGTACTGGAACTGCGTGCGGCTCACCCGGTCTTCTACGGTGAGATCCTGCACGGGCTGCATGTACAACGTGATGCCCTCGACCTTGGCCAGTTGCGGCTGCAGCCGGCGGATGATCGCCGACGAATCGTCGGAGCGCTCGTCGCGCGCCTTTAGATTGATTTGGATGCGGCCCGCGTTGGGCGTGGTGTTCGTGCCGTCGACTCCAATGAAGGACGACAAACTCTCCACATCCTTATCCTGCAGAATGACCTTGGCCAGCTCCTGCTGGCGCTGCGCCATCGCGTCGAAGGAAACGCTGTCCGGCGCCTCCGATACGCCCAGAATCACGCCCGTATCCTGCACCGGGAAGAATCCCTTCGGCACCACCACATAAAGAGCCAGCGTCAGAATCAGAGTCGACAAGGTCACCAGCAGGGTCGCGGTCTGATGCTTCAGCACCCATTTCACAGTGCGCCCGTAGAAGGCGATGATCCGGTTGTAATAATCTTCCGTGACGTCGTAGAAGCGTCCCTGTTTGCCTTCCTGGCGATGCTTGAGGAGTTTGGCGCACATCATCGGCGTCAAACTGAGCGATACCCCCGCCGACACCAGAATCGTCACCGCCAGGGTTACGGCGAACTCGCGGAACAGGCGTCCCACAATGTCGCCCATGAAGAGCAGCGGTATCAGCACCGCGATCAGCGACACGGTCAGCGAGACAATCGTGAATCCGATCTGCCCCGATCCTTTCAACGCCGCGTCCAGTGGTGAGTCTCCCGCTTCCAGGTAGCGGTCGATGTTCTCGATCATGACGATGGCGTCATCGACCACGAACCCGGTGGAGATGGTCAACGCCATCAGCGTCAGATTGTTCAGGCTATAGCCCAGCAGATACATCACGCCAAACGTACCGATCAGCGAGAGCGGCACGGCGACGCTGGGGATCGCGGTCGCCGCCAAATTCCGCAGGAACAGAAATACGACCATGATCACGAGCGCGATCGCCAGCATCAGTTCAAAGTACACATCTTTGATCGACGCCCGAATCGTTGTCGTCCGGTCAGTGAGAATCTGCACTCTCACCGCTGCGGGCAGCGATGCCTGCAGCTGCGGCAGGAGCTTCTTGATGCGGTCGACGACGCTGATGATGTTGGCGCCCGGCTGGCGCTGAATATTGACGATGACGGCCGGGGTCAGATTCATCCAGGCTGCCAGCCGGTCGTTCTCGGTGCTGTCGATCACATTCGCCACATCGCTGACCCGCACCGGCGCGCTGTTGTGATAGGCGATGACAATCGGCTTGTATTGCTCGCTGGAAAAAAGCTGGTCGTTGGCGCCGATCGTGTAGGACTGCCGCGTGCCGTCGATCACGCCCTTGGCCTGGTCCACGTTGGCCTGAGCGAGCGCGTTGCGCAAATCCTCCAGGCTTAGCCCGTAGGAAGCCAGTGCGGTAGGGTTGGCCTGAATTCGCACCGCAGGCTTCTGTCCCCCGCTGATGGAAACCAGGCCGACTCCCGGCAGTTGGGAAATCTTCTGCGCCAGGGATGTGTCGGCCACATCCTCCACCGTGGGTAAGGGCAGAGAATCCGAAGTCAACGCCAGAGTGAGAATCGGAGCATCCGCCGGATTGACTTTGTTGTAGATCGGAGGATTGGGCAGGTCGGTCGGCAGGTACGTCGAACCCGAATTGATGGCGGCCTGCACCTGCTGCTCTTCGACGTCAATGTTCTGATCGAGGCCGAATTGCAGCGTGATCATCGACGCGCCAAACGAACTCGTCGACGTCATCTGGGTCAGGCCCGGCACTTGCCCGAATTGCCGCTCCAGGGGCGAAGTCACCGACGAGGCCATCACATCGGGATCCGCTCCCGGATAAAACGTCACCACTTGAATGGTGGGATAGTCGACCTCGGGAAGAGCCGAGACTGGCAATTGCATGAATGCAACGCCGCCCACCAGCAGCACACCGAACATCAGCAGGGTGGTGGCGACCGGACGGAGAATGAATATGCGGGAGGGACTCATGAACCTGGCCGTGGGGCGCCCGAAGGTGTCCCTGCTGATGTGCCGCTGGGAGCGCCATTCGCTCCGCCGCTGCGCGGCGCGATGTGGCTGCCCCTTTCTAGCTTGTCCTGACCGTCGGTGACCACCACCTCACCCGGATTCAAGCCGCTGCTGACAATGGTCGTATTGCCCTGGGTCAGCGACACGGTGACCGGGCGATCTTGGACGGTTTTATCGGCATTCACTGCATACACGAAGGTGCCTTGCGGGCCCCGGAGAATCGCCGCTGTCGGCACCACCGTGCTGTTCTTCCGGGTCTCCAGCAACAGGTTTGCATTCACAAACTGATTCGGCCAGAGCTGGTTGTCCTTGTTGTCAAAGACAGCCTTTAGCTTCGCGGTGCCGGTGGTTGGATCGATTTCGTTATCGATGGTCAGCAGTTTGCCCGTGGCCAGCTTCGTCTGATCGTCGCGGCTGAAGGCATCCACCTCAAGGGTCGCTTGCTTCATGCGCCGCGCCACGGTCGGCAGCACGTCCTCAGGCAGCGTGAAGATGACGGCAATGGGCTGCAGTTGCGTCAGGATCAGCATCGGATTCGTGTCGGCGGCGTGGACTATGTTTCCAGGATCGACCTGCCTCAACCCCACTCGTCCGGCAAACGGCGCGGTGATGTGGCAGTACACAATCTGCAGCTTGGCGTTGTCGATCTGCGCCTGATCGGTTCGCACTTGCCCGTCCAGCTGATCCACTGTGGCTTTTTGTGTGTCCACCTGCTGCTGCGCAATGCTCCCGGAGGGAATCAACGCCGTGTAGCGATCCAGATTCAGCTTCGCGTCTCTCAGCGTCGCCTGATCCTTGAAGATCTGCGCGTCCATTTGGTCCAACTGCACCTGGTAAGGACGGGAGTCGATCTCGATCAGCAGCTCCCCCTCATGGACGGATTGCCCCTCCTGGAAGTTCACCTTCATGATCTGCCCGTCGACCCGGCTTTTGATGTTGGCCGTATTGAACGCCGTCACCGATCCCAATCCAGTCAGGTACACGGGCACGTCCTGGCTCAGGACGGTCGCCACCGCCACCGAAACGTCGCGCGGCCCCGCGGCTTGCGCCTTCTGCTGTTTGGCATCGGACGCGCCCCCGCAGGCGAGCAGGCAAGCACACAGCGCTCCAGCCGCCAGTGAGCAGAGCCAGTGACTGCAAAACGGCGAACGGGACTTTCGAGCAGGGCATCGAGCGATCATGTTCACCAATGTTCTCAGAATGAGTCGGACAGCGTTTTCCGCACCCGAGCGACGACGGACAATCCCAATATTAGACGTAAGCATTGTAGGCTCGGTTGCGGCAACTGTCCCTGGAAAGGCAGAAATCCCCCTCTGTGCAAAGAAACCCTCCCACGGAAAGTATCTTAAAGAAAGGGCCAGAATGCGGACGCAGTCGCAAAACCCTGCAAAACCAGCATCAACTGCGGACCGGCAACCGGTCAAGATCACTTGAAGGGGTTTTACAATTCTTTACTGAAACCTGCCCTCGGTACCCCGTTTTGTCAGCAACTTTTGACCGCCGGCGGTGCCGGATGCCGCGTTTCATAGGCCGCAATGTCTGCTTCATGCTGCAGCGTGAGGCCAATGTCGTCCAGCCCATTCAGCAGGCAGTGGCGAACAAACTCATCGATGGCGAACTTTGCGCGGAAGCCTTGCTCATCGCGCACCTCGCAACGCTCCAGATCGACCGTGACCTCGTAGTCGTCAATTCCCTGCGCCCGCCGCATGATCTCGGCCGCCTCTTCCTCGCTCAACCGCACGGCGAGAAACCCG
The DNA here is from genome assembly GCA_035266285.1 of Candidatus Sulfotelmatobacter sp. GTDB lineage: Bacteria > Acidobacteriota > Terriglobia > Terriglobales > Acidobacteriaceae > Sulfotelmatobacter. The sequence continues at coordinate 16,341 of DATFNR010000046.1, forward strand.
TTCTTGGCGCTGTTGTTGGCGAAAATGTCAGCGAACGATGATGCGATCACGGCGCGGAAACCGAAGTCGGCCAGCGCCCACACCGCGTGCTCGCGGGACGACCCGCACCCGAAATTCCTGCCGGCAACCAGAATGCTTGCCCCTTCGTAACGCGGATCGTGCAGCACGAAGTCCGGATTCTTCTTTCCATCCGCGCCAAAGCGCCAGTCGTAAAACACGTATTGGCCAAAACCGGTGCGCTCGATCCTCTTCAGAAACTGCTTGGGGATGATCTGGTCGGTGTCGATGTTGACTCGATCCAGCGGCGCCACACGGCCACGATGCACGGTGAATGGAATCATTGTTTATCGGTCTCGTCCCACATTTAACGGTCTCGTTCCACGAAGTGATTGGGGAAGGGCACGACTTCAGTCGTGCCGTAAAGGCCCTTCAAACCCGGCTTTAGCCGCTGATGGCCTCGCCCTCACTGAAATTTCCAATTCCTTATATCCGTGAAATGCCCGGCAATCGCCGCCGCCGCCGCCATCATTGGACTCACCAGATGCGTCCGCCCTCCGCGTCCCTGCCGTCCTTCAAAATTGCGATTGCTGGTCGAGGCGCACCGTTCCCCCGGCTGCAGAATGTCAGGATTCATTCCCAGGCACATCGAGCACCCCGACTCGCGCCACTCAAATCCTGCGCTGAGAAAAACTCGATGCAGCCCCTCTTTCTCCGCCGCGCGCTTCACTGCCTGCGATCCGGGCACCACCATCGCTCGCACCTTCGAACTCACCTGATGTCCCTTGGCCACGCGCGCCGCCGCCCGCAGGTCTTCCAGGCGCGAGTTCGTACAGGATCCGATAAACACGCGATCAATCCGGATATCTTCGATGCGACGCCCGGGTTCCAGCCCCATATATTGCAGCGCGAGTTCGGCGGCGCGGCGATCGCCATCGGCCAATCCCTTGATGTCCGGCACGCGCCCCGTCACCGGCGCCACCATCCCCGGATTCGTTCCCCAGGTCACAAACGGGCAAAGCTGCGCGGCGTCGATCTCAATCACCTTGTCGAACTCTGCGCCCTCATCGGTCGGCAGGCTCCGCCAATACGAGATGGCCTTCTCCCACTCGGAATTCTGCGGCGCGAATCTCTTCTCTTTGACATACGTGATCGTAGTCTCGTCCGGCGCCACCATCCCCGCACGCGCACCCGCTTCAATGCTCATGTTGCACAGCGTCATGCGCCCTTCCATCGAAAGCGCGCGCACCGCCGGCCCGGCGTATTCGACGACATGCCCGGTCGCGCCGTCCGTGCCGATCTGCCCGATGATCCCCAGCGCCAGGTCTTTTGCGGTCACGCCCTCAGCCAGGTTTCCATGAACATCAATCTTCATTGTCTTCGGGCGATGCTGCGCCAGGCATTGCGTCGCCAGAACATGCTCGACCTCAGACGTGCCAATCCCGAAGGCCAGCGCTCCGAAGGCTCCGTGTGTGCTGGTGTGGCTGTCGCCGCATACGATGGTCATGCCGGGTTGCGTCAGTCCCAACTCCGGACCGATCACATGAACGATGCCTTGCTCCGGCGAATCCATGTCGAACAGCCGGACGCCGAACTCTTTGCAATTGCGCTGCAACGCCGCGATCTGCGCGGCAGCGACCAAATCGGTAATGGGAGTTCCACGCGGCTCGGTGGGCACGTTGTGATCGACCGTGGCCACTGTGCGCAGCGGTTGACGAACTTTTCGTCCCGCCGCCCGCAATCCATCAAACGCCTGCGGCGATGTGACTTCGTGAACCAAATGCAGGTCGATGTAAAGAATCGGCGACCGCCCCGCCGGCTCCGCCACCAGATGGGCATCCCAGATTTTCTCGAATAGGGTTTTCTTCGCGGGCATTGGTCCCTAACGCCTGCCAGGCCTCCAAGGAGGAAGGCCCTGGCGGCTAGAGACCAATTTTAGCAGTCACGCCACGCTCGAAATCGCTTTCGGCTTTATCTTTCCCAGCTTAACGAGGCGCTGATAGACCTCAGCTCTGTACCTTCCGAGTTCGGTCGAGATCACAGTGAAGTCATGTGACTGATCAAACGCCGCGCAGAGCTTCTGGTCGTCGTCCGCTAGCCAGGGCTTGCCTGATGCCGACGAGGGCGATGGAGACGCCTCCAGCCGCGGCAGATCAGCGGCCTCAAACAACCTCAGAGGGACCTTGCCGAGTCTCTCCAGGCGTGCACTGATTCCTCCCCGGGTTCGGCCATGTATTTTGGAGATGTGCCAAATGCTCAACCCGCGCTCATATTCGGCGCGTAGCTGCGCATCCTCCGATTCGTCCCAAGGTTTCCCGATATTTTCTGGGAGTCTCCTTCTCCGCTCTTCCTGAGCAACCCTGGCCGCAAGCGCCTCCGTTGCTCTGCCCAGCGCCCTGATCGTGTTTGGCTGCTGGAATACCGATTCACCTGGGCATGCGTCCCCGCTCTCCGGGTCCACCCCCTCCGCCAGCGCCCGAACGATTGGCAATGCTTCCTTGTTCTCCATAACGCCTCCGTGTCGGAAGCCTACGTCCTTAAGGGAAAGCATCGCTGTGACAGGCGAACATAAAGCGAATTTTTGCTGTGGAAATGCCCGAATCGGGAACCACTTAGAAGAAGCCAGTTGGCGGCTTTCGTTTTCCAGAGCGAAGTTCACCGCGGACCCGTGACCGCTCCCTGCGACGCCGACGAAACCAGCGCCGCGTACTTGGCAAATACTCCTTTAGGATACCGCGGCTGCGGCGGCTTCCACTGCGCCATTCTCTGGCGCAGAACCTCGTCGCTGATTTCAACTTCCAGCACCCGCTTGCGCACATCGAAGCGGATCGTGTCGCCATCGCGCACCGCGGCGATCGGCCCTCCCAGCGCGGCTTCGGGGGAAACATGACCGGCCATCAGCCCATGTGTCGCGCCGCTGAAGCGGCCGTCGGTCAGCAAGGCCACAGACTCACCCATCCCCTCGCCCACGATCGCACCCGTCACGCTCAGCATCTCGCGCATGCCCGGGCCGCCTTTCGGGCCCTCGTTGCGAATGACGACCACGTCTCCCGCCCGTATCTGCTTGCTGGTGACCGCAGTCATTGCATCTTCTTCGGATTCAAACACCCGCGCCGGCCCGCGATGCTCCAGCCGTTCATGGCCGCTGATCTTGGCCACGCATCCCTCGGGCGCGAGATTGCCCTTGAGGATCACCAGTCCTCCGGTTGTCTTCAAAGGCCTGCTCAACGGAGCGATGACCTCCTGCCCTGCAGTCTCAACCGCATCCGCAGCCTCGGCGGAAATTGTGCGCCCGGTAACAGTAGTGGCGGCGGGATGCAACAGGTTTCCATCCACCAGTCGTTTGGCCAGCAGCCGAATCCCGCCCGCGCGGTGCATGTCGGAGGCAACGAAACGGCCCGATGGCTTTAGATCTGCGAGCAGCGGAGTGCGCTCGCTGACCGTCTGAAAGTCGTCGATCTCAAGCTGGACGCCGGCTTCGCGCGCGATCGCGAGAAGGTGCAGCACCGCATTGGTCGATCCTCCAGTCGCAGCCACCGAGGCGATGGCGTTCTCGAACGCCGCCCGCGTCAGAATGTCGCGGGGTGTAATCCCCTTCTGCAGGACATTCATGACCACCTGGCCGCAATCAAATGAGACCTGATCTTTCTTCGCATCCATCGCCGGTACGCTGTTAAACCCCATAGGCGACAGCCCAATCATCTCCATCACGGTCGACATCGTGTTGGCCGTGTATTGCCCGCCGCAGGCCCCCGCACCGGGGCAGGCCACGTCTTCCAGATCGTGCAATTCCCGGTCGGTGATCCTGCCCGCGGCGTTCGCCCCCACCGCCTCGAAAACATCCTGAATCGTCACGTCTTTCCCGCGATAGCTCCCTGGTGCGATCGTGCCGCCATAGAGCACCATGCCCGGCAGATTCATGCGCGCCAATGCCATGGCCGCTGCCGGAATTGTCTTGTCGCAGCCCACCACGCACACCACCGCATCGAACATCTGCCCCCGGCAAACCAGTTCGATCGAATCGGCGATCAGTTCCCGGCTCACCAGCGACGCCCGCATACCCTCCGTGCCCATCGTCTCGCCATCGGAGATGGCGATCGTGTTGAACTCCATGGGCGTGCCGCCTGCGGCTCGAATCCCTTCCTTCACCTTGGCCGAGAGCCGGCGCAAGTGAAAATTGCAAGGCATGGTCTCGATCCAGGTATTGGCCACGCCGATCAACGGCCGGCTGAGGTCAGCGTCGGTGAAACCGATCGCCTTGAACATAGCCCGCGCCCCGGCCCGGTCGCGTCCGTCGGTGATTCCACGGCTGATGTGCTTGAGATCCATATCAGAAGATTACAGGATGCAAGACCCGAGGAGTTCCTGGGTTTCCTTCGTGCACCTTAGTGCCCTTCGTGGTGACCATCTTTTAGCCCGCACGACCACGGGACCCGAGCAAAAAACGGGGAACCTGCCTTGCTGCAGGTTCCCCAAGTCGCATGACGCTGCTCAGGAGATGCGTCATGCTTGCCCAGCTACACAACTCGCTCTACGCCCGTGCCGCACTGCGGCCGTCCTCCAGGGAGACGCCCGCCGGAGGGTGCGCCGTCGCCCAGGCGTCGCCGTGAGCGGCGACCGGCCGCACGTGCGTCACGTCGGCAATCGAATACCATTCGCGGTAAAGTTGCCCGACCTGCTTCTGATTCACCTCGAGCACGAGCGTCACCTGATGATCGCGGTCGACCGCCACCGCCTGTACCGAGTGCAGATCCAATCCCCGGCGCGAAGCTGCGTTCAGGATGCGCATCAACGTTCCCTGCGTATTGCGATAGTGAATCTGAAAAGCCTGCATAAGCTCCTCCGTAGCGCCGGCATCCTGCCGGCTGGCGAGCGGCCATCCTGGCCGCGCTCCTATTGCGTCGGTTCGTCCTCCAGCAACATCTCCGACAGCGCCGCTCCCGCGGGCACCATCGGAAAAACATTCGCCTCGGGATGACAATCAAAAACCAGCAGTTCCGGCTCATGCGAGCGCAGAAAGCTGTCGATCAGATCCCCGGTCTCGGCCGATACCGGAAACTCGCGCATCGCTTCCTCGTTCAGGCGCCGAGCGTGAATCTTGTAAGCCTTCGCGATCTCGACGAAATCCGGGTTGTCGCTCAGGTCGGTCTCGGCGTAATTCTTCTCGTAGAAAAGCTGCTGCCATTGCCGCACCATGCCCAGGTACTTGTTGTCGATAATGACCAGCTTGATGGGCAGCCCGAGCCGATGCACCGTAGCCAGTTCCTGAATGTTCATCTGGAATCCGCCATCCCCAGAAACGCACAGCACGCAGGTATCAGGCTTGGCCAGCTGCACGCCCACCGCCGCAGGCAGAGCGAAACCCATGGCTCCCAGCCCACCGGAAGTAATGAATCCGCGTGGCGAAGCCGACCGAAACCGTTGCGCCGCCCACATCTGGTGCTGGCCCACGTCGGCGAGGATGACGTTGTTCTCCGGCAAGCGGCTGAAGAGTTCATCCAGAAAGCGAATCGTTGGCTGCGCCAGCCCGCGGGGATCGAGTTCCGCGCGCTCCGGCCCGCAGGCCACGCTGCGCCACGCGCTGAAGTCCGGTAAGGTATGATGCCGCAGTTCGGCCTGGAATGCCGGAATCGTGTCCGCCAGGTCTCCGATCACCGCCAGATCGCAGGGACGCACTCGGTCCAGCTGCGCTGGATCGATTTCGAAGTGAACGATCTTGGCGTGCGGCGCGAAGCGGCTTGGATCGCCGGTCACACGGTCGTCGAGGCGCGCCCCAAGAACCAAAAGCAGGTCGGTTTCGTGCAGCGCCGTGTTGGCGGCACGCGTGCCGTGCATGCCCACCATCCCGAGGTAGTAAGGAGCTTGCGGCGGGATCGCTCCCAGTCCATGAACCGTGGCAAACGCAGGTATTTTCAGATCGTCCAGCAGACGGCGCAACTCTGGAATCGCACCTGAAAGTTTGGCTCCCGCGCCCACCAGCACCACCGGCTTCGACGCCTGCTGCAGCATGGCCACGATCGTGTCGGTAAAACCGCCATCGGCTTTGGCCTCGGCCGGCCGCGCATGCGGCATGAACTTCACTGGTCCGGAGAACTCCTTCTTCGCCTTCAGCATGTCGGTGGGAATATCGATCACCACCGGCCCCGGACGCCCGCTGCGCGCCCAGTGAAATCCCTCTGCGATCACCTCCGGAATTTCGTCGATCGAGCGCACCAGCCGGCTCCATTTCGTCAGCGAAAGAGTGACGCCGAAGACGTCTGTTTCCTGAAACGCGTCGCTGCCGATCAGCGCACTGCGCACTTGCCCGGTAATGCAGACCAGGGGAACTGAATCCATCTTGGCGTCGGCAATGCCGGTCACAAGATTGGTGGCTCCCGGACCGCTGGTCGCGATCGCCACACCAACGTTTCCGGTCACGCGTGCATAGCCCTCCGCCGCGAAAACCGCGCCCTGCTCGTGCCGTGTCAACACATGCCGTATGCCGCTGTCCTCCAGCGCGTCATACAGCGGCATGATCGCGCCGCCGGGATAGCCAAACATCAGCTCGACTCCCTCGGCGCGCAGGCACTGCAGAACGATTTCGGCCCCTTTAAGCATTCACCACCTGTTTGTCCGATTCCCTGGGCGTCTCAGCCGGCTTCTTGCCTTCCTTGGGCAGCCAGCTCATCATGCCGCGCAGCTCGGCGCCCACGATCTCGATCGGATGCCGCTTCTCGTTTTCTCGAAGAGCGTTAAACCGGTGACCGCCGTTCTTGTTCTCGGCAATCCACTCCTTCGCGAATTCTCCGCTCTGGATGTCGGCCAGAATCTTCTTCATCGCGGCACGGGTTTCATCGCCCACAACTTTTTCGCCGCGGGTCAGATCGCCATATTCCGCAGTGTTGGAGATGGAATAGCGCATGCGCCCCAGCCCACCTTCATAGATCAGGTCGACGATGAGCTTCATCTCATGCAGGCATTCGAAGTAGGCGATCTCCGGCGCGTAACCGGCCTCGACCAGCGTCTCGAATCCCTTCTTGATGAGCGATGTCAGGCCGCCGCACAGCACCGCCTGCTCGCCGAAAAGATCGCTTTCGGTTTCTTCCTTGAAAGTTGTTTGCAGAACCCCGGCCCGGGTTGAGCCGATTCCATGCGCGTAGGCCAGCGCGAGTTCGTACGCGCGCCCGCTCGCATCCTGCTGAATGGCCAGCAGCGACGGCACTCCCCGCCCTTCGCTGTACACCCGCCGCAGCAGATGGCCCGGGCTCTTGGGGGCGATCATGACGACGTCAACGTCGGTGGGCGGAACGATGGTCTTGAAATGAATGCTGAAACCGTGGGAGAAGCCCAGAACCTTTCCCGGATGCAAATACGGCTTGATGTACTGGTCGTACACCGCAGCCTGGGTTTCATCGGGGGTGAGGACTTGGATCCAGTCGGCGCGCTTGGCGGCCTCATCCGGTGCGGCCACGACCATGCCGTCGGCTCGCGCCTGCTGGGCGCTGGGACGGCCAGGCTCGAGGCCCACGATGACTTTGTAGCCGCTATCGCGCAGGTTCTGTGCCTGCGCATGCCCCTGGCTGCCGTAGCCCAGGATGGCGATGGTCTTGCTCTTCAGCACCTCAGGTTTGGCGTCATGTTCGTAAAAAATAGTAGCCACTCGCGTGCTCCTCTCGTTTCACTGATTCTCAATAACCACCGAAAAACAGGCCCTTAGGCGGCGGGGCCGAAGGCAAAAACTCATGGTTTAGATACCGACCGGTCGGTCGGCACATCCTTGAATGATAGCTGCCACACTCCAGGGTGTCAAGCGGAATCAGGCACCCCAGCCAACCCCGCTCGTTGCAAGCTATGTTCATCCTAAGTAGTTCTGCGTTAATCATTTAGCCGATTTCCCAGCCAGCCAATTCGCGCCGACATGCTCCCAATTGGCCCCGAAAATCAAAAACCCACCGCCAACTCTCTGGCGGTGGGTTTCGGAAAGCTTAAACTCTAATCTCGCTTAACCGTTTCCTCCCAGCCAGAGACTTGCGGGAAGCAGTCGTACGCCTACAACTACGACGCTAATTCGAATCGCGTTCCGGCTGTGGTTCAAAATTGCCATAACGTGACGCAGACTGTATCAGGCAAACAATTGAGTGTCAATACACTTTCGGTTTCGGCAGTCACCAACGGTGTATTCCTTTCGAATCAATGATTTTGCGAAGTCTGTCCGGGGCGGCAAAGCACTGAAGATTCCACTCCATTTTCCGATTTAGTATGTATCAAAGAGGCGCCGGCCCGGGAAGCGTTGCGCGGTCAAGAAACGAGGTATCTGCAGATGGGCGATAGTCAGGGTTCCGGCCGTCATCGGACACAAGACGGCAACGCCGCAGCCGTCGGCGGGAGCGTGTCCCCTTCCTCCGCCAGTGGCAAAGTTTCTAAACCCCAGCAGCTCGGCAAAGACTGCGACTACGACAAGGAACTCCGGCGCCTGCAGATTGAGCTGGTCAAGCTGCAGGAGTGGATCCGCAACAAAGGGCTGCGAGTCGTCGTTCTCTTCGAGGGCCGCGATGCCGCCGGCAAAGGCGGCTCGATCCAGCGCATTGCCCAGAGCCTGAATCCGCGCGTTTGCCGGGTTGTCGCGCTGGGCACTCCTACCGAGCGCGAGAAGACGCAGTGGTACTTTCAGCGCTATGTGGCGCACCTGCCCGCCGGCGGCGAGATGGTGCTCTTCGACCGGAGCTGGTACAACCGCGCCGTCGTCGAGCACGTCATGGGTTTCTGCACCGAGGCAGAATACGTGGACTTTCTCCACAGCTGCCCCGAGTTCGAGCGCATGCTGATCCGCTCCGGCATCATTTTGATGAAGTACTGGTTTTCGGTCAGCGACGAAGAGCAGGAACGCCGCTTTCAGGACCGCATGAAAGATCCCACCAAGCGCTGGAAGCTCAGCCCCATGGATCTGGAATCCCGCCGCCGCTGGGCCGAGTATTCCCGCGCCAAAGACGAAATGTTCGCCGTCACCGATATCAAGCAATCACCCTGGCACGTGGTGAACGCGGAAGATAAGAAGTGCGCCCGGCTGAATGTCATCCATCACCTGCTCTCCATGATTCCCTACGAAGACCTGACTCCCAAGCCGCTCAAACTCCCACCGCTCGATAAGACGAAGTACATTCGCCCGCCCATCCAGGAGCAGAATTTCGTCCCGGAGATCTACCGTCGCTAGGCCGGTGTTGGCTTTCGCGCGTCCGACTGTTTACCATGTCACGCGATGGCTCGCGAGACCGTCGTTGATTCCCGGCAGGAGATCCTGCGCACCGCTGCCCGCCTGTTCCAGCAGCGCGGCTACGACGCGACGTCGATGAACGACGTCGCGGCGGCGCTCAAACTCAGCAAGGGCGGCCTCTACCACCACTTTCAAAGCAAGGACGAAATCCTGTTCGAGATCATGAACCATGCCATGGAGATCACCGAGGAGCGGGTGGTCGCACCCGTGCGTGGCATTCCCGATCCCGAAGACCGCTTGCGATCGCTGATTCGCCGTCACATTGAAATCGTGCTCAGCCCCGCCGACCGCGAGATCACGGTCATGCTGCACGAAAACCACCCGCTTCCTCCCGCGCTGCGGAAACGGATCAACGCCCGCAAGAAGGAATACGTGCATTTCGTCGAGGGCGTGATCGGCGAGGTGCAGCGGGCTCGCAATGCCAGGGGCACGGTCAGCCCGCGAGCCGCCGCGTTCGCCCTGCTCGGCATGATCAACTGGATTTATCAGTGGTACAAGCCGGAGGGGGAACTGCAGGCGCAAAACCTGGTTCCGCAGTTCACCGATCTCGTCTTCGGAGGCATGCTGCTGTGAAAGCGCTCTTCGCCAGGCTTGAGGAAATCGACCAGCTCCGCTCCCAGAGCGGCAAGCTGTACCGAGAATTTCTCCGCGTGCCGGCGATGAGTGCGGGCCTGTACGTGCTCGCGGCGGGAGCCACCGATCCCCAGCGTCCCCACCATGAAGATGAAATGTACTACGTGGTGCGCGGCCGCGGCCGCTTTCGCGCCGGAGACGAAGATTGTGAGGTGTCGGCCGGCAGCATGCTTTTCGTGGCGGCAGAGGTCGAACACCGTTTTCACGACATCACCGAGGAACTCGCGGTGCTGGTGTTCTTCGCCCCTGCAGAAAGTTAGCTCAACCGACCGATGGACTATTACATCACTCCCATGCTCCCCGACCTTTGGCCGGCGGTTCGTGAAATTTACCGCGAGGGCATTGCGACCGGCAATGCCACGTTCGAGACTGAGCTTCCCGACTGGGCAAAATGGGATAGCGGTCATCGCAAGGACTCCCGGTTGGTCGCCGTTCGAGAGGGATCCGGCGATGCAGAAAGCGGCGCTGAATCGCCAGCCGTGCTTGGCTGGGCCGCGCTAAGCCCGGTTTCGGGCCGTTGCGTCTACGGAGGAGTTGCAGAAGTGTCAGTCTACGTGGCTGCCGCAGCCCGGGGACGCGGCGCGGGCAAAGCTTTGTTGGAGGCCCTTGTAAAGGAGTCAGAAGCGCACGGCATCTGGACGTTGCAAGCCGGCATCTTTCCCGAGAACGTCGCCAGCATTACTCTGCATGAGTCCTGTGGCTTCAGGAAGATCGGCGTTAGACACCGCCTCGGCAGACTAGGCAATGTGTGGCGCGATGTGATGCTGCTCGAGCGACGCAGCAGTGTAGTTGGCGTATAAGCCGGGCCTGAGTCAGGAAAGATTGCCGACATTCGGGCTATTTCGTCACCGGCTCGTTCGGCTCCACGTTACCGGCCGAAGCCCTCAGCTGCTGCAATTCGCCCTGCACCCTCTGCCAATCTTTCTTTTTCTTTTTGGTCGCCAGCGGCGCGTTCGGGTTGGCGTAGAACGCCAGAATATCCTGCCGCAACTCAGGCGAGACCTGTTTGGAATCGCTGTTGGAAATATCGTCCAGCAGATGAGCGTACGTACCATCTGCCAGCACATACTCCCCCGCGCGGATCTCCCGTCCGGTGTCAAAGTCCCGGTTGGACAGGTGAAGCGTTCCTTTGTCGGCATCCTGCAAGAGCTGCTCGTAACTCTTGACCGTCACGTCGACACTCCGAACAAAAAGATCCTCCGCCGGCTGGCTGGGAATCTTGAAGTCCAGGCCGCTGAACGGCCCCTTCTTGGGAAACAGCTTCAACAAAATGGCCAACAGCTTGGTCCCGAAGCCGGGGCGCCGGTACTCGGAGCCCCACTCCTGTTCGTAGTCGGTGCGCGAGAGGTAATACAGATATTTCTTCTCCGCTGCGTCGGGCGTATCCGCAACGATCTCCTTCCGCCGATTCAGCAGCGCCACCCGCGTCATCTCCGGGATCACCGTGCTGACCGCGTGGCGGAAACTGCCAATGGCCAGATCTTCGTCGCCCACCACATCTTCGAACTTGACGCCGTAGACCATCGGAAATACCCGCTCCAGCAGGCCCTGAGAAATCTCGAACCCGATGAAGTCATGGTAGCGGTCGGAGGTGTAGTGGTTTTTCGCCACCTGGGTCATGTCAAACCCAAACTCCGCGCGGATGTGGGATTTGGGCGAGTCGGCGTAGGTCACTTCGTTGCCGAACTTCTTCTGCAGGTTGGGAAACTCCATGGCCACCACCCGGTTCACCACAGGATGCCCGTTGTTGTCGGCGGCGTAGTGCGCCAGCGCGCCCAGCGCAAACGCGTACTCGTTCGCCGTGCGGGCCTGCTGAATCAGGCAGGCGACGAAATCTCCCGTCCGCACATAGTGCGTCAGGTCGCTGAGGTAGCGCTTTCCGAACGGGTAGTACCCCATGTCCTGGACGAGTGATCCGCCATAGGCGTAGGCATGCGCTTCCCGGAGCTGCTTGTCGGAAAGGCCCGGGAAATGCGCTTTCACCATCGGCTGAAGCCGATCCTCCCACAGCAGGTCGATGACTTGCTCGTGGGTCAAAACGGAATAAGCCCTGCTCGCCTGGGCGGCAAGGAACAGCAGAGCCGCTGTCCCAAGCCAAAGCAGGGCTTTGCCCGAGTGAGCGAACCGCTTCACTTTCCAACGACCAACACTATGAAGCTGTCTGGCTCGATCGATCGTCGGGGATGCGGGTTGTCGGTGGTCGCCGCGGGCGGCGGGCCGAACTTTGCCGTAACCACGAACACGTTGTGGGTCTTGGAATCGAGCGCGAGCGTCCGGGCGCCCTGTTGTGTGGGAACATTCTCGGCGCTGAACTTCCCCGGCGAATCTTCTTTCACTACGGTCAACACTCCCTCGCCGCACGATGCGAAAGCCAGCCCGGTTTCAGGGTCGAATGTGGTCGCGTCCACTCCATCGCCGATCGGCGGCGTGGCCAGAACCTTTCCGCTATCGGCATCCACCACGGCCATCATCTTGTTATCGCAGCCGACAAATAAGCGGCGCTTCTTGCGGTCAATCGAGAGTCCGCTCGGCTCTTCGCAGGGCGCGAGCGGCCACTTCGCTTTCACTTCCATCTTGTTGGCGTCGATGGCCACCAATTCGCTCTTGTCCTCGATATTGACGAAGACCTCGCCCTTGGCGTCGCTGGCGGCAAATTCGGGCTTTCCGTCAAGCTGGATCGTGGCCAGCACCTTGCCGCTGGCGGCATCGATCGCTGAAGAATCGTGACTCCGGCCGTTGAAGGTGAAAACCCGCTTGGTCGCCGGATCGTACAGAATCGCGTCGGGATTGTCGCCGACTTTCACCTTGCTGCTGGTGGCCAGCGTCTTGATGTCGAAAATACTGACCGTGCCTTCGCGTCCGTTGCTGGTGAAGCCGCGCCCCAACTCCGGCGCCAGCGCAATCCCGTGCACACCGGGCGTGTCAGGAATGTCGCCAACGCTTTTCCCTGAATCCGCGTCGATGACCATCACGTGAGTGCCGCGCGAAATATACACTCGGCGTGCGTCGGCATCGGCGGTCAGGTAGTCCCACCCACCGTCGCCGCCGACTTTGTAAGTGGTGACCACGTGATATCCCGAACCGGCAGCCAGAGCCAGTGACGAAGCAAACAGCGCGATCAGGCACGCGAAGAATACGGACTTTCGAAGCATAACTTCCTCCTTAGACTTAGTTGCAGATGGCGGTCGCCGCGTTCCCGGCGGTTTCAGATTGAACCAATTGCGCCTTTACCAACAGGTATTCGACCGAAGTACTTTACCCTATTTCGAGTCCTCCCCTGGGACCGTTGTCGTTCGTTTGCCGCCGGCGGTCTGGTCCTTTGTGGTTTGCTCCACGTTGTGCGAGAATTTCGCCGAATTCCTTGGAGGAACCTAATGAAGCGCCTGATCGCAGTTTCGCTTTGTCTGTTTGCCGTAGTGCTGACCAGTTCCGCGCAGATGAAGAAATCGTCGATGAAAAAGTCTGCCGGCTCCGCCCCAGACAAGGCCTATCTGCAGAAAATCTGGGACGGCTGGTCCACGCTCGATCCGGCCAACGTGTCCGCGTTCTACGCCTCCGGGCCGCACACTTTCTTCGACATTGCCCCGCTGAAGTACGGCAGCTGGGATGAGTACGAAAAAGGGGCGGCGGGAGTGCTTGCCGGCTACAAGAGCGCAAAGTTCACGGTCAACGATGACGTTGCCATCCATGCTCAAGGAGATCTGGCCTGGGCTACGGCAACTGTGGCGGAACAAATGACTACAAAGGCCGGAAAAGTCGAGATGGGCAATTTCCGCTGGACAGTGATCTTTGAGAACGAAGACGGCAAGTGGCTGATCGTGCACGAGCACGTCTCGGCGCCGATTTCGTAGAAACCTCGGCCACGGATCTGCACGGATTTTCACGGATCCTATTTTTCAATCTGCTCGTTAGGTTTTGATCCGTGAGAATCCGTGAAATCCGTGGCCGCTTTCGCTTTTCAATAGGCGATCCAGAAGAAGTACACCGTCATCCCGGCCCCCACCAGCACAACGAACGACCGGATCCAGACCTGCGGCATCTTCTGCGCATAGTGAGCTCCCAGGTATCCGCCCATGATTCCGCCGGCGATCATCACGATCCCTTGCTTCCAGTACACGGCGCGCCACACGATGAACGTGACGACCGCGACCCCGTTGATCACGAAACCCATCACGCTCTTCAGGGCATTCATGGCGTGAATGTCGCTCATGCCCAGCGCGGCCAGCATGGCCAGCATCACGATGCCCATGCCTCCGCCGAAGTAGCCGCCATAGACCGCGACGGCCAGCTGAAACAGCGCCGCACCAGCCAGGGCGGAGGTCGAAGCCTGGTGTTCAATAATCGATGCGCGCCCGCCTGCGATCTTCTTGCCGAACGCGAAGAGCAAGGTTGCTCCCAGCGTCAGCCACGGCAGCACGCGCATGAAGGTTTGCGCCGGCGTCTTGAGCAGCAGAAGCGCTCCCGCCAGTCCTCCCAATAGACTTGCGCTCAGCAGCGGAAGCATCACGCGGCGCGGCACGTCCAGCCGGTTGCGATACGCGCCTCCGCTGGCGGCGGCTGCGGTCCACAGCGCAATCGTGTTGGTGGCATTGGCAGGAATCGGCGGGACGCCGGAGAACAAGAGCGCCGGAAATGCAATGAAGCTGCCGCCTCCGGCGACGGAATTCAGGGCCCCGCCCAGCGCTCCGGCGAAGAAAAGAAAGACGATGGTTGCGAGCGTCAAGCTGTAAGGTGTATCAGAAAGCGCCGCAGCCCGCCAACGCGAGCATCACCGGACGACGCCCGTTACCTCTGTAATACCGGAATTCCAACAATGCCCTTGCCGAAACAAAATCTTTCCGTCAGTGTTAATGGAAACAGAGAAACAAAGACTCTGGGGGGATTCTCATGTCGAATCGAATGTTGGCAATCGCTCTATTGTCGCTGTGCGGTGTGGCCTGGGGACAAACACAAAATGCGCAGCCGAGCGCTGCGCCATCGAGTTCCACTCAGCCCAGCAGCCAGCAGTCCATGCCGGGCATGGACATGTCGAACATGAAAGACATGCCCATGAGCGCAGACAAAAGCGCCGACAAAGATAGCGACAGCGATGCCGACATGCACGCCATGCATTCCATGGAAGGCCACATGAATATGGGCCCGCACATGAAGATGACCGCGCTGCGCCAGTCCAAGCCGGGCGACTCGGCCCGCGCCCAGCAGGTCGTGGAAGAGGCCCGCAAGGCTTCAGAGAAATACACCGACTATCACGCCGCTCTGGCCGACGGCTTCGAGATTTTCCATCCGGAAATCCCGCAGAAGATGTACCACTTCACGAATATGGGTTTCGCCCGGGAAGCATTTATGCACTTCAATCCCGAGCACCCCACATCACTTCTGTATGAGAAGCACGGGTATGACTACAAGCTCATCGGCGTGATGTACACGGCGCCGAAGCGCTTCACCGAGGACGATCTGGATCAGCGCATCCCGCTCAGCGTGGCGCAGTGGCATGAGCACGTCAATTTCTGCGCTCCTCCGGCGACGATGCCGCGCGAAGAGAAGAGAGTCAGGATGCTGGGGCCCAATGCGCAGTTCGGATTGAAGGGATCCATCACCACGAAGGAAGCGTGCGACGCGGCCGGCGGTATGTTCCGGCCCGTGATCTTCAACTGGATGGTGCACGTCTACCCGTTCGAGAAGGACCAGGCTAACATCTGGTCGGTCGAGCGGCAGCACGGCGACGCCGACTAACGGCGACGTTCCGTAAACAAGCACACCGATCGCACAGATTCACCGAGCACTTCACGCGCGGGCACACCACAACTGTTGTCACCGTATGCTACGCAACGGTTTCTCCGGTTGTTCCCGAAAAGCTGCCACTATTCCCTTGCCGGCCGCAGGCTGTCCCTGCCCACAAGCTCTTGCGGGGAAGTGTAGAGTTGTCACCCAGTGTTTTGTTTGACTGAATCTGAAAACAAAACCTTGGTTATTCATCTATCTGGGAACAGCCATTGCGAGTTTTTTGCTACCGGAAGCCCTAACTCCGCGTCCAAGAAAATATCACCGCACACCGCAAATTGAAGGAACTTCGCGCGGGGCGGCTTCGTACATAGTGGGTAACCGGCCAGCGCTGAGGTGATGCTGGCATAGCTGAGCAGGAAAGAAATTTGCGGGGTTTGGGGATTCTCTCACACTCGGTTTGGCGGCCCAGGTGAGAAAAACCCCATTGGCGCAGCGCAGTGAGTTGCGTGCTCAACCCCGGCGGTAGCATTGTAGGCGATTCGCGGGGAAACACAAGCGTTTTTCTCGCGCAGGTCGTGAGCCGGGCCGCCCCAACCGCTTCCCGACGTACCTCGGGAAAGAAAAAAGGAGCAGCCATGAAGTTCGCGACAGTTACGAAGAGTTTGGTTTTGTGTTTGGCGCTGTTCGTTGCGTCGAGCGCTTTTGCCGCCGCAAAGGCGACCATCCAGTTGCACAATGTCACGACTGTGAACGGCACCCAGCTCAAGCCGGGTGAATACAAACTGCAGTGGGACGGCGCCGGCCCCAACGTCGAAGTCAGCATTCTGCAGGGCAAGAATGTCGTCACCAAAGTGCAGGCCAAAGTGGTTGACCTCGACTACAAGCCCGCGAACGATGCGGCAGTCACCATGAAGAACAGCGACGGAACCGTTTCGTTGACCGGCGTCCGCTTTGAAGGCAAGAAGACCGCCCTTCAGATCGGCGAATCGGGAGACGGCATGCAGTCAGGATCAGCGAAGTAATTCCGCGTTGAGTCAAAAGGGGAGCGCAGAGGGCTCCCCTTTTTTTCTTTTCCTCGTGTCGAGCGGTGGTGCTTCACGCTTCTAGTTGGGCGACGCCAGCACGTCGTCGTAGTAGTTGAGCACGGCTCGCCGCGGCTTGTCCTTCAGGCCTTTCAGCGGGATCTTCTGATCGATCGTTGTATTCCCCGTCAGCCGTGCGCGGCCCAGGAAGAACATATTTCCATCCGCCATTTCGAGGTACACCGGAACCGGCATGCGGAACTTATCGTCTACGCCGGATTGCGTCACTTTCAGGCTGAAGACGATGGTCCCGTCCGCACCCGTATCGAACGACGAATCCATTTTGTAGGAAGGCAGCTGCGTGCCGTAGACGTATTGGTTGAAGAACCAGTCCATGCGGTGGTTGCCTTCCATATCCATGTCGGGAGTCATGTGCTTCTCGACCATGGCTTTGAAGTCCTCCGTGCTGGCGGCTTTGTTGGTATAGGTCTTGACGAAGTCCTGCATCATCTCCTTGAAATGCTGATCGCCGGTGCGGTTGTCGTGCATCATCATGCGCAGCATGTGCAGAATGTAGGCGCCTTTGGGATACACCAGGCGTCGATAGATATCCATTCCTGCGCGGGAGTTGCTGGCACGATATCCTTCCGTCAGTGGGCCGGCATCGATGGCTCGGAAGCCCTGGGCATTGTGTTCCAGCAGCAGATCCCGCTCGTCATTCCAGAATGCGATGAACTTTTTGGGATTCTTCTCGATCATACTTAGATAAAGCGAAGCCGACATGTCAGCAAAGCCCTCGCTCATCCACTGATCGCGGTAGGAATTGAATCCCACTGTGTGTCCCCACCACTGGTGCGCCACTTCGTGAGGAGTCACGACTTTCCAGTAGCCTCGGTCACCGAAATCCATTCCCAGCTGATGGCGCACGGTCGTGTCGAAGTAGTAGCAGATGGGAATCCATACCAGCTCTGGCCACGACTGCCCGAAGTTGCAGGCGGTCTGCTGCGTAACCTGGAGGTGCTTAAAAGAGGAAGGCCCGAAGTACTCGGTGTAAAGCTGTACGGCAAGCTCACCTTCCGCCAGCGCTTTCTTGTTGAGGCCGGTAGTGCTCATGGTTCCGAGCGCAGCGCCCTCACCCAGATGCGATCCCTGGGTCGGCAAACTATCCCCTTGCGCGGCCTGCTGCAGTCCTTGCACCCAGTCGGGAGGGTTCTGATTGGCGTACGACTGCACCAGATATTCCGGCTTGTCCAGCTTGCCCTCTTCCACTTTGAACTTGCCGAAGTTGAATCCGGCCACGGTCTGCGGCGCTTCGCTCTTCCATACGGTCACGTTCTGCCCACCGTCGTTGCTCTCGCTCACCTGGACGCCGGTGGCTGCGATTTTCATGCCTTTCGGAATGTGAAAGGTCATGTCATACGTCTCGTACTCGCCGAATGCAGAGTTGGGGTACCAATCATCGCGGGCGACGGGAAAGTAATTGCCGCCCCCTTCATTCGTGACCGCCTCTTTTCCACTGTAGGTGGTCGTAATGGCCAGTTTGTCGCCCGCGGCCATCGGCTTCGGCAGAACGACCCAGAAATCGGCATCGTCGTGTTTATCCTCCTGAATAAACGACAGCGGCTGATTTCCATCGCCGGTCACCGACTGCACGCGCAAGCTCGGAAACAGATCGAAGGGAAGGGCGCGCACGCCTTCCGCTTGCGCAATAAACGTGGTGATCGCTTTCCCGCTCAGGTTCGCATTCTTCTCGATCGTCGTGTCAAGCTGCTGATGCTCGATACGCAGCACTTTCGCGTTGCGGTCGCCCAGGTTGGTCGAGTGGAATGCGGCCCATACTCCCAGCTTGTTTTCGTCGTAGGTCATGAGCTCGACTTCCTCCGGCGCGACCTGCGGCGCGCCGTGAGGGTCGATGAAGAACAGTTCTTTATCGTTGTAGTGCTTGCCATGAACGAAGGCGACGAACAGGTGGCCCGGCGTGGCACTGAGCACATCGGCCAGAATGCGGGCGTCCAGGTTGTAGCGGAAGTCCACGTTATGCCGCAAAACGTGCTGGCTGTCTTTCAGCGGTCCGGCGTCGCAGCCGCTCGCGCCCGGGGTGCCGGCTTTCTTGATGTCGTCATAGGTCGAGTCCGTAAAACGCAGCACCATGCGTTCGAAGCTCTCGCTGAACTCATTAGATTTCGTCAGCAGCTTCAGCGAACTGCGTTCCGCTGCCGTTGGCGGGTCGATCACAAGATTGCCGTCACCGGAAAATACGGCTCCGGTTACTTTTCCATTGACCGGAGCAACAAAGCACACCGTGCCCGAGCGCAGATGGAATGTCGCGGCGTCTCGCTTCAATTCGAAGTTGCTGACGCTGACGGCTTCTCCTCCCAGTGTGATGTTGCGCAGGGCCTGGTACGTTGGGTCGGAATTGGGCCCGGGTGCACCCGTTTGTGCGTCGGTTGGGATGCCGGTGAACATCGCGGCTGCCAGAAGCAGACATGCGATGGCGGTGGTGCGGGCCAGGGACACTACAACCCTAGACTGAAGTGCGCGCAAAAACAGCATAAAGCTTCCCTCGGGGGAAGAAAGGCGTAATTATCTGCCCTTATGAAAAAAATGCAAGGACTGGAGTCACACTAGGAGTGGTCACTTATGTGCCTCATAACAATAACAAATGGGGGGTTCCAGCCAGGGAAGTACCTGCGCCGGAATTGAGGCCTGGTGGATCCTGCAACTTTTAGCCCTCCCATAACTCCAATCTGGCAGATAATTTCCACCGTACTTAGCAGGGGAAACAACTATGAATGGACGCGCTGGTTTTGCCATGGCTATCTTGAGCTCGCTCATTGCCGCCACCGCCTGCAACGCCCGAGCCGGCACAGCCGCTGCCGTTCCCGCGCCTGCCCTGGACGCGCCGCGAGCCTCTGCCCCCGCGCAGCAAACCGCTGTCATTGCCGGCGGATGCTTTTGGGGCATCCAGGCTGTTTTCCAGCATGTGAAGGGCGTCATCAGCGCGACGTCAGGCTATTCCGGCGGCACCGCCAAGACCGCCGAATACGAAGTCGTCAGCACAGGAGAAACCGGGCACGCCGAGTCGGTGCAGATCGCTTACGATCCGTCGCAGATTACCTACGGTGAGCTGCTGCGCATATTCTTCTCCGTGGCCCACGATCCCACCGAGCTCAATCGCCAGGGTCCTGACGAAGGCACGCAATATCGCTCGGTGATTTTCTACAACAGTGATGAGCAAAAGCGGATCGCCGACGCCTACATCGCCCAGCTCGATCAGGCCAAAATTTTCCGGCACAAGATCGTGACCCAGGTGGTGCCGCTGCAGGCTTTTTATCCAGCGGAGGCCTACCACCAGAACTACGCCACACTTCACCCCAATCAGCCTTATATCGTGTTCAATGATGCGCCCAAGGTCGAGCACCTGCGCAAGGAATTTCCCGACCTGTACAGCGCCAAATAGGAGAGAACGATGTTTGATTCCGACCTTGATCGCAAAGCATCTTCCGGCGTGAATCGGCGCGTGTTCTTGACCGGCGCGGGTGCAGCCGTTGCGGGCGCAGTGTTCTGGCAATGGAGAAGGCCGCGCCTGATGGAAGTCGCGGCTGCGAGCGAACCGAGAGAAGTAACCGTGGTTCTATTCTCCGACTCGGGTGAGCGCCTGAAGAAAGTCCAGATTGCGAGAGTGGTGAAGACGGAAGCTGAATGGCGCAAGCAGCTGTCCGGCAATGCCTTTGACATCACCCGGCGTGCTGACACCGAAATCGCCTTCACCGGCCAGTACTGGAAGCTGCACGACAAAGGTCTCTATCGCTGCATCTGCTGCGACAATGCGTTGTTCGATTCGGCCACAAAGTTCGATTCGGGCACCGGCTGGCCCAGCTTCTGGCAGCCCATCGCGGCGGAGAACGTTACCGAGACGCGCGACGCGACTTTGGGCATGGTGCGCATCGCGGTTTCCTGCACTGAATGCGATGCCCACCTCGGACACGTCTTCGATGACGGCCCGCGGCCAACCGGCCTGCGCTACTGTATGAATTCTGCGTCGCTGCGCTTCGTGCCCCGGACGTAGAAATTCAGCCTTTCATCACCTTCTGCAAAGCCGCCTGGAAGCGTTCCATATCTTCCAGAGTCCCGACGGTGATGCGCGCGTGCGTGGGCAGCGACGGCCACACCCGGCCGATCATGACATTCTCCTTGGCCATAGCGTCCCGCACTTCCTTAGCGGGGCGCTTGGTGTCGAGCAGGAAGAAGTTCGACTCCGATGGAATGTAGGCATAACCGTTGCGGTCAAGCCAGTCGAATGTTTGCTGACGGATGGTGGCGTTGATGCGCCGCCGCTCCGGCACAAGCTGCGCATCCTTCAGGCTGGCGCTGGCCGCGGCACAGGCCGTGATGGGCATGAAGTTCCAGCCGCCGCGGGCCATGACTTTTTCGGTTAAGTCCGGACGAGCAACCAGGAACCCGCACCGTATCCCCGCCAT
>DATFNR010000047.1:0-91825 GCA_035266285.1 Candidatus Sulfotelmatobacter sp.
TGGAAGCAAAATGGCGGCCAGAGCCGTGCAGCGGCGGAATTCATTAGCCGGGGGCGTAAGCCGGGTAAGTGAGGATCCCACACGAGTCCCGAAGGGAGTCTGCGTCGTAGCCAACAGTCCTCGGAAAAAGTGGAGCGCCAAATGGCTTCACTAGCCGCGAAGCGGCGCAAGAATGCAGCCCACGGCGTAAGCCGTGGGTCAGAAGTGGGACGAATATAAGCCCGAAGGGGCGCAAGACGGGCTACGACACAGACTCCGAAGGGGACGACACCATTGGCCGGAATCCGTACATTGTCCGCCTGACCTCCCGCCCCAGCCCGCATCGTCCCATTGAACTACGCCACCCCAGCCCTCCGATACTTGGGCCCACGCCCGCAACGGCGCATCCTGAAAGGGCTCCAAGCCGAACGCAGGGGGACGGACATGTCCAGACAACATCACGAGAGCGCAATCATTTTCCGCGACATTTTCCCCGCGTCCCCTCGCGTCGCGGCCCTCCTCCTCGCTTTGCTCACTCTCGCTCTGCTGACCCTCACCGGTTGCGGAGCTAAGAACAACTCCACCACCACAACCACAAACAACCCACCCCCTCCCCCGAACACCGCATCCTCGATCAGCAAAGACGGCGTCACCTGGACTTTCAGCCAACCCGTGACTGTCGGCCAGTTCGTCAACGGCGACTATTACGTCGTTGGACCGGTCACCATCACCGCCATCGACCCTCCCCCAACCACTTCGTCGCCGTACGAGAACGGCTCAGTCCTGAACCTGCCCACCGCGAACAGCAAGAGCGGATTCGATTCGCGGCTCAACGACGGCACCGATGAATCGTGGTGGTTCGACGCTTCGCTGCGCTCCTATCCTCCCATCGATTTGAAGCCCGGAGACGCCCTGGTCTCGACCGTCAGCCTGCCGCAGATTCACACCGATCCCGAAGTCATGCGCGCCAGCGATAAGAGCGCCAGCCCGGTGCGCTCGGCCTCGGTGCTCACCGTGCTCTCCGCGGCGCCCTCGGCCGACGCGTTCCGCCCGTCGTACTGCGACCGCACGCAGACCATCTATCACGCTAACGATCTGCAGAGAAATCTTCTGCCCTCGCTGGCGCCGCCCAATCCGTCGCAGACTCCGGCGCTCTCGGTGTTTGAGAACTACTACCGCCGTCCGTGGATCGACACCAATCCCTTCCTGTTCGACGCGCCCGCCGACTACATGCCCAGCTACGGCCAGCACATTGCCTTCGCCGATTCCTACGCATCGCTGCTGCTGATGCTGAATTTCTCCGCCAGCCAGAAGGTCAACCTGACCAACTACTTCGTGCAGTACGGCATTGATCTCTACGGCTGCGTGCAGCGCGGCTATGGATGGCCCGCGTTCGGCGGCCATCGCAGCGGCCGAAAGCTGCCGATCATTTTTGCCGGAATCCTGCTGAACAACGACGGCATGAAAAACGTCTCCACGAACTTTCCCAACCAGTTCGGCGAAGATATGCAGACGGTCTACGTGGACGCGATCCCCGGCGGCTACACCCAGGCCTGGCAGGGCGCGGCCGTCATCTACGGAGGCCACTACGGCGTCAACGCCAACGGCACCCCCGTCAGCGCCGGGCTCTACGGACCGTACGAGCAACTCCAGCCCAACAACTGGCCGGTGATCAACGGCAACGAGCAACTGGGAGAAGCCTATCGCCGCTGCTGCACCTCAGTCTCATGGATCGGCGAGGCGCTCGCCATCCACATCCTCAAAGCCGAGAGCATTTGGAGTCATCCCGCATTCTTCGACTACGCCGATCGCTGGATGACCGAAGACGACTCGGCAGCCGTCGCCGCCATCAAATCGCAGACTGGCTTCGACTACAGCGCCAACTGGGAGCGCCAGGGCCAGACCAGGTACTGGCTGCAAGGCGAGTTCCCGCAGTACAGCTTCATCGATGACATGTGGGCCGCGTACCGGCACTGAGGGGCTCATGTAGGACAGCCGCCCTCGGCTGTCCGATCTAACGCTGAGGGATCGGTGATTCGTATCAGGACATCGCTTTAGCGATGCCGCAAAGGTCGACGAATTAACAAGCGGCTTTAGCCGCTGGATTTGCGCTCGCTCCGTAGCGGCTGAAGCCGATCGCAAACTCGCTCACGTTGCGGCATGCCTGAAGGCAAGCCCTGATACGAATCTCTCAAACCGCGCTGCCCACTGTCCCTTCCTTTACACCACTTCGCCCCGCCCATTACACTACAGGCTCGCCTTTCTATTTCTTGTTGCGTTGTGCCAGACTAAACGGTTCGGCGGGCATGGCCGGGCCAGGAAAGTGAAGACTGCGCAACCTTACGATCCGAATGCAAATCTATTCCGAGGCAAGCGAGGAGACACATGGCAGCCGTTGACGAGAAAGTGAAGCAGATCATTGTCGAGCAGTTGGGCGTGGACGAGGGCGAAGTCACTGCCAGCGCGTCGTTTGTCGACGACCTGGGCGCCGATTCGCTCGACACCGTGGAACTGGTCATGGCCTTCGAAGAGGCCTTCGACATCGAAATCCCCGACGAGGACGCCGAAAAAATCCGCACCGTGCAGGACGCCGTCGACTACATCGGCAAGCACGCCAAGGCAGGGAAATAGTTGGGACGCAGGGTCGTAGTCACGGGGCTCGGCCTGATCTGCGGCGTGGGCAATTCCACAGATGAAGTCTGGAAGGGATTGCTCGCGGGCAAGAGCGGCGTGGCCCGCATCACCGGTTTCGACGCCACGAACTTTGCCTGCCAGATCGCCGCCGAGGTCCGGAACTTCGACCCCCTCAACTACATCGAGAAAAAAGAACTGAAAAAGATGGCGCGCTTCATCCACCTGGCAATCGCCGCTTCGGATGAAGCCATGAAGATGTCGGGCCTGAAGATCACCCCCGAAAACGCCGAGCGGGTGGGCGTGCACATCGGCTCCGGCATCGGCGGATTCGACATCATCGAGCGCGAGCATGAGGCGCTGCTCAAGGGCGGCCCGCGCAAGATCTCACCCTTCTTCATTCCCGCTTCCATCATCAATCTCGCCGCCGGCCAGGTGTCCATGCGCTTCGGCGCCCAGGGCCCGAACGAAGCCACCGCGACCGCCTGCACCACCAGCGCGCATTCCATCGGCGACTCGTTCCGCATCATCCAGCATAACGACGCCGACGTGATGATCGCCGGAGGCTCCGAGGCCGCGATCACGCCCATGGGCGTGGGCGGGTTCGCCGCCATGCGCGCCCTCTCCACCCGCAACGACGAGCCCGAAAAAGCCAGCCGCCCCTGGGACCAGGCGCGCGACGGTTTCGTCATCGGCGAAGGCGCCGGCATCATGATCCTGGAAGAACTCGAGCACGCCCGCAAGCGCGGCGCGCAAATCCTCGCCGAAGTAGCCGGTTACGGCATGTCGGGCGACGCCTACCACATCACGCAGCCCGCCCCTGAGCACGAAGGCGGATTCCGCGTCATGCGCAACGCCGTGCGCGATGCGGCTATCTCGCCCAGCGAAGTGGGATACGTCAACGCCCACGGCACCTCCACGCCGATCGGCGACACGCTCGAAGCCCATGCCATCCGCAACTTTTTCGGCGATCACAAGCTCGCCGTCAGCTCGACCAAGTCGATGACCGGGCACCTCCTCGGCGGCGCCGGGGGCCTCGAAGCGGGCATCACCGTGCTCGCTCTGCGCGACCAGATACTGCCCCCGACCATCAACCTGGAAAATCCCGACCCCGAAACTGCCGGCATGGACCTGGTGCCCAACCACTCCCGCAAAGCCGAAATCGAATACGCCATGTCGAACTCCTTCGGCTTCGGCGGCACCAACGGCGCGCTGCTGTTCCACCGCTGGCGCGAATAGTCGCCAACGAGTAATCTGGATGCCCCATCCTTCTCGCGCCTTTTGCGAGAGGGTGGGGACTTTGATTTTGCCTGTCAGCACGCATCACTCAAGTTATTTTCTGACGCTTCCCCTTGACAGTCGTTCTTTCGCCCTCTCCGCAAGTTTTCTCAAGGGCCTCCAACCTGCACAATCGGACACACATCCCGGCGTAATGTCCTTTCTCCCGCCGCACTGAAACTGGACTGGCCCCCGGAACATGGCCCCGGTTGGCCGTTTGTACCTTTGCAAGCGATTGCCGCCGCGCCACAATGATTCCGATACGCGGAGTGTCCCCTCGACATGAACAAAGCCATGGCTTCGACCCTCTCCCCCGCCGCTGTCGCTGCCCTCACCATGAGCCGCCGAGCCACAGCCCGCACCGCTCTGGTGGGATTAAAGGAACCTCACCGCGCGCTCTTGGCCGAGTGTTTCCGCCAGTTTGGCATCGAGCCCGTTTCCATGACGGCCAACGCCGCCGAGCGCCTGGCGAAGGAAAAGTTCGAAGCCTGCGTGCTCGGTCTGAGCGACACGGCCGGGGCACTGATGGAGGCGGCGCGCTCGTCGCCTTCCAACAGCCGCTGCATCCTCTACGCGGTGGGCGGCAACGCCCAGGAGGCGATGCGTTTTTCGAAATACGGCATCAACGCCATGTTCCAGGAACCGCTGGAGCGGACCACCGCCCTGAAAGTCGTGCGCTCGACCAAGATGCTGGTGCAGCACGAATTCCGCCGCTACGTGCGCATCCCAGTCATGACCGAAGTCTCGGTCATCGGCGACGGCCGCCGCATCGTGGCCTCCAGCGTAGAAATGAGCTCGGGCGGCATGTCGGTGCAGAGCCACGAAGACTTCTCCATCGGAGTGCCCGTCGAAATCTCGTTCTCCCTCATGACCATGCCGCGCGTCATCGTGCGCGGGCAGATCAGCTGGCGCAAGCCCAAGTCGTTCGGCGTACGCTTCGACGCGACCGACGACCGCCGCCAGCCCATCAAGCGCTGGATCGATTCTTACCTCGAAAACTGATGTAGGGACAGCCGCCCTCGGCTGTCCGCCGGGCGCAAGCCCGGCTTGGGTGGCGGGGCACTCTTGCCCGCGTCTGCAAGTGACCACTGATTACTGACCACTGATCACTGACAACTTCTCGACCTCGCCCCAAGCCCTCGCTTTGCAACCAGCCCTACGATCCCCACTCCTGCCGTTACAATATCCCCGTGCCCCCCGCCACCACTCCCGAGGTGGTCGCCGCGCCCGAGCCCGCCTGGGATACCCAGCGCTACAGCCTGCGCCAGCGCCTCCTGCTGCGCCTGATCATCTTTGCGGGATACTGGTTCATCCGCCTGATTGGTGCCACGCTGCGGGTGTGCGTCTCCTACGAAGACGGCGCGCAGCAAACACTCGACGAGCGCCCGCTGATCGCTTCCTTCTGGCATTCCTGCATGATTCCCGCAACCTATATCTGGCGCGGATTCGGCATACGGGTGATGAGCAGCAACAGCTACGACGGCGAATACATGGGCCGCATCATTCACAAGCTGGGTTTCGTCGCGGTCAAGGGATCATCCAGCCGCAACGCGGTCCGCGCCCTGCTCGGCTTGCGCCGCGCTCTGGAGGAGGGATGGACCGTGGCTTTCACGCTCGATGGCCCGCGAGGTCCGCGCCGCCAAGTAAAGCCCGGACCGGTGGCTTTGGCGCGCTCGTCCGGCGTGTCCCTGACCATGTTCCATGCAGCCGTCGACAAAGCCTGGGTGCTCAACAGCTGGGACCGCATGCTGATTCCCGTCCCGTTCTCGCGCGTGCTGGTGCGCTTCGGCAAGCTGATCCCGGTGCCGGCGGACGCGACCGAGACCGACATCGAGCGTTACACGGCAGAGCTGCAAGCATCGCTCGATCGAGTGGTTGAATTTGCGGAGACGAATGCGGACAAGGTCGGAACAGCGGAATTTCCCTACCAAACTTGATTTCCGATTGCCGATTTTCGATTGTCAATCGAGTAAAGATGGACGCCCAGTCCAATCGCCAATCGGCAATCGAAAATCTGAAATTTCCCTACTCCAGCGAGGCTCCCAGCATCTGATACCGGTATTTCTTCCCGTCCCAGAACACGACGGAAGACGTATCCTCGCCCTCGCCCTGCTCTTCCATGTAGATGCCGAGCACGGTACGTTTGTGCACGACCAGCCGCTTCACGGTCAGAGTCTTGAAGGGCAGGTTGATGAGCAGGAACTTGGCTTTGGGTGTGTCGCTGCGCCATGCGTCTTTTTCGCCGCCGTGAATAATCAGCAGGCTTACGCCGCGCCGCTGCGGTTCGTCGGAGGCAAACGTGGAGGTGAGCTTGACGTCGCCAAAACCGAGGAAGCTGTCGTAGGGATCGGACACCGTAAAGGCGTATTCATCTTTGTCGGCCATCGGGTTCTTGCACTTGGCCGCGACCACCAGGTCGTCGATGCCGTCGCCGTCCATGTCGCCGACAAACTGCTTCGGGCCGTCCAGCAGCGAGCAGTTGTCGCCAAACTGCTTGTGGATGAACTCATCGGTGACCGCGGGCGAGGCCGACCGTGCCGGCGCCGGCGGTGGAGGTATGGGCTTCTTGCATAGCGCGGCTTCGGCCACCAGCAAAAAGCAGGCAAGAACCGGGAACATCCATTTCGTGTGCGACATGGTCTTACTCTAGTCCGGTTTCGTACCGGCGGGTAGAGACTGACTAGTGACGGAAGTAATAAGCGTCTATGGCTGGGCTCGTAGAACCCGCGTTATGCAACCCAAACCGTTGTCATCCTGAGCGAGACGCTTTTTGTCTCGCGAAGGACCTATGCAACCTGCCGGCGCCGGCACCGCTGCTGGCGGACTGCATGGGGCCTTCGGCCCGCAAACGCGGACCTCAGGATGACAAGGCTGTATTGGGAACGCGACTCGCAGCGTCACCCTCAGGCTGGAATTGGTGGCGTTCATACCACTCCGCGCTCAGATCCCGCCACGCCGGATTGACCGACACGATCAGCGCGATCTTCTTGATCCGAAGCCAGCCCTTGATTTCCTTCTCGCGCCCAATCGCGCGATGCACATCCTCAAAGCGCTCAAAATAAACCAGCCGGTCGAGCTTGTATTTTGCAGCGAACACCGACCCGATCCCCATCTTGTGTTCGCGCACTCTCCGGATCAGGCTGTTCGTTATGCCTGTGTACAGGGTCTTGGAGCGATTGGTCATGATGTAAACGAAGTATGTCTTGGGTGTTCGCACGGTTGTGAACTTCTTTTTCTACGGTCAGCATGGCAGAGCGAACCCATGATGTCTGTGACGAACGAACACCCAGGTTGTGCAAAACCCCGTAGTGCCCTGTCATCGTGCCCCCCAAAAACATACGTTGTCATCCTGAGCGGCGTTCTTTGCCGCGAAGGACCTATGCAACCTGCCGGCAGCAGCAGTGCCGCGGGCAGAGTACATAGGTCCTTCGGCCCGCAAAGAACGCGGGCCTCAGGATGACAGGGCATGGTTGCATCTCAGCAGCTGGCTCATCTCCGGAAGTGCTCCCACCCGCGCGCGGCCAACTCATACCCCACGCCCTTCGCATTCTCGATCACCATCCTCCGCGAGCGCGTCATCCGTCCGATCTCGGTCAACGCGACTCCCGCCATCTGCGCTGGAACGCGCTTCCCCTGGGGCACGGTGAACAGCAGTTCGTAATCCTCGCCGCCGTGCAGAGCCAGGTCGAGGTCAACTTCGCGGGCCGGCTTCCCCACCCGCGCCCGCGGAATCAACTCAGCTGCAATCTCGGCGCCGACGCCGCTCTCTTCGCAGAGGTGAGCCAGGTCGGTCGACAGCCCATCGCTCACATCGATCATGGCCGACGCCAGACGCCTCTCGCGCAGCATCCGCCCCAGTTCGACCCGCGGCTCGGGATAAAAGTGTCGCGGGTAGTCTCGCGGGTTCAGCTTCTTCTTCGGCCGAGCTCGCATCTGCACGATTGCTGCTGCCGACCCTCCCAGTTCGCCGCTGACGAACACTCGGTCCCCCGGCCGCGCGCCGGAACGCAGCACCGCCTTTCCCTTCGGGGCCGTCCCGACGACGACGATGTCGGCCAGGATTCCATCGGGAGACTCGGCGGTATCGCCTCCCGCCAGGCTGGCTCCATGTTTTTCCGCCAGGCTGATCAGGCTGCGCGCGAAGCGCCCCACCCACGCCTGCGGCAAGTCGCGCGGCAAGGCGAGCGAGAGAAAAGCCGCGACCGGCTCGCCGCCCATGGCCGCGATGTCGCTCAGCCCGCGAGCCAGGCAGCGATGCCCCACCGACTCCGCCGGATGCCAGTCGCGGCGGAAGTGAATGCCTTCCAGCGTGAAGTCGGTGGTGACCAGAACCTCGGCATTTCCAGATTGGCGTCCCGGCAAAAAGCGCAGCACGGCGCAGTCATCTCCTATACCGACTCGTGTGGGGCGGACACTCCTGTCCGCCTGCCCTTGCTTGCCAGCCGCGGCCATGCGGCGAATCTGGGCAATCAGCGCCTTTTCGGGTAGTGGCACAGCCTATCAATATAGCGGAGGGATCGACGGCCTAGAGCTTTAACCACAGAGGGCACGGAGTACATAGAGAACCCGAGGGATTCGGCTGGCCTCCCCCGGGCCCCTTGCTCTCAGTTTTCCCTGAACCGGAGGTAATACGTCCCTTGGTGACTGTCGGGTTACTGCCCACTTCGGTCACCCGGCATTGGCCTTGCGCGTCGTTGACAGGGGGAACCCAGTTTGTTACCGTTAACCAGTCATTCACTTAGACCTTTGGCCGAGCTAAGATTCTGCAAGAAGTTGGCGTTGCAGAACCTATCTCGGTTTCCAAAGCCAGGTTCCGCGATAGGTGTAGGGCTGGAGAGAAGTTTCCATTCCCAAGATGGGACGAAGCCCGAAGAATCAGGTGGCCCGAACAGGCGCTCTGCAACCTCAGAACGTCGCCTGAAGTTCCGGACCTGATATTTAAAGTTTCGACAAACCGAGGAGCGATTTGCAGAAACGCTTTTACATTCTATTCGTGGCCCGCGGGGACGATGGCCAGCTGCGCAAGATCCCTATCCCCGTGCATTACCTGTACATATTCGTCGTGGGCGCCGCGATCGGATTCCTCAGCCTCACCGGCATTGCCAGCTCTTATACCCGGATGCTGCTCAAGGTTTCCCGCTACAACCAGCTGAAAGTCGAAAAAGACCAACTCAAGGACAACTACTCGCGCCTGGAGCAGGTGGCCAAAGAGCGCGACGTGCAGGTGGCGTCGCTGGGCTCGATCGCCAGCGAAGTTTCGGCGCTTTACGGATTGAAAACTCAGCCTACGCTGGTGACGGCGAGCACGGAGCAGATTCAGGCTTCCGAGGTGACTTCTTCCCTCGATCAGCTGCACGCCCTGCGGACTTCAGCACTGACCGGCGCGACCATGGTCGGACTGACCATGGGCCTGACCCGCAACGCCACCACCGCGGACTGGATCAAAGCCAATTCAGCTCCCAACCTGTGGCCCGTGGAAGGCCAGGTGACGGGCAGCTTTGGCGAGCGCATCGATCCGTTCAACGGAGAGGGCGCGTTCCATAGCGGAGTGGATATCAGCAGCGCCTACGGACATCCTGTCGTCGCTCCGGCTGACGGCGTCGTGACTTTCTCCGACAACATGGGCGGCTACGGCAAAGCCATCATCATCGATCACAGCAACGGCATCAGCACCCGGTACGGACATCTTTCGGGCTTCGCCGTTACAGCTGGACAGGCGGTCCATCGCGGCGACGTGATCGGCTACGTCGGCGCCAGCGGACGCTCCACCGGTCCGCACCTGCACTACGAAGTCCGCATCAACGACACCCCGGTCAACCCCTACAAATACCTCCGCATGACGGTCGCCCACAGCGGCGGCTTTGCGGCAGGAAGCTAGAAGACCAGCTCTCAGCTCTTAGCCGTCAGGCCCCAGCTCTCAGCTTCGATCCGCGGCGCGGGCGCGCCCTGAACCCCTAGCCGCGAAAGCGGCGGGAGAATTCATCCAAAATCCATCGAGTCCCCGCAGGGAACGGCACCGGGCGGACGAATGCATCCGCCTCCACGTGTGCGGACTCCGATCCCGCCCTCCTCACGGAACTCGTCCCCCATTACCGCGGTAACTCCTCATCCCAAACAACCCGCCGAATCGCCCGTCCGGCCGCGCTAACATTGTGAAAACCCCTCCCTGGGTTCGCTGGCAGGTCGGGCCTCATCGCCCGCGGACTATCCTTGATGGAGAATTCGGGCAATCCCGAAACCCGGCGCTTTGGCCGCTACGAGATCGATTCGGAGCTGGGCCGCGGAGCCATGGGCATTGTCTACAAGGCTCGCGACCCGCAGATCGACCGCTGGGTTGCGCTCAAGACCATCCCGCTGCACGCCCAGCCCAGCGAAATGGGGGAACAATTCCGCCACCGCTTCCTGAACGAAGCGCAGGCAGTGGGCCGGCTGATCCATCCCGGCATCGTCGCCGTGTTCGATGTGGGCGAGGATGAAGAGCATCACGACCCCTACATTGTTTTCGAATATGTCGCCGGCGAAGCGCTGAACAAGGTTCTCTCGCGCGAGAAGATACTGCCGCTGGCCCGCGCCCTGCAGCTGGTCGAAGAGCTCGCCGAAGCGCTCGACTACGCCCACCAGCAGGGCGTGGTGCACCGCGATATCAAGCCGGGCAACATTCTGCTGACGCCTGAAGGCCACGCCAAGATCGCCGACTTCGGCATTGCCAAGATCGACCTGTCGCACACTACGCTTCCCGGCAAGGTGCTGGGCACGCCCGCCTATATGGCGCCCGAGCAACTGTGTGACGGGAAAACCGACGGCCGTTCCGACCTGTTTTCTCTGGGCGTGATTCTCTACGCCATGGTGACCAGCCGGTCTCCGTTCCGCG
This sequence comes from Candidatus Sulfotelmatobacter sp., assembly GCA_035266285.1. GTDB lineage: Bacteria > Acidobacteriota > Terriglobia > Terriglobales > Acidobacteriaceae > Sulfotelmatobacter. Next base: position 10,760 of record DATFNR010000047.1, read on the forward strand.
GCGACAATTCGTCGGCGGTTTGCCACAAGGTGGCGACCTTGAACCCTCCGCCGCCCAGCGCGGTGAACTTCGAGCTGCCGCGAGAGCTGGACGCGGTGGTGGCGCGCGCCCTGGCCAAAAAGCCCGGCAAGCGCTACCAGAGCGGCGCCGAGTTTGCCCAGGCCATCCACGGATTGCGCGCGCGCTTTGCTCCAACTCTGGTCCCGGTTTCGCCGGAGAAAGTCTCGCCGGAAAAAGTTTCGCCAGGAAAAGTGCTGGCCGGTCCGCCAGAGAAGGCTGCTCCGAAAAAGCCAGCTGCAGCGCTCCAGGGGCGTCCGGCAACCGGACTGGCCTATGCCGCCAAGGTTGTCCGCTCCGCGGTTTTGCAGGCGCCGCTCAAGGATCTGGCGCTCGGCTTCGCCACCATCACCATGCTGCTGATCGTGGGGGTGCAGGGGCATCTGCTGTTTCGGGCGCACAGCGAGGAGGCGGCAGCGGCCGAGACGCCGCGAGTTCATCCCGGCGGGGCAGCCGCAGGCGCAACCAGGAATGCAGGCGCCTCCGCTGCGAATCCGAAACCAGCGGCCGGTGCAGCGGCAAATTCCTCCGCTCCAAATTCTTCAACTTCCGCCAAGGCAGCGCTGCAAACCGCATCGGCGAAAACGCCCGCTGGAGGCAGCGCCAGCCCAACTTCCGCCGCCGGGGAACAAGTCATCGTCGCTTCGTCCGCGCTGAACCTGGCCGTGCAACACCAGTTCAAGAACGCGACGCTCTACCTGTGGGTCGACGATCAGCTGATGCTGAAGCGGGTGCTGCACGGGGGCACGCAGAAGCGGCTGGTCGTGTTCAATGGCGTGCGCGGTGTGGACTCGGAAACGATCCAGGTTCTCGCCGGCAAACACACGCTGCGCCTGCGCGCGTTGACCGCCGATCAGAGCGTTGATCTGTCGAAAACCATTGCCGCCGACTTCATTGGCGGCGGCGAAAAGGCCCTGCGGGTCACCTTCGACAAGCACAACAGCGCCATGCGGCTGGAATGGCGGTAGGAAGCCGCTGATTGCCGATTTCCGATTTGTGATTGCCGATTGGCGGGTCAGGGTACAGTTGCCGATTCAAGCCCTTGGGTTTTCAATTGGCAATCGGAGATCGGCAATCGGAAATTCGCATCACTGCCGCAGCCCCATCCAGTTTTCCGACACGACCAGCGAGTTCCCCGGATTCTGTGGATCGTATTTCACCGAGGTATGCAGTCCCAGCCGGCAGGAGTGCAGATTGATCCAGTGCCGCAGATAGGTCACGTCCTGCGAGCACTCATACGACACTCCGGCCACGTCGTACTTGTAGATCAGCATGACGGCGGCACGGCGCTTGGCTTCGGCCGCCAGTTCCTGCACATCAATCACGGTGCCGTCGGTGATGCGGCCCGTGCCTTCGAGCCATGCGCGGCGCTCGCGTTCCAGGTCGTCGGCGGTTCTCGGCCGTCGCCGCAGCAGAGCGTACGCCCCCAGCAGCGCGACCGCGCCGGCCGTGACCAAACCATAAAGTCGCAGTGAATCCATAATGCAGGTGGGTTGAAGCTACCAGCATAAGCGGAAAGTATTCGCGGCGGAAGTGATGGCGTGGTTACCGAGGTTCTATGCGCGGAAAGAACCACGTAGCCCCGGACGCATTCGTCCGGGGTTGGCGGCGATTGTCGAGCACTAGCAGGTTGCGGAAAAACTCAAGGAACGCAACGAAACGGGAAGGGCACGAGTTCACTCGTGCCGTTAAGTCGTTGAAAATGTGTCCGCGCTTTAGCGCCTGAGGTGCGCTTTTTTGCGCCATCGACTGGCTTTTCCGCAGCCTCCTAGGGGCCGGCGGTGATGATTATCGGGCGCCTGGGTCTGCTCCGCTCGCTAGGCTTCGCCCGGCGGACCCTTCGACTTCGCTCAGGGCAAGCTGCGTCCGCCGCTACGTGATCCTACTTGCCGCAGACGCTCTTGCTTAGCATGTCGGCAAAGCCGCCTTCGGGGTCTTTGCCGAACTGGTCGTCGCGAGTGGCTTTCTTGCTGACCACGAAGCGGCCGCTGCGGTCGCGGGTGTAGAACCATTCGCTGGTGGGAGCGGCGGAGCCGTTGGCGCAGTTGAAGCGCACCCGGGCGCGCATCTCAACGAACGGGCCGCCCTGGGGAAAAGTCGCCGGCTCCTTGAACTCCACGCGCACCAGCGCCACGCGCTGATTGCTCTTGAGCACGCGCACGGAGCTGACGGAGACGGTGTCCCCGGCTCCGGTCTGGCCGATGGTGCGCCAGTCTCCCGCGGCCAGAACGGCCAGGCTGACCAGCAGCGCCGGGGCCAGCACGACGGCGGCGAAAATGAGGAGGGCCTTTCTCAACCCGAGCTTTCCAAGCAGCCTTCTTCGGCAAGGTCGCGAGGCAACGTTGCCGGGCAACGTTTCGGGGCAACCAGAGGCAGCACACACTTTGGGGCAAAATGTCGATTCTGTCAATGATTGCGCTGGACGGGCGTCGCTGGAAGGCGGCCGGCGTGCTACAGTCCTGGATTGCGGGGACGCAGGGAATTGTTGATTATTGATTGTTGATTGTTGAATGAAAACCGGAGAATTGCCGATTTTCAATTGCCGATTGCCGATTTGTGATTGCCGATTGTCGCGCTTGAAGCGGCCAATCGAAAATCGGCAATTGGCAATCGAAAATTCCCTGTTCCATTCAACAATCAACAATCATCAATTCTGCTGAGGACTTATGGAAACATTGCAATCAACCTCTCTATCACTCCCCCGTGGGCCCGCTGTTCCTGGCTGCCTCTGAGCGCGGGCTGGTCGCGCTGGAGTTCGACGCGCGCCTGCCGGGGCAGCAGACGATTCGTCCCAACCCGCGCGATCTGCGGGCGGAAGGCGAACGCACGAAAAAGGATTCCTTCCGCTTCGATCCTTCGCCCCGCGCCCTGCGCGATTACATGCGCGAGCTGGAAGAGTATTTTGCAGGCCAGCGGCGCAGGTTCGATTTCCCGCTCGACCTGCGCGGGACCGACTTCCAACTCGCCTGCTGGCGCGCCCTGCTGGCGATTCCCTACGGCGAAACCCGCAGCTACGCCGACATCGCCCGCGCCATCGGCAAGCCGCACGCCTTTCGCGCCGTGGGCATGGCCAACAACCGCAATCCGGTCGCGATCGTCGTGCCGTGCCATCGCGTGATCGCCTCCGACGGCACGCTGTGCGGCTACGGCGGCGGGCTCGACATCAAGCGCAAGCTGCTGGAGCTGGAAGGCGCGCTGAGCGGGACGCTGGCGGCGTAGAGCTGGGATTCCTCTGGATAAGGTCAGCGGGAAAGTGAAGGCACAATAAAACAAGGGGGGAGTCGCCTCCCCCCTGCTATCCCCGCCACATGCTAAACCCTGACAAGTGAAGCCTCGCCAGGCGGGTTTCTTTGACTTCAATTAGTCACCAGTACCGCAGGTGCAGACCGCCTTGCCGCTGCCCAGTCTCTGGGCAAACGAGCACTGTGTCTCGAGGTTGAACTCGAGCTCTTCACCGCTCAGAGTGGCATCGCTGAATTCGGTTTCAGTAACCGGATAGGCGGCGCCCACTTTGTTCTGGTTGTGGCTGCCCCAAGCGCGGATCGACGGGGTCGGCGTAACGTTCGACGTGGGATCGCAAGGGCTGTTGTTGATCGCAGCCGAGACGATCTTGATCACGCCGTTCACCGGCTTGGTCGAAATGCCGGTCAGCGGGTTGTTGGTCAGGTTCGTGCCCACCGACAGGGTGCGCAGGCCGTTGGCGGTAACCAGGCAGCCGCAGCACTCGGCCAACTGCTGGTCGTTCTGGAACACATAGATCATGGCGCAGAGACTCGCCGTGCTATCTGTTCCAGGATTGTCGATGCGGACGGTTTGATCCGGCGCACCGGCGACATTGTTGGCGAAGTAGTTGATCTTGAAGACATCCTGAGCCGATGCGCTGACCCCCAGCACGCACAGCCCGAGAATGACCGCCGATATCACGAGTAGATAACGTTTCATTAGGGAGACCTCCTCTTTAGTAGCGCAGCCGGACTGGGGGGAGGGGGCAGCGGGGACGCGCGTATGCAACCTTACCGCTTACTGGAAGCTTTACAAGTACCTACGTAGCCTAGTCCGAAATGACTGAGCTGCAGCAGTCGGCTAGTCAGAGCGATTAACTAAAAGATATTACTGGCAAAATGATGGTTCAGTTCGCCAAAGCCCGAGCAGTGAATTTCCGATTGCCGTTTTTTGATTGACGATTGGACGATTCCGCTTACAATCGGCAATCGAAAATCGCAATCGGAAATTCTCTTCCTTGACCGCTGCTCCCAAATCTCCCTCCCTCAAGAAGGCTGGCCTGTTCTATCTCGTCTTCGTGATGTTCTCCTACACCACGGGCGGGCCCTTCGGGCTGGAAGACATGGTCACGACTTCCGGGCCCGGGATCACGCTGATTTATCTTCTGGTGCTGCCGTTCTTCTGGTGTATTCCCGTTTCACTCGTTTCGGCGGAGCTGACCACCGCCATGCCGGTCGAAGGCGGCTTCTATCGCTGGACGCGAGCCGCCTTCGGCGATTTCTGGGGATTTCTCGCGGGCTGGTGGAACTGGTCGGCATCGTTTCTGCTGGGCGGAATTTATGCCGTGCTGTTTACGGATTATCTCGTTTACTACTTTCCCCAGATGACGTGGTGGGAGCATTACCTCATTTCTGTCTCGCTGATTGTGCTGCTCACCTGGGTCAACATCCGCGGCATCGAGATGGTCGGCCAGGTCGCAACCGCGCTCGAACTCTTCATTTTCGTTCCGGTCATGACCATGATCGTCATGGGCCTGGCGCACTGGCACCACAACCCGTTCACGCCCTGGGCGGTGCCGCATCAACCAACGTTCAAGGTTTTTGGCGTAGGGCTGGCGGTGGGGTTGTGGCTGTACTCGGGATATGAGCAGCTTTCGACCGTCGCCGAGGAAGTCGAGAATCCGCAACGGGCGTATCCGCGTGCGCTGGCGCTGGTGGTGCCGCTGTCGATGGCGGCGTACTTTCTACCGGCACTGGCCGGGCTGGCGTCGGCCGGTCAGTGGGAGAAGTGGCACTCAGGATTCTTTTCGGATGCGGCAGCCATCATCGGTGGGACATATCACGGCCACGCCTGGCTGGGCACATGGATGACGCTCGCCGCCATGATCGCCAGCGTGGCCCTGCTCAACAGCACCATCCTCACGACCACGCGCATGCCTTTCGCTATGGCCCAGGACGGATATCTCCCCGAAGCGCTCACTCGCAAGCATGTGCGCTACGGCACGCCCTGGGTGGCGATCGTGGCGTCGGCCGCGATCTACGCGCTGCTGGCGTGGAAGAGCCTGGCGCAGCTGATTTCGGTTTACATCTGGCTGCGCTCGGCGACCACGGTGCTGACTGTGCTCTCGGCGTGGAAGCTGCGCCGCACACACCCGGAGCTGCCGCGTTCGTTCACCATTCCGGGAGGACGCGCGGGATTGCTCTATGTGGTTGGGGCGCCGGTGGTAATGGCGCTGGTAGCGCTGCTGGGCAGCGACCGCTTCGCGCTGATCGGCGGCGTGGTCGGGATTGTGCTGGGGCCAGTGGTGTATGGACTTACGCGAATCCGTGGTGGCGAGCCCTCCTTGTAGTCTCCAGCTGAGCCGGTCACGCTCAGAAGTGCCCCGCGCTGGCGTTCCTTTACCGTCCTCAGCGTAGGAAGGAATCCCGCCTAGCTGAGGTCGGCATCCTCTTGCCTGCGCTCTAGCGGGCAGTTAAACCGTTTCACCTTCGGCTTCTAAGTTGCTCATTCTGGAGGAGTTATGGGCGAATTTTTGCACAGATATCGACCGCCGTAAGCCTCTGAAAGGAAGCGGCTTGGGGCGCATCGCCCCGTTTATAGGGCAACGCGCTTTGGAGTCTTGCAGGGGTTGCTCATTCTCGATCATGGATATACAATAGTTTATGTATATCTAAGGAGCCTCTATGCAGGTCGCGAAGTGGGGAAACAGCTTGGCCGTGCGCTTGCCCGCGGCGGTGGTCGATGCGCTCGAACTGAAAGAAGGAGACCACATCGAAATTCGAGTCGTGGGCGGCCGGGAGTTTGAAGTGAACCGCGATCAGAGCCGGCAACGCGCTTTGGATACTCTGCGCAAGCTTCGGCGTCCTTTTCCTCCTGGATTCGTTTTTGACCGCGAGGAAGCGAATGAGCGCTAGAGTGTTCTTCGACACCAACGTCTTTGTGTACGCCGTCGTCCAGGATGATGCGCGCTCTCGCGACGCGGAGGAATTGATTGCTGAAGGCGGAATAGTCAGCGTGCAAGTCTTGAACGAGTTTGCGGCGGTCGCGCGGAAAAAGACCAACATGCCATGGACCGAGGTTCGGCTTGCTCTGGAGAGCATCCAGGTCCTCTGCCCCGGCCCGCTCCCGATCACTTCCGATACTCACAAAGAGGCGTTAACAGTCGCGGAAAAATATGGTTACAGGATTTACGATGCTCTTATCGTCGCCTCCGCCCTGGAAGCGAGATGCACGACCCTGTACTCGGAGGATATGCAGGACGGGCAGGTGATCGAGGGCAAATTGACCATTCGGAATCCGTTTCGGTGACTTCTCCACTTTCACAACTCTGTCATCCTGAGGTCCGCGTCCTCTGCGGGCCGAAGGACCTGAGCAATGTGCGGGAGACTACATAGGTCCTTCGCTTCGCTCAGGATGACAATACCCGCGAGCATTTTGCAGTCACAACGCTAGCTCACCCAGTCGAGGAACTTGTACCACGCACCGGCCAGCGGCAGAAACCAGGGCTTGCCGCTGTAGAGGCCGAGCGGCGCGCCGGGGAATGGGATGCCGACGAAGGGATTCTCCGGCTTGTCGCCCCCCGCGTGCTCCGACGCCATCAGTTCGGCGATCTTCTGGCCCTGATACGTTGCCATGGCCACTCCGTGTCCGGCGTAGCCGACGGCGTAGTACATGCCGTCGAGCTGGCCCGCGTGCGGCATGATGTCGAAGGCGAAGTCGAGCGTGCCGCCCCAGACGTAGTCGATCTGGGCGTCGCGCAGTTGCGGATAGACGCCGATCATGCCGCGGCGCAGGATCTCGGCGCTCTGCTGAATCGTTTTTTCGTTCTCCGGGAAAAACGCGGCGCGGCCGCCGAACAGCATGCGGTTGTCGGGCGTGAGACGGTAGTAGTAGAGGTAGTTTTTCGAATCGTAGATCATGCGGTTGCGCGGGCTGAGCTCGCGCGCGAGCTTTTCGGGCAAGACCTCCGTCGTGATGATGAACGAGCCGATCGGAATAATCTTTTTCTGCAACGCGGGTGTGGCCGCGCCGGTGTATCCGCTAGTGGCGACGAAGACTTCATGCGCCCAGAGCGGGCCGCGCGCGGTCCAGAGCTTCCAGCCGGGATCTCCGTTGCGCGAGTCGCGCTCGATGGTTCGGACGCGCGTGTGTTCGAAGATTTCCGCCCCGGCTTTGATCGCAGCGCGGGCGAGTCCGGCGACGTAGCGCGCGGGATTGCATCCCGCGCTGGTTTCATCCACCATGCCGCCGTAGTAGATGGTTGAGCCAATCTCGGAACTCAGTTCATTTTTCTGAACCACGCGCAGGGTGTGGTTGAATTCGCGGGCGATGGTCTCGGCCTGGCGGGCATAGCCGTCGAAATGGTTCTGCTTGCAAGCGACTTCGAGATGGCCGGATCGGGCGAAGTCGCAGGCGATGGCTTCTTCGCCGACGATCTGCTCCACGCAGGCGATCGAAGCCAGAGACGCGGCGTACATGCGCTGGGTGCGCTCGCGCCCGTACATGGAGATGAGCTTGTTGACGCCCAGCTTCATGCCGGTCAGGACCATGCCTCCATTGCGCGAGCTGGCGCCCCAGCCGATGGTTTCGGATTCGAGCACGGCGACTCTTGCCCCGCGCTTGGCCAGCGTGCGTGCAGCCGACAGGCCGGTGAAGCCCGAGCCGATCACGGCCACGTCGACCACTTCGGGCAGCGGACGGGCGGCGTCGGACGCGGGCATGTCGACCGTGGTCAGCCAGTAGTTGTGTTCGAGCATTGCGAGTTGCCACCGGGGCTAAAGCCCCTCAATTCCTGCTTCTAACGCGGCGCTAAAGCGCCGCTCTTCCACGTTGTTTCAAGCTGCAGGTGAGGCTGGGAAGTGAGAATTACGCGTCAACGTCGTTCCATTCTTCACAGCACCGCCGTTTCGTGAATCAATCTTCCTTCGGCGAAGCGCGCCAGGTCGAGCAGCGTCGCGTCGATCAGATCTGTTTTTCCGGTCAGGATCAGGTCGCTCAGAATCTTTCCTGTCGCGGGCGCGTGCATCACGCCGTGGCCGCTGAAGCCGTTGGCCAGGAAGAAGCCGGGCACTTCGGGAGCCTCGCCCAGGATAGGGTGATGATCGGGCGTCATCTCGTACAGGCCGGCCCAGGCGCGCTTGGGATTCACCGGGAGATCGGCGAAGCACGGCACGCGATCGGCGGCGCGAGTCAGAATCTTTTCCACGAACGCCGGATCGAAGTCCGTCTTGAATCCGAGCGTTTCTTCCGGATCGTTCCAGGCCAGCAGGAAGCCGCGGCTTTCGGGACGGAAGTGGAAGCCATTCGACATGTCGACGATCATGGGCGCGGTGTGCGGAAACTGGTCAAAGGGCTCGCTCGGCACCAGCATGCGGCGCAGAGGTTCGACGGGCAAATCGACGCCGGCCATCGCGGCCACGCTGCGCGCCCAGGCTCCGGCGCAGTTGACGGCTTTGCGGGTTGAGATCGACCCTGCGCTTGTCTCCACGGTCGAAATGCCCTGCGCGTCGCGGCCCAGGCCGGTGACGGTCACGCTCTTGCGCACGGTTGCGCCGTGGTCCCTGGCCCAGGCGATGAAGCCGTTCATGGCGCTGGTGGGATCGACGAAGCCGTCGGTGGAGCAGAAGCTGCCGCCCACAATGTCGTCGCCGCGCAGCAGCGGGAACATGGCGCGAATCTCGTCTCCTTCGACCAGGCGAACGTTTTTCAATCCCATGGCGACCTGCTTTTCGTAGTTGCCGAGCAGGTAGGCCATGTGTTTGTCATTCGTGGCGCAGAAGAGATATCCCTGCGGACGGTAGTCGCAGGGATATCCGAGGCGCTCCTCAAAACTCGCGTAGAAAGGGATTGCGTACAAAGACATCTGGATAATGACCGGGGTGGAGAACTGGGCGCGGACGCCGCCCATGCTCTTGCCGGTGGATCCCTTGCCCTGGGCCGATTCGCGTTCGAGAACGACGACATTGCGGCAACCGGCTGCGGTCAGGTGGTAGGCGATGCTGGAGCCGACAATGCCTCCGCCGAGGATGACGACGTCTGCGGTTTGCATGAGGAGGATCGGGAGCGACCTGCATTTTAGCAGTCGGGACCCCGGACGAAGGCGTCCGGGGCTACGGGGGTACATGCACCTTCGGGTGCTGCCTCTGCCCCCGAACACGTGACTTTGTTCCACCTCGGTAATCTTGCCCTGAGGTTACTGCCCACCCTAAGCTCAAGTGGCATGGCCCTGCGCTGCCTTTTGTTCTCTTCCGATAAGAGAATCGCCGACCCGATCTGCCAGGTACTGGCGAGTCTGGAGGTCGAAGCAGAATACTGCGCGGAAGCGCCTGCTGCCGTCGAGAAGCTCACGGTGCAGCCCGCCCAGATCGTCATCATTGACTGGGACAACCAGCCCGAAGCTGGTTTCCTGCTGTCGAACGCGCGCGAACGCAAAGCCGCGGAACGGCCGTTGACGCTGGCCATCGTGAGCGATGACGCGAGCGTGCCCAAAGCCCTGCAGGCGGGCGCGAACTCCATTTTGCGCAAGCCCCTTCAGATCAATCAGGTGAGAGAAACGCTGACCACAGCGCGCGCTTTGCTGCGGGCCAAGCAAAACCCGGCTCCGGCCGCGCTGCCTGCTGCGGCTGGAGCCACGAGTCCGGCTCTGCCCGGTTCCATGGGACGCAGCGCTGAAACGACGCTGCGCGCGGGCGAATTTCTGCAATCGACTGCTCCAGCTCCGGGACAACAGTGGGACACAGAGAACTCCGGACTGCAGATAGCGCCGGAGATTGATCCGCTGAAAGAACTGGAACCGATGGCAGCGGCAGTGGAAGAAAGCGCCCCCGCTCCGGCTCCGCCTCAGCTCCCGGCACAAGGCGAGCCGCGCGGGCTGCAGTGGTATTTGAAGTCGCGCGGCATCGCGCCGCCGGCTCCGGCACAGGCACAGGCGCCAGCGCCCGCAGCTCCAGCCAAGCCCGAGTTGCTCGGCTACGATCAGACGCCCTCGCCCGCGGAGTCATTTTTGGAGCCCGGCCGGACGGCTGCTCCGGCGGAAGCGGCTGCGGATCAGCCCGACACCCGCGAGCAGCGGGCCGAGGCAAAACTTTTCGCCTATATCACCGAAGGTGGCGACGAATCCAAGCAGGAGGGGTCCGGATCGGGCTTTCGACTGCGCAAAGGGCCCATCATCGCAGCGGCGGCGCTGGCCGCCTGCGCCATTGTGGCCGCTCCGCAAGCGCCGTGGCACGGAAGCCTGCGCGGACTGTGGGCGCGGGGGCAACGCGCGACCCATGCCTGGTTGAATCCGCAACCGGTGATTACACCGCAGGCGCCGGCGGCACATGAAGATTTTGCCCGCGCCGGCGATGAGTACAAGCTGCCGGTGGCAGAGAACATTCCGGACGCAACCACCGATCCTTCACAGATTCGTGTGCTGCCGGTGGTCGATCCCACGGCGAAGAAACCAACCACCACGGGAGCAAACGCCGACCAAAGCGCGGGACAGGATGCGAGCGCAGGCGCTGCCAGCGATCCGGCCCAAACTGGTGGAGCCCCGAGTGACGCGGCGCCGGGGCAAACGGGTCAACCGCTGCCGACCATGCCGGCGACGACGCAGCCGGCGAGTGGAGATGCCTCCATGTCAGGCGCCGTTTCGAGCACGCCCCCTTCCGTTCCAGCGCCAACGCAGCTGCGCCCGGCTGTAACTACGGCGGTGGCCACCTCGCCGCAGCCCCTTCCGGTGCAGCCAACCGTGCTGAAAAGTCCTCCGCCAGTCGTTACGCCGGCCAGTTCGGCGCCGGGTCCGCCGATTCCTTCCAGCTTGAAGTCGCAGATGGCGACCATGGTGCCCGATGCCAGTGGGAACAAGCCGGTCGAGGCCGCGATGCCTTCCATCGAGCCGGTACAGGTTCCCGAAGCCACCGAGCGGGCGCTGCTGGCCGATCAGCCGGCCATCGCGTATCCGGCGAACGTGAAGGGACAACAAGGAACCGTGGTTTTGGACGTGTTGATTGGGCGCGATGGGACCATCGAGGACGCGAAGTTTCTGCAGGGGGCGCTGGCCTTTGCCCGCGTGGCGATTGATGGCGTGAAGCAGTGGAAGTTCAAGCCCTACACCATGAACGGGCGTCCAGTCGCGGTCGAGACCCATCTGACGATCAGCTTCGTGCCGGGATCCTGAGCGCTAAGAACGCGGGGAGCGGCGGATGCCTCGTCCGCCCCCCGGACGAGGGCGTCCGGGGCTACGTGGCACGCGGGATCCATGGCGTCCGGGGCATCTGGCGGAGGCTACTGAATCCAGACCTTTTGCGGCCTGGACAGTCTAAGAATGGGTGCTGGCGTTACCGGCGGGGCTCAAATCAAGCAGCCAGGGCTTTGAAACCGGCATCTACCAGATATAATGGGTACAAGTTCAGCGGAAGTAGTTCCTTCCAGAAAACGGCCAAACTGATGTCCATGAAAACCAAGGCAGCAATTCTCGTCACCTCCTTCGCCGTACTCCTGTTCATCGTCGTGGGATCGCTCGGCGGTGTGCATGCTTCCTCCAACGACGGCTCGTTCCACCAGCTGCAGGTGTACAGCGAAGTGCTGACCCGGGTGCAGAGCGAGTACGTGGAGGAGCCGAACATTCCGAAGGTGACCGACGGCGCTCTGCACGGCCTGCTCGAGTCGCTGGATTCGAACTCGAGCTACATGTCGGCCGAGGACTACAAGGCCTACAAGCAGCACAAGACCGAAGCCAAGGGCGGGATCGGCGCGGTGGTTTCGAAGCGCTTCGGCTACGCCGACGTGGTTGCGGTGCTGCCGGGCACGCCGGCCGAGAAGGCGGGGATTGAGCCGACCGACATCTTCGAATCGATTGAAGGACGGAGCACGCGGGATATGTCGCTGCCGGAGATTCGCAACCTGCTGGCCGGGGCGCCGGGATCGACGATCAACGTGGAGGTGGTGCGGGCGCGCCGGGCGGAGCCGCAGAAGGTCGTGATTGGGCGGGACATGACCGCGATGCCGCCGGTCACCGACAAGATGATGGAAGAGGGCATCGGGTATGTAAAAGCCGAAGCGCTGACCCGGGGCAAGGCGCAGGAGATCGCGGCCAAGATCAAGACGCTGGAGAAGGCGGGAGCGAAGAAGATATTGCTTGACCTGCGCAACTGCGCGGAAGGCGAAGAGAACGAGGGCGTCTCGGTGGCGAACCTGTTCCTGAACCATGGGACGATTACTTATCTGCAGGGGCAGAAGTATCCGCGGGAGGCGTTCAATGCCGATCCGGCGAAGGCGATCACTGCGCTCCCGGTGGTGGTGCTGGTGAATCGCAGCACGGCAGGCGCGGCGGAGATTGTGGCGGCGGCGATCCTGGAAAACGCGCGCGGCGACGTGGTCGGCGACAAGACTTTCGGTGACGGTACGGTGCAGAAGACGATTGACCTGCCCGACGGTGGGGCGCTGATTCTTTCGGTGGCGAAGTATTACTCGCCCAGCGGGAAGGCGATTCAGGACGCGGCCGTGACGCCCAACGTCGTGGTGGCGGACGCGGACTCGGACGGCGTCAGCCCGGACGACGAAGATCAGACCGCGGCTCCCGAGGACGAAACCCAGCCCAAGAAGACGATTGACGATCAGCTGAACAAGGCTGTGGAAGTGCTGAAAAGCCGGACGAGCTAGGCAAATGGGCGACTTGCGCAATCAGATCGACGGCCTCTCCTCGGCCGAGAAAGTGGAATTGCTGGATGCAGTGTGGGAGAGTCTGGAAGCGGATGCAGTCTCGCTAACGGACTCCCAACGCGCAGAGCTTGACGCTCGTATCGCCCGGCATGAGAAAGATCCCTCCGACGTTGTGCCCTGGGAGCAAGTCAGGGCAAACCTGTTCAAAAGACCGTGACCTTTCCGCTTTTCTGGGCACCTGAGGCGCAGGCGGACCTCGAAGCAACGTACGCCTGGTATGCCGGCAAAGGCGCGCTGCTGGCAGAGCGTTTCGCGCTTGCGGTCGAAGGTACGGTGAACGCCATCGCAAGAAACCCACTACAGTTCCCAGTTGTCCATCGAGGCCGGCGGCGGGCCGGGGTGCGGCGCTTTCCCTACGGAATCATCTACGAGGTCCAGGAGCGCCGGATTGTCGTGATGGCCTGTTTCCACGGCAGGCGCGATCCGAAACGCTGGCAATCGCGGTAGTCCGGACAGCGTCCCTGGTCCGCGCTCGGGCCCCGGACGAATGCGTCCGGGGCTACGTGATTCGGGCCAATGGTTCGGTGCTATTCTGACCTCAACTCCTGATGAGATCTATCTACGAAGAAGTGCCGCCGGTGGAAGTCGGCGGGCGCCGGGTGGTTGGCCGCGTGCTGTTTGGGCTGCTGGTGCTGGTTGCGGCGCTGGTGGGGGCGACCGCGGGGCTGCTGCTCGTCTACACCACTGACCTGCCTCAAGTCGACGCGCTGGAGGCTTACCGGCCCAGTTCGATCACAGAAATCTATGACGACCGTGACCGCGTGGTGGGATCGTTCGCGCTGCAACGGCGCGTGGTGGCGGGCTACGACGACTTTCCTCCCGTGCTGCGGGACGCGCTGGTTTCCATCGAAGACAAGGACTTCTACCGGCACTCGGGGATCAATTTCTGGCGCATTGTGGGCGCGGCGTATCGCGACATCGAATCGGGCGGCAAGGTGCAGGGCGCGTCGACGCTGACCATGCAGCTGGCGCGCAATCTTTTTCTTTCGCCCGACCGCTCGTTTCACCGCAAAGTGCAGGAGGCGATGCTGGCCGTCCAGATCGAGCGGCACTTCACCAAGCCGCAGATTTTCACGCTCTATGCCAACCAGATTTTTCTGGGCCACGGCGTGTACGGCTTTGAGGCGGCGTCAGAGTTCTACTTCAGCAAGCCGGCGAAGCAGCTGACGCTGGACGAAGCGGCGATGCTGGCCGGGCTGCCCAAGGGGCCGACGGTGTATTCGCCGATCAACCATCCGGACCGCGCGCAGAAACGGCGCAACCTGGTGATCAACGCCATGCTGGAAGACGGCAAGATCACGGCGGCGCAGGCGGACGAGGCGCGGGACGCGCCCGTGGTGCTGCGTCTGGCGCACGATCCGAATTCGCTGGCGCCGTATTTCGTGGAGGAGATTCGCCGCTATCTCGAAGGCAAATACGGCGCCGATCAGGTGCACGAGGGCGGGCTGAAGGTTTACACGTCGATCGATGTCGATCTGCAAAAGGCGGCGAACCAGGCCGTGCTCGACGGGCTGGCGGCATATGAACGGCGCCATGGCTGGAAGGGGCATCTGGAGAATGTGCTGGCGGAGGGCATCGCCATCGAAAAGTATTCCCACCCCGACTGGGACGACGAGCCTCAGGCCGGCGGATACGTTCACGCGCTGGTGACGGCGGCTGGGACGGGGATCGCGACCTTGAAGTTTGGCCGCTACACCGCGGCCCTGGGCCAGCCCGACGTGGCCTGGACGCAACAGAAGATCGCGAACATTCTCAAAGGCGGAGATATCTGCTACGTCAAGATTCTGTCGCTGGGCGCGAACGGCGCGGCCCGCGTGGGCCTGGAGCAGGACTCGGGTGCGCAGGGGGCGCTGCTCGCCATCGACAACGCCACGGGCGGGATCAAGGCCATGGTGGGTGGGCGCGACTTCAACGATTCGAAGTTCGACCGGGCCACGCAGGCGCTGCGGCAGGTGGGATCGTCGTTCAAGCCGTATGTGTATACGACGGTCATTGACCAGGGCGCGAGCCCGGACGACACCATTCTCGATGAGCCCGTGAGCTTTGAAACTGCTTCGGGACCATACTCGCCGCACAACTATGACGAGAAGTTCGAAGGCATCATCACGCTGCGGCGGGCGCTGGCGCAGTCGCGCAATATCCCGGCGCTGAAGCTGGCGAACAAGGTCGGCATCAGGAGCGTGATCGACTACGCCGGGCGCTTTGGCATCACCGCCAAGCTGCCGCCATACTTGCCGGTGGCGCTGGGATCGGCGGAGATTACTTTGATCGAACAGACCTCGGCGTACAGCGTGTTTCCGAATGACGGAGTGCGGGTCACGCCGCGCTACATCACGCGCGTGACCGACTATGAGGGGCGGGTGCTGGAGGAGAATTTTCCCGAGGTCAAGGACGTGATTGGGCAACGCACGGCGCGCATCATGACTTCGATGCTGCGGGAAGTGGTTTTGCACGGCACGGCGATTGCCGCGGCGAGAATGCCGTTTCCGGTCGCGGGCAAGACCGGGACGACCAACGATTTTACCGACGCGTGGTTTGTGGGATTCTCGCCGACCATGACGTGCGGCGTGTGGGTGGGCTACGACGAGAAGAAATCCCTGGGCGCGAAAGAGACGGGCGCGCACGCAGCGCTGCCCATCTGGATGAACTTTATGACGGCGGCGATGGCGGGGAAAGATGCGGGAGATTTCCAGCCGCCGCCGGCGACGGAGCACGCGGCGCAGAAAGTCGATACGCCCGATACCGCTCCGGCAGCGGAAGAGGCGCACTGAGGAAATTCTCGCCACGGATTTGCGCGGATTTGCACGGATTAAATTCTTAGGAGATCGATGAATCGCATTGTTGTCGCTCTTATATCTTCCATTCTGCTGCTGTCGGGGGCGAGGGGCTTGGGTCAGCCTCCGCAATCGGGCGCAGACCGCCAATTGGAAAAGTTCCTTGAGCATTTCTTGCAGCCACCAGTCCTGGGTCCCGGCATTGATCAGCGTTATCAGTCTGTATCCGTCGAGCTCAAGGATGACGGAAAACTGGAAGTGCTCGTCTATCTCAAGGAACGCTCGTGGTGCGGAAGCGGCGGCTGTACTTTGTTAGTCCTGGTTCCGAATGCCTCGACGTTCGACCTCGTTACGAAAATCACCGTCACCCGCCCGCCCATTCGTATGCTCAAAACGAAAACGAATGGATGGCATGACCTGAGCGTTATTGCCGCTGGCGGCGGCATCTCCGCGCACGAGGCGAAGTTGGAGTTTGATGGTAAGACTTACCCGAGCAATCCATCTGCGCCGCCAGCCATTGAACTGCACGATGAAGCCGAAGGGCGGGTGATTCTGCCGGGCACGGCGGGAGTGTCACCACGGACGTCGGCTGACGCAAAAACCGCTGTCGAACAGGTTCTCCACGCGCAGCAGGACGCGTGGAACCGTCACGATCTGGATGCCTTCATGGCCGGATACTGGAATTCGCCGGAGCTGACGTTCTTTTCTGGCGGGCAGGAACAACACGGATGGCAAGCGACACTCGATCGCTACCGGGCGCGCTATGCGAGTCCCGGACATGAGATGGGGAAGCTGGAGTTTTCCGACTTGCGCGTTGAGATGCTGGGGCCGGATTCGGAGTTTGTGCGCGGGGCATGGCACTTAACGATGCCGGACGGGAAGACGCCGCATGGCTTGTTCACTCTTGTGTTTCGCAGGTTCACCGATGGATGGAAGATTGTGCACGACCACACGTCGGCGGCGGAGTAAACCTCACTTCAAGCTTTGTCATCAGGCTTTGTCATCCTGAGCGAAGCGAAGGACCTATGCAATTGGCCGGCGCCTGATTCGCCGCCGGCAGGGTGCATAGGTCCTTCGTCGCGCAAAGAACGCGCGTCTCAGGATGACACCTAAGACGAGAACGTCGGAGTAAACCTCACTTCAAGCTTTGTCATCAAGCTTTGTCATCCTGAGCGAAGCGAAGGACCTATGCAATTGGCCGGCGCCTGATTTGCCGCCGGCGGGGTGCTTAGGTCCTTCGTCGCCCAAAGAGCGCGCGTCTCAGGATGACAAGTAAGAAGAGATCGGCGGCGTTATTTCTTCACACGCACCTGGACGCGCGTGCCTTCCGGTAGAGTTCCGCCAGCAAGTTCGACTACGCCGTTACGCACGATGCCTTCGAATTCCTGTTGGGAGTGAGATTGCGTGGAAGATTCGCGGACGAATGCGTCCGCGGCTACGTGCCCTGAGCTTGTCGAAGGGAGTGTCCGCGCCGCACGCCCCGTGCCTTTATCCATGGCTTCGTTGGCCAGACGGTCGGCTTCCTGGTTGTGTTCGCGCAGGGCGTGGCCGATTGAGAACCAGTCGAGTTGCGCGATCAATTCTTTGGCGCGGGAGTGCAGATCCTTCAGCGTGGGGCTCTTCACCTTGTAGACGCCTTTGATCTGGCGGACGAGCAACTCGGAATCGCTGATGAGCTGCAATGCCTTGGGACCGTGCTGGAGCGCATATTCGAGGGCTGCGATCAATCCCTGATATTCGGCGAAGTTGTTGGTCTGGTGGCCGAGGTATTGGCTGAGCGCGGCAACATTTTGTCCGGCATTGTCTTTGATGACGACTCCGTAGCCGGCGGGGCCGGGATTGCCGCGGGCGCCGCCGTCGCTGTGCGCGACGAGGTAGTGGGCGGGCGGGGTTTCGCGGGGGGCGAAAAGATGTTTCGTGCCGGTGTGGGAAGAGGACGAGCGCATGAGTTCGAGTTTACAACGGCGGGAGAGGGCGTTTGCGAACCGCGGCGGCCGAGGTTGCGCCGGCGAATTGCATAGGTCCTTCGCTTCGCTCAGGATGACAGGGCGTTGGGGGCGTTGCAATCACCTTCCTGCGGCTAATCGCGTCGCGAGGCGGGACGGCAAGTTGGCGGCGAAGATGCGGTCCTGCGCCGACTTCAGGTTGTACGGGGTCCGGTGGAAGTGGATGACCTGCGTCTCGGTGTCGAACACGGCGAAGGCGGCGCGCCAGTCGCCGTCGCGGGGCTGCCCGACCGAGCCGGGATTGATCAGGTAACGCGATGAGGGCTTCAACTGCAGGGAAACGGATTCGGAGCGGCCTACGGTGCGGTATTCGGGGCGGAATCCGTCGGCGGAAGAACCGTTGGCGAAAAATCCTCCCTGCAGATGGGTGTGACCGAAAAATGTAAGGGGTACAGGAAGGGCAATCAGAGGCGCGAGGGCGTCGCCCAGAGAAACGACATATTCGTCCTCGTCGTTAGGCGAGCCGTGCACCAGTTGCACGTGAGGGAAATCGGGCAGGGGTACCGGGCCATGCGGCAGGGCGCGGAGCCAATCCAGGTTTTCGGGGGTGAGTTCGTTGCGCGTCCAGATGGCGGCGGCGGCAGCCATGGGATTGAAATCTTCGAGGTCCATGACGCCGGTGGCGGCCTTGTCGTGGTTGCCGCGCACGAAGGTTTTGCCCAATTCGCGGGAGCGCTCGGTGACCTCGTTGGGGCTGGCGCCGTAGCCGACAATGTCGCCGAGGTTGACGACGAAATCGTGGGCGGGCGCGTCGGCCAGGCAAGCCTCCAACGCTTCCAGATTCGCGTGAATGTCGCTGAGCAGCAGTATGCGCACAGATTCCCGGAACATCAATCGCACGAGCAATCAGACAAGCTGCCGATTATAGACTGGAAAGGGAAGCGAGACGAGGGCGGCGCCGAAGAGTGGCGAATGTGGAACGCGGCTGCCGGTGCTGACATGGCTGCATCTTCGGTGCTATCGTTGCTCGGTTCACCTCACTTGACCTCATCATGGCCGACGTCACCGCACGCTGTATCTTCTGTCGAATCCTGCGGGGCGAACTTCCCGCGAAAAAGGTTCACGAGGACGACCACGTCTTTGCCTTCGAAGATACCAATCCGCAGGCGCCGACCCACGTCTTGATCATTCCCAAAAAGCATATTGCGGGGTTGAAAGAGGCCGAGGCGGGCGACGCGGAAGTGATCGGGCGCTGCCATCTCGTGGCGGCGCAGATTGCGCGCGACCGCAACATCGAGCGCGGATATCGCACCGTGCTCAACGTCGGCCCGGGCGCCGGGCAGTCCGTATTTCACTTCCATGTCCACCTGCTCGGCGGGCGCACGCTCACCTGGCCTCCGGGATAGATCGCCGCTGTCCTGCGCGAGAGTCGTTTCGTGCAATCCTTTTTCGTCCAATCCTGAGGTCTCGCACGTCCGCAATCTTTTCCCACACCGAAGTAACGTCGACAGGGCACTCCGGGCGCAATAGGCTGGCTGGGTAACGGTGTGGCTATCCGAATTCTGCCCTGGGAATTCCATCATGACTCGTGGCTTCTGCGCGTTCTCGCTGATTCGTCTGTGCGGCGCTTTCCGCCGACTTTCTTTTGCACTTGCCGGCATGGCAGCGGCTTTGCTGATGCTGTCGCACGCTGCGTCTGCGTCGGCGCCCGCTTCCCAGGAAAAGGCAGCGGGAAAGCCCTGCGCCTTCCACGATGACCAATTTGATCCGGCCACCGATGTCCACGCGTTCGATGCTTACCAGAGCGCCATCGCGCAGTTGCTCAAGCAGGAAAAGTTTGCGGACCTGGACTGCGTGGCGGATGCGGCGCGCGCGAGGAAAACGCGATTCTCCGGCGGCACGTGGAAGCTGGTGGAGATCTACAGCGGATTGGAAAAGCCACGGCCCGGGCATCCCACGGAGGAAGACTGGAAGCTGCATTTCGAATTGCTGCAGCGTTGGCAAGACGAAAACCCGCAGTCGGTCACGGCGCGCATCGCCACAGCGGAGTCCTATACCAGCTATGCCTGGGACGCGCGCGGCAGCGGTTACAGCAATTCGGTGAGCGAAAGCGGGTGGAAGTTGTTTGAGCAGCGCGTGGAGAAGGCCCAGGCGATCCTGGACGAAGCCGCCAAGCTGCCGACGAAGTGCCCGGAGTGGTACCTGGCTATGCTGGACGTGGCGCAGGGCGAGGGATGGGATCTGGCGCAGCAGACGGCGCTGTTTGAGAAAGCGGTGGCTTTCGACCCCACGTTTCAGTCGTACTACCGCAACCACGTGGTGCAGCTGCAGCCGAAATGGAGCGGCGAGGAAGGCGATGCCGCCATCTTTGCGGCTGCCGCAGCCGACAAGGTTGGCGGCGCCGCCGGCGACATTCTCTATTTCCAGATTGCCGACAAGCTGGTGTGCGGCTGCGACGACCCGGAATTCGGCCACTTTTCCTGGCCGCGGGAGCAGAAGGGATATGCCGCGCTGGAGAAAAAGTACGGCGTGTCACTGCTCAACGTGAATTCGTTTGCGCTGATGGCTTCCAAGGCGCACGACTGGGGGGTCGCCGATCAGGAGTTCAAGCGCATGGGCGATCAGTGGGACCAGGACAAGTGGAGAACCGAAGCCTGGTTCAAACAGAATCGCGACCTGGCTACGCAGATGGCGCCGATGCTGGCGAAAACCCGCGCCTTCCATGACGAAGCCGCGGCGAATATGAAGACTCGAGAAACGAAAGCCTATCTTGCGAATTTCAATCCAAAGCTGACCGCGTTCGAGCAATCGTGTGTGAAAGAATCGAACGGCGATGCGTCCAGCTTTGAGCTGTTTGTCCAGGTTGGGCAGAACGGCAGCGCCGAGGAGGTACACATGGAGAAGCAGCCCAATGCCTTCGCCATGTGCCTGATGCGCGCTATGTACGCCACGTATGTGGCCAAGCAAACGCCTTTTCCGGCGCCGCCGGCGGCATCCTACAAGATGGTTCTGGAGATCGATCCGACGACGCTGAGCGCGGCGAAGTAGACGGGCCGATCTTCGCTGGCGCACGGCTGGACGCGCTGTCATACTCGTGTCTCCTTGACGGGAGGGGACACGCTTGCCGATAGATCCGGGATCCGACCCCATTGCTGAACTACCCGAGGAACATTCCTCTGGCAGCGGCTCGAACACGCCGGCCGGCGAGGGTTCTGGTTCTGCGACGCCCTGGGCAGGCAATGATCGACGCCGCCTTATTCTCTGGGCGCTGATCAGTTTCATTCCTCCGTTCTTCGTTTTGATGCTTTTGCGGCGCCTGGGCCTGGGCGGCGATCCGGGCGTGTTGGCCGTGCCCACCGAACTGCCCATCAAGGCTGCTTCTGTAGTGTTTGTTGTGCTGGCGACGTGGATCGTGGCGCGCCTGGAGAAGCGTCCGTTTGCGGCTTACGGGATGCCGCCGCGGCAGGCGTTCGGAGTGAGATTCTGGGAAGGTTTGATCTGGGGCTTCGCGATCCTGTCGGCCGTGGTGCTGGTTCTGGCGCCTTCCGGGCACTTTCGCATTGACTCGGCGGCGCTGGCGGGAAAGGCGGCGGTTTGGTCAGGGCTGGCCTGGGGTGTGACTTTCCTTGCGGTCTCGTGGCATGAGGAGTTTGCTTTTCGCGGCTACTGGCTGTTTTTCATGGCCAGACGCATGCGCTTCTGGCCGGCGGCGCTGTTTCTTTCCGCCGTGTTCGGGGCGGCGCACCTGGGCAACCACGGAGAAAATGTGATTGGCATTCTGCACGTGGTGGGCACGGGGCTGCTGTTTTGTCTTATGATCCGGTGCACGGGGAATCTGTGGTTCGCGGCCGGATATCACGCGGCCTGGGACTGGGCGGAAACGTTCTTCTATGGCACGCCCGACAGCGGACTGCTCGGCGTGGGCAGATTCTTGAACAGTTCGGTGCGCGGGCCGGACTGGCTCACGGGAGGCTCAGCGGGGCCGGAGGGCAGCGTGATCTCAATTGCCGGGCTGCTGGTGTGCGCGGCGCTGATCCACTGGCGCTTTCCGACGGTAGTTTATCCGGATCGGCCGGAGTGAAGTCGAAGCGGCTGAAGCCGCATCTCATTCTGTTGTCTTTGCGGCGCGGCTGTAAGCCGCGCCCTTTCAAAACAATATTCGGATTTGGAGTCTTTCGGCTGAAGTTGTGCCCTTCCCGTACCTGCTACTGCACGGTGGGTTCGGCGTCATCCGGGGCGCCGTGGCGGCGCAGCAACTGCGGCAAATTCTGCGAAAACGCCGACCGCGGCAGCACCATATCGCAGCCCACCTCGTGGGCCTTCTGCTTCAGGTCTCCCTGCACGTGCGACAGGAAGCCTATGATGGACGTGCCTTTTTTCAGCTTGCTCTTCAGTTTCGGAATGAGCGTGAGCGGTTTGGCGGTGTTGCTGTTGAGGTCGAAGATGATGAGCGACGGCTTCTCTTCGCCGTTCTGCTCCAACTTGTCGGAGAGATCCTTGTCGGTCTTGACGAACTCGACCTTGACGTTGAGCTTGCGCGCGGTCTCCTGAATCTTGGCCATAAAGAACAGGTCGTCGATGAAGGCGAAGATGCGGGAGTTGGGGTTGGCGTCGCCGTTCGCGGGCAGCGGTTCGGGGTCGAGCTGCGGAAAGTGCGGGGCATAGCCGGGACGCGGGCGCCCGCCTTTGCCGCCGTTGTTGCCGCCGAGAACCGCGCGATAACTGTGATCCATGGGCGCGGTGTAGATGCCATCTTTGTTCTCGCGGCTCAGGCCCGGTCCGGGACGCTGTCCGCGCTGATTGTGGGGACGGCGGCCGCGCCGTCTCCGTCTGCCGCCTCCGCCGGAGGCCTTTCCTGGTCCTGCGTTCATAATCCTCTCAACGTGCTTCTAACGAGTGACAAAGCTTTACAAAATCTTGTGATCCGGTAACCACGCGAACAGGAATGTCAACCGACTGCGCGCGGTTCCCAGCACGCCAATTCCTGGCACCTTGGATGCAGAAATGGTCCAGGCGTTGCGCGGACGGTGCCTGCCCTGAGCTTGCCGAAGGGAGTGTCCGCTCCACACTAACTCGGTTGCGGGTTGCGAATGGACGCACGCTGGAACGAACCCCAACTCTCGAAAGACCTACTCTTCGCGAATGAACTTTCTACTCGTAGTATCGGGTTTCCGTTTTCGGATCCGTAGGCGACGCCTCGGAACGGCAGTCGCGGAAGGCCTACGCGGGAACGAGGCCTTAAATGAGAACAAGGTCATGGTAACCGTTCCCGGCCTGATTGCGCAAGGCCCCGGAAGCCTCCTTTTTGCACAGGAGGACATGACTGTCTGAGCGGCGGCCGCAATCGTGGTTCTGATTCTCCGTTCCGGCGCCGATTCCCTAAAACGATTCACGACGCGCGTGCCGCGGTCGTCATGCTTCCGAGGATACTTCCCGCGCCCACAATTGCGCCTGCCAGTAGTAGCCGGCCAGATCTTCGCTGCTGACATGCAGGCTCTGGCTGAGCTGCGCGGCGGCTTCCCACTCTCCGCTCTCGTGGGCCAGGATGAGCTGGTACACCGGACGCAGCAGGCTGGGCTTGCCGAGCAGCACGGCCTTGGTCTCCTGATCGAGCGGAACGCGATCGAGCACTTCCGCCATAGGCATTTCCAGCATGGCGTCGATCAGGGAGAGCAGCCCGAGAAGAAACAGGTCGGACTCGCCGTGGGGCACATGCGGGGCGAGCAATTCGCCGAACCGGGCCCGCACCAGGGCGGATAGAAGCAGGTCGGTCGTCTTGTCCTGTCCGGCGCCGACAGCGGCCACCAGGCGCACCCAGCGCCGCACTTCGCGTTCGCCCAGCAGGGAGAGCGCATGGCGCACGGAGTGAATCTCGTTCTTGAGCCCGAAGACGGCGGAATTCAGGTAACGCAACAAGCGATAGCAGATCGACGCCTCGGCCTTGATCAGCCGCTCCAGCCCCATGACATCCAGCTCCGGGCGCGAGACCTCCTGCAGCATGCGCAGGTAGTGCAGGCGGTGGGCCGGCATGTCGCGGGTCTGAATCATCTCGGGACGGCGGAAAAAATATCCCTGGAAGTAGATGAAGCCCTGCTCGCGGGCGCGCACGAAGTCGCGCTGGGTTTCGATTTTTTCCGCCAGCATGCGGCAGCGCCAGGGGCCGTGGCGTTTGATCAGATCGGCGCGCTGCTCTTCGGTGGTGAGCTGCATTTCCACCTTGATGATGTCGGCCATCTCGGCCAGCGGCTCGCGCGGATCATCGGCTACATAGTCGTCGAGGGCGAGCAGGTAGCCGGCTTCTTTCAGGCTCTGGCAGGCCGCGATCACTTCGGCATCGGGAGGGACATCTTCAAGAATCTCGACCACGGTGGAGACCGAAGGCAGCAGCGTGACCAGGCCCTTGACCAGCGTGTCGCGAGTGCAGTTCACGAAGGCGCGGCGGCCGTCGTAGAGCACGTCGAGGCCCATGAGCAGCGAGCGATCGACCGTGGCCCGCGAAGCCTCGTCGGAATCGCCGGTGAAGCAATTTTCGATCCCGTCGCGGAACAAAAGCTCGTATCCGAAAACTCTCTCTTCCCGGTCGACGATGGGCTGGCGGGCGACGTAGCGCAAGGGCTTTACGGCTTTGACTTTCGCTGGGGCCGCAGCCTGGCCAGAGGAGTCTTGTCCGGTTGAGAGATTGCTCACGTATGTCTTTATCGGCAGGAGGAGGAGAAAACTTGTTGAACGGCCGATAGTCCAGGATCGAGCGAGAATTGGAGAAATCTAAGGTGAAGTCACTGGCTGGCCGCTTTCTCCAGTTCGGCGTTTAGACGTATGTTGCTCCCTGCACTAACCTTGAGGTTTCGCTGCCAGTCCTTAAATCCGACCTTTTTGACGGTCACAGTATGATCGCCCTCCGTAACCTGGATGTCCGACGGCGCGTTGCCGACGAAGCTGCCGTCCACCTCGATGTCTGCACCGTCTGGAGTTGATCCAACGAATAGCTTGGCCGTGGCCGGCTTATCGACGCTCGCGGGTTGTTCTTTTATTGGGGCGGCCTTGTTCTTGTCAGCTGGCGCCGCTTGTCCGCTGGCATCGTCAGCAGAGGGCGGTGCTTCTACCGCTTCGGCCTTGTTCGGCGTTTGGCCAGTTTCTCCCCTGCACTCCGCCCGAGCTTGCTTCAAATCCTCGGCTGTGTAGTGGGACTCGACCACTATCACCTCGGTGCCGCGTGCCTGCAAGTTCCTTACGTCATGATCGGTCATCCGTCCATGAAAGGGAAACCCTTCAGGAAGCTTGCCTTCAACGTATTGGAACTGCTTTCCGCGAATTCCAAACGAGTACATGCGGCTCGTAACTTGATCTGCCGGCCCCATGCGCTTCAGGATCACGCAAGTAGCTTGCGTCGCATGGCCGGCGCCACCCTGCGGGATCACGGCCCCGGATTGGGGAAGACAGGGGAGAACACTCAGCAGCCAAAGCGGCGAAGCAAGAACGGCCAAACTTTTCATAGACCCTCCTAAGTGCTCTTAGCCTATCGTACAGTGTGTCGTCGACCTGAGATAGTAAGTCCTTGGAGGGAACCTAGTTGAGCAGGCGCGAGTGCGAACAGCTTGTTATAGCTGCCGACCAATAAATGTCAATTATTCTATGCCGCGAGCAGCGCGACCGCCCTCCCCAGGGCGGTGTTTAGTATTTCGGCACCTTCGGGTCTACTCGATCCGACCAGGCCGTGATGCCGCCGGCGAGATTCAGCACTTTCTTGAACCCCGACTGCTGCAGGAACGCTACCGCCTTGGCGCTGCGTCCGCCCATCTTGCAGTGGACGACGATTTCGCGGCTGGAGTCGAGCTCGTTCACGCGCTTCGGCAGATCGTTGAGCGGAATCAGATATCCGCCGAGGTTGCAGATCTGATATTCGTGCGGCTCGCGCACGTCGAGGACGAACAGATCGTCTTTCGCGTCGAGGCGCCGCTTGAACTCTTCCACCTGAATTTCGGGAACTCCAGCGCTCACCGGTTTCTCCTCGCCGCGGATGCCGCAGAATTCGTTGTAGTCGATCAGCCTGGTGACCGTGGGATGCGTGCCGCAGGCCGGGCAGTCGGGATTCTTGCGCAGCTTGAGCTCGCGGAACTTCATACCCAGCGCGTCGACCAGCAACAGGCGGCCGATCAGCGGCTCACCGATGCCGAGTATCAGCTTGATGACTTCGGTGGCCTGCATCACTCCGACCAGGCCGGGAAGAATGCCGAGAACTCCGCCTTCGGCGCACGAGGGAACCAGTCCCGGCGGTGGCGGCTCAGGATAGAGGCAGCGGTAGCAGGGGCCTTCTTTGGTGGCGAAGACGCTGGCCTGGCCTTCGAAGCGGAAGATCGAGCCGTAGACGTTAGGCTTGCCCGTGAGCACGCAGGCGTCGTTCACCAGATAGCGCGTGGGGAAATTGTCGGTGCCGTCGGCGATGATGTCGAAGTCGCAGAACAGTTCGAGCGCGTTCGCGCTGTTGAGCATGGTGTCGAACGTGCGGAGATTGATGAACGGGTTGATGGCCTTCAGCTTGTCGGCGGCGGAGTCGAGCTTCTTGCGGCCTACGTCGGCTGTGGAGTGGATGATCTGGCGCTGCAGGTTGGTGTAATCGACGACGTCGAAGTCGACCAGGCCGAGCGTGCCTACGCCCGCGGCGGCCAGATAGAGCGCCATCGGCGAGCCCAGCCCGCCCGTGCCGATGCAGAGCACGCGCGCCGCTTTGAGCTTCTGCTGGCCCTCCATGCCGACCTCGGGCATGATCAGATGGCGCGAGTAGCGCAGGATTTCGTCTTTGCTGAGAGTTACGGGAATTTCGGTGGTGGTGGCCATAGTCCTCAAAATATTTTCAGCGGATGCCCCATCCTTGTCGCGTTCTTTGCGACAGGGTGGGGACTCTGACTTTCGGCTCGCGTCCGGAAATAGCGTTCAGGAAGTCAAAATCCCCACCCTGTCGTCCCAAAGAACGGGACGACAAGGGTGGGGCATCCAATGCTATGCGCCTCCGGCGATCGAAGGCACAATAGAAATGTTATCACCGTCTTTGAGCGCAGTCGCTTCCTTCTGCAGGTAGCGGATGTCTTCGTCGTTGAGATAAACGTTCACGAAGGCGCGCAATTTGCCGTCGTCGGTGTAGAGGTGCTTCTTCAGATCGGGATGCTGGGCCACGAGGGCAGTCATTGCCTCTCCGACGGTGGTGCCCTTGACTTCGACCGCTGCCTGCTTACCGACGTACTGCCGTAACGGCGTAGGAATGTGAATCTTGCTCATAGACGTACTGTAAGAGATGCGGCAGGTTTGGGGCAAGATTCAGGAGCCGGCGTGAGAAACTGGGCGACCCGGGGTCAAGAGTGTATTGGGGCGTTACGCTGAATCGGACGGCCTTCTTCTTCAGGTAGTTTTCATGTTCAACTCCTAGCCTTATCGTCAAAATTGCCCAGCATGGTTATGGAGGATCGAATGCAATTTCGGAATACATCTGCAGCCCTTCTGATCGCAGTGGTCTCGTTCACGCTTAGCGCCCGCGTTGCCGCGCAGGGCGGCTGGGAGGTCGAGAAGACGTTTCACATCGGCGGTGAGGGCGGCATGGACTACATCACCGTGGATGCCCAGAATCACCGCCTCTACGTTCCCCGGAGCACGCACACCATGGTCATCGACGCCGATTCGGGGAAGACTCTCGCCGACATTCCCGGCCAGAAGCACAACCATGGAGTTGCCCTTGTTCCCGAGGCCGGACGAGGATTCATCAGCGACGGCGAGGGCGCGGTGGTGATTTTCGATCTCAAGACGAATGCCGTGCTGGGAACGCTTAAAGCGCACCCCGATGCGGACGGCATCATCTACGACAAAGCCAGCGGGCTCGTGCTGGTGGTTTCCGGCGACGACGGAATACTGATGACCGTCAAGCCCGACGTCGATCCGAAGACAGGATCCATCGATGCGCCCATTGACTTGGGCGGCAAGCCAGAGTTCCTCGCCTCCGACGGCGCCGGTAAGGTCTACATCAATCTGGAGGACAAGGACCAGGTTGCCGTGGTCGACCTCAAAGCGAGGAAAGTGCTGGCGCACTGGCCGACCGCTCCCGGCGGCTCTCCGGTGGGGCTGTCGATCGACACCGCGAAGCACCGGCTCTTCATTGGATGTCGCAAGCCGCAGAAGCTGATTGTGATGAGCACGGACGACGGCAAGATTGTCGCCGACCTCGCGATCGGCGCAGGTGTGGATGCTACGAAGTTCGACGGTCACCAGGCATTCGCGAGCTGCCGCGACGGCAAGCTGAACGTTGCGGGTGAGGATGCGTCTGGCAAGCTCGAGATCGTGCAAACCGTGACGACCCCATTTGGCGCCAAAACCATGGACGTTGATCCGGAGACGCACAAGGCGTACTTGCCCACTTTCGAATTTGAGGAACAGAAACCGGGAGCTACAGGTCGTCCCGTGCCCAAGCCCGGGAGCTTTATGATCGTCGTCGTGGGGCGCCACTAGAGGCGGAAGGGGAACGGCGAGGTTACTCACTCACAACCTGAAATTCATTCAGCGAACCAGGCCGGCGCCCGCCCTCCCCACTGAGCCAGCCGAGACACTTATCCTCCGCGCCCGGCCAACCTACAATCCTCCAGGGGAGAACTGTCATGACAATTTTTGATCCGACTCGGGGCAGAGTAATTGATGGAGGCGGCGGCCACGGCGCAGGCCTGCTTCGCCTGATCGGCATCGCAATCGCCGCCCTCGTACTCGTAATCTTGTTCTTCAGTGCCGTGACCCGCGTCGGCACTGGTCACGTGGGCGTGCTCACGCTCTTCGGCAGGGTCACCGGCGAGACTCTGGGCGAAGGCATTCACCTCATCAATCCGCTGAAGACCAACAACGAAATGTCGATTCAAACTCAAACCATCAAAGAATCGGCCAGCGTTCCTTCCAGCGAAGGGCTGATGATGAGCCTCGACACATCGCTCATCTATCACCTCAATCCCGACCGCGCCGCTGATGTCTTTCAGCACATCGGAGCCGACTACGAGAACATCGTAGTCGAGCCGACCCTGCGCTCCGCCATCCGTGAAGCCACCGCTTCGCACACGGCGAATGCACTCTACACCGGCGAGCGCGAAATGGTGGCCAAGCAGATCACGGACCAGATCACCACCGAACTCAATAAACGCGGCATCTCTGTGGAGAACGTACTCCTGCGCGATATTCAGCTACCGGCCACGCTGAAAGCCTCGATCGAGGCCAAGCAGCAGGCCGAGCAGGAAGCACTGGCCATGAATTTCCGTCTGCAGAAAGAAACGCAGGAAGCGCAGCGCAAGCGCATCGAGGCAGCCGGCGTCCGCGACTTCCAACAGATTGTCGCCCAGGGCATTACGCCGTCGCTGCTGGAATGGAAGGGGATTGAAGCCACGGAGAATCTGGCCAAGAGCGCCAACACCAAGGTCGTGGTGATCGGCAACAACAAGAACGGCCTGCCGCTGATCCTGGGGCAGTAGGTGTTCGTGTAGGGACAGCCGCCCTCGGCTGTCCGCCACCCGCAGGGCGGCTTTAGCACCGCGCTGCTACCATAGCCTGCGTGAATGCCTTGCTCGACGTTCGTGGGCTGAACATTGAATTCCCTACGCAATCGGCAGCTGCGGCCCTGCGGGCCGCCGGACAGCCGGGGGCGGCTGTCCCTACACAAACTCTTCCGGCGGTTCGCGACCTCAGCTTCTCCATCGCTCCCGGTGAAGTGCTCGGGCTGGTGGGCGAATCGGGCTCCGGCAAATCGCTTACATCGCTTGCGATCATGCGGCTGTTGCCGCCGCAGGCGCGCGTGTCAGGCGAGATTCTCTTTTCCGACAACGGGTCCGCGCGCAATCTCCCCAGCCTCGCCGACGACTCCATGCGCCAGCTGCGCGGCTCCCGCATGGCCATGATTTTTCAGGAGCCGATGACCGCGCTCAATCCCGTGATGCGCGTGGGCGAGCAGATTGCCGAGGCCGTGCTGGCGCACAATCACGTCTCGAAGAAGGAAGCCTGGCAGCGAGCCCTCGATGCCATGAATGACGTAGCGATTCCAGAACCGGCGCAACGCGCCCGCGACTATCCCCATCAGCTCTCGGGAGGAATGCGGCAACGCATTATGATCGCCATGGCGATCGTGAACCGTCCGCAGTTGCTGATTGCCGACGAGCCGACCACGGCGCTCGATGTGACCATCCAGGCGCAAATTCTGGAGTTGCTCGGTGAATTGCGGGCGCGATTTGGCCTGGCCATGCTTTTCATCTCGCACGATCTGGCGGTGGTCTCGCGAGTCGCGGATCGCGTCGCCGTGATGTATGCCGGCAGCTTGATCGAGCTAGGCTCGAAGCGTGACATTTTTCAGGCGCCTGCCCATCCCTACACCCGCGGCTTACTCCACGCTGTGCCCGACCTCAGGACGGATAGGACGCGCCCTCTCGAAACCATCGAAGGCACGGTGCCGGCGCTGCAGGCCATGCCTCCGGGGTGCGCCTTCGAACCGCGTTGCGGACTTCGCGTGGCGGAGTGTGCGCGCTCTCTGCCGCCGCTGGTGGAAGTGGCGGCAGGACATTGGGCGCGATGCCCGGTGGTGAATCCAATAGGGAGTACGGCGCGCCAAGTATCGAGCACCGAGTAGCGAGCAACCGGTCTCGAGTTAAGCTAATTTCCCCGTACTTCTCTGCGACCTCTGCGAGACCTCGGCGATCTCTGCGTTTAGGTCTTGCTTTTCATCGCAGAGGCCGCAGAGAACTGCCGCAGAGAACGCGGAGAAAACCTCATTCGAAGCGCAATCGCCGATTTTCCCGGTCCAGGATTTGCCCAACCTGTGGAGTGCTGCCCGGTATTTGCGACTCGGTCCGACCTAATCCAGCCGCACCAAAAAGACTGCGCCTTCGGGCGTTGTGGTTTCGGCGGCAAGTTGCTGGGCGCGCTCGTGATCGTCGTCCAGCACGCGGACGCGGATCCACCAGTCTCCGGCAGGACTGGCGAAACGCAAGACCTTCGCTGTGCGATAACGGTGGGTCAGGTGGTCGGCTAGTTTGGAGGCGGATTTCTCGTCAGGGAAGCCGCCGATCTGCACCGCCCACTTCCCGGCGGAGTCGAGCGCGGCGCCCGCCTGCATCAGTTCGACTTTCACTTCGGCGACGCCGGGCTGCACGACGTCCACTTTGCGCGCGGCGACGAGCGAGAGATCGACCACGCGTCCGGGAATGAACGGCCCGCGATCGGTGATGCGCACCAGCGCGGTGTGGCCGGTCTTGACGTTGGTCACGCGCACGATCGATCCCAGCGGAAAGGTACGGTGCGCGGCGGTCATGGCGTGCATGTTGTAGATTTCGCCGTTCGATCCGCGGCGATTGTGGTAAGGAGGTCCGTACCAGCTGGCCAGTCCGGTTTCGGTGGCGACGGGCTTAGCGTCTGCGGGAAGCGTGGGCTCGGCGAGGTCGTCAGTCGCTGCACGCTCTTGCGGAACGCGGGTCTCACGCCGCGGCGGAATATTCGCAGCGGTCGACGGAGACGCTTCTGGCGTGGTCGATGCCGGTGGCGGAGGCGGGGGCACTTCCACCCGCGCCTGCTTAGGATGGCTGCAGGCCGACAGCAACAACGTGAGCAGCAGGATCAGCAACATGACAGTGCGGACGAAGGGACTGCGACGACGCGTACAGCGGGGCCCAAATAAGATGCTGCCTTCTACTTCTGGGGATGCTGCTCCATGTAGTCGGCAAATTCGGCCAACTTCTTGGAGGCCACACGCCGCGCCTTGGTGGAATGCGTGCGCATGGCGGGAACGACTTCGTCGTTCAGATACTTGATGAATTCGGGAATCTCTTTCTCCAGACGCTGCGCGGCGTCGCTGACGGACTTGCCGACACGCGCGGACGCGTCTTCCACCTTGCGGTTGAAGTCGTTCATGGTGCTCCTCGCGACGAACGGGCGTGAATCGTGTCACGCGATGTTGCGGATGCCAGGCCCAGCTATTATTTCGTGGCAGGGGCGCAGGGTCAATATGATTGAGCAGCTAACTCGGAAGCTACCGGTGGGATTGGTGGCTCCCTGAGCATGGGCCCTGGAGGGCACGAAGTTCCACGCAGGCATGAGCGCAAGTTCCTTCGTGCACCTTCGTGGCCTTGGTGGTTCAATGCCTTTTGATATGAAACCTGCAATGCCGGGTCTGGCTACGGACATGCCGGTGGAATTGTTTCGCGAGAAGTTGCTCGCGTGGTATGACGCGCACGCGCGCGATCTGCCGTGGCGCCGGCCGCCGCGAGCGAAAGGGACCCGCGATCCGTATCGCGTCTGGGTATCGGAAATCATGCTGCAGCAGACGCGCGCGGCCGCGGTGATTGCGCACTATCACGAGTTTCTGCGGCGCTTTCCGACGGTGGAGAAGCTGGCGGCGGCGCGGGAGGCTTCGGTGCTGGCGGCCTGGAGCGGGCTCGGATACTACCGGCGGGCGCGCATGCTGCATCGGGCGGCGAAGGTCGTGGTGCGGGAGCTGGGCGGGAAATTCCCGGCGAGCGCGGAGGGATGGCGGGAACTGCCCGGGGTGGGGCGGTACACGGCGGGGGCGATCGCCAGCATTGCGTTCGGCGAGCCGGTCGCGGTGGTAGACGGGAATGTCGAGCGGGTGCTGCAGCGGGTTTCGGGTCAGAGGCTGGCGGGCGAACGGTTGTGGGCGGCGGCGGATGGTTTGCTGGATCGCGGATGGCCGGGGGATTTCAATCAGGCGATGATGGAGTTGGGCGCGACCGTGTGCACGTTGCGGGCTCCGGCATGTTTGACGTGTCCGGTGGTGGACTTGTGCGCGACGCGCGGGGAGATGGCTGGTGGGGCGAAGGCGGCGCAGCAGAAGAAGCGGGAGATTGACTATGCGCTCGCGCTTCGATCGGAAAACGCTCGCGACGGGGCGGTATTTCTTGTGCAGCGGCCGCGCGATGCGCGGCTCATGCCAGGGATGTGGGAATTGCCCGAGATTCCCTCAGGGGCTAAAGCCCCATCGAATGGGGTGGGTGAGATCGCAGCGCTGAAGCGCTGCGCCACCCAAAAGCAGGTTCCTCCGGCTCGCGTTGCGACCCGTCGGAATGACAAAACAAGGGGGAATGGCAAAACAAACGGGAATGACAAAACAAGTGGGAACGGGAAAGCCGCGACGATGATCCCAGAGCTTTGCCTCACGCTCAAGCATTCGATCACGGTGACGGACTACACGGTGCGGGTATGGCGTGGGCCGGCTTCGCATCGAACTGGCGGGGAGTGGGTCGCGTTCGAGCGATTGAAGAGGCTGGCACTGACTGGGCTGGCACGTAAGATCCTGCGAAAAACGGAAATCATTGCTGCCCCGCGCAGTCGGGTCTAGACTTTTATGCATGAGATGGTCTCTTGCGCTTGCGTTGCTCTCGATGAGCGCACTGTCAGGTGTGTTCTTCGCCAGCGCTCAGAACACATTCGCACAAACTTCAGGATCGGAGGAAACAGCGCAGACCGGAGTTGTGATGACCAAGTTGTCACCCCCGGTTTATCCTCCGCTGGCTCGGCAGGCCAGGATCATGGGCGACGTCAAAGTGTACGTTCACGTCCGGAAGGACGGAAGTGTCGAGTCCACAGAATTGTTTGACGGGCATCCCATGCTGATTCAGGCGGCTCTCGAGAGTGCGAAGAAATCGCGGTTCGAATGCCAGGGATGCAGCGCGGACATCACGTCCTATCCACTGACGTACACCTTCAAGATTGGCGACGAGTGTGCTCACTATGGGCCGAATTGCACGCGCGTCGAAGAAAGTCCGCCGAAAGTGGAGCGGTGGCTGGGCCACGTCGTAGTAACGGTGGACCCCTTGTGCACTTGCGATCCTACGGTCAAGATAACTCGCATCAAGTGGCGTGCCGCAAAATGTCTTTACCTGTGGCGATGCGGGTCCCGTGTGACGTATATCCAATGAACAGCGGGATTCCCACTCCCAGCGGTTACACAGCCTTCCATCCACGGTGCCGATCGAGTCATCTAAGATAAAGTAGCTCGCCTGCAGCGGTTTTATGCGCTGTCTGCGAACATCCTAAAGGGACGAACCGGAGGAACAACAATGGCGGCATTGACAGCGGGGACCAAGGCGCCGGAATTTAAACTGAAAACACTGGACGGTAAACCCTTTTCTCTCAGTGAGGCGCTTGCCGGTGCGCCGGTGGTGCTGGCCTTCTACAAAGTGTCCTGCCCGGTGTGCCAGTATGCGTTTCCATTTCTCGAGCGACTGCACAAGGCATACCAACAGAAAGGCTACACGCTGGTCGGGGTGTCGCAGAACGACGCCAAGGACACGGCCGCGTTCAACACGGAATTTGGCGTGACCTTTCCGGTGCTGCTCGACGACACTCGCAGCTATCCGGTGTCGAATGCTTACGGGCTGACCAACGTGCCTACGCTGTTCTGGATAGCCCAGGATGGCGAAATCGAGGTTTCGAGTGTGGGCTGGGTCAAGGCCGAGTTTGAGGAGATCAGCCGGAGGATGGCGGGGGCGGGAAAAATCGCGCCGGCGGCGATCTTCAAGCCGGGCGACAACGTGCGCGATTTCCAGGCCGGTTGAAGCTCGAAAAATTAGCGCCGGGTCCGGCGCGCCGACAAGACACAGGCCAACCACAGAGGGCACAGAGGAACACGGGGTAAGGCGCGCAGCCGGACACGTCCCGCCGGATACGCATTCCTTGGGTAGGTGCACTCTCGTGCACCCTGCCGCAGGCGTCTTTTGCGGAACCAGCACTCTCCCTTCCTTTACAATTCTCCAAGACTTTCACTAGAAGAGCCTTCCAGCCGGGCTGGTCCCGGTTAGGGGAGAGACCTACCGATGCAAGGAATGACGAGGATCGTTTCGGCCTGTCTGATGGTGTGCCTGAGCTTGTTGTGCCTGAGCCTGCCGGCGTGGCCGGAAGGAGGCGCGGGTGCGGCCAAGGGCACAAAATCGCCGTCGGTGCGGCTGCCGGGCGCGGCCTATGCGGCGCTGGAGACGATTTCTCCCGAGCGCATTCGCTGGCACGTACGGTATCTGTCGCACGATCTGCTGGAGGGGCGCGGCACCGGGCAGCGCGGAGGCGACATTGCGGCGGAGTATATCGCCACGCAGTTTGCCGAATACGGGCTGAAGCCGGCGGGCGACCATGGGACTTACATGCAGAAAGTGCCGCTGGTCGGCATTACGACGCTGCCGGAAACCACGTTCTCGCTCATCCCGAAGCAGGGCGAGACCATGAATCTGAAGCCGCTCGATGAGTATGTGGCGACGGACCAGACGCAGCAGGCGCAGTCCGACGTGGATGCGGACATCGTGTACGTCGGCTATGGGATCGAGGCGCCGGAATACAACTGGGACGACTACAAAGGCACGGACGTGCGCGGGAAAGTGCTGCTCATGC
This sequence comes from Candidatus Sulfotelmatobacter sp., assembly GCA_035266285.1. Lineage (GTDB taxonomy): Bacteria > Acidobacteriota > Terriglobia > Terriglobales > Acidobacteriaceae > Sulfotelmatobacter. The sequence continues at coordinate 45,861 of DATFNR010000047.1, forward strand.
TGGTGAACGAGCCGCCGTCGGACGACCCGAAGTTTTTCAAAGGTAAAGCCCTAACCTATTACGGGCGCTGGACTTACAAGTATGAAGAGGCGGCGCGCAAGGGTGCTGTGGGAGTGCTGCTCGTCCACCAGACGCAGATGGCGAGTTATCCGTGGGAGGTGGTGCGGAACTCGAATTCGGGCGAAAAATCTTCGTTAAAAGCGGAAGGGCCTACGCTGAAGGTGGCGTCGTGGATTCATTTCGATGTGGCGAAGAGACTGGCGTCGGCGTCGAAGATGGACCTCGACAAAATGATGCAGGACGCGCAGTCGCGCGATTTTCATCCCGTAAATCTGGGGGCGCGGCTCAAGGCGCACATGGTGAGCAAGGTGCGCAATTTCGAGTCGAACAATGTGGTGGCGATGCTGCCCGGTTCCGACCGCAAAGTGGCCGATGAGGCGGTAATCTACACGGCGCACTACGATCATTTCGGCATTCGTCCAGAGATGCCGGGAGACAACATTTTTAACGGCGCCCAGGACAACGCCACGGGATGCGGCATTCTGCTTGAATTGGCGCGGGCGTTCGGGGCATCGGCGCAGAAACCACGGCGGTCGATTCTATTCGCGGCGGTCACGGCCGAGGAGCAGGGTTTGCTCGGGTCGGAGTATCTGGGAAAGCATCCGCCGATTCCTGCGGGAAAGATCACGCTCGATCTGAACTACGACGACGTCAAGCCCCTGGGAGCTCCCGAGGAAGTGGAAGTTTCCGGGGCAGAGCGAACGTCGTTTTATCCGGAAGTTCAGGCCATGGCGAAGGATTTCCGGCTGGCGATTCGTCCGGATGCGCGGCCGGAAGCAGGGCACTTCTATCGGTCCGATCATTTCAGCTTCGCGCGCGTGGGCGTGCCCTCTTTTTCCATCAATGAAGGCATGAAGTACAAGGGACACCCTGAGTCGTGGGGGATGCAGCAGGAGCAGGAGTACGTGGAGAAGCACTATCACCAGCCCAGCGACGAGTACCATCCGGAGATGGATTTCACCGGCGACTCGGCCATGGCGCGGTTCGGATTCGCGTTGGGATGGGAAGCGGCGACCCTGCCCAAACTGATCGGATGGCAGAAGGGCGACGAGTTCGAGGCGGCAAGGGTGAAGAGCCAGCAATGAGCTCAACGATTCTGGATGCACTGGTGGTCTATGGTTAGCTGAACGTTTATGTCGTCCCCTGCTCGACCAAGTATGACGGGGTATGTCTTGTGGCTGTCGCTGGTGATCGCGGCCATCCTGGCATTCATGCTTCCAACAGCGTGGATTGCATATAGCGACAGGGCGACACATACGCCCAACTTTCTCAACTTCCATCCCCTGATGGCCGTTCTATACGTTCCATTGGCGTTCGGCGTCATCTGGCCCGTTTTGATTGCCGTCGCCTCCTGGGCCATGGGGTCGCCGAGTCGGCCGCGCAAGTGGCCACGAAAGACCGCCATCATCATGTTTGCGGTGTCCGCCTGTTGCGCCGCGCCTTTCATCATCCTTGAGCATCGTAACCTGGTTCGGCGGCTGGAAGCGGCCCGCGCCGAGTCATCGCGCGTAGTCCAATTTCGGCAGCAACAAGAGATGGAGAAGGAAAGGGCCCTGGCAACGCTAGAAGCGAACGGTATCACCTCCTTAACAGAGCCGCTAACCGGACCGCAGGTGGACGCGGTCAACAGCTACCTCGACGCTCATTCCGACAGCGCGGACGAACTTTTGAGTGCGAGCCGGCATTATCGAACTACGGTTGGAATCCTGAGCCACTTGTCGGACAAGCGATATTGTCCACCGGAGGTTCTGGAGATTGTTTTTGACGACGTTGTCGACCTGCAAAAAGATCCCCATTTGCCGGATCCGGGCAACTTATACGAAGTGTTGTACAACCTGGCCTGGAATCCGAATGTGCCGGTTCCAGTGTTGGTCCGGATGTTGGACGATGACGCTCCCAACGTCCGCCGGGCAGCAGCTGCGAATCCGAGGCTGCCGAAGGCGGCAAGAATTGCCTACCTCAAGAGAGCACCGGCGTCCGGATCTTTCTCTGAACGGGAAGCTGCCGCAGGCGACCCGGATAGTCCACCCGATCAGCTCGCCAAGATGCTGGAGGATGACAACTTCCGAGTCCGCGAGGCTGCCAGCCTGAATCCGAATACTCCGAAAGCGCAAAAAATCCTGTATCTGCAGAAATCAGCCGCTTCCGGGAGACTTTGGGACCGCATATTGGCGGCGCAGGATCCGGATTGTCCGCCCGAACAGCTGAAGAAACTGGCGTCTGATCCAGCGACGGCCAGGTATGTCGCCTCCAACCCAGGCTGTCCGACAGATTTGCTTCAAACTCTGGCTCAATCCGAGGACCCGGAGACGTGCCGCCGCGCGGTTGCCAATCTGACGAAACGCCAAAAAACAGAGCACTGAAGCGTGTTGCCTGGGTCGATAACCTGCGGCACGACGTGGTGCTGAGCCCGCTTCACCGAGGTCGCCCGGGCACACATTGCGCGGATGATCGCCCGGCTCGCCGGACATCCGCCGCCAGCTAAACCTCACTCCTCAGGCGGAATGCGGCACACTACAAAGTCTTTAAGAAGGCGACGAGGTCTGACTTCTGCTGCGCCGTCAGGTTCAGGTTGAAGCGCTGGTTGTAGAACTCGATGACATCCTCGAGTCGAGTTGCCGCGCCATTGTGAAAGTAAGGCGCCCGTCCGGCCAAACCGCGCAGGATTGGACCCTTGACTTTGCCGATGTCGGCGCACTTGCCCGTGATCATGGCTCGCCCGGGATCGGTCACCTGCACCGTAGTGCCGTCTGTACATTCAAGGGTGTAGACCGGCAAGCCCGTGATGTCGAGAGCCGGCACGGGAGGATACGCGGTGGTGCCGATGGCGAGGGGCACGGAGAAGGAGTGGTTGCCAATGTTCGGGGAATCGTGGCAGGTGGTGCAATTGCCGGCGATAACGGGCAGTCCAAGCGCATCGTTGAGGCCGCCGACACCGGTGATCGGGATCGGTAAAGTGTTGAACAAGGCTTGCCCTCGCGGGACCGCTTGACGGGCCGGCTCATACTTCAGGTTGGCCCAGCTGTTGTAGAGAGTGAAGGCCTTGGGGTTGAAAGGAGCGCTGGCGGGATCGCCACCGAGAGCATCGTTGACTCCGATGTAGAAGGGCTGTGCTGAGAGATTCACCGATCCCCCGGAAGCGCCTCGGCCCGTAAGGAACCCGGCATTCCAATCCACTTCCTGCGCGGTGTAGAGAGCGGTCTCGAAGGCGACGATCTGCGCCACTTGCTCCGCCGTCGGCGCTTGCGTGGCCTGCGCGTGGCCCAAAGTCGCGTCGGTGGCCTGATTGGTGAGGGCCTGGTTCAGGTTGATCGACTTGCCGGGAATGGCGCCGAAGACGGTTTCCCGCCCATCCCACATCACGGCGCTGAGGAAGTCGAGGTTGGTGGCCGGTAGGGGGCGACGGTACATCGCCGGCTGGATTGTCGTGGTCTCCGGGCAGTTGTAGGGATCCTGGATCTGCGTGATCGAGAATGCCGCGCTTGCAGGCACTGGCAGCGAAATACGGATCAGTCCTTTGCTGAGCAGCAGCCCGTAGGCGTCGCGGCGCGCCTCGTAGGAGGAAACGTCGGCGCTGGGGCAATTGGCTCCATCCACGGGCCGGAAAATTGGGTCCGTGCCGCCGGTGAACTCAAAGCGACGCCGAATGTGCTCGGGCGTGACGGTCCAGGCGTCGCTGGCCTGGTGGCAGCTGGAGCACGCGCGGCCATTGCTTCCGAGGCTTTGGAAAAAAGGATTGGTCTGGTCGATCGGGCCCGAAGTGCTGAAGGTTCCCAATATTCCGGACGAATCAAAGGTGAAGAAAGGGTTGGGCAAGCCGGATGTGGCCGTTACACCGATGACGGCAGTAAGACACAATCCAACGAGCAGAAGCGCAAATCTTTTCATGGTGAAATCCTCGTACAGCGGGTTGGCGGACGCTTGCGATGCTGCCGCAAGCACGATCGACTCTCAATAGCGGCTGCCTGTCGGAGTATTAATTTTCGTGTCCCCATAACCTATAGAAAAAAGGCTGGATGTTCGGGATCGCCAAAACCGGGATAAAATAGCGCTCCCATCACCTCGGGGGAGGATGCATCGTCCATGTCGCTGGAACCTGCCACGCTTCCAGCCGGAATCCCAAACTGCATTCGATTCGGTGAGGATTTCGAGCTCGATCCCGGCGCCTACAAGCTGCGCCGCTCCGGCCGTGTGCTCAAGCTGGAACGCATACCGATGGAGATCCTGCTTCTCCTTGTGGAGCGGCAGGGAGAAATCGTCACGCGCGAAGAGATTGTCGCCCGGATATGGGGAAAAGATGTCTATCTCGACACAGATAACAGCATCAACGGCGCAATTCGCAAAATAAGGCAGGCGCTCAGGGACGACCCCGAACAACCGCGCTTCATCCAGACCATCACCGGGACCGGATATCGCTTTATCGCTCCCGTAGTGGCCATGCCGACAGGCCAGTTCGCCGAGAAGGCCGAGGCCTTGCCGCAGGCGGCAGAGTCAGGGAATCCGATCCATCGCAAATGGACGGCCTATGGGGCGATGGCGCTAGTGCTGGCTCTGGGCGTGAGTTACTTCGCCTGGATGCGCTGGCGGGACCGGCCATCTTTATCTGCCAAGCGGCAGATACTGGCTGTGCTGCCCTTTGAAAATCTCACGGGCGACGCGGGACAGGAGTACTTCAGCGACGGAATTACCGAGGAGATGATCACCGCGCTTGGGGGACTCGATCCGCAACATCTGGGAGTGATCGGCCGCACGTCGGTCATGCTGTACAAACACAACCCCAAAGCTCTGGATCAGGTGGGGCGGGAACTGGGGGCGCAATATGTGCTGGAAGGAAGTGTCCAGCGCGATGCCGGACACTTGCGGGTTACGGCGCAGTTGATTCAGGTGAAAGACCAGACCCATCTCTGGGCGCGCACCTACGACCGCGAAGTAAGTGACGTATTGGCGCTGCAGCAGGAGGTCACGCAGGAAATCGCGGACGAAATTGAGCTGGTGCTGGGCGCGCCTCGGTCTACGACTGGCCGAAGCCGGCAAGCGGCTGCTTCCACCAGATCATCCGAAGCCTACGATCTCTATCTCAGGGGCCGCTATTTCTGGAACAAGAGGTCAGGGGAAGGGTTCCAGCGGGCTGCTGAATACTTCCAGCAGGCTATCGACAGGGATCCGAACTATGCCCGGGCCTACGCCGGCCTAGCCGATACGTTTGGCTTGATGAGCACGTGGCATATCGCTCCTCAAAACGAGTTCATGAGGAAAGCGCGAACAGCGGCGCTGAACGCCCTCAAAATCGACGGAACCCTGGCCGAAGCCCACGCGTCGCTGGCACTGATCGCCGAGAACTATGACTATGACTGGCGAACGGCGGAGAAAGAATTTCAACGAGCCATCCAGCTGGATCCGGAATATCCAACCGCCCACCAGTGGTACGCCGAGTGCCTTGGCTGGCAAGGGCGCTTCGACGAAGCTTTCGCTGAGAGCGAGCGGGCGCGCCAACTCGATCCAATGTCTTTAATCATCGCCAGCGACTACGTGAGCCTCCTGTACCTCTCGCGGGACTACGATCGTGCGATCTTGCACGATCGCGCCTTGCTCGACATGGACCCGAGCTCTAACCATGCCCGCTCATTCCTGATCTATTCCTACCTGCAGCTAGGCAAGTTCAGCCAAGCTCAGGATGAAATCGAGGGCGGGTATGGGTCATCAGACCCGCTGTGGGTCTGGGTAGCGAGAGCCCAACTCTACGGCCGATGGGGTCGAACGGCCGAGGCCGAGAAAGCTGTAGCGCAGGTCGAAAGCTACGCCAGTCAATCGCGCGCAGACCTGCCGGAAGCGCTCTTCCGTGCCTATGCCGCCACGGGCCGCAAGGATCAAGCGCTGGCCGTGCTGGAAAAGGCGTACTCCGAGCACTCCAACATGCTCGCGTCCCTCAAGGTGGATCCGATGTTCGATCCCTTGCGCGGCGACCCACGCTTTCAAGACCTGTTGCGCCGCGTAGGGTTGTCGCAGTAGCCATCACCAGGTTCCTGTTCTGGCACTTCGTTTATTTTCAGGGGATGGCCAGCCTCGGCCCACCTCGCCCGTCCCGCAAGTCGTATGAGGCCGGTAACCTAGGTAACTTTAGCCCTCCCGCCGCGCGTGCTAGCCTCGATATGTAGTTGTGTAATCAGCAACTTCCGAAATAACACCTGCCTGGGATGCCGAGAATTCCTATCTTTCGGTTGGGCGGAGCGCCGGACAAGCCTGCGCTGCCGAGCCTGGCTGCGTCGACGCCGCTGATTTCGCTGGAAGGGCTGGCGGTCGGGGTCGATAACCTGCGGCACGACGTAGTGCTGAGCCCGCGCTTCACCGAGGTCGCCCGGGCACACATTGCGCGGATGATCGCCCGGCACGGCGATCTCGATGGTCTCCTCTCGGCCGAGGCTCCGATCGTGAGCCAGGGCCCTTCCTGGATGCGCAATCTGGCGGGCAGACAAGCGAAGCCGAAGGCCGATCCCAACGACTGGAAATCCCTGCTGACCGAGTTGCTGGTGGCGTCGCTCAATCGCGCCAAAAAGGAGTACAAGCTGGGCGTGGATGTGCTGGCGCGGCTGGCGGTGACGAAATTCCTGCGCACGGAGATGAACCAGCAGTTCTCGCAGGTGGTGGAGCGCTGCCGGGTCATGCTGAAGAGCTACGACAACATGCGGCAGTCGAAGGCGCATGAATACCGCGAGCGCGTGGCGACCTTTCAGGTGCGGAAGAAAATCATCCTGCGCAAGACGGGGCAGGATATTTTCGAAACCCTGCGCGAGGTCGAGAAAAGCACGCTGGCGCGCACGCGGCGGTCGCTGTTCGGCGAAGAAACCAGCGCGGGCGCGTATTTTACCTATCCGTTGTTCCTGAACCGGCTGCTGTTGTCCGAAGACGGGCGCGATGACTTTCTCTGCGCCGAGCAGTACGTGATGCTGGGGAATTGGGACCGCGACCCGGACCGCTACGGGCGCTTGCGGGAAATCGTCTCCGGGTTTCTCCGCACGCTATACGGCGAAGAAACGACCGCCGAGACCATCGACGCCTGGATGAATGTCCGGGAAAACGCGCGTCTGCTGGTGGGCACGGGCACGCCGGAGGATTCCGACGAAGGCCTGGCGCAGCAGGAGCGGCTGGCGGCCTGGGTGCGGCTGCTGGAAGACGAGCGCGTCATGGAGAACGTGATCGCTTCGTACCACGTGGTGCCGCTGCTCAGCGAGTATGCGCCGCGCATCAATCCGCAGCAGCTGAAGAATGCGCTGATCGACCGCACCGAGTGCGACCGGGTGGAGCGCATGATCCAGGAGGGCGGCAAGCTGACGCCGAACAGTTTGTACGCCGCCGTGGCCAAGGTGGCGAGCTGCCGCGGGGCGGAGCGGGCCAAAGTCGCAGCGCGCTTCCTGGGAGATTTTTTTCACTATCATCGCGACCTGCGCCGGCTGGAGGTTCTGAACACCGCGCTCGACTCCGTAAATCTGTCGACCAACCAGCGCTTGCAGGAGCTTTCGCGGGTCAACGGGACGCTGTACGAATTCTTATTGCCTGAGGAGCAGGGGCAGACGGATGCGGAGCGGGTGCTGCGCCATGTGGTGCTCAAGGCCGATGTGCGCGACTCGACGCGGCTGACGCGCACGATGATGGAGAAAGGGCTGAATCCGGCGTCGTATTTCAGCCTGAATTTCTACGATCCGGTGAACAAGCTGCTGGAAAAATACGGCGCCAAGAAAGTATTTCTGGAAGGCGACGCCATCATTCTGGCGATTCTGGAGCGCGAGGGCGAGCCCGGGCTGTCGGTGAGCCGGATGTGCGTGCTGGCGCGGGAAGTGATCGAGATTGTGCGCGGATATAACGAGCTGATGCAGCGGTCGGCGATGCCGCAACTGGAACTGGGCGTGGGCATCACGCTGCAGGAGTCGGCGCCGCTGTACCTGATGGATGGCGAGCATCAGATCATGATTTCGGAGGCGCTGAACGAGAGCGACCGCATGTCGTCGTGCAACAAGCGGGCGCGCAAGGTGATGGAGCCGATGGGCGGCCCGTTTCATGTGTATGCGTTTCAGGCGGCAGAAGTGGATGAAAATGGAAATCCGGAAGACGTGGTCCTGAGCTTCAACCTGGGCGGCATTCGCATGAACGAAGCGGCGTTCCGCCAACTGAAGCAGGAAATTACCCTGGAGCCGTTGAAGGTGCGGCTTCCGGCGCCGCTGGCATCGTCGGATCGCGGCGAGTACCGGCTGTTCACCGCGACTGTGCCCGTCGATCACGACATTTTCCGCAAGATCGTGGTGCGCGAGAGCCGCATTCCGCGCATTGATCCAACGGATTTCTCGGTCACGGGATGGACCGAGCGGAAGTATTACGAGGTTTGCACCGATCCGGCGATCTACGCGGCGCTGGAGAAGCGCAAGGGGGCCAGCGGGGCTTGATTCTTCGTTACCTGCGCAGCAGGGGTTCTTCTCTGCGCATGGGCTCAGGCTCGCAGCGCGATACTTGCTACTGCTGCTGCTTTTCCGAGTCTTGCTTCGCCAGCTTCACTTTGGCAGCGTCGAGTTCTCCCTGCACTTTGGCGAAGGCATCGGTATCGACTTCAGCGGGAACCGTCTTGTTCCACTCCGCAACCGCGCGCTCCCAGTGAACGGCGGCGAGTTTCAGCCGGCCGGTTTTCTGGTAAAGGTCGCCGAGGTGCTCCTGCACAGTCGGGTCCGAGCTCATATGCACCGCCGCCTTGTTCAGGTTTTCTTCCGCCAGGTCATACTTGCCCAGCTTGAAGTAAACCCAGCCCAGCGAGTCCAGGTATGCGCCATTGTTGGGTTCGAGAACGAGCGCCTGCTTGACGAAATTGAGCGACTCGTCGAGTTTGACGCCGCGGTCGGCGTTCATATAGCCGAGGTAGTTGAGGGTCGCGGCGCTCTGCGGATCGGTGGGCGAGACCAGCGCCAGCACTTTCCGAAATTCGGCGTCGGCCTGGTCATACATCTTCTGGCGCTGGTAAAGGTCGCCCCGCAGGAAGAAAACGTACGCTTTCTCATCGGCCTTGGTGGAGAGCTTCTCAGCCTGGGCGAGGGTGTCCTCCGCTTCTTTCCAGCGCTTGGCGCGCGCGTCCATGATGCTGAGGCGGATATAGACCTCGCGGTCCTCGGGGCCGCCCTTCAGGTAAGAGCGCACATCGGCGATGGACTTGTCGACGTCACCGGTATCAGCCAGTTGCGCGTCGAGCACCATGCGCAGGTCGCGGTCGTCGGGCAGTTTCTGCACGGCTTCTTTGGCGGCAGCGGTGGCCTGCGGCCACTGCTTGGACTCGCGGTAGGTGTCAATGATTTCCTGATAGCCGGAGCGGGCGTTTTCCTCGCCCAGGGGCAGCATCTTGCGGAAGGTGTCGACCGCGGCGCTGTAGTTCTCCTGTTCGCGGTAAATCATTCCCAGGCGCTCAATGAAGATGGCGCGATTGTTGCGATCCGCCTGGCTGGAAGCGGTTTCAGTCTTCTCGGTTTTCTTCAGCAGATCCTGCAACAGCTTGATGGCATCGTCATAGCGGCCCTGAGACTGGTAGACGGCAGCCATGTTGTAAGGCACTTCGAGCGAATCCGGGACCATGGTGTCGGCTTTTTTCAGGTTCTCGAGCGCGACATCGTATTTACCCTGGCGGCGGTAGATTTCAGCGATGCGGAGGTAAGTTTGCGCGTCTTCCGGATTGGCGTCGGCAATGACTTTGAATTGCTCCAGAGCAGCCTCGGTCTGGCCATCGTTCAGCAGGTTTTCGGCGAGGCCGCGAATGGCGTCGAGATTGTCGCGATCCAGCACGACGGCATGGCGGTAGGCGTCAATGGCGCTCTTGAAGTCCTTGCGCTGCTCGTATGCTGCGCCCAGTGCCGAGTACAGCTTGGCCGACCGTCCGGAGTCCGGCACCGAACTGAGTACCTGCAGGGCGTGAGAAGTGTCGCCTTCATCGGTGTAGAGGATGGCCAGCGTTGTAACCGCTTCCTCCGAGCTGGGATCGAGCTTGACCGCAGTCTTCAACTCGCTCTCCGACTTCTGCATATCGTTGTTGAGGCGGTAGAGGCGGCCGAGAAGGAGGTGATCGTCGACGCTGTCGGGCTCGAGCTTCACAATTTGCTCATACTGGTCGATGGCCAGCTTGAGCACGTTGTCGGAGCCGTTGCCCCCCGGCATATCGCCCAGAGAACGGAGATAGATGCGGCCTAGAAGCTTGTGCGCCTCCAGATTCTTGGGGTCGCGCTTGATGATGTCCTGAGCTTCCAGCACGGCGTCGCGGATGCGGCCGGTCTTTACATAAAACTCGGCCAGGCCGGAGGTCAGGAACTCCGCCGCCGGGTCGGCCTCAATGGCCAGGCGATACTCGTCAATGGCCTTGTTGGCCATGTCGCTGCGGCCATAGGCTGTGACCATCTCTTCGTAATAGTGCGCCAAGGTGTAGTGGTAATAGGCACCCGCGAGATCGGCCTTGCGCGGCGCGGGCTTGGCATCCGAGAGAGGTTCTGAAGCTGCTGGCTGGCTGGCTTGGCCGAGCGCGGCGCCGGCGGCCACGGAAATCACCAAAAAAAGACGAAAAATTGAATTCATGCTGACCTAATTGCGCTGGAGCGCGTTCCTGAACCCTTAGCTCTTTGGATGCACAACCGCCGGGGGAAAGGTGCCCTTATTCTAACCCGATCGCCCCCGGATTGGGGGAAAAAGCGTGCCGATAGCCGGGCGTACGGTTAAACCGGAAGGTCAGGGACCACAGGAATTTTCGATTGCCGATCTTCGATTGCCGATTGGAAATCCTTTGGTTTCAGGTTCTAGGCCAGACCGTCAGACCAGGAATCCCAACATAACGATCAATCGACACTTGGCAATCGGCAATCGGCAATTGATTTGTTTCAGTGCCGGAAGTGCCTGACTCCCGTAAAAATCATGGCCAGACCATGCCGGTCGGCAGCTTCGATTACTTCGGGATCGCGCTGCGAGCCCCCGGGCTGGATGATGGCCGTAGAGCCGGCCTTGGCGATCTCTTCCACTCCGTCGGGAAAGGGGAAGAAGGCGTCGGAGGCGGCCACGGTGCCCTTCAGCGGCAACTGAGCTTTCATGGCGCCGAACTTGGCCGCGTCGACGCGGCTCATCTGTCCCGCGCCCACGCCGACGGTCTGTCCGTCGCGCGCATAGACGATGGCGTTGGACTTCACGTGCTTGCAGACCTTCCAGGCGAACAGCAGCGCGCGGGTCTCTTCCCGCGTGGGCGGACGCCTGGTGACGACTTTGAGATCGGCGTCCTGCAAGGGACGGATGTCGGCGTCCTGCACGAGCATGCCTCCGGAAATTTTTTTCAACACCCACTCATGCTGCGTAGGGGCGGACGCATTGGTCCGCCCCGCGAGCGGAGCGAGCATCCCCGGACGAATGCGTCCGGGGCTACGTGGGTCGTTCACTTCCACGAGGCGCAGGTTCTTCTTGGAGGCAAGGGTGGTTTTCGCGGCCTCGTCAAAGGCGGGAGCGGCAATCACTTCCAGAAAAAGCTTGTGCATCTCTTCCGCGGCTTCTCCGTCGAGGGAACGATTCACGCCGATTACGCCGCCGAAAGCTGAGACGGGATCGCATTCCAGAGCGCGCTTGTAGGCCTCGGCCAGCGTTTTTCCGGTGGCGGCGCCGCAGGGGTTGGTGTGCTTGATGATGGCGACAAATGGATCCTCAAATTCGCGGGCCAGGTCCCAGGCGGCCTGCAGATCGACGATGTTGTTGTACGACAACTCCTTGCCCTGCAACTGGCGGGCGTTGGCTACACCTGTACTGGAGCCGTCGGAGTACATGGCGGCCTTCTGGTGGGGATTCTCGCCGTAACGCAGGTCGAGGTTTTTGTGGAACTCGAAGCGCAGCGTGGGTGGGAATGCACCGGTCTCGGGCGGCAACTGGAACGTGTCGGGAGGAATGCGCTCCAGAGTGGAGGCGATGGCGGAATCGTAGGCGGCCGTGGTGGCGAAGGCCTTTTGGGCGAGGCGCCATTTTGTGGCCAGGGAGAGGCTTCCGTTTTCCCGCGTGAGTTCAGATGCGATGGCATCATAGTCGCCGGGCGAGGTGACGATGGCGACATCGCGAAAATTCTTGGCGGCGGAGCGGATCATGGATGGGCCGCCAATGTCGATGTTCTCGATTAGTTCGTCGAAGGCGGCTCCGGGTTGGGCTGCGGTTTTTTCAAAGGCGTAGAGATTTACTACGACCATGTCGATGGGAGCAATGCCGTGCTCGGCCACAGCGGCCACGTGCTTGGGATCGTCGCGGCGATGGAGAATACCGCCGTGCACTTTGGGGTGCAGCGTCTTGACGCGGCCGTCGAGCATTTCGGGGAATCCGGTCAGCTCGGAGATGTCTTTAACAGCGATGCCGGAGTCACGCAGCAGTTTGGCGGTGCCTCCGGTGGAGATGAGTTCGATGCCGAGGGCTGAGAGCTTGCGGGCGAAGCCGGCGAGCCCGGTCTTGTCGGTAACGCTGAGAATGGCGCGGCGGATTTGGGGCATGGGCTATCGGTCAGGAAGTTGACCAGAAATTTTAGCAGGGATTGGCGGCGGAACTGGCAGGCGGGTGTGCCAGTCGTTCTAATTTGCCGCCCGAGCCACGTCACCAGTGGCGGTTCGATGCAGGGACTGGATGATCCGATTGATCTCGGCTTGAGTGACGCCCGCGGCGTCGTGATAGTCCTTTTGCAAAAAGATGATCTCGCAGTGGTTGTCGCCGGAGTAGAGGTCCAGAACAAGATTGTCCTTTCGGACTGCAGGATCACCTTGCTGGAATCCCTTGTAGTCCTGGTTCTGCACGTAGAAGATTCCGGTTTCAGCGGCTTTCACCGGCATGATCGACTTAATCATCAGCAATATTTGCTCGCGGTAGTGAACTCCGTCGGAAAGCGCCCAATAATGCATTTTGGCTGGGGTGAATTCGTACACATTCCTGACGAAGGTGTAGTCAGAGGTTGCCGCTCCACGCCCGAAGACGGCTTCCATCTGTGCCGGGGACATCTTGAAGTCCTCTCCGGCAAACTCGCCGGCAAATTCCCGGGGCGGGACGGCGGTCACCATAAGGCGCAGCCCAGAGCGGAAAGCGAGCACGGCCCGTGTTTTCTCGGGCTTGTCTTTGGGAGAAAGTGCGATCTTGGCTTCGTCGAGATCGCTCCACGGAACCTTAAATTCGTAGCCGACGTACGACAACTTCATTCCGGGCGCTTGTGAGATAGAGGGGTCCTTCAGAGCAGTCGGCACGATCCTGGCGACTGAAGGAACTTTCCTGGCTTCATAAAAAGAAAGCGCGACCGGGCCAATCCAGCGCACGGCCACGAAAATGACCACGAGAGTGACGACTATCGTGGGCAGAATTCGTCGCGCGAGCCTCATGAGATTTTTCCAGTTCGACGTCAATCGCGCCTACGTCTTCGCTTTGGCTTTCAGCTTAACGTGGCCGTCGGTGAGTTCGACGGAATATTCGACGTCCTGGCAGTGGTACTGCTTGCGAATCTCCTCGGTCTTTTTTTGCACGAAGGTGATGAAGGAATCGATGCCGCCGCTGACGTTCTCGCCCGCCTTCTTTTTGGCCGCGACGAGGGTGTTGTAGAGGCGCTCGACCTGTTCCCGCTCAGCTTTGTCCACGCCATGCAGGGTGAAATGCGGAGACGAAGCGCCGGTAGCAGTCGCGCCGTGGGCGGCCTGTGTGGCGTGGCCGACCCCGTAGACGGGATGATGGTGCGCCTTGTGCTCGTCCTCCGCCACCCGGACTCCCTGCACGGAAAGAATCGCATCCTGCGGGCGACGGTAGCCTTCCTCGCGGATGCGTGATTTCTTGCGCCATAGATCGCTGTAGATGGCATAGCGCTGCGCCATTTCGTTGTAGCGGTAGCGCTGCGAGAAGCTCATGCGGCCACCATCGGAGAACTTGCGCAGCAGGGCCAGCACCTTCCACTCGATGTCGGTGGGCGGCTTCTTGGTCGGGTTGTTGAAGAAAATCTCGTACTCGATCTTCAAGCGGCGCAGTTGCGTGTCGAGTACGTTCAATTCCTCGTCGAGGGTCACAAGCGTCTCCGTAGATAGTTTAGTGAGTTAGAGACAGGGGTGGCGAGGTACCGGCGGGTCACAAAGGGGCATGGTACGAAAGTAAGGGGAGCCGCGAGCTGTGAGTCCCGAGCTATGAGCAAAACCTAGTGTGCAAGCACCGTTTTGCGAAAAGCACACGAGGCCGGCAAGGTTACTTTATCGTGAGGCGACTCGGAACTCGCGACTCAGGACTCGCGACTACTTCGAATTCGACGCCATCTTCTTCACCATGGCCAGCACCAGCTTGCGGTCGCTGTCGTTGAGGTTGGTGGCGTAGCGGCGAATCTGGCTCAGGAAGCGGACTTCGTCGTCGGAGAGTTGGGGCAGCCCCTTGGAGCCGTTGCTGTGGCCGGGCTCGGAGAAGAACTGCGACAGCGGCAGTTCCATGGCGCCGGCGATTTTCGAGAGCGTATCGAGAGACGGGATGGTGTGGCCGTTCTCGACGCGCGAGAGGTAGCAGCGCAGCAGACCGGTTCGCTTTTCGATGTCGCCCTGGGACATGCCCTTCTGCAGGCGGTAGTTGCGGATGGTCTCGCCGATGTTCATGGTAGGGAGCATTTCAGGATGGGCAATGTTAACCACATCGGTATCTTCTGGCAAGAGGGAAATTTGTGCCATACGCGGAACGATGGTGCCATGCCGCGTTTGTGCGACATCAAGCCGCAGGCAGGCCGCCATGGCATGAGAGCTTGCACAATGTATAAGTAACGAGTCAAGCTGAAAAGCCGCTTCCAGCAGGCGTTTCGGGTGGGGGCGAGGAAGTGCGCCGTTTATTTCTGCAACGCCATGGCCAGGAAATCGACTGTACGCTTCCATGCATCGGCGGCATCCTCGGCGCGGTATCCTTTTTCGTTGTGTGGATTTTCGAAGGCGTGGCCGGCGTCGTCGTAGATCTTGACGTCAATTTTCTTACCCAGCTGTTTCATCGTCTGCTCAAATTTGTGAACGTCGTCGGGAGGGATGCCCTGGTCCTGCGCGCCGAACAGGCCCAGGATCGGAGCGTTGATTTTCTTCATCGCGTCGGTATCGGTGGCGAGGTGGCCGTAGTTGATGACGGTCGCGGCCAGCGCGGGCTCCTGCAGCGCCACGTCGAGCGAATAGCCTCCCCCCATGCACCAGCCGATCGAACCGATGCGGTCTTTCTTGACGTCAGGCTGCGAGGCGAGAAATTCGAATGCCGCGTGAAGGTCGCGCTGGGCGCGGTCTTCGGGGACTCCGCGCATGATTTCATGCGCCATCTCCGGCGTAGTGGCGACCTTGCCGCGATACAGATCGACGGCGAGCGCAACGTAGCCCTGGTCGGCGAGCTTCGAGGCTTGCTCCTTGACCCAATCGTTCAAGCCCCACCATTCATGAATGACGATGAGCGCCGGGAAAGGCCCTTTACCCGAGGGCGTATAGAGCACGCCCTGCACGGTTTCGTCGCCGCTCTTGTAGGAAACGGTTTTGCTGTCGGCGGCGAGGGCCGCGACCGTTGTCAGCAGAGTTAGGAGTGCGATCGCAAGAGTTCGGTTCATGATGATTTCGTCCTTTGGACTGCCGTTCGGGTCCGACTGCAGTCATGAAAAGCCTTTACCACGGAGGACACAGAGGGCACAGGGTAACCCGGAGGAATAGTCGTTTGGCTTTCATTTCCTCTGTGCCTTCCGTGCCCTCTGTGGTTGAGATTTTGAACTATCCCATCAACATGCCGCCGTTCACATTCAGCACGTGGCCTGTGATGTAGGAAGCATTGTCAGAAGCCAGAAATGCCACGGCCGCCGCCACGTCCTCCGGCAATCCGACGCGGCCCAGCGGAATCTGCTTCACCGCATTCTGCTTGAACTCATCTCCCAACCCGGCTGTCATGGCGGTTTCGATGAACCCCGGCGCGACGGCGTTGCAGGTAATATTGCGCGAGCCGACTTCGCGGGCGATGGCCATGGTGAGTCCGATCAGCCCGGCTTTGGAAGCTGCATAGTTTGCCTGCCCCGCCTGGCCCATCTGCCCGAACACGCTGGTGATGTTGATGATGCGTCCCCAGCGCTGCTTGAGCATGGAGCCGATGACCTGCTGAATGCAGAGATAGGCCGAGGTGAGGTTGGTCTGCAGCACGGCGTCCCAGTCGGCGCGCTTCATGCGCATAACCAGTTGATCGCGAGTAATGCCGGCGTTGTTGACCAGGATGTCGACCTTGCCGAATTGCGCGATGGCGGCCTTGACGGTGGATTTGACTTGTTCTTCATCGGCAACGTCGAGCGCGAATGCGGCTGCTTTGCCTCCTGCGGCGGTGATTTCAGCGACCAGTTCGTTCAGCTTTTCCTGATTGCGCGCGGCAGCGGCCACGGATGCGCCGTCTTTGGCGAGGCGGAGCGCGCAAGTGCGTCCGATTCCTTGCGAGGCTCCAGTCACCAGCGCCACTCGTCCTGAAAGGGACATTGAGTTCTCCCGGTTGGTTTCTTTGCAATGATCCTGTTCACTGATCTTGGAACGCCGAATTATAGGGGATTGAGCTCAAAAATGTAGGGACAGCCGCCCTCGGGAGTCCGGTCGAGCGAAGCTCGACATCGCTCTGCCGCTGATGTCTACAATCACAATTGCCAATCCACAAACGCGGCGCGTAACATTCGAACACTCATGCCACAGACCGTGCCGAACAATGTAACGCCCATGCCTGAGCCTTCCGACAAGAAATCCGCCGATGTCGTTCCTATTTCCAACGGGCCAGGCCATCGCTCGACGCAGCGGGCGTCGGCCGCGGAAAGTACGGCGTCAGACGAGACGGCAGCGGCGAACGCGGACAAGAGTGTCCGCGCCACACAAGCCGAGCCTTCGACCGAAGTCTTTGCGGTGTTCGGCGTCGAGCCGGAAATCCAGGCTTACGCCATGGCCAAGTATTCGCGGTCGGCGCTGTCGATGAAGGAGTCTCTGCGCGAGATCAGCTCGCAGAAGGCGGAGAAGTTTCTCAACACGTTTTACTTTCAGTACGGGCATCGCTCGATCGCGGACCTAGCGCACATTGCGCTGGCGGTCGAACGGCTCTCAATTCTGGCGGCGATTGAAGTGGCTGACGAGCAGCGCTGGGATGGCCAGGAGCGGTCGACCCGCTATCAGGATTTCAAGAAGAGCGGCTACTACACGCCCGATTTCGGGGCCGACGACGAAGCGCGCAGGCTCTATCGCGAAACGCTCGACTTCTTGTTCGCCGAGTACGAAGCGCTGTCAGCGCACATGACGCAGTATCTGATCAGCATCACTGCCAGGCCCGCTGACATGAAGCAGGAAGCGTATGAGCGCACGTTGAAGGCGCGGGCGTTCGACATCACGCGCTACCTGCTGCCACTGGCCACGAACACGTCGCTGGGTGAGATCGTCAACGCGCGCACGCTGGAGATGCAGGTGGCGCACCTGCTGTCGCATACGCATAAGGAAGTGCGGCAGCTGGGCGAGTCGCTGAAGAAAGCCGCGACTGGCGCGGCTTACAACGTCAACGGCGAATCGCTGCGCGATCTGGTCGAGCAGATTCGGGCGGTGAATCCGGAGCTGGGAGCGCGGGCCGAGCAGGAATTGCTGCGCGAGGTGCGGGTGGCGCCGACTTTGGTGAAGTACGCTGACCCGAATGCGTATGAGATGGCCACGCGGCGCGAGTTGCGGCAGGCTGCGCAGGAATTGATGGCGCACGAGCAGCTGGCGCCGTCAAAGGCGATCGTGGATTTGCTCGACGAAGAGCCGCTGGAAGTGGAAATCGCGACCACGTTGTTGTATGAGCACAGCCATCACTCCTACCGGCAGATTCGGCAGGCGGTGCAGGTGGCGGGCGAGCGGCGGCGGCGCGAGATCATCGATCTGGGGCTGCGCCATCGCGGCAAGCACGACGAGATGCTGCGCGGTTTCCGCGCCGGGCAGCAGTTCCGCTTCGACATCCTCATGGACACCGGAGGCTTCCGCGACATGCATCGGCACCGGCGCTGTATTCAGGTGATGCAGCGATTCACCACGCAGCACGGCTACGAGATGCTGATGGACCTGGAAGATGCGGGCGTGCGCGGCCGATTTGATGCGGCGATGCGGCGGGCACGGACAGCGGTGGAGAATTTAGCCGGACGCCGGGAGCCGGAAGCCGAAGAGAATTCGCAGTATGCGATCCCCCTGGCGTTCAAGAAGCGGGCGCTGTTCAAGATGGACTTTGCCGAGGTGGTCTATATTTCAGAACTGCGCACCACGCCGGCGGGGCACGTGTCGTATCGCAATGTCGCCTACGCGATGTACGAGGCGGTGGCGCGGAAGTATCCGGCGCTGGCCAAATATTTCCGCGTGCACGATGTGACGGCGCCGGTGGATTTGCTGCAAAGATAGCTTGTGTGGCGCGGGCACTCCTGCCCGCGAAAGCCAATTGCCAGCAATGCCGCAGGGCCCAGCGGTTCTCCATAGTTCAGAACGGATACGTCTTTTAACCTTCCAATACCAACATTTCGCGGGCAGGAGTGCCCGCGCCACACATTTCCCGCCCGTTTCGGGACGATTTCCACCGTAATCTTCTTGATTCGCCTTTTCTTCGCTTCATTATATATGTATAATCCGGCCAGATTCATTTCGCACTCCTGCGAAGGAGCCAGTCTTACAAGGAGCCAATCATGGCGGACGAGCGGGGCAAGGCGATTGAACTGGCGGTATCGCAAATTGAAAAGCAGTTCGGCAAGGGCTCGATCATGCGGCTGGGTTCGAAAGAAGCCATCGTGCCGATCGCGATCATCTCGACCGGGTCGATCTCGTTTGACGCCGCCCTGGGCGTGGGCGGATTTCCTCGCGGACGCGTGGTGGAGGTCTTCGGGCCGGAATCCTCGGGCAAAACTACCATCACGCTGCAGGTGATCGCCGAAGCGCAGAAGACCGGCGGCATGGCCGCGTTCGTCGACGCCGAGCACGCGCTCGATCCTGCCTACGCCAAGAGACTGGGCGTGGATGTCGACAACCTGCTGGTCTCGCAGCCCGACTACGGCGAGCAGGCGCTCGAAATCACGGAAGCGCTGGTGCGCTCGAATGCGATTGACGTGCTGGTGGTCGATTCGGTCGCGGCGCTGGTGCCCAAGGCCGAACTCGACGGCGAGATGGGCGACAGCCACATGGGGCTGCAGGCGCGGCTGATGTCACAGGCGCTGCGCAAGCTGACCGGGACGGTTTCCAAGTCGAGGACGTGCCTGATTTTCATCAACCAGATTCGCGAAAAGATTGGCGTGATGTTCGGCAATCCGGAGACGACGACCGGCGGGCGCGCGCTGAAGTTTTATTCGTCGGTGCGCGTGGATATTCGACGGATCGCGGCCATCAAGGAAGGTGACGTGGTCACCGGCTCGCGGACGAAGGTCAAGGTAGTAAAGAACAAGGTCGCGGCGCCCTTTCGCGAGGCCGAGTTCGACATCCTCTATGGCGAAGGCATTTCGCGCGAGGGCGATTTGCTCGACATCGCGGTGAACAACAATCTGGTCGAGAAGTCCGGCTCGTGGTTCAGCTACAAGGGCGAGCGCATCGGCCAGGGGCGCGAGAACGCCCGCCAATTCCTCAAAGACAATAAGGACGTGATGGCCAAGCTCGACGTCGAGGTGCGCAAGACCATGGGATTGATTGCGGCACCCGCGCAACCGGCCGCGGCGCCCGCTCAGCCAGCTCCTGGGGCCAAAGTAACAACCATGCCCGAAGCGGTGAAGGCTCCGATTGTGGCGGCACGGCGTTAGCTGGATTGCGGCTGTTGCGACGATTGTCATCCCGGCGGTGCGAGGGACCTGGGTTGTTGCGTGCGCCATCACTTACGTTTGGTGGCGGCAGAAACCGAGGTCCCTCGCTACGCTCGGGATGACAGGTTTTTCGGAGGTCATCGTGCACCAAGAGCGTCGCTATTTCGTTTACATCATGTCGAACCCTTCGAAGACGCTCTACACGGGGATAACGAACAGCATTCGCCGACGAGTGCGGGAACACAAGCTGAAGCTCACCCCGGGTTTCGCTGCGAAATACAACATCACGCGACTGGTCTATTTCGAAACCTTCGAGGACGTGCGCAATGCGATCGAACGCGAAAAGCAGATCAAGGCTTGGACGCGGGCGAAGCGAGTTGCGCTGATTGAGACCGTGAATCCGAAGTGGGACGACTTGTCGCGGGAGTGGGATCAGCCGCAGACGTTTCGGTTTGTGCCGAAGACGGCATAGCCTCGCCCTGTTTCCCCTGGAAGCTTTCTCCTGCACTTCGCCCCGCTAAGTCCTGTCATCCCGAGCGGAGCGAGGGACCTAGGTTTTCGCCGGGCACCTGCATCCCTGCCGGCTCCAGCAGGAACCCAGGTCCCTCGCTACGCTCGGGATGACAATTTTTTGATGGTGACAACCTTTTGATGGTGACCAACCTTTGGATGATGACAAGCTTTGGATGATGACAACCTCTAGAGGGCCCACTGAAGACCCAGAGACCGCATTCCGCATTCCCTGATTGCCATTCCCGCTCCCACCCGCATAAAATCCTCTTTGTCCGCTGTTGCGCTGATTTGCATATCCACGAGCTATCCCGTGAGGACGATTGAATAAAGGCCGCGCCATCTATCCCGGTTCGTTCGATCCGCCGACCAACGGGCACCTCGATTTGATTCAGCGGGGCAGCAAGATTTTTGAGGAGCTGGTGGTGGCGATCCTGCGCAACTCGGAGAAGAGTCCGATGTTCAGCGTGGCCGAGCGCGCCGACATGCTGCGCGAACTGACCGCCGATCTCAGCAACGTGCGCATCGACACCTTTGACGGGCTGATGGTCGAGTACGCGAAGTCGATTGACGCCATGTGCGTGTTGCGCGGCATCCGCGCGATCAGCGACTACGAATACGAGTTGCAGATGGCGCTGTTGAACCGCAAGCTCGAACCCACGCTGGAGACGGTGTTCATGATGCCCGCCGACAAGTATTCATACGTGAGCTCGCGGCTGGTGCGCGAGGTGGCGCAGTTAGGAGGGCCGGTGAAGGGACTCGTCCCTGAATTAGTGGAACAGAAGCTGCGCGAGAAAATCGAACCCGCGTACAAGCTGCAAGATGCGCATGTGATGGAAGTCCCCCGGAAAAGGAAGAGGAAGGCATGACCAGCGCCGGCTCTACTACGGAAACCATGGAAGCGTTGCGACTCACTGACCGGATCAACCGTATCGAGCCTTCGGCCACGATGGCGGTCGTGGCAGAAGCCGACAAGCTGCGTTCGCAGGGGATCGACGTGGTCGACTTCGGCGCGGGCGAGCCGCACTTTGCCACGCCGCAGCACATCAAAGACGCGGCTATTGCCGCGATCCAGAGCAACTTCACGAAATACACGGCGGTTCCGGGCACGGCCGAATTGCGCGACGCCATCGCGCACCGTCATGCCGTTGATTTCGATTCCGACTATCGTCGCGAGGAAGTGATCGCTTCAGCCGGGGGCAAGCAGGCGCTGTTCAATGCGGTTCAGGTCCTGGTCGATCACGGCGACGAGGTTATCCTGCCGGTGCCGTACTGGGTTTCGTTCAAAGACATTGTGCGCTACGCGGGCGGAACTTGCGTTCTGCTCGAGGCCGACGAGGCGCAGGGATTCCGCGTTACAGCGGAGATGGTCGCGCGGCTGATCACGCCGCGCACGAAAGCCATCATTCTGAACTCGCCGTCGAATCCTTCGGGCGCCGTCATGAGCCCAGAGGACATGACGGAAGTGATTCGCCTGGCGCACCAGCGCGGCATCTGGGTGCTGTCGGACGAGTGCTATGTATACCTGAACTACACGGGCAAGAATTTTTCCGTGGGGGCGCTGCGCGAATACAAAGAGCGCTTTGTGGTGCTGGGATCGCTGTCGAAAACCTACGCCATGACCGGCTGGCGCTTGGGATATGGTCTGGCCCCGGCGTCCGTGGTCAGCGCGATGGCCAAGCTGCAGAGCCAGTCGACCTCGAACCCGACGTCGATCGCGCAGAAGGCCGCGGTGGCTGCACTGAAGGGACCGCAGGAGTGCGTGGAGCAGATGCGGCGCGAATATATCCAGCTGCGCGATCACGTGGTCAAGGGGTTGCGTTCGATCCCGGGCGTGACTTGCACGCTGCCGGAAGGAGCGTTTTACAGCTATCCCAACGTTTCATCTTTCTTTGGCCGCGGAGGGCTGAAGTCGGCATCGGATGTGGCCGGGCGATTGTTGCGCGAAGCGCACGTAGCCACCGTTCCTGGCGAAGGCTTCGGCACCGGCGAGCACATTCGGGTGTCGTATGCGACGTCCAAGGCCGAACTGGATCGCGGGCTGGAACGCATGCGGAAATTTTTCGGAGCGTCATAGATCGCAAGATCGCTGCGTGCATGTGATGATTGGGTTCGGCAGGAGGCCGTTCGGTTGAAGAGCGGTCTTTTTTTACGCAGTCATGTTTTACGCAGTCATGATGGAAACCTTGTATCCATTGCTGATGCTTCCCGGGTTTGACCCGCGCCCGTGGGGAACGACCGATCTGTCGCCAATTTATCCCAATCACCAGTTCGCGGAGAAGATTGGCGAATCGTGGCTGAGCGGGGACAATTGCAAAGTTGCGAACGGTCCGCTCGCGGGCAAGACGCTGGCTGAGCTCAGCGAGCAGTATCAGCGGGAACTCGTTGGCGAGGCGGCACGCGACGCGAAACGGTTTCCTCTGCTGCTGAAATTTCTGTTCCCCCACGAAAAACTCTCCGTACAAGTACACCCCGACGATGTCGAAGCCTTGCGGGTAGGCCAGCCCTGGGGCAAAACCGAATGCTGGTATGTGGCGCATGCCAAGCTGGGGGCGCAGATCGCGCTGGGACTGAAGCCAGGCGCAACCGTGAAGCAGTTCGAGGAAGCGATTCATCAAAACCGCGCCGAAGAGTTCTTGAATTGGATCAACGTCTATGCCGGTGACATGATTTACGTTGCCGGCGGCACCGTGCACACGCTGGGACCGGGATCGGTGATCGTCGAGACCCAGCAGCAGTCTGACACAACTTACCGCTTGTATGATTACGGGCGCCCGCGCGAATTGCATTTGGAGCACGGCATGGCGGCCGTGAAGGAGAAAGTGAATTCGGGCAAGGTGATTCGTGCGGCGCCCTCTCAGATTCGCGGTAGCGCGAACCGGCATGCGCCCTTGGTCGCCGCTCCGTACTTCGTGGTGGATATGTTTGAAGCGAAGGAACCGTTCGGGCTGGCGACGCGCGATGAGTCGGGCAGAAGTTCGGTCCAGATTCTGGTGGCGGTCGAAGGATGCGCCGCGATCGAAGCCGCGGGCATGAATCCGGTGACGCTAGCCAAAGGGGATGCGGTTGTCGTTCCGGCCTGCGTCGCCGATTTCAAGGTGCGTCCGCAGTGGACGGTGGAATTCCTGCGAGCATACGTGCCGGGAGCGGCGCTGCCCGAGCCGGAAACGAGAATGTAGGAAAGTCAGAAGTCAGAAGTCAGAATTCAAAATCTCGATCCTGCTTTCACGATGCCGACCACTTCAAATTTCTACCCTGTAATTCTGGCCGGAGGGCGCGGCACCCGCTTCTGGCCGCTGAGCCGCAAGAAGCGAGCGAAGCAACTGCTGGCTCTCGACGGCAAGCAGACTATGATTCAGCAGACGGTCGCCCGCCTGCTGCCGCTCGCACCTGCGCGCCGCTTTTGGATCATCACCAACGAAGACTCGCGCCTCCAGGTTTTGAAACAGCTTCCCCGGCTGCCGAAGCCTCAGGTACTGGCTGAGCCGGTTGGGCGGAACACCGCTCCCGCCATCGGCCTGGCGGCATTTCTTCTGCTCCGCGACGATCGCGACGCGGTGATCGGGATGTTCCCTTCCGACCACGTGATCGCCGACGAGAAACGTTATCGCGACACGCTGCAGCGCGGCGTTGCGATTGCGGCATCCGGCGCAAATATCGTGGTGCTCGGCATCCGGCCCAGCCGGCCCGAGACCGGTTACGGCTACATCGAGGCTGGGAGCGCGTCTGCGGACGGAGCGCTGTGCGTGCGGCGCTTCACCGAAAAGCCCGACGTAAAGGAGGCGGCAGAGTTTATCGCCGCCGGGAACTACTATTGGAATAGCGGCATGTTCTTGTGGAGCGCGCGCACACTGGCTGACGCGCTGCGCGAACATCTGCCGAAGACCGCACCGTTGCTCGAAGAAATCGCCGCCTCGTTCGGGACTCGCAAGTTTGCCGCGACATTTCGCCGGCTGTATCCGAAATGCGAGAACATCAGCGTGGACTACGCGGTGCTCGAGCCGCGCTCGGCCAAGGGCGAGCAAGCGGGAAATATTTTTTGCCTGCCTGCCGATTTCGGCTGGAACGACCTGGGATCGTGGACCGCATTGCACGAACATCAGGTGGCAAAGAGCAGCCCGCCAGATGGCAATCTGATTACGGGAGCGGGGACGTTCCTGCTGAATGCGCGCGAGAACTACGTGCACGCGCCGGGAAAATTCGTGGCTGCGGTGGGAGTCAGCGATCTGGTGGTGGTGGAAACTCCTGATGCTTTGCTGATCACCACACGGCAGCAGGCGCAGGATGTGGGTAAGATCGTGAAGTATCTGGATGAGAAGAGATTGGTCAAACTTACGTAGTTTCCAGTTTCCAGCTTCCGGTTTCCAGAATTCAGCTTTTCCGGTCCACTAGAAACTAGAAACTAGAAACCGGAAACTCAGAACCAATGTCCCAAGAAATCAAATTCGGCACCGACGGCTGGCGCGGCATCATCGCCGATGACTTCACTTTCGACAACGTGCGCCGCGTGTCTGCTGCGATTGCTTCCTATGTCACGAAATATGAAGACCCCAGGCATGGGGTGTTCGTGGCGTACGACGCGCGCTTTGGGTCGCCGCGTTTCGCGCAGATAGCGGCAGAAGTTATTTCCAACGCCGGCATTCCTGTAAAGCTTGCGAACGACTACACGCCCACGCCTGCCCTCTCCTATGCCGTGAAGCAGCAGGGCGCAGCCGGCGGAGTGATGATCACGTCGAGCCACAATCCCTGGAACTGGAACGGAGTGAAGTTCAAAGGCAAGTTTGGCGGCTCGGCTACTCCCGCCATCATGAAGAAGATCGAAGAAGAGCTTGCGGCTGGCGCGGCGCCGAAGGGAAACAAGGCCACGGTGGAGGAAGTCGATTTCAAGAAGGACTACATAGCCGCCGTTTGCCGCTTTGCCGACATGGACCTCATCGCAAAAACGAAATTCAAGTTTGTCGTCGACGCCATGTACGGGTCTGGACGCGGAGTTCTGAGCGGAATCTTTGCCGCGCGTGGCGTGCAGCACGTGGCCATCCGCCAGGAACTGAACCCGCTGTTTCCGGGAATCAATCCCGAGCCGATCGAGCCGCACACAACCCTGCTGCAGCAAACCGTGGTTCGGGAGAAATGCGATGCCGGTTTGGCCACGGACGGAGACGCGGACCGCATCGGGGCCGCCGCCGAAGACGGCAGCTTCGTCGATGCGCACAAGATATTCTGCGTCTTGCTGCAGTGGCTGTTGCAACGCAAGAAATGGCCGGGCGACGTGACCCGGGCTTTCAATACGACGCGCATGATCGATCGCATCAGCACAAAATACGGTCGCAAAGTCCACGAGACCTGCATCGGATTCAAATATGCGGCCGATCTGATGATGGAGCGCGAGATTCTGATTGGCGGCGAAGAGTCGGGCGGCATCGGCTATTCGCGCTTCCTGCCCGAACGCGATGGCATACTCAACTGCCTGCTCCTGGCCAACGTGATGGCCGACGAAGGCAAGCCTCTGGGGCAGCTGGTTGCCGATCTGCAGCTCGATTACGGTCCGCACTACTACGGGCGGCGCGACCTGCATATTCCGGAGGACGTTAAGCAGAACGCGATTCAGCGGGCGCGATCCGACGCCACGCAGACTCTCGGCCGCTACCGCGTGCTCAAGAAAGAACACCTCGACGGAGTGAAATTGTTTCTCGATGCTCCTACACATGACAAGGGAGCCGAAGCCTGGGTGCTGTTCCGCGCGTCAGGAACGGAGCCGCTGCTGCGGCTCTACACTGAGGCGGCGTCTCCAGATCTGGTAAACGAACTTCTGCAAACTGGCGAGGCTTTCGTGAGAGACGGCGGTTAACTCTCTACCCCGCGCCCCGCGCCCTGGAATCTGCAATAATCCCGCAACTCTGGCCTGCAACAGTGCGATACTGCTGAGTAAGCATCTATCACAGCACTCTTAAGACTGGCATCATGGCCGACGATCCAACTCCAGTTCAGACTCCAGTTCAGGCCGATACGCCTGAGGCGCGGCGCTACAACCGCATCCGGCGCTGGCTGGACATTGCGGATTTCGTCGTGGGCTTCGTGTTTCTGGTAGTGCTGCTGGTCACGGGCTGGTCGAGCGCGCTGCGCGATGTGGCTATTCGGTTCGGTTCCCAAGTCTACGGTCTCCAGCTTTTCGTCTATCTCGCACTGCTGCTTGCGATCAGCAAAGCGCTGGGCCTTGGGTTGGAATACTACGGATTTCGGCTGGAACGCAGGTACAAGCTTTCCAACCAGAGGTTTCCATCCTGGGCCTGGGACGAGGCGAAAGGTTTCCTGGTGGGACTGGTGCTGGGCAGCATCGTCGTGGAGTTGTTGTATTACACCATCCGGGAGTGGCCGCAGCACTGGTGGATGCTGGCCTGGGCGCTGTTTATGGGCTTGTTCATTCTGCTGGCTCAGCTGGCGCCGGTGATGCTTTTCCCCATTTTTTACAAGTTTGAGCCGCTGGACAACGAAGACCTGCGGCGCCGCCTGGTGGTGCTGAGCGAGCGTGCCGGTACGCGCGTGCGCGGCGTTTATCGCTGGAAGCTTTCCGAGAAAAGCAAAAAAGCGAATGCAGCGCTCACCGGGCTGGGGGCGACTCGACGGATTATTCTCGCCGACACGCTGCTCGACAATTATTCCGCGGAGGAGATTGAAGCGGTGCTGGCTCACGAGCTCGGACACCAGGTGCACCGCCACATTCTGAAGAGCATTTTCGTGCAGGCCGCGGTCACCTTTGTTGGTTTCTGGGCAGCCAACTGGGCACTGCACTTCGCCATCGATCGCCACCTGTTCGACTTCGACGGCCTGCACGACTTTGCCAATCTGCCGCTGCTGGCGCTGGTTTCGGTCGTGCTTTCATTTCTCCTCATGCCGGCCCTCAACGCCTATTCGCGCTATAACGAGAGGCAGGCAGACCGGTATGCGTTCGAGTCCATTTCGAGCATTGAGCCATTTATCTCCTCGATGAACAAGCTGGCGGAGCAAAATCTCGCCGAGCGCCTGCCGTCGAAGTGGGTGGAATGGTTTTTCCATTCCCACCCGTCGATCGCGAAGCGCCTGGCAGCCGCGAACGAGTGGGAAAAGATGCAGGGGGCGAGTCCGCAGGCGTGACCCTCCGCGACTTCAGATTCTGGCTGCACGCCTGCCTGCTCGTGGTGGCCTCAACGGGCGTGATTGCAGGGCAGAGTGCGCCGTCGTGCCCCAGTTGTGCGGAATGGAACCAGCCGCAGGCTCCGTTTCGCGTCTTCGGCAACACCTACTACGTCGGGCCTCACGGCTTAAGCTCAATCCTCATCACATCTGAGACCGGACATGTGCTGATCGACGGGGGCTTGCCCGAATCGGCGAAGCTGATTGCGCGCAACATTCGCGAGCTGGGTTTTCGCATCGAGGACGTGAAAGTTATCGTGAATTCGCATGTGCACTTCGACCACGCGGGAGGGATCGCAGAATTGCAGCGCATGAGCGGAGCGCGCGTGATGGCCAGCGAGTGGAGCGCCGAGGTCATGCGCAAAGGGGGCGTGGGACGCGGCGATCCGCAATACGGAGCAGTCAGGGGAATCGCGCCGATCGATAACGTGCATGAATTGCGGGACGGAGACACGGTTCGCGTGGGAACCATTGTGCTGACCGCGCACCTCACTCCGGGACACACGCCGGGCGGAACCAGTTGGACTTGGCGATCCTGCGAAAAAACACTTTGCCGCGACATGGTTTTCGCGGACAGTCTGACGCCAGTTTCGGCCGATCGATTCCGTTTCACGAATAGCGCAGAATACCCGCACGCTCTAGCCGATTTTGAGAAGAGCTTCGTTTTCCTGGAGCAGACGCCGTGCGAAGTTCTGATCAGTACGCATCCCGAAGCGTCAGGGCTTTGGGAGCGGGTTGCGGCCCGGGAAAAAGGCGTGACTCCGGATCCGATGGTGAACCCGGGAGCCTGCCGCGATCTCGCCGCGCGCGGGCGCGAGCAACTCCGGCTGCGGATCGAAGAAGAGCGCAAACCGCAAGCCGGGAAGAACTAAACGACAATCCCACACCGCCTAGCGTTTCCTGAGAATCTCGATCACCCGCTGCAGGTCTTCCTCCGTATCCACGCCCACGCTGTCAAACGGAGTTTCGCCGGCGAAGATGGGGATGCCATTCTCGAGAAAACGCAACTGCTCCAGGCGTTCGCTTTTTTCCAGCGAGGATTCCGGCAGCGTCACAAAGCGGTCGAGCGCGGCCTTGCGATAGGCATACAGTCCGAGATGCTTGCAATAGCGCGGCCGCAGGCCATCGCGATCGAAAGGAATGGTAGCGCGGGAAAAATACAAGGCGCGGCCCGCGAGATCGGTCACAATTTTGACCGCATTGGGATTCGTGATGTCGCTTTCGGCTGCGGGAGTCATGACCGTGCCCACGTGCGCTGCCAGGTTGTCCATCACATGGATTAACGCAGCAATGTGCTCCGGGCGGACCAGCGGTTCGTCTCCCTGGACGTTGATGTAAATGTCGGCAGCCACGCGATCCGAAACTTCGTGAACGCGCTCGGTGCCGCTGCGATGAGCCGGGGATGTCATCTGCGCGTTCCATCCCTGTTTGCGGCAAACGGCCAGAATTTCCTCGGAATCTGTGGCTACGATCACATCAGCCAGAAGTGGCGAAGAGCGCACCGCTTCATACACCACAACAATCAGCGGCCTGCCCGCAATTTCGCGGAGCATCTTTCGCGGCAGGCGCGTGGAGGCCAGACGGGCGGGAATGACGGCGATCACTTTCATGCCAGCCAGTGTATTTCAACTTAGGGCCGCGCGCAGAAGGCGTAGGTAGGCACAAGGGATGGCGCGGCAGGTTTGACCTATTTGGCAGCGGACCCTAAAATTGAAATTGGAAGCAGCGGGCCGCGGCATCTTTGCTTCTTCGTGAGAAAAAGCGCGCCTGTTGCCGGCGCTCGCATCCTTTCGCAGATTCTCCCCGATTCGCAGTGTGGCGGTGTAGCTCAGGTGGTTAGAGCGACGGTCTCATAATCCGTAGGTCGTTGGTTCGAGTCCAACCGCCGCCACCATTCAAGCAGGATCCTTCGCTGCGCTCAGGATTTCGGCACGCGGCTCAGACGCCCGCGTAGGCGCCTCAAGTTCGCATCCCACCGCCGACACCAAATCCTCTCCCGGATTACTTCAGCTTCACGAAGAGCAGCACGAAGATCGCCCATATTCCCACGGTCATCGGAAACTGCACAAGGGCCGTTTCTCGGATCCAGCCTCCGCGCGGCAGGGCGTATGTCAGTAACATCATGGCGAGAGCGGTGAGTACCCCTACAATGAATCTGCTTCTCCAGTTCATTCGTGTTGGACCTCCCTTTCCTGTTTGCCCGGCGGCGATTGTACACCCAGTCGATGGCTGAGCGGATCAGTGCAGATTTGTGCACATTGCAGTGGTGTTTCTCTGGCCGACAATCGGGGTGCAACGAGGTCGTGGAGCCACGGATGCGCGGTCGACCAGACGTCTAGACCGATTCCATCAGAAAACGGGGGTGGGTGAGTCCGGGAACCGACTTTCCGGGCGTCAGCGCTTGCTTGAGTTGATCTGCAATCTCCATTTGGAGCCGGTGGCGTTCTTCCTCAGCGAACGAGGTTACGCGGAATGGCTGCAGATAACCGAGGTCCCCGCCCCGCATCGGGAACAGCGTTTCGCCCTTTGGGTGCACGAACGCGAATCCCAGCTGGAAGGTGAGGTCAACGCGGGTGCGCTCTTCCAGGTAGGTGGAGAGTTCGAGCAGGCCGCCGGTGATGGAGACACGGTGCAGCTTGGCGGGAAGGTTCCGACCATTCTCGAGCTGAACGATCACAGAAACAGTTTCGTGCAGCCGCAATCGGGGAGCGCGAACGGCGCGCGGTTGGGGAAAGCAGGGCATTGCAGGTCCAACAATCTTAATTTAGTGCCCCAGGGCGGTGCGAGATGACGAAAGAGCCTGTTCGCCCCCGGAGGAAAGTGCGCAGGGGTACATTACCCCTGGCGCGGAACCCGCCAATCGGCCAGTCTGGCGCATCAGTCGCCAGTCGTATTCGTAAGCCGTTCCGCACGACAGACATATCTGGTAATGCCGGCCTTCATCGTCGATGCGCGGCCAGGCGAACCGGTGCGAGCAGCCGCACCCGAGAAGTTTCTCCAAAAAGTTCATCGCGTCACCACCTGATTCCGGCTCTTCCAGTGGTCGAGCCAGCGATAGAAGAAAGGTTTGGACCGGGTCTCCAGCAGGTCTTGCAGCGTGGCGAGCAGAACTGCCGGCGGCTGGGACTTGGACAGAAATTGATCGACAAATTGCAGCTTGCGCTGGGGCAACGGCCCGTAAGCGGATAGAAGCAGGATCGGAACCTGGGCCTTGAGGCGTTTCATCTCGGCGGCAATGACCGAACCGTTGATGCCCGGCATCTGGTAGTCAAGAATCACGGCATCCACGCGGTGCGACGCAAACAAATTCAGGCCAGAGAGCCCATCGACCGCTTCCAGCACTCGGTAGCCGTTCTCTTCGAGCAGCAGCTTGCGGCCGATGAGCCCGCTCCAGTGGTCGTCAATGCAGAGGATGGTAGCGCGCGCGCGGGTCATGACTGCTTGGGTTCCAATCCGGCCAGAGTTGCTTGCTGTCAGCGGCGCCTCGTTCCGATCGGAGGCTGCCGGTCGTCAACTTCGAAGTGGTGGGCAAGCTGATTCTGAATGGAGTGGGTGGTTCATACAAATTACGAACGTGCATTCAGGCGGCGGTTACCCTGTCGGAGTGGAGCAGTTCGAGCGCACGGTGACCAAGTCGCTCAGCGATATCAGCGAGGATTTTGGCTGGAGAGGTTCAACTTCGCATTCGCAGGTCGTGAGCGCGGGCCTGGATGGTATCTTTGTGGGAAGCGCGGCGGACTCATCGCACGCCCTGAATTCATGGAAGTTCTTAGACAGCTCTTCGAACAGTATTTCCGTGCGCCGGTCGAGCGTGTGCAGCCGGTGCAGGGGGAACTCGGCGGGTCGGGGCGAAAAATCATCCGCCTGTCCGGCAAGAACGTCAGCGCCATCGGTATTTTGTACGGCGTGCGCGAAGAGAACACCGCATTTGTCGAGTTCTCGCGTCACTTCCGCCGCCATGGCCTGGCCGTTCCCGAGATCTATGCCGAGGACCTGGGTCAGGGCGCGTATCTCGAGGAGGATCTGGGAGACACGTCGCTGTTTGAGTTTCTTTCGAAGAATCGTTCGGGCGAAAGCGTAAGCCCCCCAGTCGTTGAGGCCTACAGAAAAGTCATTGCCACGCTGCCGCGTTTTCAGATCGAGGCGGGCCGCGACCTGAATTACAAGCTCTGTTATCCCCGCGGAAGTTTCGACCGGCAGTCGATCGCCTGGGACTTGAACTACTTCAAGTACTATTTCTTGCGGCTGGCTGGCATTCCTTTCAGCGAGCAGGCTCTGGAAGACGATTTCAGCCGCCTTACCAAGTTCCTGTTGAGCGCGGACCGCGACTACTTCCTCTATCGCGACTTCCAGTCCCGCAACATCATGCTGCGCGCGGGCGAACCCTTCTTCGTCGACTACCAGGGCGGCCGCAAAGGCGCGCTGCAGTATGACGTCGCGTCTCTCTTGTACGACGCCAAAGCCGATCTCCCGCCCGATCTTCGCCAGCAGTTGCTCGATCACTATCTCGACACGGTGGCGGGCTTCATCGATTTGAAGCGCGACGCGTTTCTGCAGCACTACTACGCATATGTATACGTCCGCATCATGCAGGCGCTGGGGGCGTACGGGTTTCGCGGATTCTACGAGCGCAAAGCGCATTTTCTGCAGAGTGTGCCCTACGCGCTGAAGAACCTGCGCTGGCTGCTGCACAACGTTCAGTTGCCCATCGCGCTGCCGACGCTGATGGACGCCTTTCACAGCATGCTGGCTTCAGAGAAGCTTCAGGGCCTGGCTTCTGAGGCCGACAACCTCGTGGTGCGAATTTTCAGTTTCTCGTTTCACCGCGGCTTGCCGAAAGACGAGAGCGGCAACGGCGGCGGATTCATCTTCGACGGCCGCAGCCTGCCCAATCCCGGCCGCGAAGAGCGCTTCAAGGCGCTCACCGGGAAAGACGCTCCTGTGATCGACTACCTCAATCAACAGCCCAGCGTGCATCAATTTCTGGCGAGCGTGATGTCGCTCGTCGACGCCAGTGTCAGCAACTATCAGCAGCGCGGCTTCAAGAATCTGATGGTGTCGTTCGGCTGCACGGGCGGGCAGCATCGCTCGGTGTATCTGGCCGAGCAGTTGGCAAAGCACCTGCGCGGCCGCACCGGCGTTGAGGTCGTCGTGCGGCACTTAGGGCTGGAGAGTCTGGGGGAGTACTACCATTCCCGGCGCGGAGACCGAGCGCAGGAATCGGGAGCGGGCGCTCCATGAAAGCGATGGTCCTCGCCGCGGGCCTGGGCACGCGGCTCCGTCCGCTGACCAACGACCGTCCTAAAGCCTTGGTGGAAGTGGCCGGACGCACGCTCCTGGAGATTACGTTACGCCGCTTGCAATGCGCCGGCGTTCGCGAAGTGATCGTCAACCTTCATCACTTTGCCGACATGGTCGTTGACTATCTGAAAGAGAACGGTAACTTCGGCATGCGGATTGAGATTTCGCGCGAGGACGTCCTGCTCGATACTGGCGGCGGCCTGAAAAAAGCGGCGTGGTTCTTTCAGAATGATTCAAGCCAGGCTGACGAGCCGTTTCTTCTGCACAATGTCGACGTGATCAGCACCATCGACCTGCAACGGATGGCGGAGTTCCATCGTGAAAACCGCGCGCTCGCCAGCGTGGCTGTACGAGAGCGGGAAACATCACGCTATCTCTTGTTCGACGAGAAGCACGAACTATGCGGGCGGCAGGCGGGGCGCGGTCACTCCCCTGAGATGGTACGGCCGTCGCGCACAGTCGAGGCGCGTGCGTTCTCGGGCGTGCACGTTATTTCTCCGCACTTGCTCCGGATGCTGGATCAGGACGGTGTCTTCTCCATCATCACCTCCTACCTGCGGCTGGCGCGTCAAGGGGAAAGGATCGTCGCGTTTCGCACAGACGACTACTACTGGCGCGATCTCGGAAAACCGGAAAACATCGCGCAGGCCGAAGACGACGTGAAGAGCGGAGCACTCCAGTTATGATGCAGCGAACGATCGACCTGCCCGGCTGGGATTGCCGCAGCTTCCCCCGGCCGACCCTGTACAATCGTTAGCTTCGACAATGACCGACCCGGCCAACCATCCTTCTTCCCGCAAACTGACCATCGCCATCGACGGCCCGGCCGGCGCAGGCAAGAGCACCATCGCGTCGCGGCTGGCGCGGAAACTCGGCTACGTGAACCTGGAAAGCGGCGCCATGTATCGGGCGCTGGCGCTGAAGGCGATTGAGAAAGATGCTTCATTCGACGATGAAACGGCGCTGGTCAAGCTGGCCGAAGGTTCGCGCATTCAACTCGAGCCCACGATCGGCGGCAACCGCACGCTGCTCGACGGCCGCGATGTATCAACCCGCATTCGCGAGCGCGATGTAACTGAAGCCGCTTCGCGAGTGTCGATTCATCCCAAAGTGCGGGAGTGGATGGTCGCTCACCAGCGCGCCATGGGCGCCGGCGGCGGCATCGTGATGGAAGGCCGCGACATTGGAACCAAGGTCTTTCCAGACGCGGATTTAAAAATCTTTCTCGATGCCGATCCCGTCGTGCGGGAACAGCGCCGCATGCAACAGCAGAGGATTCAGGGGCAAGTTGCGGCCAGCGTGGCCGCTGAACTGCGCGAGCGAGACCGACGCGACCGCACGCGCAAGACCTCGCCGCTGGTGGCCGCGGCGGACGCCATCATCATCGACTCGACAGCGTTAACCGAGGACGATGTTCTGGCGCGAGCCGAAAAGCTGGTAGCAGAGAGACTTCCGGTCGAGCTTTGATCCAACATCGTGTCTATGCACGGGATGCCGACGCTGCGCGGCGTGCAACTTGTGGGAATCGGCGCACCTTGGGCGGCCGCGCTTTCTGGGCAAGCCAGAGATCGCGCTGTACTTGCATTTTGAGCCAGAAATCGGGCGAGGTTCCCAGCGCAGCCGACAAGCGGAGAGACATTGGCGCAGTGATTCCAGCACGCCCATTGAGAATCCGCGAGAGATGGGCCCGGGTAACCCCCAGCCGATCCGCTGCCTCCCTTACGGTGATGCCCTGAAGATAGTCTCGCAAAACTTCTCCGGGATGAGTTGGATCAAATAACATGCGGACCTCCGTCAATGGTAGTCCTGGTAGTCGACCAAAGTGACGTCTTCGCCTTCGAATACGAAGGTCAGGCGCCAGTTGCCGCTAACGCTCACTGACCAGTGGCCCTCCAGGTCGCCCTTCAAGGCATGCAGATAGTTGCCCGGAGCGTTCATATCGTCGGCGCGGCTGGCGACGTTCAGCGCCGTGAGGAGCCTTCTCAACCTCTCGGAGTGCTTGGGCTGAATGCCCGCCTTGGTTCCCGTCTCGGCGAACTTCTTGAGCCCTTTATGCCGATAGCTCAAGATCACGGGTATAGTGTATAGCTACACTATACGGAATGCAAAGGTCTAACTCAGGAGCGACATTTCAGTTCTCGGTTGGTTCGACCTTATCCTTCGGCGCAGGCAAGGCCTTTGCCGGTTTGGCTGGTGTGGCCGGCGTCGCAGGCTCAGCCGGTCTTGGCGGTTGCGGACCCGCCTTGCGAATCTCTATGCCATCATGTTCGTTGTTGAGCACGATGTGGGCTGTTCCGCTCCCCACGCTGCCGGTGGCCCGGGCCTCGGAGTCACCGTTGTCAATCTTCAGCTCGGGAAAGTCGGCTTGGATCTCGCCGTCACGCGTGCGCGCATCCAGGCGGAAGCTGGCCTTGTCGGGCACGCTCAGCTGAATGTCGCCATTGCGGCTGTCGATCTGCACGTTGCCCAGCGTGCGCATGGCAACCTCGACAGTCCCGTTATCATCCTGCAACCGGACATCGCCGGAGACGTCCTCGAGCTGAATGTTCTTCGAGTGCGTATTCAGGTGCAGCGGTCCGGTGATCTGTTGCGCGTTCAGTTCGTCGGAATCAAGATCCAGCGAGCCGTCCATGCGGGAGAGTTCCAGATCCGTCCGCGCCGATTTGAACGTCACCGTCTTCGCGATGCGCGCCAGCTTTACGCTCTCCTGAAACTCGCCGTCCAGCTGGGCTCCGCCCTTGACGTCGGAAACCGATATCTCATCCATCCGGCCCTCGACATGCACGTCGCCGGTGATCTGCTCAACCTTCACCGAGCCCTTTTCCTGGCTGACTTTGACGTTGCCGT
Organism: Candidatus Sulfotelmatobacter sp.; assembly: GCA_035266285.1. GTDB lineage: Bacteria > Acidobacteriota > Terriglobia > Terriglobales > Acidobacteriaceae > Sulfotelmatobacter. Next base: position 81,541 of record DATFNR010000047.1, read on the forward strand.
TTACGTCCTGGACCGAAGTGTCGGAATGCTGCGCAGATATATCGACGTTGCCGTCGCGGCCAACCAGATTCACGTCGCCGCGGCGCGACACGATGGAAACCGCCGCCTTGCGCGGCAGCGAAATGTCGAGGTCAGTTTCGACCGCATGATCTCCCGAGCCCTCCGCCTTGGCATCGAGCGTGACCAGCCCGCTGATCGCCGTGATCGTAGGCTTGGTTTCGCTGTTGTACTTGTCCGCGTCGCTCTGATTGTCCGCTCCCACGCGCTTGCGGACGGTCACAGTTATCTTCTTGTCGTCGGACGCGTGAATGCTCACCGCCCCGTGACTGTCGACAACTTTCAGCGCCGCTCCCGCCGGGAAATCCTGCTCCAGATGGTCGTCGAAGTTGTAGCTCTCGCCGAAAATGTCGGAGAAGTCGTTGTCGTCCCAGTTCATCTGGTCGCGGATCCCTGACCAGTTGACGTGTTCGAGCTGGGTTGCGATCAGGCCGAAGACCATGATCACGATGATGAGGAAAATCCCTCCGGCGCCGATGCCGCTGGCACGGCTGCCTTCGCGCTGCGCCCGCTGGTGCTCGATCACTTTGATTACGCCCCACAAGATCAGCAGCACGGGCCAGTAGTTGGCGAACAGATGCCACATCCGGTTGAGAGAAAGAACGCGCATCGTGCCCAGCAGACAGACCACGCCCAGCACGATCAGGACAAACGGCCCGGCGAATGAACGCCGCCGCGGAGGCAGTGGGGCCGGGGGCTGAATCGGGCCAGGTTGAACGGGGCTAGACATTGTGCACCTCCCCGGAAGCCGGCGGTTGCACGGGTGTACCCGGAGCCTGCGGCGGAGCATTTGCCGTGACGGGCAGCGTAGCCTCGGCGTGTCCCTGAGACGAGGCGGTGCTTTGCAGCAGTTTCACCACGCCCACCGCCAGAATCCAGGCCGGCCATGTGCGATCCATCGAGGCAGCATTGGTAGTGTCGAGCAGGAGCAGAACGCCGGTGAGCGTGACCATGGTCGGACCCATCAGCCCGCGCATGCGGCAACGCCCGCATTGACAGCCTCGCTTCACGCGCTCCCAGCGGCGGTAGAACATCCACGCACCCAGGCCGATAATGATCAGCGGCCAGAAGCGATCAAGTCCGAACTCCCACACGCCCATGGTGTGCAGCAGGAACAGCAGGCCCAGCACGATCAGGACGACCGCTCCCATCGGCACCTTGCCCGCGTCGAACTTTTCTCCCATGCTGAACGTCTGGCCCAGGCCCATGGGATCGGGCACGGGTTGACCTTCCTGCAGTGCCTTGGCTGTGCGCACGGAGTCGATGATCTGGTAGACCCAGAAAAAGGCCATCCCCATCCCAAAGAGGAAGTCCCATTTTCCGCCGTTGTTGATTCCGAAGGCCAGGAGCGCGAAGATCAGCAAGTGCGCCAATCCCTTGGCGTATTGCGAGCAGTAGACCGCGCCCACTCCAAACGGTAGGAACCCTGCGAGGATTCCGGCTACCGCCGGATTCGGGCCCGTCCCAGGAACCGGCGGACGGGGCGCCACACCTGGCGCTCCCAGTGGCGGATATACGGTCTGCACCGGCGCAAACGCCGCCACCGGCGCGCCTTCCATGCGCGCGGCCAGGCAAGCCTCGCAGTAAATCACTCCGCGGACGTCGCGGGTGCAGTTGTTACAGAGTGGCTTGCCGCAGGTGCGGCAAAAGGCCACTGCAGCTTGGTCACTGTGCGTGGCGCAGTTCATACGAACCTCCTGTACGTGGTCACCGACACTACAGGCAGATCCGGATTTGACGGATCAAAGACAGACGGACCCAGCGGAGCCGCGGCCAGCACGAGATGGTTCTCGGTCTGGCTATAGTTGCGCTCCTGCTTCTGTTCGGGCTGTTGTGATGTGTCGTTGCTGTGGTCTTTTCTGGCCGGCCGGGATTCCCTCGGTCCAGGCTCGGCAGGCGCGACATTGCGCTTGAGCTCGCGCACGCGCGATTCCACTTCGTAGACGAAGCGAATGTTCTCATAGTACCGGACGACCCGGGCCTGCGTATTGTAGTACGTGTGCCGGATCGCGGTGGGACGCAAGCTGATCTGGCGCAGGTCGGCGGGTTTCACTCCGGCGACCGTCAAGCCCACCGACAGCGCGAAAAACGCCATGCCGAACGACATGGCAAAGCGCGGCTGGCGGACCGTGGCCCAGATCGGCTCGAGATATCCCGAGAGCGAGGCCTGCATGTGCTCCGGCCACGAAATCTGCGGCTGCACGCGTGCCGGCGCTCGCAGGCGTTGGGTGTCAACGCCCGTCGTGGATGCCAGAATACTAGTGACCAGGTTGGCTGGAGCCTCCACCTCCGTGAGACTCTTCAGCCAGCTGCAGCCCGCTTCAGCATCGGCGAGCAGCGGCCCACACGTCCCGCAAACGCGGGCGTGAGCCTGGAACCGATCAAGTTCGCTGCCGCTTAGGACGCCGTCAAGCATGTCCGTAAGCAACAGGTCGAACTCGTTGCAGTTCATTCCTTTGCTGGTCTGGTCTGGCATCACATCACCTGCCTATAGGTACGTTGTAGAAGCCGGGCTAGTTCCACCCGCCCTCGATTTATTCGTGATTTCACGGTACCCTCCGGAACCTTCAAAACGGCGGCAATTTCCTTGTAGTCCATATCCTGTAAGTCCCTTAGAATCACTGCTTCCCGAAGCTCGGGTGAAAGTTTGCCCAACGCGTTGTGCACCGCCTCGCTGACCTCCCGGCTGCGGACGTGCGCGTCCGGCGGGGCGGATTGGTCCTGAATTTGCTCACTGAGCGGCTGCGCGTCCTCGTGATCGGACGCCGTCGAGTCCATCGAATCGGTCATCCGGTCCTGCTTGGTCTTGCGGAAGTGGTCGACCAGTAGGTTGCGCGTGATGGTCGTCACCCAGGTGACAAACGCGCCCTTGGTGTGGTCATAACTCGAAAGAGTGCGGTACATCTTGATGAAGACCTCTTGCGCCAGGTCTTCAGCGTCGTCGCCCGATCCGGCGAAACGATAGCAAATGTTGTAGATGCGACGATTGTAGGTCTGAACGATTTCTTCCCAGGCGGCGGAGTCGCCGGCGATACAGCGCCGTACCAGCATCGCGACGACCTGGACGTCTTCCACCTGTGCTCCCGGAAGGACTAGCGTACAGACAGCTTAGGGCTTCAGCCTGGACAAACAGAGAAACACGAGACCCCTTCAAGCTTGCCCACAAGACAGTACGGCGTTGTAGGCCTTGAAGTTCGCGCCAACCCGAATATGAATGTGAAACAGGGAATTGTAGCAAGCGAACAAAAATTACTTATTCCCATTGAAAACTGCCGGCGTGCTGGCCAAAGTACGAGGCACTTTTACACCGAGGACGATCATAAGAAACACTCGGTAACTTCCCCTGCATACAAACTGCGGCGCAATATGCGGAATTGCGCTGAGTAGTGGTGCATATCGCACCGGGGCCCAGGGTTCAATACTTCACCATTGGGAGGCCGGGGAAATGTCTATTCGCTCGACTCGCGTTTCGCTCCTCAGCTTACTTGCATCTCTCGTCTGGATTTGCTTCTGCCTAACTTCAACCGGTCAAGAGGCGAAAGTTAGTCACCAGACCCAGTCCAAGCCAAGACCGCTTTCGCTGAAGAACTACGAGCAGTACATCGCATATTGGACGGCGGAACCGGGCTGGCACACCGAGCTGCAGCTACGCAATAACCGCGTGTCGGCTGACCTGACCGTCACGCCGGCACTGCGCACCGCAAACGGCGCAGAGACGGTGCTCGCTCCAGTCACGATCAGGCCGGGCGAAGTGGTCCCCATAGATCTCTCCAAGGAAGTTGTCCAAAACGCTCCGCCGTTCGCCGGCGGCTATGGCTCTGTGGTGCTTCGCTACAGCTCGCCGACGCAACGCGTCCTCTATGCTGCGGCGATGATACGGCTGGTGGGCGCGCCCATCGCCTACCACATCGACGCATCATTCCGCGACGACGACCCGGCCGCAGGTAGCCGCAGCGGAATCTGGTGGCTGCCGACAGACTCCGTCAAGGACTACCTTATCCTCACCAACTACGGAGACCAAAAACTCGACACCACGCTGGCGCTCTACAATGCGAGCGGCGCAGCATGGTCCCAGCCATTGAGTCTGGCGGCACGGCAAACCGCGCGGCTCTCGCTGCGGTCCCTGGTGCAGCAGGCGGGTTGGAGCGGCGACCACGGTGGGTTTAAGATTGAAATGGCGCGAAATGCGGCCAAGCTCGACTCTCTGCACGTTGTTTTCGACGAGCAGGCCGGCTTTTCCGCGCTGATGAAGATGTTCGGCTACGACCCCACGGCGACGCTCCACTCGCGCAGCTTTGGCGGCGTGACCGAGTGGACCACTCGCGCTCCCATGCTGGCGCTCACCGAGCCCGACCCGGCGCTCGCTGTCCCCGCCGGTACCAGGTTGCATCCTGAAATCTTTCTGCACAACACTTCCGGGAAGAGCTACACGGCCCACATCCGCTTCGACTGGCGGTCGGCAACTGGGACCGGCAAGACTGCTCCCATCGACTTGGCTCTGCAGCCGAACCAAACCAGCCTGGTGGATGTGGCGGCGCTGCAGGCGCAGAAGCTGATTCCCGCGGATGCGCATTGGGCGGCGGTAATTCTGAGTGGGCCAATGCAGCCCGACGAATTGATGGCGGTTGCCACCAGCTTCGACCAAACCCTGCGCTACGGCGCCCAGACTCCGTTCAATGACCAATTGGCGGGGCAGTGGGAAGCGGGAATGTGGGAAGTGGATGGGACGCACGATTCGCTGGTCACGATAGGCAATGGCGGCAACCAGCCGGTGCACGCCGAGTTGACCATTCTCTACAATCACGGCACCGAGCGCTATCGCCTGGAGAAAGAGCTGGCGCCGGACGAGACGATGCTGCACGATTTCGGCAAGCTGATCCGCGACCAGATTGCCGACAGCGACGGCCACACCTTGCCACCCGATCTGACGATGGGAGCCTACCGCATCAAGGACCTGAGCGATCCCGGGCGGGGCAGCCTGTATGAAGGCAAGGTCATCGTGGAGAAGACTTACGGTCATGCCCACTACGGTTGCGCTCTGTGTTGCGGCATTGCCCCTTATAGCGTCTCCATGCTGTACAACCCGTTGGCAGTGGGAGTGGGGTCGAGCTTCGGGCAAACGGTGCAGGCGCCGAACTCCTGCGACCCCAACGAGATCGAGAACATCACCGGCGATCTTCCCAACTGGGGGACGGGCAACAGCGCGATCGCGACGGTAAACCCGGCGGCGAAGGTCAATGGGATCAAGGCGGGGACGACGACACACTTTGCGTCGGGCGAAGCTTATGCCGGTGAGGGCCACGCCATCAACCACCAATGCCCGCAGGACCTCGTCCGAGCCCAGGGCAACACCAACGTTACGCCGCAGATCGATAGCATCTCTCCGAGCACGGGACAAGCTGGGGGAACCTCACCGGTTGTGATTTCAGGATCCGGTTTTGGCGCGAGCCCCTCGCTCAACGTCAGCCCGAGTGGTATACAGACTTCGGGCCTGACAGTGGACGCGACTGGCAACACGATTAGCGCGGTTTTCAATGTCCCGGCCGGCATACAGCCGGGCCCGTTTTCCGTAAGCGTTTCGGTGCCAAGTTCGGACGGTGGAGGATCACAGACGAGCAACAGCGTTACCTTCACAGTAACGAGCTGTGCTACGCCGTCAAACTTCCAAAGACAGAATTGGACGGCCAACGCGTCTACTGGTGAACTTGACATTACATATGCCTGGAGCTCAAGCACAGGAAACACGTCGGACCTTGCGGCATGTACGATGGCTGAGTACGTGACCTATCCGGGAACCGGCGCAACCTACACTTGGCCCGGCCCTCCATTTGGCCAACAAAGTCCGAATCCGACGGCACTCTCGCAATCAGGTGCAAACACCTTCTCCCTCGACAAGCATCTGCCGCCCGGCTCGTGGGTTAAGCCGTACATCGCAGCAAGCTTCACGGCAAACCAAGTCTATCAGTACGTTTGTCCGTGCGCGAACGGGGGCAATCAGGTTCACATAGCGAACTATACGATCACGAGGTCGGTTACGAAGAACTCTGACGGTACCTACAGGTACACGGTAACGAAGTCGAGCGGGGAATCGGCCACGCGCAACCCGCTTCCTAAAGGAGAGTTAACCATGCCATCGACGCGCAGGTACCTCTTTTGCTTCTTCCTCGCATCCCTCGCACTTGCTTGGGTTCCTAGTAATCCGTCTGTCTGTGCAGCCGAGAGCGAGTCGAGGGATTGTGCAATGGTTGTGGAGGCGCTAAACGCAGCAGCCAGACTCAGAGCCGGCATGGTCCGGGCCGATGTAGAGAAGGATTTTGAACTCGATGGAGGCCTTTCGGTTCAAGACAAGGGTACCTTTACCTATCGGCGGTGCCACTACATAAAGGTCGATGTCGAGTTCAGGGTTCACAAGAACGAGTCGGCTCCATACACATTTTCGCCACAGGATGAGGTGCTTAAGATCTCCAAGCCATATTTGGCATACCCCCTGTCGGACTGACCGCGAGTTCCCTAGTCTTGCCTCGAACCCTAGGGCTACGTGACCGGATTCTCAAACAGCGAATAATCCCGCGTCACCACGGTGATCCCGCTGTCGGTGACGAAATAACGCTGGCGGTCGGCAACTGGGACCGGCAAGACTGCTGCCATCGACTTGGCTCTGCAGCCGAACTAAACCAGCCTGGTGGATGTTGGCGGCGCTGCAGGCACAGAAGTTGATTCCAGCGGATGCGCATTGGGCGGCGGTGATTCTGAGTGGGCCAATGCAGCCCGATGAATTGATGGCGGTTGCCGCCAGCTTCGACCAAACCCTGCGCTACGGAGCCCAGACTCCGTTCAACGATCAACTGGCGGGGCAGTGGGAAGCGGGAATGTGGGAGGTCGATAGCACTCACAATTCTCTGGTGACGGTCGCCAATGGGGGCACGAGGCCCGCGCGGACCGAGTTCACCATCCTCTACAACCACAGCACCGGACACTATCGCATCGCGAAGGAGCTAGCGCCAGACGAGGGAGTGCTGCTGGATTTCGGCCATTTAATTCGTGACCAGATCTCCGACAGCGACGGCCACGCTCTGCCGCCCGATCTGACGATGGGGGCGTACCGCATCAAGGACCTGAGCGATCCCGGGCGGGGCAGCCTGTATGAAGGCAAGGTCATCGTGGAAAAGACCTACGGCCACGCCCACTACGGCTGTGCCGAGTGCTGCGGCGTCAACCCGGAAGCCGTTTCCATGCTGTATAACCCCCTGGCAGTGGGGGTGGGGTTGAGTTTCGGGCAAACGGTGCAGGCGCCGAACGAGTGCGAGCCCAGCGATATCGAAAACATCACCGGCGACTTCTCCAACTGGGGGACGGACGACGGCTCGATCGCGACGGTCAAGCCCGCGGCGCAGGTCAATGGGATCAAGGCGGGGACGACGACGCACTTTGCCTCAGGCGATGTATATGCGGGCGAGGGCCACGCCATCAACCACCAATGCCCCCAAGACTTCCTCGAACCCCAGGCGGGCACCAACGTACAGGTCCCAACCAGCCTACGGGTTGTGAACGTTTCAGTACTACCGAACGGTTCGGGGCCGCCGAACGGCTGCCCTGGCAGCCAAAACTACGGGGTCAAGATTGACATCAAGTATCAGGTCCTAGACCAAAATGGGACACCTATCCAATCTGCAAGCATGACCCCACATGAAAACGGTACGTTCTTTACTGGGGGCGGTTATGACGGCAATATCGGCCCGGTAACGGGCTACCCAACCAGCAGCGCCACCACTGCCGCGGATGGGACTTTTCACGACGTGCCCTTTGGAATCTGCCAATCGCTTCCGATCAGTTCACCAGGGCTTACCGCCACGCAGCACATAACGATCATCATGCCGGATGGATCAGTTCCTGGAGTTCGCACTCAAACGTTCACCGTCACTGCACCCGGCTCCCAAAGTTTCGGACACGGCTCAATCAGCAACAGCATCGGCGATATCTCCGCCCAGAGGTGAAATTTGAGAATTGCACTGGTCATTTGTCTCACGGTAGCTCTGTCCGGGCTTGGCAATGCCCAGGCTGGAAGCCCTGACCGTATCATCCGTCGAATAGTTGAGGATGGGATTTCAGAGGGGCACGATCAGAAAGTAATCGGCCGGCTTGGCGACGCTAGCGCCGTGTTTGTAACCAAGATCCTCTCCGACAAGAATCTGAACTCGCAAACCATCGACAACGTACTGGAAGTTCTGAGGGGATCTTTTGCGGATCCCGCTTTTGTTGCGGACGCCAGTGACCGTGAACCGAGAACGGCACTGTTGCTCCTCAAGTATCTGGACATTTCTACTAGCGATGCTGTGCTAAAAAAACGCATAGCTGATACACGGAAGTATCTACAAGATAAGTACACCGCATCACTATCAAGATAAACTAGTGGACGGTTCTTTCGGGAATCGATTGCGCAGCAGATACATGAAGTTTTCCGTTGTTCTCGTGTCTCTCGTTATCACCTGGTCGCATTTCTCAACTGCCCAAGCCGAAATTCACCCCGAAGCTGGTACTGTACTCAAATGGGACTCTGCTCTTTGCAGGGCATCCGCGACGCCAAGCTCGGTGCTCCTATGGTCGCCCGGGCGGATTCATGCAAGCTGGCAGAATTTGTCGCTTTTGGAGGCGCTGAACGGAATTGTGCGAACGTCCGGGAAAGCGGTTTGGATATACCGCGAGACGGACTGTGGCGGAGATAAGACTTACACAGTCGAAGCGGCATCAGACTACTGAGGGTGCGGGCAATGGCGGCAGCAAGCCGGTGCACGACGAGTTCACCATCCTCTATAACCACGGCACAGAGGACTACCCGCTGGAGCGCACGCTGGCGGCGGACGGCGAGGCCTGCCACTACTCGCTGGTGAAGTAATCCACGGTCACGGGATTCTCGAACAACGAATAGTCGCGGGTCACGACGGTGATGCCGCTGTCGGTGACGAAGTAGCGCTGGCGGTCGGCTTCGGCGTCGTAGCCGATGGTGGTGCCTTCCGGGATGTGCACGTCGCGGTCGAGGATGGCTTTGCGAATGCGGCAGCGGCGGCCGACGCTCACGTGCGAGAACAAAATACACTGATCCACTTCAGAGTAGGAGTTGACTCGCACGTCGGGCGAGAGCACGGAGTTCTTGACCAGGCCGCCGGAGACGATGCACCCGTTCGACACGATCGAATCGAGCGCGGTGCCCATGCGTCCAGTCTCAGCAAACACGAATTTCGCCGGGGGATACTGCCGCTGGTGGGTGCGAATCGGCCATTCTGAATCGTAGAGGTTGAAAATCGGAGAAACTGAAACGATGTCCATGTTGGCTTCGTAGTAGGCCTCGAGCGTGCCCACGTCGCGCCAGTACAGAGCTTCTTCTTTTTTGTTCTCGTCGACGAAGTCGTAAGCGTAAACGCGGTAGTCGTCGACCATCTTGGGGAGGATGTCTTTACCGAAATCGTGGCTGGATTGCGGGTTCTCGGCGTCTTTGAGCAGCACCGGGATGAGCACATCGGCGTTGAACAAATAAATGCCCATCGAGGCCGCGACCTTCGTGGGATTCAGCGGGGAACGCAGGGTCGTCGACGTCGGCTTCTCCTCGAATCCGTTGATGCGGCCGTCTTTGTCGACGTCGACCACGCCAAAGCGCACAGTCTCCGCCGGGTCGATCTGGATCGTGGCCAGGGTGATGTCGGCCGCCGATTCCTGGTGCTGTTTCATCATCTTGCCGTAGTCCATCTTGTAGATGTGATCGCCGGAGAGAATGAGCACGTGCTTGGGCTGCTCCGAACCGATCGAATAGATGTTCTGGTAGACGGCGTCGGCTGTGCCCTGGTACCACTGATCGCTGACCCGCTTCATGGGGGGCAGCACCTCGATGAACTCGCCCACCTCGCGTCCCAGGATGTTCCAGCCCTCGCGGATGTGCCGGTTCAAAGAGAGCGCCTTGTATTGCGTGAGGATATAGACCCGGCGCAGGTTCGAGTTCAGGCAATTGGAGAGGGTGATGTCGATGATGCGGTAGATGCCGCCGAAGGTGACTGCCGGCTTGGCCCGGTCGCGAGTGAGTGGATAGAGGCGCTCTCCGGCGCCGCCTGCCAAAAGGACCCCGAGAGTATCTTTCATCACTGCGCCTCAGATTCCGGTCCTGTGCGCGTCGCTTTCGCCGGAATCTTGCTTTCCGCACGGCAGATGCGAAAAGAAAACAGTAGATGGTAGCACAGCG
>DATFNR010000048.1:0-112968 GCA_035266285.1 Candidatus Sulfotelmatobacter sp.
TTTGGCGTGCGCGGGCAGTTGGCCGAAGCATTTCGCATGCCGGAAGATCACGTGCGAGTGTTGATGCCCGACACCGGTGCGGCCTACGGCGGCAAGCATACGGGCGAAACGGCGATTGAGGCGGCGCGGTTGGCGCGGGCCGCGAAGCGTCCGGTGAAAGTGGTGTGGACGCGAGAAGAGGAGTTTACCTGGGCGTATTTTCGTCCGGCGGGCGTCATCGACGTGACCAGCGGCGTGCGCGCCGATGGGACCATCACGGCCTGGGAGTTTCACAACTACAACTCGGGATCGGCGGGGATTCGCACCTACTACGAGGTTCCGAACCAGCGCATCATTTTTCACGAATCGAATTCGCCGCTGCGGCAGGGGTCGTACCGGGCGCTGGCGGCGACGGCGAATCATTTTGCGCGCGAGTCGCATATGGACGAGCTGGCGCACGCGGTGAAGATGGATCCGCTGGAATTCCGGTTGAAGAATCTGAAGAACGAACGGCTGCGAGCGGTGTTTGAAGCGGCCGCGAAGAAATTCGGCTGGGGCAAGAGCAAGAGCGATGGCCAGGGCTTCGGCATGGGCGGCGGGTACGAGAAGCTGGGGAATATCGCCACGTTCGCTGAAGTTCAAATCGATCGCAAGTCAGGTGACGTGAAAATCGTGCGCGTAGTGTCGGCGTTCGAGTGTGGGGCGATCGTGAATCCCGACAATCTGCGCAATCAGATTGAAGGATCGAACGTGCAGGGGCTGGGCGGGGCGCTGTTTGAGGCGATTGAATTCAAGGAGGGCAAGATTTTGAACGGACGGCTGTCCCAGTATCGCGTGCCGCGGTTCAGCGATGTGCCGGTGCTGGAAACGGTGTTGTTGGATCGCAAGGACATTCCGTCGGTGGGGGCGGGAGAGTGTCCGATGATTGGGTTGGCACCGGCGATTGGGAACGCGATCTTTGACGCGGCTGGAGTGAGGTTGCGGGCGTTGCCTATGGTCCCGAACGGATTGAAGAGTTGAGGGCGGCGAAAAACGACCACAGGGGCTAAAGCCCCAATTTCATATGCCCCCTAACGCGGCGCTGAAGCGCCGCTCTTCCACGTTGATATCGATGTCCTTTTAACTCCGGTGAGAAGAACCGGGAACCGTAGTCCTCGAAAACATCGCAACAGTTTCGCCGCACCTTCTGGCCCGGCAGGAATCTGCCTTCGCACTTGTCGATGAGCGGGCGAATCGCAGAAAGTAAGAAAACGCATTGCTCGCAACCCGGATGCGAAGGAAGAAACGCGTGCAACCTATTGTTTGCCTGCGCTGTCGGCGCGAGATTGAAGTTGGACACAAGTCGGTCGCGGTCTACATGTTCGCCCAGACCGTGGGGGTGAAGCCGCGGCAAAAATCGTCGGCGCAAAGGATTTGCTTTTGCCCGCAGTGCGCGGTGTCGCTGGCCATGGGGATGCCGCCGGAGGGCGCGCTCAACATGGCGGCGTGGGAGATGATTCGCGATCTGGTGAGCGCGGAGCCGACGCTGAATCAGGCGGCGTGGGAAAATCTGCGCGGCGTGGTGGGGTTGCTGGGTTCCGGTGAGGACGAATCGGCAACGCCGAGGTTCCGGAGGGCAGTGTAAGTTGCGCGAGTCCCCTTGCGGCGCGCGGATGTTGTCAGAATGCCCGAGCCTGTGAGCCTAAAATCGGTGCCGTGCCTGCGGCACTCGTAGGCGTTTTTGCAAAGCCCACCCGGGGCTCACGCCCCTTCGGCAAGCTCAGGGCAGGCTCCGGGCTAATGAATTCCGCCCCTTCGGGGCTCCGCAAATGGCGGTTCGTTACCCGGTTCCGATTCGAAACCTGCCACGCGGTTTCAGTTTCCGCGGTCCTCAACAGCGTTACTGCTGCGGTTTCTGATCGGCGTCCTTTTTCTTGGCCAGCGAGCGGACGTAGTTCACCAGGTCCCAATTCTCTTCAGTCTTGACGCGCGGACCTTCGGGCGGCATGTCCTGGTGGCCATTCTTGATGATGTAAAAAATCTCGCCGTCGGTGCGGTCCTTCAGGGTATTTGGATCGGTGAAGTCGGCGATGGAAAGTTTCATGTCGTGCGCCGTTTCGCCTTTGCCGTCGCCGTTGGCGCCGTGGCACATGGCGCAATCCAGCGTCCACCACTTCTTGGCGCGGGCGAGGGATTCGGGCGTGGACTTGACCGGATTAGGCGCCTTCGCCGCGTCCACGGGGATGGCTTCGTAGGAAGGACTTTTTGGGGTTGTGGGGGTTGAGCTTTGCTGCGCCGGGAGGGCGCGCGTCAAGAGAAAGAGTGCGGGAAGAACCAGTGCGAGTCGGGACACAGGAACCTCCTTTCGGTTGCCGGTGTTACTCACAGGGATTGTAGCACCGCGGAAATCCAAAAGAAGGGGACCCCATTTCGCCAATACCTACTCCTCGTGGTCCAAAGGCTTGCCGTCGGGCCCGACCTGAATCTCCGACTTCTTGCCGTCGTGCTGCACCTTAGCTTCGTAAGCCACCAGTTTGCCGTGCTTGGTAAGGGATTCCACTTTCACGATTTTTCCTTTGCCCGCTCTGGCCTGAAGGCCGTCTTTCACGGCGGCGGGAAGAGAATCGAGGGCTACCTGCTGTTCGACTTCAACGACGGCGCCAGTAGTGTCGATCGAGACGTCTTTGCTGCGGCCATCGACGGTCATTTCGGCTTCGTAGATGGTCTGGCCGTTTTCCTTCTCCTGGGAAAATCCCTTGATGGTCGCGCCCTGGCTCTGGATGGCTACGGTTCTTTCCACTGCGGCAGGCAAGTCGGCGCGTGGGATTTTCTTTTCCTGCTCCTGCGCCAGGCAGGTTGCGGCGATGGCGAGAACGGCGACTATGGTGAATCTGAGCATGAGTGGTTTCCTTCGGGGAATGTATTTAGAGGAGGGAGCGGCCTGATCGGTACGGGGGAAGGAGAGGCCGCTCCTCCTCGCACTTGCACCCACGAGTATGTTCTGGGAGCCTGAAAATTAGCTGAAGGCGGCACGAATCCGGCAGAGGCCTATCGCTCGGTGATCGAAGTTACACCTTAATCCGGCAACCCCATGGCCGACAACCAGCGCCGGCCAACGTATGATACTTTCGAGAGTTCGCGCGGCGCATGTGTCTGTGCTGCGTGAACTATTCTGACAGAATCTTCCCAACGAACTATGGACAAGAAAGTTCGGGTGTTTGCCACCTGCGACATTGGAGAGGCGATTGATCTGCTGCGCAAGCGGGGATACGAGGTGGAAGTGTATCCCCATCCGGAAGCGCCGCCCAAGAGTCTGATTGTCGAAAAAGCGAAGTCGGGCATCGACGGGCTGATCACAACGCTGCGCGATGCGATCGACGCCGAGGTGTTCGAGGCGGGCAAGGGCGAACTGAAAGTCGTTGCTCAGATCGCAGTGGGATTCGACAACATCAACCGGGCCGACGCCAACCGGTACAAGATTCCATTCACGCATACGGCTGATGTGCTGACCGAAGCGACGGCGGAGTTTGCCTTTTTTATGCTGGGGGCGCTGGCGCGGAAGATGTGGACGGCGGAGCACCTGACGCGGGAGAACCAGTGGGGATACTGGCACCCGTACTTGCCGTTTTTGGGCGACGAAGTCACGGGGAAGACGGTCGCGGTCATTGGAACGGGACGCATCGGGCTGGCGTTCATCAAGAAGTCGGTCGGGTTCGATATGAATGTGTTGTGCTATGACCCGGCGTATGAGAATCAGGCATTCGTGAAGACCATCCAGGAGATTCATGAACTGCGCTATGCGCGCGGACTGGTGAAGCAGAAAACATGGATCAAGTACGTACCGTTTGAACAGGCGCTGCGCGAAGCCGACTTCGTCAGCGTGCACGTGCCGCTGCTGCGCGAGGGCGAAAGCACAACGCCAACGTACCATCTGTTCAACGAGAAGAACCTGAGCCTGATGAAGGCGACCGCCTATCTGGTGAATACTTCGCGGGGGCCGGTGGTGGAAGAAGCGGCGCTGGCGCGGGCGCTGCGCGAGAACTGGATTGCCGGAGCGGCGCTCGACGTGTATGAAACCGAGCCGCTGCCGGCGGACTCTCCGCTGCGCGATCCGGCGATTGCCGACCGCTGTCGCTTGATGCCGCACTTTGCCAGCGCGGCACGGATCACGCGGTTGTCGACCGATCCCGAGAAGGGTATGGCGGGGCGCTGCGCGCAGGGGTTGATTGACGTGATTGAGGGAAACTACGGCGGGGATGTTACCAAGATGCCGTATGTGGTGAATAAGGAAGCGTTCAAGTAATGGCGCGTTCGACCAGAAGCAGTCGAGCTTCGCTCGACCGGACAGCCGAGGGCGGCTGTCCCTACATGAGTCTTTTTAGCGCAGCGCTTCGATGGGATTTACCTTGGTCGCACGGCGGGCGGGGAGATAGCTGGCCAGCAGGGCGATCGCGACAAACAGCAAAGGCGTAAGAAGGAACGTGGCCAGGTCGCGCGACCCGACTTTGTACAACATGGTCGCCATCAGCCTGGTGAGGAACAGTGCCGCCGTCAGGCCCAGAACTATCCCCGCAATCGCCAGCATGAGTCCATGGCGGACCACTAAACGCAGGATATCCTCGCGCTCGGCTCCGAGCGCCAGACGGATGCCAAATTCCTGGCGGCGCTGCGCCACCGAGTAAGACAACACCCCGTAGATGCCAATCACCGCGAGCACCAGAGCGGTCGCCGAGAACACTGTGAGCAATAGCATAGTGAAGCGCGGCTCGGAGCGCGAGCTGTCCATCAGGTCGTTGACAGTCTGAATTTTCATGACCGGTTGGTCCGCATCGACAGCATGGATTTGCGCACGCACGGCCGAGACGACACTCCGTGGGGCGACGGCGGTGCGAATGAGCAGATTCATGTTGCCCCAGGGAAGCTGCGGGAAGGGAAGATAGATCTGCGGTTGCGGGTCAGGCTCCAGGCCCTTGTTCTTGATGTCGGCGGCTATACCGACCACCTCGGCCGGATCGGGCCAGCGGCCCACGATCATGTGCTTGCCGATAGGATTGTCGTTCGGCCAGAACTGGCGAACAAAAGTTTCATTCACCACCACCACCTTGGGCGCCTGGGCATTGTCGGCAGCGGTGAAGTCACGGCCACTGCGCAGGGGCACGCGCAGCGTCTGGAACCATTGTGGGCTTACGGCCTCAACGTCGACGACGGGGCGCTGCGATAGTGGCACGTTGGGCTGGCCTTCGGGCAGCACAGGAGCGATACGGATAAAGTGCAGCGGCAAGGTCGCCGAAGTCGCAGTGCTGCGCACGCCAGGCAGGGCCGAAACGCGCCGCAATACTTCGTCAAAGAAGGCGGTCTGCTGCTCGGGCTTCGAATACTTCACCGAAGGCAGCGAGACGTTCATGGTGAGCACATTCTCGGAATCGAAGCCCGGGTCGACACGGAGCAGGCGCATGAAGCTGCGCAGCAACAATCCCGAGCCGATGACCAGAAGCAGGGAAAGCGCGACCTGGGTCACGACCAGGAGATTCTTCATTCGCGCATGGGTGTGGCCGACAGAGAGGCCCCGGCCTTCATCGCGAAGAGAAGAATTCGGGTCAGAGCGCGCAAGTTGAAGCGCGGGGATCGTTCCAAAGATGATTCCGGCGAGAACGGAGATGAGCAGCGTGAACAGGAGCACACGCAGATCCATGCCGATCGGGACGCCTTCCGGAAGCTGGCTCGCGCCCCAGGCAAGTAAGGCGCGGGTCGCGATCCAGCTCAGGCCAATGCCCAACATGCCGGCCACGAGCGCCAGCAGCATGCTCTCGGTGAGCAGTTGCCACACCAGCGTGGCGCGGCTGGCGCCAAGAGCGGTGCGCACGGCAATTTCCCGCTTGCGGGCGAGAGCGCGCGAGAGCAAGAGGCTGGCCACGTTGGCGCAGGCGATCAGCAGCACGAGACCGACGGCGGCGGACAGCATCAGCACTTTGCCGCGAACGTCGCCCACGACAAGATCGCGAATCGGGTCGGCAACCATCTTCATGGCGGGATCGGAGTCGGGCGCGCTGGGATTCTGCTCGCGATAGCGTTGGTTCAGCAAGGCGAGCTCGGCGTTCGCTTGCTGCAAGGTTTTTTCGGGGCGCAGGCGGGCGATGACGGCGAGATAGCCCACGCCCAGGCGCAGGCGCTGCGGGCTCATGAGCGAGAACTCGAAGTAGCGCGGCGTCCAGACGTCAGCCTGGCCGACGAAAGGGAAGTCGACGTTGGCGGGGAGCACGCCGACGATGGTCTGCGGGATGCCGTCGAGGGTGAGTGTCTGGTCGACGATGTTGCGGTCAGCGTGGAAGCGGTTGCGCCAAACGGAATCGGTGAGCATTACCACGGGCTTGCCTTCGGGACGGCCTTCTTCTTCCGTGAAGATGCGGCCCAGCTGCGGCCTTACTCCCAGCATCGAGAAGAAGCTGGGCGAAACGCGCGCGATCGGCACCTGAATGGGCTCGCCGGAACCCGTGAGGTTGAGATTGTCATTTGCCCAAACCGCAACCGACTGAAATGACTGGCCGGCGTCGCGCACTAATTCGTAGCGGATGAGCGTGCTGGGGCGATCTCCGTTGTGGTCGCGGGGAGTGATGCCCACCAGTTGCTGCGGGTCGCGGTAGGGGAAAGGGCGCAGCAGCAGCGCGCTGGTCACGGTGAAGATGGCGGTGTTGGCGCCGATACCCAGAGCGAGAGTAAGAATCGTCACCGCCGTGAAGCCGGGATTCTTGAAGAGCAGCCGCAGAGCGAAACGAAGATTGCGGAGGAGAGCTTGCATGGTGAGAGCGATTATATAAGCCCTCGACGCGGCGACTGCGCGCGAAGCAAGGGAAATCCGCGATCCCTTAGACGAAACAGTTTCCACGTGTGGGGAAGAAAAAACGTGGGCAGTGGAGGCCCGGCACACCTCACGGATGCGGGACGGCATAGACTATAAATCCAGACGCCTCTTGCAGTTATCTAGGGGTGTTGACAGAGTTGAGACAAAAGGTTGCCCGCTGCCATTACAATTAGGAATCCGGTACAATCTTGGTCGAACGGGTGCGAATGAACAAACGTAGCGTTATCTCCGTTGTTCTTGCCGGGTTGATGCTTGGCCTGCTGGCGCAGGCGATGCCGGAGCAAACCTCGCAAGCCGACCAACTGCGTTTGGTCCCTCTGCCGCAAGAAGTGCAACTGCACTCGGCGGGCGGGTTTCGTGTAGGCCCGCGGACCAGGATTTTTGTGCAGCTCGGCCATCAGGAGGAAGACCGGATTGCGGCTGAGACGCTGGCCGAGACGGTGGCGGACGAGTCGGGGCTGCAGCTGAACATTCTCGGCATGAAAGCCGCGGGCAAAGCGGAAGGCGGTGCGATCGTGCTGGCCCGGCTGCAGGATGCGCGGGTACGGCGCTTTCTGGCGCGCAAGGGCCTCCGGGCCGACCAGGTGGTGGGAGAGCAGGGCTATCTGTTGTTCTCCGACAAGACGCACCTGATTGTTGCGGCCAACAGCGGGTCGGGCCTGTTTTATGGCGTGCAGACGCTGCGTCAGTTGTTGCGTCCTGCGGGCAAGCAGCTGGTTTGCCCGGCGGTGACAATTCGGGACTGGCCACGACTAGAGAGAACGGCTTTGTCCGAGTGAGACCGGCTTGGAAGTGGTCTTGATGGCATCGCAATGATTTTCCGCCGTCCCGCCGGGGGCGGCTTTTTAGTTCGCAGGCGCCCGTCCGAAGATCTATCCGTCTGAAGATCTATCCCGCCGAAGATCCATCCATCTCATACAATCCCAATGATGTTTTCTGACCGTACCAATTGGAAGCTGGCGCCGAACCGGCTGACGCAGGCGCTCGAACAGGCGCGGGCGGGCGACGCGAAGATTCTCGATTTGACCGTGTCGAATCCGACGCGCGTGGGATTGCAGTATGACGAGCGGGCGATTCTGGGCGGGCTGAGTTCGCCGCGGGCGCTGGACTATGATCCGCAGGCGAAGGGATTGCTGGCGGCCCGGGAGGCGGTGGCGCGCTACTACCGCGACGAGCATCGCGTTGACGAGCTCGACGCGGAGCGCATCGTTCTGACCACGAGCACGAGCGAGGCGTATTCGTTCATCTTCCGGCTGCTGTGCAATGCCGGCGATGAGTTGCTGGTGCCGAAGCCGAGCTATCCGTTGTTTGAGTTTTTGGCGGAGTTGCAGGATGTGCGGCTGGCGCCGTATCCGCTGATTTATGACCACGGGTGGCAGATGGATTTTCCTTCGCTGGAGAAGGCAGTGACGGCGCGGACGCGCGGAGTGGTGGTGGTGCACCCGAACAATCCGACGGGCTCGTACGTACACGCGGGGGAAGTGGAGCAACTGAATGCGTTTTGCCGCGAGCGCGGCCTGGCGCTGATTGCGGATGAAGTGTTTCTGGATTATGCGCTGGATGCGCGTGTAGGGACGGACGCATTCGTCCGTCCAGTCGAGCGAAGCTCGACAGCTTCATCGCTTGAACAACGCGAAACCCTGGGGCTAACACCCGGTCGGACGAATGCGTCCGCCCCTACGTGGTCTTTGCGGCGCGCGAGTTTCGTGAGCAATCACGAGATATTGACGTTTACGCTGAGCGGGCTGTCGAAGATCTCGGCGCTGCCGCAGATGAAGGTGGCGTGGGTGGTCACGAGCGGGCCGGAGGATCAAGCTGCGGCCGCGATGGCGCGGCTGGAGGTGATTGCCGATACTTACCTCTCGATGAATGCGCCTGTGCAATGGGCAGCAGCGGCGATGCTCGAGCAGAGAAAAGACATTCAGCGCCAGCTGATGGAGCGGGTGCACACGAACCTGGCGGAACT
Organism: Candidatus Sulfotelmatobacter sp.; assembly: GCA_035266285.1. GTDB lineage: Bacteria > Acidobacteriota > Terriglobia > Terriglobales > Acidobacteriaceae > Sulfotelmatobacter. The sequence continues at coordinate 8,784 of DATFNR010000048.1, forward strand.
CGATCGACAGCTGGCCGGGCAAAAGGCTTGCCAGCGGTTGAGCGTCGAAGGAGGATGGAATGCGGTGTTGCGGGTCCCCGTCACGCGGTCAGATGAAGAGTTGGCTGTGGAATTGGTGCGAAAGAAGTCGGTTCTGGTGCATCCCGGACATTTTTATGATTTTCCCAACGACGGGTATCTCGTATTGAGCCTGATCACTCCGGCGAAGGAGTTCGGGGAGGGAATTGGCAGGGTGCTGTCAGCTGATTTGTAGTCCCGCGGTGATTCAGTCCGCGCTTCAGCAGAACGGTCTTTACGAACAATTTATGCATCATTTATTCGAAATTTAGGTCCGGCCGTTTCCAATCATCTGAGAAATCGATTCCCGGTTCGTCCCGGCGCTATCGGGATCCAGAGGGCTGGAATGATTGCAGTGACGGTGATGACGACGCTGTGCAGCGGTGCCGTCGCATTCTATGTTCGCTTCCTGGTTGCAATGATGGGAGAGTATAAAAAGACCGGAATCTGCTATCTGGCGCATCTGCGTTCGGAAACAGACCCACTGCCGATTTCCGAGACCCGGGAAGTCGACATCTCCATTTCACGGGCGGCGTGAGCCGGCGCCGCCAGCCAGCTTGTTCCCTCTATCCAAGTGGGTGTAAGGTACCGGCAAGGAGTGCTCGCGCCGTTGCGACCACGATTGGTTAAACCACGATTTGTTAAGCGAAGACCGCTCAAGGGAAGACCACCGCACGACGTTTTTCTCGACGAAGGTGACCCTGCCCGCGACCCCGCCCCGCCCACACGCCAGAATCATTCAAGTTTTGATCATTCACAGTCTGCCTCCTTGCCGCTTCCCGACCCCTTATGACACTGCCCGCACTGATCCAGTACGGCGTCTTTTTGTTGCTGCTGACTCTGTCGGTCAAGCCCCTGGGGGGCTACATGGCGCGAGTATTTCAGGGAGAGAGAACGTTTCTCGACCCGGTGGTGCGGCCCATCGAACGTCTGCTCTATCGCGTTGCACGTGTTGACGAGCACGCCGAGATGGACTGGAAGCAGTATGCAGTCTCGTTCGTGCTCCTCGGTTTCAGCGGCATCGTCGTTCTGTATGCCATCCTGCGCCTGCAGCGGTTTTTGCCCTGGTTCTACCCCGCGTACCAAACCACGCCGCTGACGCCCGATCTGGCGATGAACACCGCCGTCAGCTTTGCCACCACCACCACCTGGCAGGCCTGCAGCGGGGAGACGACCATGAGCTACTTCACGCAAATGGTTGGGCTGACCGCTCAGAATTTTCTGGCGGGAGCGGCCGGACTGGCCGTCGGGGTGGCGTTCATCCGTGGATTTGTTCGACAGAGGACGCGGCAACTGGGCAACTTCTGGGTCGATCTGGTGCGCGCGCTGCTCTGGGTGCTGTTGCCGCTGGCTCTGATGGGCGCTGTGGTCCTGGTCGGGCAGGGCGTGCCCATGAATTTTCACTCCTACACCCGGGCCAAGACGGTGGAAGGGGCGAGTCAGACGATTGCCCAAGGACCGGTCGCTGCGCTGGAAATCATCAAGAACCTGGGCACCAATGGCGGCGGATTCTTCAACGCGAACGGGGCTCATCCGTATGAGAATCCGACGGCGCTGGCGAACCTGATTGGCCTGCTGGCGATTGCGATGCTCCCGGCGGCGTTCACCAATACATTTGGGCGAATGATCGGCAATCCGCGACAAGGATGGATGCTCTATGCGGTGATGACTACATTGTTTGTCGCCGGGTTGCTAACGTGTGCTTGGAATGAGCAGAGAGGGAATCCCGTCCTCGCGCAGCACGGTCAAGTGCGGACGAATGCGACCGCGAATCAGCCGGGCGGAAACATGGAAGGTAAGGAGACGCGGTTTGGCATCGCCCAGTCGGTGCTTACTGCTGCAGTCACTTCCAATGGAGCTACGGGATCCTACAACTCCATGCACGACAGTTACACGGCGCTGGGCGGGGCGGTGCCGTTGGTGAACATGCTGCTGGGGGAGATCGTGTATGGCGGGCTGGGCAGCGGACTTTACAGCATCATTTTGATCGCGCTGCTGAGCCTGCTGCTGGCGGGACTGATGGTGGGACGCACTCCGGAGTACCTGGGAAAGACAATCGGGCCGGAAGAATCCAAGATGCTAACGCTCTACATCCTGGCGGTTCCCCTGGCGATTCTCCCGCTCACTGCGGTCGCGGTCGCGACCAGGGCCGGACTGGCGGGCCTCACCACCAACACGGGGGCGCACGGCCTGACGGAGATCATGGTCGCATTCGCGTCGTGCACGGCCAACAATGGGCAGAGCTTTGCCGGGCTGAATGCGAATACACCCTTCTATAACCTAACCACCAGCTTGGCCATGATGGTGGGCCGCTTCGGTCTGGCGATTCCGGCATTGGCGCTGGCGGGACACTTCGCGGCCCAGCCCCGGCGCTTTGGCGGCGAAGGGACGATTCGCACGGATAGCTTCATCTTCGGCATCCTGCTGCTGGCTACCGCGCTCATTGTTTGCGGCTTGAGTTTCTTTCCCGCGCTAACGCTGGGGCCGGTGTTGGATCACCTGGCGGGAGCGCGGCTGGTGGCTTGAGCGGCTGGAATTGAGCGTTCGATGATATGCGCTGAAGGGCAGACGCGAGCGAGCCCGTGAGAGCTCGCCCGCTTGTGCGGAAACCGATCAGCGTTGCGCCGACGTCACCACGTCGTTCTTTAGCAAGTTGACTTCGACACGGCCGCCGCTGATGTGCTTCGCCATGTTTCCTTCCAGCGGGGCGTTTCCCATGCTCAACACGTAAATGCGGTAGACCGGGATCTGGTGCGTGAGGACGAGATAACGCACGACCGAGTCAGCCATCTTCTGCGAACTGGCGATGGCGGCCTGGCCGTGGCCGGAGGCGAAGCCCTGGACCTCGATGATGAAGTTGTGCTGGTCCTTCAGCCCGCCGGCCATTTGGTCGAGCGCATCTTTGGCCTGCTTGCTCAGACCCGTCTGGCCGGGGCGGAAGCGAATTTCGGTCTGCGCGCCGCTCTTGTAGCGGTCGAGGCTGCCAACCATATTTTCCGCTGTGGAAACGCGGGTCGAGGCACTGCTCGCGGCCGTCTGCGCCTGCTGCGCGCGAGTCGCGGCATCGGTGGCGTGCGTATCGGCCAGCGTGGACTTCTCCGACGCAAGCTGCAAACCGTGCTGGGCGCGGGCGTCGACGTCTTTGATGGCGTCTCTGTTGGCCGTGGTCAGCTCATCCAGTTCGCTTAGGCGATCCTTGATGGGACGAACCATCCGCTGCACGTACTTCTTACTGGCAAAGGGGTGGGTGACGAGGCTGACCAGGTTGGGATCGTCGCCGTCCCAGAAGTTGGCGGCCTGGTGGGGCGGTAGCGGCTCCAGATCGGATGCGCTTTGGGACGAAGATGCCTGAGCCGATGCGGTGGAAGAGTTGGCTGCGGAGCTGCTTTGCGGGCAAACCGGAATGGCCAGCGCGAGGCTAACCAGCGGCGCCAGGAATATGTGGAGTTTCATGTTGATCTCCTTCGAGTGGGGAGCAGGGGGTCCACTCCCGCCCGATGGGCGTTTCGGGCTAAAAAATTGCAGCTACATAGTACACCCATTCGGGCCGCGGGGGCTGTGATTCGTGACGGTGGGTAGGGTCCTGATTTCACCACAAAGGACACGAAGGCACGCAAAAAGTCAGGGAAACTCGCCCTCCTTGTTACTCTTTGATGAGAAACGGATTGCTCTCGCGCTCTTGGCCAATCGTGGTCAGAGGGCCGTGGCCGGGGATGACTACCGTTTCATCCGGCAGCGTCAGCACGGTGTCGTGCAGCGAGCGCATGATCTTCTGCATGGAGCCGCCGGGAAGGTCGGTGCGGCCGATGGAACCGGCGAACAGAGTGTCGCCCGCAATCAGTTTCTGCTCGGCGGGGAAGTAGAGGCAGATGCTGCCTTCGGTGTGGCCCGGAGTGTGCAGGATATTGGCGGTGTGGCCTCCTGCAGCGACGGTTTCTCCGGTGGTGACGCTGCGGTCAATTTCGACTTTGCCCGGAGGAGCAACGCCGATCCAGCCAGCCTGGATGTCGAGCATCTTGAGCAGGGCGTAGTCGTTCTGGTTGAGCAGAATGGGTGCACCGGTGTCGGCGCGGAGCTTCATGGCTCCGCCGACGTGGTCGATATGGGCGTGGGTGATGACGATCTGCTTGACCTGCAGGTTGTGCTTGCGGATCAGCGCGAGAACATCCTCAATATCGTCGCCGGGGTCGATGACCATGGCCTCGTGGGTCGTTTCGTCGCCGATCACCGAGCAATTGCATTGCAAGGGGCCGACGGGGAGGATCTCGTGGATCATGACGTCAATTGTAGTACTCAGTATCCAGTACCCAGTACTCAGTACCCAGACACAGAACTCATTTGTGCCGGGGGTTGGGTACTGAGCGCCGAGCACCGAGTACCGAGTACCGAGTACTGAGTACTGAGTACTGGGTACTGAGTACGGAACACGCTTGCCGGGAAGGGCAAACTGGGTGGACAATACGGGCCGCGTGCTTGGGGGAGGGTAGGGTGGCGAAATATCGGCAACATGGATATCAGGATCGCGACCACGAATCGAAAGACAAGGATTCGCGGAAGGAGGCACCGCGCAAGGCGCCGCCGGAGCGCACCAGCGGTCCGCCGAAGTGGGACCACGCGCTGGGGCCGAAGCCGGTGAATTTGCCGGGCACGCGGGCCGTGTCGCGGTGCGCGCAGTGCGGCAACGTGCTGGCGGGGATGACTGCCGACGGGAAGTGTCCGAAGTGCGGGTTTGAGCTGCATTCCTGCAAGCAATGCATGTATTTCGATCCGGGGAGCCGCTTCGAGTGCATGCAGCCGGTTACTGTGCGGGTGGCGAAGAAGGACGAGCGGAATGAGTGCCCATCCTATGAGATGCGGGTGACGCGCGAGAAGGAGACTTCGACGCCGGCAAGCTTGCGGCCGAACGATGCGCGGGCGGCATTTGAGAATCTGTTTAAAAAATAGAAGAGCATTGTTGATTGTTGATTCTTGATTGTTGAACGACGATACCCAGCTCGCAGGTCCGGTTTTTCATTTAAAAATCAACAATCAAAATTCAACAATTTCTACGGCTTCTGGGTTGGCCTGATCAGAATCTCACTGACAAACGAGCGGGGAGCTTGCGTCACCAGCATGGCGACGGCGTGGGCGATATCGTCGGGCTGGAGCATTTTGTTGGGATCCTTGCCGGCATGGGGGCTGAGTTCGGTCTCGGTGGAACCGGGGCAGATCAGCGACACGCGAACGTTGTGGCCGCGCAGCTCTTCGGCTACGGAGTAAGTCAATCCGTTCAAGCCCCACTTGGAGGCAGCGTAGGCGGCGCCGTTGGGAAGCGCGTTCTTCCCAGCCAGCGACGAGATGTTGATGATGTGCCCGGAATAGGCGCGAATCATGAGGGGGGCGAAGGCGCGAATGGCGTAGTAGACGCCGCGCAGATTGGTGTTGAGGATGCGGTCCCAATCGTCGGGCAGCAGAGTGTGCAGCGGGTCCTTGAAGCCGCCGATGCCCGCGTTGTTGACCAGAATGTCGACCCGTCCGAAGGTGCTTTCGATGCGTGTGGCGGCGTATTCCAGTTGATGCAGGATGGTCACGTCGCAGGGGACGACCTCGGTTTTGCCACCGGCATCCAGGATGGAGCGCGCGGTGGCGTCAAGCGTGGATTGCGTGCGCCCGCAGAGAACGGCGGTGGCGCCCAGTGCGGCTAATTTGCGGGCAATAGCCGCGCCGATGCCGCGCCCGGCTCCCGTGACGACTGCAACTTGCCCGGCGAGAGGTTGACCGGTGTCCATAGATTCGAGGCTCTCCCGAAAGTCGGTTCGTGCTCAGAGACAGCAGGAGAGAACATCCAGCAGAACCGCTAGGGGCATCTTAACAATAAAAGGGAGGGTGATTGGGAAGTAGCTTGCCTTCGGGAGTCGAGGTACTTATAATCCGGCCAACCGGGAAAAAGGGTCAGCTGTCTTTGCGTTCCAACCGGTTCCCCTTGTCCCGGGGCCCTGCCAGGATGTCAGGCATTCCAGAGCAGGATCCGAACGCAAAGCGGTCCGGGCGGAATGCAGTTGCTGCACAGTTAGAGAACACGATTTCCCAAAAAGCCATTTCCCGACGGTTCATTTCCCGACGGTTCAAGGAGCCATACTGATGAAAAAGATTCTGCTGCCGGTTGTGCTTGGGTTTGCAGTGGTAGCCGGGGCACAGACTGGGGCACAGCCAGCTCAGGGACAGCAGCCAGCTGCACCGGCGGCACAGGGGCAACCGGCCGCGTCGCAAGCACAGGCGCCTGTGATCAAGGATCCGGCCGAGTACAACGCCTACGTGGCGGCCATCGGGCAGCAAGACAAAAATGCGAAGATCAGCGGTCTGGAAGCTTTTCTGACGCAGTATCCCAACAGCGTGATGAAGAACACGGCGCTGGAAGTGCTGATGGGCACGTATCAGGCGACGGGGAACGCGAAGAAGACGATGGAGACGGCGCAAAAGCTGGTTGCTTCCGACACATGTAACGTGCGCGGCCTGGCCTTGCTGGCTTACTTCGATCGCGTCATGGCCCAGGGCGGCGATCCCAGTGCGGCGCAGCTACTGAAAGACGGCAGGAAGTACGGCGAGCAGGGGCTCGATTGTCTGCCCAAGGCGACCGACCCGGACATCGTCAAGATGAAGGACCAGATGACGGCGATTTTCCATTCGGCGATCGGAATTTCCTGCCTGCAGGACAAGGATTACGCTTGTGCGATCCAGCACCTGAAGCCTGCTGTGGACGCCAATCCAACTGATTTCAGCGTGGTCTACCCGCTGGCTCTGGCCTACCTTGGGCAAACGCCCCCCGACTATCAGAACGGCATCTGGTTCGCCTCGCGCGCGGCAGCAGTGGCGCCGCCCGCGGCTGAGCCGCAGATCGAGAAATACGCGGCCGGGCAATACCGGAAGTTCCATGCCGGAGACGACGGCTGGCCGGAATTTTTTGCTGCGGCCAAAGCGAACGGGCCCCAGGTTCCCGTTCCGCCGGCCCCGACTCCCGCCGACCAGGCGCACAAGATGGTGCAGGAGACTACTCCCGACAAGATGGACTTCGCCACCTGGGAGTTCGTGCTGACCAACGGCACGCAGGCCGATCAGGACACGGTATGGAACGCCATCAAGGGCAAAGCCGTGCAGATGAACGGAACGATCATCAGCACCGAACCGGATACGTTTATGATCGCGGGCAGTGCGGACGACATTGACGCCAAGAAAGCGGACATTACGCTGAAGTTTGAAGACAAGATTCCCGCGAGCAAGATTCCGAAAGACGGAGCCAGTTTCGATTTTCAGGGCGAGCCAGCTTCGTACACACCGAATCCTTTCATGATGGTCATGGAAAAAGGACGATTGCTGACCAAGCCAGGAGCGACTCCCGCGAAGAAGCTGCCAGTGCATCATAAGCCGGCCTCGCAGTAGTTTCCTGGAGCGGTTTCAAGAAGAAGGCAGCCCGAGAGGGCTGCCCTTTTTGTTGGCGGATCGACCCGGCTGTCAAGGCCGAGATGCCCTTCGTGGCTTCAAGCGCCGGGCCGGTAGGGGTCCTACGACTACGACGACGCTCCCGCTTTCGCGTAAGCGTGCTCTCCGCTCAGGATGACAGAAGTGGAGATTTTGTTTACCGCACGACTTTCTTTTCCATGGTCACCGGGCGGGCGCTGCGGGGCGGGCGCTTGCCGCCGTCGCGCAGCTGGCGCACATCGATCTTCAACTCGTTGATGGTGCGGCTGAGAGTGTTGCGGTGCATGCCCAGCTCGCGGGCGGCGCGGCACTGGTTGCCTTTGTTTTCCTGGAGCACGGTCAGGATGAAGCGCTTTTTGAATTCACGCACGCCTTCGGCGTACAGGATGTTGCTCTTATACATCTGCAGGACGAGTGCTTCCAATTGATCTTTCACGGTTGAATCTCTCTGAATGAATTTTGCACTGCACTGCGCCTACGTCGCGGGCCTACTTCGGCGGGGAAGATGGGGCGCCGGTCAACTTCTGCGGAGCTTGATGGAGCAGATCCAGACCCTGATAGAAGCGCGCGCGTAACTCCGGAGGCGCCAGCCAGATGGCCGCCCGCCCGACCACCAGGAAGTAAGGCGCCAGCTGCGAGTTGGCCAGAAGCTTCGAAGTGGGCGTGAACGCCGTCATTCCCATCAGGATCACTGCCACCATCAGTCCGCCCTTCAGCAGCCCCAAAAGTCCGCCAAGGAAACGGTCAAAACCGCTGAGCCCGGCATGTTTCATGATCCAACGTGCAATCCTGGCGGCAATGCCAAAAATCAGCACGATGGCAAAAAAAACCATCAGAAAGCCGAGAATCTCAGCTAACCACGGGTTCTTCAAAAACGATTCCAGCCATTCGGCCACGCGGCGGTATTGCCAGGCGGCCACGAGATAGCCGACGACCAGTCCTGCCATGGTGAGGGCTTCAGCAAAGAAGCCCTGTATGGCCGCGGCGACCACGTTCACGAGCACCAATGCACATATCATCCAATCCGCCGGGCTCATGTTGAACACCTGCGGGTGGAGATAGTACCAGACGCCGGGTCAGACATCCAGTCTGCGTCCGGTCAGTTGAAAATACGCCTCGAGATACTTTTCGCTGGTGCGGCGAGCCACGTCCGGCGGAAGTGCGGGCGCGGGCGGCTGCTTGTTCCAGCGAATCTGCTCGAGGTAGTCGCGCACATACTGCTTATCGTACGAATCCTGCGCCCGGCCCGGAGCGTACTTGTCGGCGGGCCAGAAGCGGGACGAATCGGGAGTCAAGACTTCATCGGCCAGGGTGACGCCCTTGGCGGTGCGTCCAAACTCGAACTTGGTGTCGGCGATGATGATGCCGCGCTGGCGGGCATAGGCTGCGGCCTTCTTGTACACGCGCAGCGTGAGATCGCGGAGATGGCTGGCGGTCTCGACGCCGACGATGTCGCACATCTGATCGAAAGAAATGTTCTCGTCGTGGCCCGTCGTGGCTTTGGTCGAAGGGGTGAAGATGGGCTCGGGAAACGCGTCGGATTCCTTTAGTCCCGCGGGAAGGCTGATGCCGGAGACCTCGCCCGTCGCTTTGTATTCCTTCCACGCGGAGCCGGAAATGTACCCGCGCACCACGCATTCGACCGGAAACATCTCGGCGCGCTGCACCAGCATGGAGCGGCCGCGCAGTTGGTCGGCATAGTTGCGCACGGCCGCCGGGTATTGGTCGACATCGGCGGTGATCAGGTGGTTGGGGACGATGTCAGCCAGGAAATCGAACCAGAACAGGGAAAGCTGGGTGAGCACGCGTCCCTTGTGCGGGATGCCGGTGGCCAGCACGTAGTCGAACGCCGAGATGCGATCTGTGGCGACGAACAGCAACTGGTCGGAACTAAGAGAGTAGACGTCGCGAACCTTGCCGCTGGCGTGAAGTTGGAGATCGCGAAAGTCAGTTTGTAGGAGAACGGAGTCGAGAAGTTCGGGGGACATGATCAGATTTTACAGGCGAGCGAGGCGTATTCTAGCTGGTCAGAAAAAAATGTCAACGATTCTGATCACGCGGGCCGACTGCCGGATTCGCCCGTTTAACGCAAACAGGTTGACAGCCGGCCGGATCGGCGAGAACGCAGGCCGGACAAGCGTTTCGGGTCGACAGGGTTGTGGAAAAGCTGAGGATGGGAGTGGATATCAGGGAAAAACTCTCCGCATCGCATCTTGAGCCGGCGCCAGCCTCGATCCCACTGCTCGCTCACGCCTGCGCGCCGAACCGCACTGAAACCAGCTTCGAAACCCCGGGCTCCTGCATGGTCACGCCGTAAAGCACGGGCGCGATGCTCATGGTCTTCTTGCTGTGGGTGATGAGCACGAACTGCGTCTGCACGCTCATCTCGCGCACCAGGTCGGTGAAGCGGCCGATGTTGGCTTCGTCGAGTGGGGCGTCAACCTCGTCCAGAATGCAGAAGGGGCTGGGCGCGTACTGGAAGATGCCGACCAGCAGAGCCAGCGCGGTCAGGGCCTTTTCACCGCCAGAGAGCAGGAGCACGTTCTGCAGGCGTTTGCCCGGGGGCGAGGCCACGACGTCGATGCCGCTCTCAGCGCTGTTGAGCTCGTCGGTGAGCTTCATGAGGGCGTGTCCGCCGCCGAACAACTTCTTGAACGTGGCCTGGAAGTTTTCGTTGATCTTGGAGAATGCCTCTTCGAATTTCTGCCGCGAAATCTGATCGATCTCGCGAATCGTGGCCGTGGTGTTCTCAATCGAGGCGATCAGGTCTTGCCGTTGCGTTTCGAGGAAGGCGTGGCGCTCGGACGTTTCCTTGTATTCTTCAAGCGCCATCATGTTCACCGGGCCCATGGCTTCAAGTTTGGAGCGCATGTCGCGGTAGAGCTGGTCCTCGGCCGCGAGTTCCTCGCCCGTGAGCGTGACCAGCGTGCTATCGCTCATGAGTGCCACTCTCTCGATGCCGAGTTCGTTCAGGCAGGTCTCCGACATGTACTGCGCGTCGGATTGCAGCTTGGCGGCGGTCGCGGACAACTCGCCTCGGCGGTCGCGCGCCTGGTCGAGCAGCAGGCGGCTGTTGCGCAGCAGTTCGTCGATTTCAGCGAGACGGGCGCGGAGCTGTTCCGTCTCAAATTGCAGCAGGCCTTCACGGGCCTGGGCTGCATTGCGCTCGGCCTCGAGCTCGGCCGCGTGATCCTGCAGCTGCTGATTCTCGCTTTCGCGCTGCACCTTTTCCGCGGCAGCGCTTTCGATTTGCGAGGTTAGCGCCTGAATGCGCTCTTCCATTTCGAAAAACACCGATTCAATGCGCTGCAGCACGGCGGCGGCCGAGCGGTGACGCTCTGCGAGTGTGGCAACGCGGGCGGAGCGCTGCGACGTGGTCTGCGCCGACTCTTCGCGGCGCTGACGGAGCGCGGTCAGGGATTGCTGTGCCGCCTCCATCAGCCGCTCGATCTGCGCACGCTGCTCTTCCACAACAGCTATCTCAGCCTGGCGCGCGCGGACGATACGCTCCTGTTCGGCGCGATCCGCGCCCAGCCGCTGCAACTCGGACTGAGCCACGCTGAGCCGTTCGCCCACGCGGGTCATTTCCGAATCGAGCTGCTGCAGCAGGTGGCCGGAAGTCATGGCCTGATGTTCGGCTTCGCGCTGTTCCCGGTCGAGGCGATCGAGCAGGGAAGTGAAATCCTTGATTTCGCGGCCCAGGGTCAGCACGCGCATCTCTTGCTCGCGCAGCGCGTGTTCGAGGTCTTCGAGCTGGCGAAGCGCCTCACGCAGCTCGCGCTTCATCGAGAGCGGGCCTTCGGAGCGCTGTTTGCCGCCGGTGACGGTCACGTTGTGGAAGCACTCGCCGCCCTGCGAGAGAAAGAATGCCTCGGGATTTTCGAGCGCCAGGTTGCGCGCAACATCGGCTTCGGGCACGATGTAGCCGTCGCGTAGCTTGGGCAGGATTACCTCGAGCGATTTGCCGAAACCATTCAGCACGCGGATGGTGTTTTTCAAGGGGAGAATATGTGCGGCAGGCGGAGCGCAATGCGCGGCCTCGTCCAGCACGAAGGAGAACTTAGCTTGCGCGTCCTCGGGATGAACGAGGAACGTGGCGCGCCCGTCAACGTCACTGCGCAGCATGCGCAAGCCTTCGTCGGCGGCGTCCCACGACTTGACGACGATGTAGTTGAGTTCATCGCGCAGAAAATCTTCCACCACCCGCTCGAATTTCGGCTCGACCTCCAGGAAGTCGGCTAGAACGCCGACGGGCGCGAGGCCGCTTTGCATGACTCCCGACTGAAAGAGACGGCGGACCGATTCGGTGGAATAGCCGTGCTCGGCGATGACCGCCTCAAGTGAGCTCTTCTTGCCCAGCAGCGTCGCGTATTCGGCGCGAAGCACGTCGAGATTGGTCTTGGCGTGAGTCTCCTCACGTTTCTTGGTTTCGAGCAACCGGCGCACCTGGGCGATCTCTTCGGTGATGCCGTGGAGGCGCTGGGAGACGGTCTCGAACTCGAGCGCCAACTGGCCGCGCTGGCCGCCGAACGCTTCGACCTGGATGTTGGCGTTGGTTATTTCGGCATCGAGCCGGCGGGCGTCACGGTCAGATCCAGCCAAACGCTCTTCGGCCTGGGCGAGTTGGTTGCGCAGGCGAGACGCAGCGGAAACGGTGTCGAAGACGGCGACGCGCGATTCTTCCTGCTGGCGCTCGATTTCCGCGAGATTGGCGGCTGCGGCTGCGGCTTCCAGCTGGCAAAGGGCGAGATCGCTTTGCGCTGCAGCCACCTCGGCAGCGGCCGATTCGAGAATCTGACGGTTCGATTCGCGCTCCGACTCAAGCTGAGTCAGACGTTCGCGTGCCTGCGCCAATTCCGCGTCCAGCGACGCCGAGCGGACGACCAGCTCGGCGCAGCGCTCGTCATTGTGATGGCGGCGGGCATGGGCCCGATCGATTTCGAGCGCGATCTGACTGATGCGCTCGCGGTTTTCGCGCAGTTCCGTCTCGATGGCGTAGCCGCGCTGCGTGCGCTCGCCGTGCTCCGATTCGAGTTGCTGCACCGCTTCGCTGCGGTGCTGGATCTCTTCTGCCAGCGCGTTGAGCTGGGAGTCGATTTCGGCGCTTTCCAGCTCGATGGCGGCGAACTTGCTGGCCAGCACCAGGCGCAGCTTGGCGCGCATTTCCTCGCGCAGGCGAGCGTAGCGCTCGGCCTTCGAGGCCTGGCGCTTCAGCGAATTCATCTGGCGCGTGACTTCGTCGAAGATGTCGTTGACGCGGGCTAGGTTCAGCTTGGCGTCTTCGAGACGCGCTTCGGCGAGGCGCTTTTTGGTCTTGAACTTCGTGATTCCGGCGGCTTCTTCGAGAATCGCGCGGCGGTCGGTGGGGCGGCTGCTGAGAATCTGGCCAATGCGTCCCTGCTCAATCAGCGCGTAGGACTCAGGCCCGAGGCCCGTGCCCATGAACAATTCCTGAATGTCGCGCAGGCGGCAGAGTTTGCCATTCAGCAGATATTCGCTGTCGCCGGATCGGAACAGGCGGCGGGTGACGTGGATCTCGGCGCGGTGGAACTGCTGCTGGTTGAATTTGCGGCGGCGGATCTTGAGCACCACGTGCGGCGACGCCGGAGCGCCCGCGACCGCATCGATTGCGGTTACGTTGTGTGCGAGGAGGGCGAATACCGGTTCGTCGTCGGGGAAAGCGACGGAGATGGTAGTGATCTTCGAGCGCGGAACTTCGACTTCTTCCATCCGTCCGGGCTGCGCGTCTTCAACCGCGCGGGCAGTGTCGTCAGCAGCGCGGGCGCGGATTGCGGCTTCGTCCCAATCGTCGGTGAGGTGGAGCTCGTCGAGGTCAGAATCCCCGCCCTGTCGCAACGAACGCGACAAGGACGGGGCACCCGCTTCGGTTTCTGCGCCCGGCATGTCGTCCTGGATGTCGATTTCGGTGGGCGAGTTGACATCGGCGCCGCCGTAGAGTTCGGGATCGATCAGCGTGAGCGCCACTTCGGCCATGCCGGTGGGCTTGCGGTCGCGCGTGCCGGCGAAGATGACGTCTTCCATGCGCGAGCCCCGCAAGGTCTTGGCCGACTGCTCGCCCAGCACCCACGAGATGGCGTCGGCGATGTTCGACTTGCCGCAGCCGTTGGGGCCGATGATGGCCGCCACTCCGTCCCCGTGGAACTTGAGTTCGGTGCGGTCGCAGAACGATTTGAACCCGAGAATCTGAAGCTTCTTCAGTTTGAGCAACGTGGACTCCTTGGAACCAGTGGCCAGTGATCAGTGGGCAGTTGACACATCGGGTGTCCCATTTCTAGCGCGCTTTTTGCGCGAGAAGTGGGGATTCTCGCCTGTTTACCAGACGGATTCCCCCTGCGGTGGAAACGATGCATGCGTCGTCCCTTCTGTCGACTTTCCACACCCCAGGCTGGGCAGGGCGGGCACGAATTTAAGCTACTGTAACGGTGAATTCGGGGCGGGGTCAAGCAATATAACACTATATATGGTATGGCCTTAGAGTCGACCCCGTCGGATTGCACAGGCATTGCAGCACGCTGCCAGTTTACGGGTGAGGAAAAGACGAGGTGGGAGAATCGCGAGAGCAGGATAAGGCTAGCGCATTTGAATCATTGAGTGCAACGCGATTTAGCGCCAATTGACAAAGAGGCGCTTGCGTTTTGCCGAGGGCGGCAAGCCCAGCCAAATTGCAATCCACTCTCTAAAGATTCTCTTCTATAGATTCTCTTGGATGAAGCGGGGACTGAGGTGAATGTCGAGTTGTACCAGCGGTGAATCACCAACCGCCTTGAAGCTGTGGATCTCGCCGGCCTTGATGACAAATATGTCTCCAGCGCTGCCCTCGAAGCTCTTGCCGCTTACGGTCCAAACTCCCCGGCCTTCGCGGATGAACTGGATCTCGTCATAAGGATGCCGATGCGGGCCCGGACCCGAACCCGGCTTCCCATGGAACAGGAACACCGAAACACCGGTGTCGCCCTGGTCAACTCCGACAAACTCATGCGAGCTACCAACAAAGGGCAGGTTCTCTTGGCGCACGTGATACATCTTTGCTTACCCTCCTGCCGAGATTGGATGACCGTGGCCGCGGTTTGGCTCCGTCAATATCAATGAGTGAGATGGGGATTTTTCAACGCCTGCCGGATGCTTGTGGGTTTGCCCTCTCGATGTTGCAGTAACAACAGTTTTACGTTGCAACAACAACACTATTATGTTGTAATGGCAACAGCGAGGTGATCAGCCATGAACGAGACCCTGGACGCGATCTTCCAAAGGCGAGCGGTTAAGGTTTTTGAACCAGTGGAAATTCCCGAAAAGCTGCGCGAGCAGATTCTCAACGCGGCCCGCCATGCCCCGTCGAGCTTTAACAGCCAGCCTTACAAGTTTTATTGGGTGCGGTCCGCGGCAAAGAAGGCCGAGGTGGCGAAACTGTGCCTGGGACAGAAGCCCGCGGAAACCGCCTCCGCACTGGTCGTGGCCGTGGCAGACCTCGGATCGCTGTCTGCCACGGCGCAAGGCCAGCTGGAGTGGATGCGCAGGAGCAACTTCACCGAAGAAAAAATTCGCGACTACGAGCGGAATGCAAAGATCGGCCGGATCCTGTTCATGCCTGGGCCATTCGGAATGTTTGCTGCGATCAAACGGGTTCTCTTCCGGCTGCTAAATCTGCGGATGGTGATCGGGATGCCGCCGCTGTCCCGGCAGGACTTATTCAAATGGGCGACAAAGAGTACATCGTTGGCTTGCCAGAACCTGATGCTCGCTGCCGAAGCGCTGGGAATGAACACTTGTCCGATGGAAGGCTTCGATGGCCGCAGGCTCTCTCAATATCTGGGGTTGTCCGGCCGGCACCACGAGATTGTGATGGTGATTGCGATCGGGAAGAAATCGCGTGCCCACAACGAGCCGCCGCAGTGGCGAAGACCTCTCGATGCAACGGTGGCCGTCCTATGAACATCCTCCCCAGGAAAGAGATTCCCGATGACATTCTGAAAGACTCGGTACTCGCCCATATCGCAGCGGCGTACTTCTCGGTGGGAAAGAGACTGGAGCAAAAAACCCAGTGCTCAGCGACACGCGGCTTTATCCTGTCGACCTTGCGTGGCGGAACGACGCTGAATCAGAATCAGATCGCCACGCTCCTGGGTTTCGACCGGACGGTCGTCCACCGGGCTATCAAGTCACTGGCGCGGGAGGGACTGGTGTCGGAGCACAGGGCAAAATCGGGCAGAGCAATTCAAGTCCAGCTGACAGCCAAAGGGAGGAAGTATCGAGAACGGCTAATCGCAGCTCGGGAGACCGCCGATGAAAGTGTCCGGCGGCAAATGACCTCGGAGGAGCGCGAAACACTTCTTCGGCTCTTGAAGCTAGTTGCGGAATGTGAGTTCTGAGGACGGTTCGCCTTAAGGCCCATAACGGACAAGTCAAAGCAAGCAGCCGAGAACAGGCGTTAGCGCTCATAGGGCCTTGAAAGAAATGCGCACAGCCTGAAGTTGGATCGGAACGCAGAGATCCCTCGACTGCGAGGGGGCATTCGCGCTGCGAGTGCCCCCTCTCCGCTCAGGAGGACAACCTTCGGAGGAGCAGCTTACTGTTCGTAGGCTCCGATGTTGATTTGCCCGCTGCCGTTAACGCGGGGATTGCCGGCGTAGTCGGTGCTGCCGTAAATGGACGTGCCGCTCCCGCAATAGCCCACGCTGCAAGTCAGGCTCGTGCTGCCTGCGTTGATGGCAGGCGAACCCGACTGCACATCAAAATTTGAACCGACACTGTCGAAGTTGGGATTGGCGTTCGGGGAATTCTTGTCCTCGTCCGCGCCCGATTGATAAGCCGCATACGTCTTGTAAGTTGACTTGCCGGCCCAATCGATCGAGGTTCCCGATACATAGCCCGCTGTGGAGTAGTAAAGATTCCAGTTGAGCGTGGCCGGAGGAGCAGGGTAGGTGGTCGTGGGCTTGACGAAGCTGTAGATCCAGGCGTTCTGCGTGCCGGCGTAGACGATGTTGTTCTCGAAAACATTCGCCTGCGCCGAGCCGGAGTGGTATTGAATCTGGAACTCGGCACCCTGGTTCTTTGTGTTGTTGTTGTAGAGCGTGTTGTTGACGATGACCACGTGGTCGCTGCCGCCGACGGTGTTGGAGTAGCCTCCGATGGAAATACCCACGCTGTTGGCGTCATACAACACGTTGTTGCGGATAGTCACGTAGCTGCCGTCGTGGCCTTTATGCTCGCTGGCCGCTTCCACGTTCAAATCGCAATTGTGGATGGTATTGCGCTCGATGATCACATCTTCGCACCCATCGCAATAGACCCCATCGGCATCGTAGGAATTGCCCTCGCCCGGGTTATGGATGGCGCTGATGTTGTAAATCGTATTGCCGCTGATCTCGCCGAATCGGGCCTGGTCGCTGCCCGAGGGGCCAACACCTTCGAATCCGATGGCGGCAATCCCGATGTTGTCGTTGTCGTGAATGACGTTATTGCTGATCGTGAAATTGGTGACATTGCCATCCACGTTGACCGACTCGCTGTTCCCGGTTTTCAGCGAATAAACCTGGTTGCCACTCATCGTGAGCTGGTTAATCGGAGTGCTCGAAGTGCCGTACACTGAAACGCCGAACGCGTTGCCACTTTTTTCCGAAGTGGTGGTGATGTTGTGCACGAGATTGTTGAGCAACTGCACGCCGGTGCCTGAGCCGGTAATCCAAACGCCGGTGGGAGTTGGCGCTGCCGTACTGGTGGTGAAGTTGCGAATCTCAAACCCGCTGATCGTGATGTAGCTCCCATTGACGATGTTAATCAAACCTTCGGTCTCATTTCCGCTCGACGGCGGATTCGAGGTGCAGCATTTCAGTCCCGTTCCGTCGATCACGGCGGTCTCGCCGGGATAGCTCGAGAAGGTGATGGGATTGGTCGAAGTCCCGGAGTTGGGAAAATTCACCGACTCGTTGTACGTCCCCGTTTCCACATAGACGGTTGCGCCTGCGGTCACAGTGTTGGCTGCGTGCTGGATGGTGAGCCAAGGGGCGGTGAAGCTGCCGGAGTTGGTGTCGAGGCCGCTCTTGGCGACGTAGAAGGTCGAGCCGGATTGGGCGAGAAGCGAACCGGAAGCGAAGACGATCAGGAAAATGCGGAGCTTTTGCAGGGAGGTCATTGCCAGTCTCCTTTTACCGCGAGGACGGATTGCGAACAGAGACGAGTGGCCGGGGATTCGGGCACAGCTTAGGTGGTTTACGAATGATTGTCAATGGTTATGTTTGGTTTCGATTGGGGGAGGGCCATTTTTGGTCCCGGGCGCGGGTTTGTGGCAGGCGCCTCGCTTTGCTCGGCGGGACGGGCGAGGCGCCCGTCCCCACACTCTTTCATGGTCTCCCTACGCTCCGAGCTTTTCGAAGAAGCGGCAAATGGTTTCGATCCCGCGGTAGAAGTTCGGGATGTGGAACTTCTCGTTGGGGGCGTGCAAATTGTCGTCGGGCAGGCCGAAGCCCATCATCACGCTGGGAATCTTCAGCACGTCCTGGAAGCCGGTGACGATGGGAATGGAGCCGCCACTGCGGATAAACACCGTTTCCTTCTTGAACGTATCGTGCAAAGCTTCGGTCGCGGCTTTGATGTAGCGGTTGTCGGTGCCGACGACGGCGGCTGGGCCTTTGCTGTGAACTTTGATTTTCGTCTCGATGCCCTTAGGAGTGAGCTTCTTCACGAAGGCAGTGTACTTTTTCAGGATGTCGTCGGCATCCTGGTTGGGAACGAGGCGCATGGAAACCTTGGCTTGCGCCTTGGCGGGAATCACGGTCTTGGCGCCGGCGGCGATGAAGCCTCCGGGCATGCCGTGGACTTCAAGCGTGGGCCGAGCCCAGGTGCGGTAGAGCACGGAGTAACCCGGCTCGCCGGTGAGGACTTTCGAACCGACTTCAGTCTTGCGATAGTGCTCTTCGTTGAAGGGCAGGCGCTTCCAGGCTTTGAGTTCGTCCTTGGTGGGGGCTTTTACGTCTTTGTAGAAGCCCGGGATCAGGATTTTGCCTTTGGCGTCTTTAAGCTTGCTGATGATTTCGATCAGGGCGAAGAAGGGATTGGGCGCGGCGCCGCCGTACACCCCGGAGTGCAGGTCGGTCTTGGCGCCGAAAGCTTCGATCTCCGTGTAGACCAGGCCACGCAGGCCGACGCATAACGTGGGAAGATCGGGGGCGAAAAGCTCGGTGTCGCAGACCAGGGCGAAGTCGGCCTTCAGCTTGGCTTTCTGCTTGACGATATATTCGTCGATGGATTCGCCGCCCACTTCTTCTTCGCCCTCGAAAATCACTTTCACATTGATGGGCAGCTTGCCGCCGTTGGCCTGCATGAGGGATTCCAGGGCTTTGACTTCCATCCAGAGCTGGCCTTTGTCGTCGACGGCGCCGCGGGCGTAGATGTTGTTATTGCGCTCGGTGGGCTCAAACGGCGGAGTGTGCCACTCGTCAAGCGGCTCGGCGGGCTGCACGTCGTAGTGGGCGTAGCAGAGGACCGTAGGCTTGCCGTGGGCGTGCAGCCAGTCGGCGTAGATAAGCGGATGCCCCTTGGTGGGGATGACTTCGACATTTTCCAGGCCGATGCGGCGCAGTTCGCTGGCCACGTAGTTTGCGGCTTTTTGAATATCAGGTTTGTGTTCGTCTAGGGTGCTGACGCTGGGGATGCGGAGAAGATCTTTGAGTTCGTTCAGAAAACGCTGCTGGTTACTGCGGGCAAAATCGACTGCCGGGGATGCCATAAGTCCATCCTTTCGCGTGGAGAACGCATGACTGCGGATTTGCTGGACTGCGGAGACGAATCAGTATAGCGCGAAACGTAGCCGCCGACGGAGCTGGAGGGCTAGGCCGCGACCGACTACTCCGGCTGGGTCGAAGAGTCGGTTAACTGCATTTTTCCATCGCGGAGTTCGTACGTGCTTTCGGTTACGGATTTCTTATCCCGATCCCAGACCGATTGCTCTTGCCGCATCAGCGTGTACCGGCCGTCCTTGAATTGATAGGTGTCTCTTTCCCAATCGGCAGCGCTGCTGTTCGAGCTGGTTGTCACCTGCTTTTTGGTGCTGTCAAACGAAGGAGTGGACAGAGTGCTCAGAAACTCGTTGTGAGCAAATTGATGGCTCTTCAGATCGTACAGATAGAAATCGTACGAGCAATTCCCCGTGGCTCCGCAATTGTTCAGAATCCGCAAATCGTTGTAGCCGTCGAAATCGGCGTCCACTACGGCAAGCACGTCGGTTACGGCTGCCGGCATGATTTGACCTGGGTCCGTCGAATTCTCGATCGTCTGCACTACCGAGCCAGTCGCAGCGTTTGTAATGAGGATACTGCCGAGACTATTGTCGGCCTGGCCGGCAAGGTGAAACGCAAAAAGGGGAAGCTCGGCGTTGATGCGGAACTTGCAGGTCATGCCGCCGCGCAGGTCCGGCGCGCCTTGGAAGTAATTTGGCAACTGATCGAGCCGAGTGGTGCCCGTGTAGGCGTGCAACTGGCAACCTTCGCCGACAGAATAATCGGAACCCACTGGCCTCGAAGCTGCCGCATCTCGAGCGCTGGCCGGGAGCGGCGGACGACCCCACGCTCTGACCGATGCCGACAAGATGGCCGCCACGAGCAACAGAACAGGGATGCGCTCTGATCGCGTAAACCGCATGTGCTCAGTGTAGCAAGACTGCAGGCGTCGTCCGAAAACGAGGAAGGCGTCGAGCTAAGACTGAAATCTTGCAGGCGAAAACGCAGACAGGTCGTGCCCTGGATTGCAGCCTTCGATGACTTTGGCCATGACTTCCGCCGTGACCGGGGCCAGCAGAATTCCGTCGCGGTAGTGGCCGGTGGCGACGTAGTAGCCCGAAGTACCGGTTTCGCCGAGGATGGGGAGCGCATCTGGCGTTCCTGGCCGCAGACCGGCCCAGTCTTCCAGAATCCTGGCGTCGGCGAGTTTCGGGACGAGGTCGACTGCGGCGCGGCGCAGGCGCTGGATGGTTGTGGCGTCGGTGCGTTTGTCGAATCCGGCTTCTTCGACGGTGGTGCCGACCAGGAGGCGCCCATCGCTGCGCGGAATCAGGTAGACCTCAGGCGAGCGAATGACGTGGGTCAGCAAAGTTCGCGAAGGCATCGCCAGGTACAGCATCTGGCCTTTGACCGGACGTGTCGGAAATGCGTGCGGCCCGATTTGTCCCGACCACGCGCCGGCGCAGTTGACCACCTTAGCAGCGTGAAATGCCGTCTTTTTCGTGGTGACGTCGGCAGCGCGGCCGTCGGAGACGTCGATCGTCACGACCTCATCCCCGGACGAGATGTCGACGCCACGGCGCTTTGCGGTTTTGAACGCGGCAGCGCACAGCGCACGCGGATCGACGCAGCGTTCGGCGAGGTAGAATGCCAGCCGATCCCGGCCAGTTGGCCCTAAAGATGGTTCCAGGTCGGCGACGGATGCGGGTTGCAACGATGCCCGGGCGAGCGGAAGATGTTCAGCGGACGGAAAAATGATGCTGCCTCGGTCGCGCAGATCGACCTTCCCTCCCGATTCGACTTCCAACTCATAGGTGAATTCGGGATACATGCGGGCGCTCGCGGTTGCGAGGGCCTGGAGCGCGGCCGGAGTCTCCAGAAGACAATCCACCAGCATGCCCCCGGCGGCGTGGGAGGCTTCGCGGCCGGGCTCTCCGCGCTCGACCACGAGCACCGATGAGCCACGCTTGCGCAGGGCGATCGCCAGCGACAGGCCGATGATGCCGCCGCCGACGATCACCACGTCCCAGGTCTTCACCCCGGCATTGTAAAAGAGTGGTGCGGCGGCGTGACGCGAGCGCGGCCGGTGGAGACCTTGCCGCCGCGACCAAAGGGCGTGACAGCAGCGCTTGCGACTGCATAAAATGACTGATACAAGGATGGGGAGTATGCGGAAGCGAACTCTTGTGATTGGGATGCTGCTGGCCTTCCTGATGATGGCGAGCGCCGCGATCGCGCAAAGGGACAAGAACGAGGATGAAGAGCCGACCTCGTGGCTGAATTTCGTCGTGGTCAAAGACGACAACGGCAAGCCCGTGCGCAATGCGGCGGTGGTCATGCATCCGGTGAACGCGCGCGGTCAGCAGGAGAAAGGCGGCATGGAGCTGAAGACCAACGCCGACGGCAAGGCCGATTTCGACGGCATTCCCTATGGCTTGCTGCGCGTGCAAGTGCTGGCTCAGGGATTTCAGACCTATGGCGGAGACTTCGATATCGACAAGCCGAAGATGGAGATCACCGTTAAGCTGAAACGGCCCCAGCAGCAGTATTCGGTTTATGACGATCATCCCAGAGACACCAGCCCGCCGCCCAAGCAGGACGCCCCCCCGCCGCAACAGAAGGATCAGAAGCCGAACTGAGCGTGCACGTTCGGCGGGTGCCCTTATACTATTCAAGCTCAACCTGACGCCGCACCATTGAACTTATGGACTATCTGCTGAAGACCGAACCGTCGACGTATTCCTTTGCCGACCTGCAGCGGGAGAAGACCACCATGTGGGACGGAGTGTCGAACCCTGTGGCATTGAAGAATCTGCGGGGAATGAAGCCGGGTGAGCGGCTGGTGATCTACCACACTGGCGATGAGAAGAGCGCGGTGGGGACGGCGACCGTCGTCTCAGTGGATGGGTCGGACCCGAAGAACCCGCGGGTGGAGATCAAAGTCGGCAAGGCTAATGCCAAGCCGGTTACGCTGGCCCAGGCCAAGGCGAATAAACTGTTCGCCGATTCTCCGCTGGCGCGGCAGGGAAGACTGAGCGTAGTGCCGTTGAATGAGGCGCAGTTTAAGTTTTTGACGGGGGAGTGAGACTCAAATCCCCACTTCTCGCGCAAAGGGCGCGCGAGAAATGGGGCACCCGCTTCTCCGACTCCTAACGGCACGCGCACTTCAGGAGGCGCGGGCGTCGCGGCGAATCAGCGCCGAGTCCAGAAAGTATCCCAGCCCCAGAGTGAACGGGATCGCGCCGAAGGCCGCTCCCATCAGCGCGTCCGGCTCAAATCGCGCGAGGATGAAGAAGGCCAGCATATAGCCCAGGGCACCGGCCACCAGCAAAATGCCGGCGCGGCGCGAGCGGGCCGCTTCCGTCAAGTCCGGCTCGATCGGAACGCTGACCCCGCGCTGGATCGCCGCCAGGCGCTCCTCCGTGCGCAGCTTGCGCACGCGATAGAACGTGTACATTCCCAACAAAGCCGTAGGCATCCCGAAAATCGTTACGACCGCGACCAAGCCTGTGAGTTCGCCCATGGTTGTTCTCCTTGCCGGCGGCGCGGCTTTGCGCATGCCGGAGTGGAAATCGATTGCCAGAGGGAAGTACGACGCGAGAGCCGGGAAAGTTCCGTTGCGGCCAACTCCGGGCAGAGCTTAAGCTTCCAACGGGAGAATATCCACAAAACGTTCGGTTTCCTTCGTGTAGCTTCGTGTCCTTCGTGGTTTATGAATAAGGCGAATCGCGGAGAGGCAGGGCCCTCCGCGATTCTGACCAAGCAGCGCGAATCCGCTACAGACTCCTACAGCGATCGCAGAAAGTTCAGAAGATCCTGCATCTGCCCTGTCTTCAGATTGCCGAACTTGCGAACCACCACGTTCGCCTCCGACCCAGAACTGGCATGGGCATTGATGGCCTCGATCAAATCCATGGTGCGGCCATCGTGCAGGAAGAACAGGCGCTGCCCCAATCCCCAAAGCGGAGCGGTGCGGAACTGGTCAGCCCCGGCCCCGCCTTGGTGGATTCCATCCGCCAGATTCGCCCCCATGTGATGCAAGGCGAAATCGGAGTATGGGTTGTATTGAATGTCTGTCATGCCCGTGAAAATGGACGGGCCAGTCGTGAGCGTGGGCGAGTGGCAGAGAGCGCAGCCGATCGAATTGAACAGGGCTGCACCGTTCTGGGTTGACGGCGTCGGCGCCGCCGGCGTGGCGGGCGCAGTCAGGCGAATGAACGCTGCAAAGTTCACAATGTCCGACGACATCTCCGAAATCGTCCCAATCGAACTGCCAAAGTTCGGGCTGCTGGCGTTCGGATTGAGCAGGTTGGAGGCGTCCTCCGGAGAACCATTGAACACGCAGCCATTGACCGCGCTGCGCTCGTTTGGGAACAGTTCGTTCGATACGCCCTGCTCCACGTTGTAGGCCTCACCGGCAAACATCAGCAGCGATTTGTTCTGGGCTTTCCAGCCAAAGCGCGTGATGGTTCCATCGTTCCCACTGGTATTGAAAGTGCCGCCGATGCGCATGGCCGCACGCGACGCCTGCGTAGATGCCAGATTCTGCTGCAGAATGAGATCCGGCGTGGCCTCTACCAGTCCCAGGCCAAACAGCGGCGTGGGGATGCGGAAGATCAGGTTGTTATTAGCCGCGGCGGTCACGAAGTCGGGCTGCCCGAGTGTGCATCCGGTGGCGTCCGACCTACCCTGAATCGTGTACAGGTCATGCACGCCGCCATCGAGAGTCCCATTTGGATTCTTGATGAAACGAGCCTCGCGTACGGGGCCGTTGGCGGTGATAAAGCTGGGAACCGTGTTGCCGGCACCGTCCAGGGTAGCCAGCGCAACCTGCGGATTCGCGATCGAATTCTGCGGGCTGGTGAGGCCGGGACTGCTGCCGCCCACGGCGGGTTGCGCGTGGCATTGAGCGCAGCTATTGCCGTTAAAGGTCGGGCCCAGGCCCACTCCCGATTCCCCGGCGATGCCGCCCGAGACGGAGTCGACCTCCTGGAATCGCTGTTGCGCCTGATTGAAGAAAGCCTGTTCGTTCCCGTTCAGGCTGGGGAAAAAGCTTCCTGCCGCCGCCGCTCCAGAACGCGGGCCAGGATCGTTTTGCGCTTGCAGGGGTATGCCGCACAGGCCGATCAAAGCAAGACAGAGAACTGCTAAAGCGAAATTCCGAAACTTCATTTTGCACCTCCGTGCAGGGGTAAGACACACTTGTGCCTTCTATTCGTGGTGCGTTTTGCGAAGGCAGACGCAGGTGGCTCTACTGTTCCGCTCAAGCTGCAGGCCGGCGGAGGGCCGGTCCTGTGCCCCACCGTGAACAGAACAGCGATCAGGGTGTTGGTGGGTGCCCCAACGAGTCATCTGCCCCCCGGATGGGGACAGCGGGAAAACGTTGGCAAGGAATCTAACCAAGCGGGCTAAATCGGTCAAGTGCTCGGAAGTGCATCGCTGGAATTTGTTCGGAATTTGTAACAGGACACTGCACGACCGTGACCGCTCGGCCAATGGCCGATTTCGCGCGCTGGTCTCAAACCAACGACTTGCGCAGTTCGCGGCGCAGGATCTTGCCCGAGGCGGTCTTGGGAACAGCTTCGACAAAACGCACCTCGCGCGGCTGTTTATAGTGGGTAAGGCGGTCGGCAACGAAGCTGCACAATTCTTCGCCCAGCTTGTGGCTGTCCCGGAATCCTTCGCGGAGGGCAACAAAGGCGACGGGGATTTCTCCAGCCACGGCATCACGACGCCCCACAACCCCGCACTCTTTCACCGCCGGATGCTCGAGGAGCACGGCTTCGACTTCGGCGGGAGCCACGGCAAAGCCCTTGTACTTGATCATCTCCTTGCGGCGGTCGACCACGCGGTAGAAGCCTTCTTTGTCGCGCGTGACAATGTCGCCCGACCAGTACCAGCCGTCGCGCAGCACGGCCGCCGTGGCCTGCGGCTCGTTCCAGTAGCCGAGCATGAATTGCGGCCCCCGCATGACCAGTTCGCCGGGATGGCCCGAGGGCACCTCGGTGATCCGTTCCGGCGTTTCGTTGGGATCGATTTCAACCTGCGCCAGAACCCGGCAGTCGGTCTGGGCCAGGGGATGGCCGATCGAGTCGGGACGGTACAGATCCCGCTCGAGGAATCCAATGTGCGTGACCGGCGAAGCTTCCGTCATGCCGTAGCCCTGGCAGATGAGGATGTTGGTCAGGGCCGTAAAGCGGCGCGCCAGATCGGGCGCCAGCGGCGCTGCGCCGGATTTGATCCACCCGACGTTGTGGTCGCAGGGGAACTGGCCGGCCTCCGCAGCCTGGCAGAACGCATTGATGGCGGGCGGGACCAGAGGCATCATGGTGATGGCTTCCTCGGTCATCAGCTGCACCATTTGCGGCACATGGAAGCGTGGCACCAGGACGAGCGTCGCCCCCAGAATCAGCGCGGGATTGAGAATCACATTCAAGCCGTAAATGTGATACAGGGGCAGGCAGCAGAGAATGTTGTCGGCGGCGCTGAGCGCGCTGGCATTTGGCCCGATGAATTGATAAACGTTGGCCACCAGGTTGTAGTGCGACAGCATCACGCCCTTGGGCAGGCCGGTGGTGCCGCTGGAGTAGGGAAGAGCAGCGAGAGTCTGCTCGGAAGATTGATCGGGCCCGGGATGCGGTGCGGTCGCAGGGCCGAGCAGGCGGGCGAATGGCTCGGCGCCCGCAGCCGGCTGGCGGGTCGTGTAAACGCGTCTGAGGCTCGGCAGTCCGGCGAGATTGATGCCCTCCAGATTGGCAGCGTCGGTAATCAGCATGACGGCTCCGGAATTCTCCAGCTGATACCGTACCTCGCGCTCGCGATACGTCGGGTTGAGAGGCGTGGCAATGGCTCCAGCCAGCGTGGCCGCGTGGTAGGCCGCGCAGAATTCCCAGGAGTTTGCCAGAAAGATGGCAACCACCTCTCCCGGCTTGATCCCGGCCGCAGCCATCCCGCGGGCCACGGCTTCCACCGTTTCTCCATATTCGGCGTACGTCAGGCGGCGGCCGCAGGAGCAATCGACCAGGGCGGTCTTCTCCGGATGGCGGTGGCACGACTCGAGAATGAGATCGTGCAGGAAGACGCTGTGCGGATCCGCGTAAAGTCGATCGCGCTGCATCGCGGGAGATTGTAGCGGAAAAACCAGCGCAGGGAAGCATTTACGCCAAGCGACGTCTCACAGAGGAGTCAGCGTGGAGATGCCTACGCAGCGCTCAGCTTGCGCAGGAATTCCTGCTCGTCCATGCGGTACTTGAAGGCTTTGCGCCCGTCGATGAAGACGACCGGGACTTGATCGTTATATTCGCGGCGGAGCTCAGCATCGGCGTCCACGTCGATTTCGTGCCAGGTGAAGCCGCCACGGCGGGAGAGCTTGTCCAGGCTCTCTTTGACGAGTTCACAGAGATGGCAGCCCTTGCGCGAATAGACCACGACGCTGCGGAGCTCCGGCATGCGGGAGTGATTCTAGCGCGGAGAATCGGGGCTTTTCCACCGGAAAATGCGATTTTTGGCTGTCGGCGTGCGCCTTCGAGCCGGTGATACGGGCGAGGCGGTAGAATCCCTCCATGCCAGACCCGGGAGCACAACCTCTTCGCGGCCAGACGGCGCTGGTTACCGGTGGGGCCAAGCGGCTGGGGCGAGCCTCGGCGCTGGCGCTGGCACGTGCCGGTGCAGATGTGGCCATCACCTTCCGGCATTCGATCCGGGAAGCGCGCGAGACTGTCATCGACTTGTCCGGGTTCGGCGTGCGGGCTTTTGCGCTGCGCTGTGATGTGACCGACGAGGCCAGCGTCCGGGCGATGATGAAAGAGGCGGGTCGTGAATTGGGGCGCATCGACATTCTGGTGAACAATGCAGCGAACTACGAAACCGCAGAATTCGAGAAGCTAACCACTCGGCAGTGGGATGCGATCTTCGCCTCCAACACGCGCGGGCCATTTCTGGTATCGCGCGAGGCTTTGAAGTGGATGCGCCGCAAGCGCGGCAGAGGGCAAGGTCCCATTGCAGCCAAGATCGAAGCGAAGATCATCAACATGGGCTCGCTGGGTGGACTCCGGCCCTGGGCGACGCACGCGCACTATTGCTCCTCCAAGGCCGCGGTGCACATGTTGACGAAGGTCATGGCTAAGGCTTTGGCGCCGGAGATCGCGGTAAACGCGGTCGCGCCGGGGATGATTGATTTGGGAGAGAAGTCGGCAGCAGCCTTCATGCGGCGAATGGCGAAACAGACTCCGATGCAGCGAAACGGCAGCGCGGAGGAGATTGCGGCGGCGGTATTGTTTTTCGCCACCGCGCCGCAGTTCATCACGGGGCAGATTCTGGCCGTAGATGGCGGGCTGGGGCTGTAGAGTGAAGGTTTCCAGTTCGAACGTAGTCTGTGCGCTCTCGAAATAGCCAACGCTTGAGGCGCGCGGTATATTGAGGCGAATGAAGAGATCGAAGAGCCAATCCTCTCGACCCACGCCTGCTTCCAAGGGAGCCGAAGTTGCCACCAGGCTGAGCTCACCTCGCCTCGCAATCGCCATCATGGCGGCGGGCAAGGGGACGAGACTCAAATCGCAGGTCCCTAAAGTGTTACATGAAGCCGGCGGGAAGCCGCTGCTGGAGCACGTGATCCGCGCTGCCCTGCGCGTCGTTCCGGCCAAAGACGTCTACGCCATCGTCGGTTTCGAGGCCGACCGCGTGCGGGCGGCGATGCAGCACACCGGCGTCAACTTCGTGGTGCAGGCCGAGCAGCGCGGCACTGGCCACGCCCTCATGGTGGCGCAGGCGAAGCTGGCGGGATACGACCACGTGATCGTGCTCTCGGGCGATGCTCCCATGATTACTCCCGAAACGATCGGCCATCTGCGCAACTTCCATCTGGAAGAGCAGGCGGCCATGACGCTGCTCAGCGCAGAGCTGGCGAATCCTACGGGCTATGGCCGGGTGTTGCGGAAGAGTGCGCGCAGCGCCGAAGTGCAGGCCATCGTCGAAGAGAAAGCGGCTAGCGCCGCCCAGAAGAAGATTCGCGAGATCAACTCCGGCTTCTACGTTTTTGACGTGAAGGAGCTTTACGCCAACATCGGGAAGCTTACGACTGCCAATGCGCATGCTGAGTACTATCTGACCGACATGGCTGAGGTGCTGCGCGCGGCGAAGCGCCGCGTGGTGGCGTGGAAGACGGCAAATGCCGGCGAAGTGCTAGGCGGAAACACGCGCGCCGAGCTGGCCGACATCGATCACTACATGCGCATGGCGAAATGCCGGCAGTTGATGGCGGATGGGGTCAGTATTTTTTATCCTGCGACTTGCGTGATTGACGCTGACGTGGAAGTCGCCGCTGACACCGTGATCGAGCCGTACGTGCAGTTATTGGGAAAAACGAAGATCGGTACGGCCTGCCGCGTGCGTTCCTACTCCGTGATTCGCGACTGTGAAATTGGCGCTGGAGTGATCGTCCGTCCGGGATGCGTGATGGAGGAATCCCGCGTCGGCACGGGAGCGGTGCTGGGGCCCTATTCGCATCTGCGTCCGGGAAGCGAGATCGGCGAGGGTGCGCACGTGGGAAACTTCGTCGAAACAAAAAAAATCAAACTGGGCAAGGGATCAAAGGCGAATCATCTGACATATCTGGGCGATGCCGAAATAGGTGCGGGCGTAAACATTGGTGCGGGAACCATCACCTGCAACTACGACGGCGTCCACAAGCACAAAACCGTGATTGGCGACGGAGTCTTTGTGGGCAGCGACAGCACTCTGGTGGCTCCGGTGCGAGTGGGCAAAGGCGCGTATATCGGAGCCGCATCCTGCATCACCGATGACGTTCCCGAGGACGCGCTGGCGATTGGCCGGGCGCGGCAGGTGGTGAAGGAAGGCTGGGCGCGGGCGAAGCGTGTGCGGAAGTAGTTCCACCACGGAGACACAGAGCCACGGAGAAAGCAGATCGAAAAAACAGAAGGCACGAAGGTTTTCTCCGTGCCTCAGTGTCTCCGTGGTGAAAGTATCGCTTGTTCTTAGTGCGAAACCGCCGCGAACAACTGCGAGTGCATCAGCGACTGGAACTGCTGGTCGTTCGCCTTGAAGTGCACCATCAGGTTTGAGCTGTCGGAGTCGACCGTGGTGTTATCCACCGCAACCTTCTCGGCTGGCGTGGCGTTCAGCTTCTTGTAGAGAATGCCGGCTTTGACCAGCGAAGACATGGTCCCCGCCGTCATCGAATCCGAAGTCACCACGGTGAGGTCAAAGTTGACGCCACTGCTGAAGTTCATGGTGTAGCGCGAACCCAGCATGCGCTTCTTCAGGCTGTCATAGTCGGCGACCTTCGCCGCATCGCCCATGGCCGACATCATCATGTTCTGCGTGCCCTGCTGGTCGAGAATGCTCCACACCGGCGCTGAGTCGACGCTGGTCATCATGTCAGCCATGTTGCCGTTGGTATCGAGGCCCAGAGTCTGGCCGTCTTTGGTGTCGAGCGCCGCCCGGATGCCGGTCGGATCGCCAAACAGCAACGAACTGTCGTCGAGGAAGCTCATCTGCAGGCCGCCGTCCATGGGATAGAGGAGCGAGCTGCCGTACTTTTTCGGCGTGAAATGCTCCAGCTTCATCTTTTTCAGCACGGCCTTCATATTGAACGGACCGCTGGCCACGCCAACGCCGCGCACACCCTGCTTGCCGGCGCGGAACGAAGCAAAGACGAGCGTGTCGACGTCTTTGTCGGGATCAATGCCGATGGTCTTAAGCGCCGCCTCGAACTGCTTGATGTTGTCGGGCATCAACTGCTGCTTCAGCGCCATCGCCGTGGGCGAGTCCTTCAGCGAACGGTAGTCCACCGAGATCAGCTGCAGCAGATCGGCGGGGATGCAGGTGCGGGCAGAAGAGTTGAGCGGCATGGCATAAGCCAGGCCGACCAGCAGCAGAGAAGTCAGGCAAATCTTGAAGAGTCTCATAACGCCTCGAAAGTCAAAGTCCTCGATGTCGAACCCATGGATACGCCAGATCGCGCACTTTTTATATTGGATGCACGATCCGGCCCTGTAGTTTATTGATCGCTTTATTCTATTTTACTTGCAGACCCGGGAAGTGCACCAAAAGTACAGTCACCGTTGATGGGTTAGAGACCCGGGGAGCCCCTCGATCAGGAGACTCGTTCGAACGGCTACGACAGAGCTGACGCCCGGCGCCGGACTTCAGCGGCGAAGGCCTGATCCTTGAGCGACGCCAGATTGATTTCCACGTTGGCCAGAGCGCCAGTGACGGCGGCTCGGGACAGGGCCAGCGCCGTGGTCAGGTCCGACTTCATGTTGGGATTCGTGATGGGTTCCAGAGACTGCGCGATGGCCGCGATCTCGTGAGCTCTCTCGGCGACGCTGAGGGGAACGGATGTCGCCTGCTTGAGCGCGGATTCAATCAGGGCCTCTGCTGCTTTCTCATCTGCGGCGGCTTTCGCGTCTTTATAGGCTTTCATGACCGAGTTGTAAGACTCGGCGTCGGCGTCGATGGCAGCTTTCAATTCTTCGCGTAAAGGAGTGAGCCGGGCGATGGCGGCGCTGAGTTGCGATTCGTATTGCAGATAGGCTTTCTTGCCGCGCGACATGGACGCGACCATTGCTGCCAGCCCAGCCGCCATGGCCGCAGCTGCAGCTGAAGCGCTGCCCCCTCCGGGAGTAGCCGTGGGCGCGGCCAGTTGTTCGACGAAGGGTTCAACTCCGGCGCGCAGGCCGCCGACGGCCATCTTGCCACTCATGACCGCCGCCAGGCGGTTTTCAAGAATCAACGACGAATCGAAGTGCTCGACCTGCAGGAACCATTCCGCCGCCTGCTCCAGCGCCTTTTTCGGAATTAGGCCGACGATCTCGCTTGATACCGGCGTGACCCCGTAGCGGTTGGCCTCGCGCTTCACCAGCTCGAAGACGCGATGCACCGGCGTCTGCTCGAAGTCGGTGAGGTTCATGGAAACCTGGGCCAGGCCGCGCACCAGAAATCCTGCCCCTTTGACGAAACGCAAGCCGCCGTTCGAAAAGCGCACGGCCTTGGCGATTTTTTTTGCGATGTCGACGTCCGGCGTGTTGAGGAAGACGTTATAAGCGATAAGAAACTTGCGCGCGCCGACCACGGTCGCGCCCGCTGTGGGATGCACGAGCGGCTCCCCGAAATCCGGCCGGCGCGCCGGATTGGTGGCGATTTCGGCGCGAATACCTTCGAACTGCCCGCGGCGAATGTTTTCCAGGTTCTGCCGTTCGGGCGTGGCCGCGGCGGCTTCATAGAGGTAGACGGGAATCTGAAAGCGTTTCCAGATTTCCTCCCCTACGTGGCGCGCCATAGCCACGCAGTCCTCGATGGTGACGCCGTCGATGGGAATAAAGGGAACAACGTCGCTCGCACCCATGCGCGGATGCGCGCCAGTGTGTACGTTCAAATCGATCAATTCAGCGGCCTTGCCCACACCGCGAATGGCAGCTTCCTGAATGGCCTCGCGCTCGCCGACGAGGGTGACCACCGAGCGGTTGTGATCGCCGTCGCTCTCGCGATCGAGCAAGTAGACGCCCGGCACTTTCATGGCGTCAATGATGGCGTCAACTTTGCTTTTATCGCGGCCCTCAGAAAAATTCGGAACGCATTCGACGAGCGTGGACATAAGAGAAGAGGATAGCTGGGCTCATGCGGACCCGCAAGTTAAGCGGGGTTCGTCGCCGTCACATTTCCATTACGACAACCGGGCAATTCCTTGGAAACCGTCGAAGCCTGTATCGAAGCTCAGGATTCGGTCGATACCATGTTGCTCCATCACGGCCAAGTGCACCGCGTCGCGCGCGGAAAGGCGGTGATATCCGAGGACGATCTGTTTGGCGCGCTCAATAGCTGAACGGTCAACGGCGAAGACCTCATCGACGGTGTTAAGAAGCGCGTCAAACGCGGGTTGGATGTCATGACGCCGATTAACCAAGGTGTACCGGTGCAAAATCTCCTGGAACACTTCCGCGTCGGTAACCAGCCGCTGGCGCTGGCTGACCAGTTTTTCCAGCAGTCGCTGCGTGTCGGTCTTTTGAGGGCTGGGTGAACCGATCAGATACATCGGGATATTTGAATCGACCAGAATCATGGCTGATGGCCGGAAAGATATCCCTGCTCGATCTCGGCCAGCATCGTTTCGATGTCGGCGGTGGGTGACTCATATTTCGCCGCGATGCGAATGGCGGCAAGCTTCTTTTCCACGTCGCCCAGCGGTTCGCGTCGGCGGGCGAGGGCAAGCGCTTGGCGGACCCACTCTGCGATCGACATTTGGCGCGAGCGCGCCGCCCGCTGAATCTCGCGGTATTCCGGATCTTGAAGAATTACTTGAAGTCGTTTAGCCACAGGGTGAGTCTATATGACTCATCACGATGAGTCAAGGGTAGCTCTGCAGGAATCACCTTGGCCGAAAGAACCTGCCCACCCCGAGCCGCACCTGCACCGTATTGATCCCTGGATTCAGGTTTGCCAGGCCTGCGTTCGAGATGTGCATAAAGCGCACTTCGAGGCTCACGTTGTACTTTGCTCCGAGGATGTGTGTGCCGAGCGCGGCTTGGTCCATGAAGTTCACTTTGTTTGTCCCGGTGGGGACATTGTGGTCGGTGAACAGCGCGCCCCCGGTCAATTCGAAATAGGGCGAGACGCGGCCGTGGCGTTGAAAGTTCCACTTGAGGCCAAGCGGATCGAAGCCAACTCCATATGCGGTGTTGGCGGGCTGAAACACGAAGAACACCGGCACCGCATCGACCGCATATTCGAAGCGCCCGCGGAGAAATCCGGGAAGATGTGGACCGGTGAGAATCCATCCGTAGCGCAGGCCGGCGTTCAGCACTGCGGTGTTATTGCTATCGCCATGGATGACACCCTGACCCATATCGGTCGAAATCAGGATCTGGCGGCCACCGACCGAGTGCCCGCCGCCCGCCCAGATTTGTACTTCGTGGCCGCCTTGCTCCGGTGCGGTTTGGGCTAGGGCAAAGGCTGACGCGGCTAAGAAAAACGTGAAGGGGAACAGGATCTTGCGCATAAGTTCGCCTCGAAGACGGTAGAACTTCGGGGAACGATTACCATACAGGGAAGCGATGGGTTGGGACAAACGAGCGCGGTGCGTGAGCTAATCAGCAGGTTCCTCACCGCCGCTTCGCGCCGGTTCGGAATGACAATCGAATTAAACCCGACCTTTTCAACTGCAGCGATCCTGCCGCGGATGATGAACAGCCAGTTCCAGCACATCCTGCGCCACGCGCGCGGTGTGGTGGCGGGCCACGCCGGCTTCGTCCAGATAATCGCCGAGCACTGGAATCACGCCGAGAGCTTCCACAGCCTCGAGATCGTTTTCGATCTGGCAGGCGCCCTCGCCGGCGTACTTGGCCTTGAGATCGTCAGAAACCGGTGTGCGGTTGATCAAAGCGTAGTCGAAGATCTGTTTTTGCGCGTGGCGATTGAGAGCGCGAATGTGGTCGGCGGCGCTCAGGCCAAGGCTCTCATTGGCCTGCGTCATCAGATTACAGACGTAAACCTTGGTGGCCGGCGACGCGACGATCGCTTCCGAGATGCCCCGCACCAAAAGATTCGGAATCAGGCTGGTGAAGAGCGAACCGGGGCCGATGGTGATCAGGTCGGCGTTGGCGATCGCTTCCAGAGTCTGGGGCATCGGGTTTACACCGGAGGGCACGAGGCACAGCTCGCGGATGCGGCCTTTGCTGGCGGTGATCTTGGTCTCGCCGCGGACGCGGCTGCCGTCCTCCATGACCGCTTCCAGCTCAATATTTGACGTCGTCGCAGGATAGATATGGCCGCGCGTCAGCAGAATTTCCGACGAGAGGCGAACTGCCTCCGAGAAATCAGACGTAAGAGAAGTAAGAGCCGCGAGAAACAGATTGCCGAAGCTATGGCCTTCAAGGCCGGAGCCTTTGTCGAAGCGGTGACGAAAGAGCTTGGAGAGCAGGGCTTCGTCTTCACTGAGGGCGACAATGCAGTTGCGGATGTCGCCCGGCGGAAGCATGTTGAGCTCTTTGCGCAGGCGCCCGCTGGACCCGCCGTCGTCGCTGACGGTAACAACCGCTGACAGATCGCCGATCACCGCCGCGTCTGTGGGCGCAGCGGGAATCTCCCCCGGCGCCGGAACGAAGCGCTTCAATCCCTTCAGCAGTGTGGAAAGCCCGGTGCCGCCGCCGATGGCGACGACGCGCAGGGCGCGGTCGCGGGCGGTTTTCTCCGAAGACTGCAACTCGGCGGCTTTGCTTTCCATGGTGCCCGTCCTCAGGGCGCTATGCGGAATCGCTTTCGGGGAAGTCGCCGGTAGAACCGATTTCGGCGCCGGGATCGGGATAGAGGAGTTCGGTGAAGCGCGGGTCCTCGGCCAGATTCTGAAAATCGGAGTCGTTGCGCGCCTGGAAACGCAACTGGGGATTGAGGCGAAGGGCTTCGTCCAGGCGGCGCAGAGAATCCTCCACATGGCCGGTCAGGCAGTCCAGTGCAGCCAGCCCGTAGATGACATAGTCGCCCTTGGGATTCTGCTTCAGCAGCTTGTCGAGGTGCTCGCGCGCGCTGACATAATCGCCCACGTTCATCAGCGAAACCGCGTAGTCGAAGTGCTCTTCGGCGCTTTTGAATTGCGTGGCCTCGGAGCGCTCCAGGTTCTGATTGCAGGTATTGAGATGAACATTGGCGCGGTCGGCCAGTTCCTTGCTCTGCGCCGCGATCACCTTCTGGAAGTGAGGCTTGGCCTTGTCAAACTTGTGCTCCTGCATGGCGCGCAAGCCGGCCTCGTAGCTCTGCAACGCCTGCGTATACCGCGGATCTTCCACCACGGTCTTTTTCGCCGTTGGTTTCTGGGCCATGTGCAAGACTCTTCCTGTGCTCTTGTTAATAAGGGACTCCTCGCGAACATACTGTGCCACCGAGCAATAAAGTATCGCCCAAACAGCGGGTGGAGGGCAATGTCAGGGCGCACCAGTTCGGCGGACACGTCCCCTTCTGGTACGACCGCGCCTTTGAGGCTTGGGCGGCTAGTTCATCGTAGAAGCCGCCAGCAGATCGATCTGTCTCCACTCGCCGCGGATGATTCCAGCACGGATCTGGGCTGCCGTTTTGCCCTTTTGGTGCTGCTGATAGGAATAGTACAGCTCTTTCAGGCAGGTCGCGCATTGTGCTCCGTGAGTGCTCTCAAAGCAGCTGTGCAGACTGTTGTGGCCCATGCGATCGCAATAGCAATAGCAGGGCTGCTGATGAATCACATTCGGGATCTTGGCCGCCAGCTCGTAAGCGTGGGTCTGGTAGGGGTTGGAGTCAGCGCCCCACAGAGCGGTTTTGTCGAGGATGGGAGGCAGCTTGGTCCCTTTAGGCGGGGGTCCGGCGTTATAGGCGGGCACCCCAGAACCCTCCAACTGCGGCGCAGCCCACTGTGCGGAAAGGGTTAACGTCACCAGAAACAGAAACGCCAGGGTGAAGCCACGGAACACGATTTTATCTTGGAGCATACCCGTCATATAGGCCTTCAACGTAGCTATTGTAACTGGATTGGCCCGGAAACCACCAACCACGCCCATACAACCACAAGCGGGGCTTGCCGGTTCTGTATACAATAGAGGCCGCATGCCAGCCCTGGGTTCAGATCAGACGTCAGACAACGCGACACCGGCGCCGGCTGGTCCAACCGGCTCACCGGGTCCAACCCGGCTCAGTGCCGGATTTGGCGTCTGGGTGCGCGACCTGATCATCTCGCTGGCCATCTCGGCCTTCGTCATCATTTTCATCTACCAGCCGGTCAAGGTGGAGGGCACCAGCATGATGCCCTGTCTCGAAGATCAGGAACGCATCTTCGTGAACAAGTTCGTCTATCGGCTGGAACCTATTGAACGCGGGGATGTTGTCGTTTTTCGCTATCCTCGCGATCCTTCCAAGAGTTACATTAAGCGCGTAATCGGGATGGCGGGTGACCGCATCCGGATCGACAGCGGCCAGGTTTACGTGAACGACGAACCGCTGGACGAAGATTACGTGCCCCCTGCATACGCCGACGCCCGTTCGTTTCAGGAAACCATTGTGCCGGAGCAGAGCTATTTCGTACTCGGCGACCACCGCTCTATGTCGAACGACAGCCGCGATTTTGGTCCGGTGAACCAGAGCTACATTTACGGCAAAGCCGCGTTCGGATACTGGCCAATGGACAAGCTGGGGCGGGTGCGGTAGCGGATCCCCGCTTTTCTTGGGTTATCCACAATCCTGTGGCTGCTGTCCTAATTCCCTGATAAACTTCTCAAAATCCACTCTCCGGAGCGAGAATGCAGGCTATCCTTGCCCTCGAAGACGGCCGCGTCTTCCGAGGCAAAGGCTACGGCGCCAAAGGCGAATGCTACGGCGAAGTCGTTTTTAATACTTCCATCACCGGCTACCAGGAAATTTTCACCGACCCTTCCTACTCGGGGCAGATCGTTGTCCTGACCAACCCGGAAATCGGCAACTACGGCACCAATCAGGAAGACAATGAAGCCACGCGTCCGTGGATCGAAGGCCTGATCGTGCGCGAGTTCTCGAAGGTCAGCTCGAACTGGCGCTCGCAGCAGGTGGCGGAAGAATATCTGGAGCAGTTCAAAGTGCCCGTGCTGTCGGATATTGACACGCGGGCGCTGGTG
This sequence comes from Candidatus Sulfotelmatobacter sp., assembly GCA_035266285.1. Taxonomy (GTDB): domain Bacteria; phylum Acidobacteriota; class Terriglobia; order Terriglobales; family Acidobacteriaceae; genus Sulfotelmatobacter. Next base: position 45,652 of record DATFNR010000048.1, read on the forward strand.
CGCCATCTGCGCGATCACGGCGTGATGCGCGGCGTGGTTTCGACCATCGAGAGCGATCCCGAAAAGCTGGTGGCAAAGGCGCTCTCGCTGCCCAAGATGGATGGCACGGATCTGGCCAAGGAAGTCAGCACCAAGCGTCCGTATGTGTGGGAAGTGGGCGAGCGCTCGCATGAGCCGGTCGCCGTAGTAGGAGTGAAAGACGAGCCGGCGCGCTTTCACGTGGTCGCCTACGACTTCGGCATCAAGCAGAACATTTTGCGCAAGTTGCGCGGCGAAGGCTGCAAAGTAACGGTCGTGCCGGCGCAGACGTTGGCGGAAGATGTTTTGGCTTTGAAGCCGGACGGAGTCTTTTTGTCGAATGGGCCGGGCGATCCCGAGCCGTGCACCTATGCGGTCGATTCAATTCGCCGGCTGATGGGCCGCCAACCGATCTTCGGTATTTGCCTTGGGCATCAACTCACCGGAATTGCTCTGGGAGGGAAGACTTTCAAGCTGAAATTCGGCCACCATGGCGGGAATCATCCGGTGAAGCAGCTTAAGACGGGGAAGATCGAGATCACGGCGCACAACCACAACTTCGCGGTCGATCCCGACTCGCTGGCGGAAAGCGAAGTCGAGCTGACGCACGTGGACCTGAACGATCAGACGCTGGAAGGCCTGCGTCACCGGAATTTGCCGCTGTTCAGTGTGCAGTATCATCCGGAAGCCGCGCCCGGGCCGCACGATTCGCACTATCTGTTCAAGGAGTTCACGAAGATGATGGAGGAGTGGAAGGGATGAAGCACGCAGGAATGGCGCCTGTATGCTGGCTGCTTCTTGTCGGATTTCCCACTGCGCAAGTTCTTACGCTTTACCCGGGGTCGGACAAGATCACAAAATCCTCCAGAAACGTTGCGATTAATGTGATTGCTGAGCGGAAGCCGCTGAAGGACGTAAAAGTGGAATTCTGCCAGATTCCACAGAACGAAACCTGTCTCTCCAGCGTTACAGGCGACGATGGCAAATCAGCTTTTTTACCACTGCGGCCGGGAAACTATTCTCTACACGCGACGACCAAGAATGGCGTAATCGCGACCGAGTTGAAGTTTCATACCTCGCAGAGCAGTAAAGCAAATCAATTCACGGTGGACATGACTGGGGAGATTCGCTTCGCCGTCCAGTTGATAACATACGGCGAGGGATTTCCGATAGAAAGTCACCTTCAGCGGTTTCAAGGCTTCACGCAAGATCATGCGGGATCAGCTGTACCGGAAGCATACATCCGAGTGGTGCGCAAAGCGGACAAGGAAGGCGAAAACCCAATCCTTCTGCACTCTGACCGGGACGGGTACTTCTCGGCTCACCTGGAAGATGGATTCTACATCGCATTTTTTCGAAGAGCCGGCTTCGTTACTCAGACGGTTGCATTTGAGATCACTGCCCAAGGGGAAGAGAAGAATATGACAGTCCAGTTGACGCATATCGCGGACCTTTTGCCGTATTGAGATTGTGAGCAGACGAACTGATGCCCAAGCGCACTGACATCTCGAAGATTCTGATCCTCGGCTCCGGGCCCATCGTCATCGGACAGTCGGCGGAGTTCGATTACTCCGGTACGCAAGCTTGCAAGGCGCTCAAGTCCGAGGGCTACCAGGTAGTGCTGGCGAACTCCAATCCGGCGACGATCATGACCGACCCGGAGTTCGCCGACCGTACCTACATTGAGCCGCTCACACTCGAATATCTGGAAGAAATCATCCGCATCGAGCGCGAAATGGCGCCGGGCACGGGGTTTGCCGTGCTACCGACGGTCGGAGGGCAGACTGCGCTCAATCTGGCCATCGAGCTCTCTGACGGCGGCGTGCTCGAAAAATACGATGTCAGCCTGATCGGAGCGAACGTCGAGGCCATCAAGAAAGCTGAAGACCGTCTCGTATTCAAAGATGCTATGCAGCGCATCGGGCTCGACGTGCCGAAGTCGGCGCTGGTCAACAACACCAAGGACGGGATCGAGTTTGCCGGCAAGATCGGTTTTCCCGTGATTGTGCGTCCTTCATTCACCCTGGGCGGCACCGGTGGCGGCATTGCTTACAACCGCGAGGAGTTGACCGAAGTGCTCGCCCGAGGGCTCGATCTTTCTCCCGTGCACGAAGCGCTGATTGAAGAATCGGTGCTGGGATGGAAGGAATTCGAGCTTGAAGTGATGCGCGATACCAAAGACAACGTCATCATCATCTGCTCGATCGAAAACTTTGACCCCATGGGCGTGCACACCGGCGACTCGATTACGGTCGCGCCGGCACAGACGCTCACTGACCGCGAGTATCAAGCCATGCGCGACGCGGCGATTGCCGTGATCCGCGAGATCGGCGTCGACACCGGCGGATCGAACATTCAGTTCGGAGTGAATGCGGAAACCGGGCGCATGGTGGTGATCGAGATGAATCCGCGCGTGTCGCGGTCTTCAGCGTTAGCCTCGAAAGCCACGGGATTTCCGATTGCGAAGATCGCCGCGAAACTGGCCATCGGCTACACGCTCGACGAGATTCCCAACGACATCACACGCAAGACCCCCGCATGCTTCGAGCCGACGCTCGATTACGTCGTCGTCAAAATTCCGAAATGGCAGTTCGAGAAATTTCCCGGCGCCGACGACACGCTCGGCCCGCAGATGAAATCAGTCGGCGAAGTGATGGCGATCGGCCGCACCTTCAAAGAAGCGCTGATGAAGGGTATCCGTTCGCTCGATACCGGAAAACGAGTCGGCGGCGGGAAGATCGAGCCCAAGATTCTGACGCAACGGCTGGTGACGCCGCATCCCGAGCGGCTGGCATACGTGCAGTACGCGCTACGCCAGGGGCACACGGTCAAGCAACTCGCCAAGATGACTTCGATGGATCCGTGGTTCCTCTACCAGCTCAAGGAAATTAACGACCAGCAACTTGAGCTGGAAAAGCATCCGATGGAGTCAATCCCGACCGAGGTGTTACGCGAGTCGAAGCGCATGGGATTCTCCGACGGCCGGCTGGCCGCGGCATGGAGACTGGAAGGGCAGGAGAAAGTCCGACACCTGCGCCGGACGCACGGTGTGCTGCCGGTCTACAAGCGCGTCGACACCTGCGCCGCCGAATTCGAAAGCTTCACTCCCTATCTTTACTCGACGTACGAAGACGAAGATGAAGCCGCGCCCACCGGCAAAAAGAAAGTGATCATCCTCGGCAGCGGCCCGAACCGCATCGGGCAGGGAATTGAGTTCGATTACTGCTGCTGCCACGCTTCGTTTGCGCTGCACGACGACGGCTACGAGACGATCATGATCAACTGCAATCCCGAAACCGTCTCGACCGACTACGACACCAGCGACCGCCTCTATTTCGAGCCGTTGACCTTCGAGGACGTGTGGGCGATCTATCAGCACGAAACTTCGAAGGGCGCCGACGTCGGCGTGATCGTGCAGTTCGGCGGGCAGACGCCGCTCAACCTGGCGTTGCCGCTGAAGGCTGCGGGCGTGAAGGTGATCGGGACCTCTCCCGAATCGATCGATCTGGCGGAAGACCGGAAACACTTCAACAAGCTGCTCGAAGAATTGCAGATCCCGCAGGCGCCCGGCGTGATGGCGACCTCGATCGAACAGGCTGTTGAGGGAGCGAAGCGCATTGGCTATCCCGTGCTGGTGCGGCCATCGTATGTGCTGGGCGGGCGCGCCATGGTGATCGCCTACGACGAAGAATCTGTGGTGCGCTACATGAAAGAAGCGGTCGAGTACTCGCACGACCGCCCGGTACTGATCGACCGCTTCCTCGAAGACGCGATTGAAGTGGATGTCGATGCGTTGTCCGACGGCGAAGACGTCGTCATCGGCGGAATCATGCAGCACATCGAAGAGGCCGGTATTCATTCCGGCGACTCCTCGTGCGTGCTGCCCGCCGTCGATATCCCGCAGCCCCTGCTCGACCGCATGCGCGACTACACCTTTAAGCTGGCGCGGGCGCTGAAGGTCATCGGGCTGATGAATATTCAGTTCGCCATCCCGCGCGGAAACGGCGGCAGTGGCAACGGCAGCGAGGGCGGCAAGGTCTATGTCCTGGAAGTGAATCCGCGCGCCTCGCGCACCGTGCCGTTCGTCTCGAAGGCCACGGGCGTTCCCATGGCAAAGATCGCAGCGCGCCTCATGACCGGCCGGAAGCTGCGCGAGTTCCTCCCGGAATATATCGAGCGCCGCGCCGATCTCGATACCGGAGCCTGCTACTACGTGAAATCGCCGGTATTTCCCTGGAGCAAGTTTCCGGGCGTGGACACGGTGCTGGGGCCGGAGATGAAATCCACCGGCGAAGTCATGGGAGTGGCCGACAATTTTGGCGAGGCCTTCGCCAAAGCGCAGTTGGCGGCTGGACAGAAGTTGCCGACCAAGGGCGCCGTGTTCCTCAGCGTGACCGACCACGACAAGCGCCAGGTGGCGCCGGTCGCGCGCAAGTTTGTCAACATGGGGTTCAAGCTGGTGGCGACGGCCGGCACCGCCGACGTGATCGAAGAAGCAGGCATGAATGTAGAGCGGGTCTACAAGGTGAAAGAAGGCAGGCCCAACGTGGTCGACTTCATCAAAGGCCAGCGCATCCAGTTGATTGTCAACACGCCGACCGGGCTCGAGCCGTGGTTCGACGAGAAGGCGATCCGCCGCGCGGCCGTAACTGCACGCATTCCCACGATCACAACGCTGGCTGCGGCTCGCGCAGCGGCCGAGGGAATCGCCGCGCTCCAGCGCGGCGAAGTGAATGTGAAGGCTCTGCAGCATTTACACGCAGAGCGGCATACTACTCGTACTCTGTCATCCTGAGCGAAGCGAAGGACCTCCGCACTCTGCTGGCAGCACCTCGCCGCTGGCAAACTGCATAGGTCCTTCGCTTCGCTCAGGATGACAAGCAACCCGGTGGAACTGGTAAGCTGAAAGCCGGCTGCTAAAGGTGAGGCCTCCCATGCTCCTTCACGGCATTCTTCCTCCTATCACTACCCCGTTCTATCCCGACGGCAATGTGTACTTCAAAAAGCTCGCAGCCAACGTCGAGCGCTACTCGCGGACTCCGGCATCCGGAATTGTCGTGCTGGGTTCGACGGGCGAGGCCATCCTGCTCTCTGACCAGGAGCGGCGTGACGTGCTCAAGTGTGCGCGCCAGGCCGCTGCTTCCAACAAGGTGCTCATTGCGGGAACAGGAATCGAGTCGGCGGTCGAGACGCTGCGCCTCACCGAATACGCCGCCGAACTTGGCTACGATGTGGCCATGGTGCGCACGCCGCACTATTACAAGAAGCAGATGTTGCCGGAGAACATGCTGGCGTTCTACCGGACGGTGGCCGACCGTTCGCCGTTGCCGGTCATCATCTACAACTTTCCGCAGGCCACCGGGTACGACATGCCCGCTGAAGTGGTGATCGAACTGGCCGATCATCCTAATCTGATCGGCATCAAGGAGTCGAGCGGCGACGTGGAGAAGGTTCGCAAGATGGTCGAAGGCACACGCCACATCCGGCGCAGCGCCACCGTTACCGAGACTTTCGAGGCAGTCACACCGCGCATGCTGGCAGCGGCCGCTGCACCTGGCGAGGGCGGGGAGTTGGTGCCAGTGGGCGCGCTGTTGGGAGCACCGGAGGCAAAACCCTCCTCGTCCGCGGTGTCGGCCGTCGGCAAGCTTAAGACTCGGCAGAAAGAAGTCGGCTTCCAGATCCTCGTGGGCGCGGCGCAGAAGCTGCACCCCTCGCTCGACGCCGGAGCGGTGGGGGCAATCCTGGCTTTCGCCTGTCCCGCTCCAACCGCGTGCTATGAAATCTACGCCGCCTGGAAAGAGGGCGACGCTGACCTCGCGCGCCTGAAGCAGGAGCGCATCGCCAAAGCCGCGCAGCGCGTAGTGGGCGATCTGGGAGTTCCGGGCGTGAAGCACGGCATGGATTTCAATGGCTACTACGGAGGTCCGTCGCGCCTGCCGTTCCTGCCGCTGACCGCGGATTTGAAGGCCGAGATCGAGAGCCTGCTGGCCGACATCAGGAACTGAAGGCGGCAAGTGGAAGCCATCTCACAACTTGCAGCCCTCTTGTGATTGCAATCACACCGCGCTATACTGAATTCGAACGAACGTTCGAATGATGGCAGGATGGCCACCCCTTTAACCGCAGCCCGAGTTGGTTCCCAGCCACGCGCCGCGGCCTCCGCCAGCCGCTATGACCGGCGCCTGGCCGAAATCCTGACGCATGCCACTGAAGTCTTCTGCAAAAAGGGATACGAGGGCGCTTCCATGCGCGATCTGTCGCGCGAGAGCGGCATGTCGCTGGCCGGGCTGTATTACTACTTCGAGTCCAAAGAGCGGCTGCTGTTTCTGATCCAGAAGCACACCTTCTCGACCATCGTGCAAAGGCTCAAGACGCGGCTGGAGGGCGTGAACGACCCAGAAGAGCGCATCCGGATCTTCATCCTCAATCATCTGGAATACTTTTTGGCCAACCAGGCTGCCATGAAGGTGCTCTCGCACGAGGCCGAGGCGCTGAAGAATAGTTTTGCCGCCGAGGTTGCAGCCATCAAACGCGAGTACTATCGCATCTGCGTGGGGCTGCTCGACGACCTCAAGCGCGAGCGCGGCCAGCAGTTTTCCACGCGCATTGCCGTGCTCAGCCTGTTCGGCATGATGAACTGGATCTACACCTGGCACAACCCGCGCGTGGATGCCGACGCCGCTTCAATTGCCAGCGCGATGGGCGATCTTTTTCTGCGCGGGGTCATGACAGAAACAAAAATTCGGAAAGAGCGATGAGGAACCTGGGCAAACAGTTCGATTTCTGACACTTCACGATCAAGGAGTCACGCAATGGCAACTACGCTACAGCCGGTCACGGGTGAAACCACCAAGCAACTCATCAACTACCGCACTGACGGCGGCGTCGCGGTGATCGAGATGTGCGATCCCCCCGCCAATACCTATACCTACGAAATGAACCGGCAGCTCGACGAAGCCATCCTTAAGGCGCGCATGGATAACGACGTCTACGTGATTCTGCTGACCGGCGCGGGCGACAAGTTCTTTTCCGCGGGCGCGAACATCAAAATGCTTTCGACCGTCGATCCGACCTTCAAATATTACTTCTGCCTGCACGCCAACGAAATGCTCTTGCGCCTGGAGCACACGCCGAAGCTCGTGATTGCAGCGATCAACGGCCACTGCGTGGGCGGCGGACTTGAAATCGCCATGGCCGCCGACATCCGCATCGCCCGCAAAGACGCGGGCAAGGTGGGTTTGCCAGAAGTGAACCTCGGCGTTCTGCCCGGCACCGGCGGCACGCAGCGGCTCTCGCGCATGGTGGGCAAGAGCAAAGCGATCGAGCTGATGGTCACCGGCAATACCTACTCGTTCGAAGAGGCGCTGGAGATGGGCATGGTCAACGACATTTTCGAGCGCGAGGGCTTCATGGACAACATCATGGAGTACGCCCGCCAGTTCTGCCCGCCTAACAAGGCGTCGAAGGCCGTAGGCCGCATCAAGCGCGCGGTACAGACCGGATGGGAGATTCCGCTGGAGTCCGCATTGGCCCTGGAACGCGAGAATCAGCAACTGCTGTTCCAGAGCGAAGATGCCAAGGAAGGCCTGGCTGCGTACGTGGAAAAGCGCCCGGCAAACTTCAAGGCGAAATAGGTCATGTAGGGACGGACGCATTCCTCCGTCCCCGCCGAGCTCAGCTCGGCTGAACTTGGAGACCAGATGCTAGCAGCAAGCAAAGTCGGCCTGAAACCCGGCCGCCTCCTCATCGACGGCCAATGGGTCGATGGCGCGAAGTCATTCGACACCATCAATCCAGCCACGGGCGAAGTGTTGACGCAAATCGCCGCCGGCTCCAGCGAAGATGTCGACCGTGCCGTCGCCGCCGCCCGCCGCGCTTTCGAAGACCGCAATGGCGCCTGGCGCAAGCTCTCGGCCAGCGAGCGCGGCCGGCTCATCTGGAAGCTTGCCGACTTGCTCGAAAAGAATATCGACGAGTTCGCCGAACTCGAAACCCTCGACAACGGCAAGCCCATCTTCGAGTCACGCTACGTCGATATGCCCATGGTCGTCGACGTCCTGCGCTATTACGCCGGACTGGCCACGAAAATACACGGCGAAACCGTCAACACGTTCGAGACCGCGTTCACCTACACGCTGCGCGAACCCGTGGGCGTCGTGGGCATGATCGTGCCGTGGAACTTCCCGCTGCTGCTGGCCTCCTGGAAGCTGGGTCCGGCGCTGGCTTGCGGCAATACGGTTGTGTGGAAACCCGCCAGCCAGACCTCGCTGACTACCCTGCGCTTCGGCGAATTGGCGGTCGAGGCAGGCGTTCCGGCTGGCGTCATCAACATCGTGACCGGGCCGGGCGCGGTCGGCAGGGCCATGGTCCAGCATCCGGGCATCGACAAGATTGCGTTCACCGGCTCGACCGAGGTTGGCAAAGAGATCATGCGCAGCGGGGCCGACACTCTGAAGCGCATCACGCTGGAGCTTGGCGGCAAGTCGCCGAATATCGTTTTTGCCGACTCCGATATTGACAGCGCGGTGAAGGGCGCAATCAACGGCATTTTCTACGGCAAAGGCGAGGTCTGCAACGCGGGCTCGCGCCTGTTTGTCGAAAGCAAAGTGCAGGATGAGTTCCTGGACAAACTCGCAGCGCGCGCGGCCAAGATGCGTCCGGCCGATCCGCTCGACCCCAAAACCCGCATGGGCGCCATTGTCAGCCAGGAGCAGATGAACACCGTCCTCGGCTACATCGAGGCCGGCAAGAACGAGGGCGCGAAGCTGGTGGCCGGCGGAAACCGCGTCAGCGTGGACGGCGGCAAGGGCTATTTCATCGAGCCCACAATCTTCCGTGACGTCCGCAACGACATGAAGATCGCGCGCGAAGAGATTTTTGGTCCGGTGCTGGCCACGCTGAGCTTTGACGATCTCGACCAGGTGATCGAGCTCGCCAATCAGAACGAATATGGCCTCGCCTCCGCCGTCTGGACGCGCGACGTTAGAAAGGCGCATATCGTTTCGCGCCGGCTGAAGGCGGGAACGGTATGGATCAACACCTACGGCCTGATGGACGCATCGCTGCCCTTCGGCGGATACAAGAGTTCCGGCTTCGGCCGGGAACTCGGAGCCCGCGCGATGGAACATTACACGGAATTGAAAACAGTTTGGCTGAATATGAGTTAACGAAAACCGGGGCGGCCACAATCGCGAAAGATGCGCGGGCGGCAAGAGCGGGAAGGGCACGGCTTCAGCCGTGCCGTAAGAAATCGCAATGGCTGGGGCTTTAGCCCCTGAGGTAAATCATGCCGGGAAAAGTAGCAAAAATCGGAACCTTCAGTGATTGGGTTGGCCTGTTCAACGACTGGCGCAAAGAAATCGGCGTCAACACCGACGACATCGAAGCCTTTCACTTCGACACGCTCTACGGCGCCATCGACACGGAGGAGATCGAATTCGGTTCCTACAAGGGCCGCCGCAAGTGGGAGAACCTGCGCCAGATTCCCACCCAGCAGATGCGCGACGCGCTCATGAACATGATCGTCTATCAGGGCGACACCGAGTTCGCCAGCGTGGAGCAGCAGCGCAACCTGTTCGAGATGGCGCCCACGGACTGGGATCGCCGTGCCATCACCCGCGTCATGATCGAAGAAATGCGCCACGGGTGGCAGATGTGCGCTCTGCTGATCGATCATTTCGGTTACTCCGGCAAAGTTGAGGCGCAGAAGATGCTGGAGCGGCGGGCGTTCGAGAACAAGCGGCTGTTGGGCGCCTTCAACGTCGATGTCGACAACTGGATGGACTTTTTCACTTATACGGATTTCGTTGACCGCGACGGCAAGTTCCAGCTGCAGATGCTGAAATATTCCGCCTTCGCGCCGCTCGGCCGCTCCATGTCGTACATGCTGCGGGAAGAGGCCTTCCACATGGGCACGGGCAACGACGGACTGCGGCGCATTGTCGAAGCGGGTGTGATTCCCGGCTGGCTGATCCAGAAGTATCTCAACAAGTGGATTTCCAGCTCCTACGACCTGTTCGGCACCGATCACTCTTCGTCGGCGCACTGGGCCTACGTCTGGGGCGTCAAGGGCCGGTATGACGAGCCCAAGAACGACCACGCTCCCGATCTCGACGATCTCAACGACTACAACCGTCACCTGTATCACGATGAGGTTGCTGGCCTGATCGAACGTTTCAATACGGCGCTGAAGCCGGGCGAGCCGAAACTCTACGCGCCCGACATCAAGTTCAACCGCGCCATCGGCAAATATGCCGGGCAAAAGTTCCACGCGCAAACCGGCGAACCGCTCGACGACCGGGCCTACGAAGAGCACCTGAAGGAATACATGCCTTCGGCCGAAGACAAGAAGCTTCTGCTGGAGATCATCGCGAACGAGAAAAAATGGATCGCGGAAAAGACCGGGGCACGCGATCCGCTGGCGAGCATCGGAGAAGTGCGCAAGTCGGCGATCAACTTGTAGGTCGGGTCCTTTTCGCAGACGCGGCAGAGGCACGGAGGAATCATGGAATCCGTTGCAGCGACAATGAGCCGGCTCATGCTCGAAATAGCCGCGCCGGTGGCTCGGATCACATTGCGCCACCCGCCGCGCAACGTCATCGATGTACCCATGATGGACGAACTGATCCTGGCCTTCGAGGAAATCGATGCGCGGCCGGAGATATCGGCGATCGTCCTCAGCGGTGACAGCAAGACCTTCTCTGCGGGCGTGGACGTGGCCGCGCATACTCCCGACAAAGTCGCCGGCATGCTTACCAGGTTCCACGCCGTCATTCGTGGCTTCCTCGCGACGTCCAAGGTCACGATTGCGGCAGTGCATGGGCACTGCCTGGGCGGTGGAGCGGAGCTGGCTATGGTGTGCGACATCGTCTACACCACCCGGCTTTCGCAGTGGGGATTTCCTGAGATCAAGCTGGGTTGCTATCCGCCGGTGGCCTGTACCGCGCTGGCCGCGCTGGTGGGGCAGAAGCACGCGGCGGAGTTGATTCTCACCGGGCGCACCATCAGCGGCGAAGAAGCGGAGCAGATCGGTCTGGTAGCGCGCGCGGTGGGCGAAAGCGATTTGGGTCTGGTCGTGGATGAGTGCGTCGGGCGATTGGGCAGAAGGAGTCCGGCCGCGCTGGCTCTCGCCAAGAAAGCCTCGTACGCGTGGGATGCCATGCACTTCGATAAAGGCCTGGCGCGCGCCGAGAAGATCTATCTCGAAGAGCTGATGAAGACGGAAGATGCGCGTGAGGGCATTCGGGCGTTCATGGAAAAGCGCGAGCCGAAGTGGACGGGGAAGTGAGAGCTAAAGCCCGATCAAGACAAGTTTTGAAAGGGCGCAGCCTCAGCCGCACTGCAAGACTTGGTTTTGGGTGGCGCAGCGCTTCAGCGCTGCGACAGCGGGCTTAATGTCAATGCCGGCTTTAGCCACTGAGGGGCTTGTCGAATTGATGGACTACGAAATCACTCCCGAAGAGGTGAAAGCGAAACTCGATCAGCGCCAGCCGTTCACGCTGCTCGATGTTCGCGAGTCATGGGAGTTCGAGACGTCGCGCATCGAGGGCGCGAAGCTGATGCCGATGGGAGACGTGCCCACGCGCGCGCATCAGGAACTGGACCCGGAAGATCACGTGGTCGTGGTCTGCCACCACGGCGTGCGCTCGATGAACGTGACCGTCTGGCTGCGCCAGCAGGGATTCGAGAAGGCACAATCCATGCGCGGCGGCATCGATGCCTGGTCGCGGCGCGTGGACGGAAAAGTGCCGGTGTATTGAAGCTGTCAGCCGTCAGCTATCAGCTGTCAGAAAGGGCCTTAGCTGATGGCTAAAAGCTGAGAGCTGAGAGCTGCAAATGAAAAAAGAACTCATCTCGCTCCGCGTCAACGGCCGCACCCACGAGCTCGCGATCGAGCCCAGTGCACTGCTGCTTGACGTGCTGCGGCAGGACTTGCAGATGACCGGCTCCAAGCGCGGCTGTGATGATTCTTCGTGCGGCGCTTGCACCGTGCTGGTCGATGGTGTGGCGATGATGTCGTGCACCATGCTGGCTGCCAGCTGCGAAGGGCAGGAGATCACAACAGTCGAAGGGGTAAGCGAACACGGCAGCCTGGCGGCGATCCAGAAAGCTTACGGCGATTGGGGCGGAGCGCAGTGCGGCTACTGCACTCCGGGATTCATCATGACGGTCAAGTCGCTCCTGGCCGAGAATCCTGATCCATCCGAGGCCGATGTCCGCGCCGCGCTCAGCAGCAATCTGTGCCGCTGCACCGGCTATAACCAGATGTACGAGGCGATTCGGTCAGCAATCGCGGCGGAGCAGAAAATGTAGCGCCGCCGTCCCGGCGGCTGTCGTGGCGGCGTCTCGCCGCCACCGCGAGGGCGAGACGCCCTCGCGACAGCCGGCAGGATGCCGGCGCTACGAAAACAATTTATGACTGACTTCTCCATTATCGGCAAGCCCACCGCGATGATCGACGCTGCCGAAAAGACGACCGGCGCCGGCAAATACACCGACGACCTCAGCCTGCCCGGCATGCTGATCGGAAAGATTCTGCATTCGCCCTATCCGCACGCGCGCATCAGGCACATCGACACCAGCCGCGCCGAGCAAGTCGAAGGCATCGTCGCGGTCGCTGTCGGCACGGACGCGCCCAATCCCTTCGGCATTTTGCCCGTTGGCCACGACGAGCACGCGCTCGCCCTCGACAAGGTCCGTTATGTCGGCGACAACGTGGCCTGCGTCGTCGCCATTTCCGAAGCCATCGCGGAAAAAGCGCTGGAACTGATCGACGTTGACTACGAACTCCTGCCTGCCTACTTCGACCCCGAAGAGTCGATGAAGGCGCAGAGCGATCTCATCCACGACAACAAGCCGAACAATATCGAGAAGGATTACCACCACGTCTTCGGCGATCCCGACCATGGTTTTGCCGACGCCGACCACGTTGCCGAAGCCCGCTTCATCGCCAACGAAGTCACGCACGCGGCCATGGAACCGCACTCCACGCTCGCGTCCTTCGAACTCGATCCTCACACCGGCAAGCTCGGCCGCCTGACTGTCTGGTCCTCGACCCAGGTGCCGTACTACCTGCAGCACAAGCTTTCGCTCGTGCTCGAAATGCCCATGCAGCAGATTCGCGTGATCAAGCCGCTGGTGGGCGGCGGCTTCGGCGGCAAGAGTGAAGTCATTCCTCTGGAGATCATTGCCGCGATTGCCGCACGCAAGGCCAAGGCCCCGGTCAAAATCACGTATACGCGCGAAGAAGTGTTCTGGGCGCATCGCGGGCGGCCGCGCACCATCATCGAACTGAAGACCGGCGTCAAGAACGACGGCCGCATCACCGCCGTCAAAGCTCGCGTGGTGCAGGACGGCGGTGGCTACTGCTCCTACGGCGTGGTCACGATTCTTTATTCCGGAGCGCTCCTGGGCGCGCTCTACGACATCCCCAACATTCAATATGACGGCTACCGCGTGCTCACCAACAAGCCCGCCTGCGGAGCCATGCGCGGTCACGGCACGGTGAACGTGCGCTTCGCCTTCGAGTCGCAACTGGACGAACTCGCAGCAACAATCGGCATGGACCCCGCCGACATTCGCCAGCGCAATCTGCTGCAGCCGCCCTGCATCACCGTGAACGGCCTGCGGGTTCAGAGCTACGGCCTGCCGGAGTGCATCGAGAAGACGGTCGAGCGATCGGGATGGAACGAGCGCAGGGGCAAACTGCCCAAGGGACGCGGCCTCGGCATGGCCTGCAGCCACTACGTGAGCGGCGCGGCCAATTCGATTATTCGCTCTGACATGCCGCACTCGACCGTGAACATCAAAATCGACCGCGACGGCGGCGTGGTGGTTTACACCGGCGCCAGCGAAATCGGCCAGGGCTCCGACACCATGACGGCGCAGATCGCGGCCGAGGCTTTGGGCTGTTCACTCTCTCGCGTGAGAGTGATCGCCGCCGACACCGACCTGACGCCCATCGACATTGGCTCGTATTCCAGCCGGGTGACCTTCATGGCAGGCAACGCAACGCTGCGCGCGGCCGAAGAAGTGAAAAAGCTGATTGCCGCCGCAGCCGCAAAAAAGATGAACTGCGCCTCCGAGCAGCTGGTTTTCCGCGAAGACACCGTGAGCAGAAAAAATGGCCATGTAGGGGCGGACGCCCTCGTCCGCCCAGCCGAGCCAAGCTCGGCCGCCTCCGTCTCTGGCCACGTCGAAGGCCAGATTCTGCGCGGCTCACTGCAGCAGAAGCGCAAAGACGAAGGCCCGAAAGATCAGATGACCTTCGAAGAAGCCGTCGTCGCCGCGATCGATTTTCACGGTGCGCTCACCGGCACCGGCTCCTACGCCCCGCCGCCGGAAGCCCGAGGCGGCAAGCACAAAGGCGCCGGCGTAGGGCCGTCGCCCGCGTATTCCTATTCCGCGCAGGTCGCCGAAGTCAGCGTCGACGAAGAGACCGGCGAAGTCACCGTGCACAAGGTCTGGGCGGCACACGACTGCGGACGCGCTCTGAACCCGGTTTCGGTCGAAGGCCAGATTATCGGCTCAGTTTGGATGGGCGTGGGCCAGGCGCTCACCGAAGAAATGGTCTGGAAAGACGGCATGCTGATGAATCCCGGCCTGCTCGAATATCGCAGCCCGTCGGCCGTCGAGTCGCCTGAGGTCGAACCGATCATCGTCGAGAGCATCGACCCCGAAGGCCCGTTCGGCGCCAAGGAGTGCAGCGAGGGATCTCTGGCCGCGACGATTCCGGCGATTGCCAACGCCATCTATGACGCAGTTGGTGTGCGGTTGCACGAATCGCCGTTTACGCCCGAGCGCGTGCTGGCCGCCCTGCGCGCCAAGAAGAACGCGAAAGCGTTGAATCTGACCGAAGGCGTTGACCCGGTTTCCCCCGCGCGTTTCCGCGAGCACGGTGGATCGCTTTGCTTCAAAGGCAAGGGACCGGCGCGCCACGCGCTCGATCCGGCGCGCCACGAAATCTCAGCGGGAGGCGCAGATTGAGCCTTCCTCAATTCAAGCTGCTGCGTCCGCGCACCATCGACGAAGCACTCGGATTCCTCGCCCAGTATACGTCCAGTGTTGGCACAGACCGTGTGGGGACGGACGCATTCGTCCGTCCAGCCCGCGCGGAGTTGGCGCGGGCAACTGAGCCGGCGCATCCCGTGTCGTCCAACGTGCGTGTGATCGCCGGGGGCACAGACCTCATTCCCTCCATGCGGCAAAAGCTCTTCGAGCCGCAATACGTCCTCGACCTGCGCGGAATCTCTGCCTTGCGCGGTATCAAACAGCTGCCCGACGGCGGCGCCGAGATCGGCGCACTGACCTCCCTGCGCGACATCGAGCGCTCGCTGTTCTTGCTCCATCACTATCCCGTTCTGAGCGAGGCCGCCGCCACCGTCGCCTCGCCGGTGCTCCGCAATATGGGCACGATCGGTGGCAATATCTGCCTCGACACCCGTTGCCTCTGGTACAACCAGTCGCTCACCTGGCGCAAAGGTTGCGGATTCTGCATCAAGAAAGACGGCGACCTCTGCCACGTCGCGCCCGGCGGCGCCAAGTGCTGGGCGGCGTTTTCAGGGGACACCCCGCCCGCGTTGCTCTGCCTGCAGGCGGAGATCGAGATCGCCAGCGCAGCGGGCGTGCGGCGCGTACCCGTGAGCGATTTTTATACCGGCCTCGGAGAAGATTACCGCAGGCTCCAGCCGAATGAACTCGTCACGCGCGTCTTCCTGCCGGCGTCGTCCGCTGACTACGTGGGTGTCTACCGCAAGCTGCGCGTCCGCGGATCGATCGACTATCCGCTGGCTGGAGTCGCCGTCGTGATGAAGCGGTCGTCAAATGGCAACGGCGCCAGCCACGTAACCGATGCGCGCGTCGGCATCACCGCAGTGAATCCCGCGCCGCTGCTGGTGAAGGGGGCGTCTGAACTGCTGGCAGGAAGAGCGGTCGACGAAGCGCTCGCAGAAGCTGTCGGCGACCTGGCCGCGAAGACTGCGAAGCCATTGACTACGTCCGCCCTGACTCCGGAATACCGGCGCGAGATGATTCGCGTATTTGCGAAAAGAGCAGTGCTGGCGGCGTTTGAAACCGCTGGCCGATGCTAGCTGACAATCCCCTGCGCACTATCAAAGGAGGAGAACGAAAATGGCGAAATATCACATTGCGCAGGTCAACATCGGTCGCATGAGAGGCGCCCTCGAAGATCCCGTAATGGCGGGCTTCGTCGCGCGTCTGGACGAAATCAACGCTCTCGCCGATTGCAGCCCTGGCTTCGTCTGGCGCCTGCAGACGCCGGGAGGCAACGCAACTTACCTGCGGCCGTACGACGACGACCGAATCCTGTTTAACATGTCCGTCTGGGAATCGGTAGATGCGCTCCGAGACTACGTGTACAAGTCCGCTCACGCCGAGCTGATCCGGCAGCGCAAAGACTGGTTCGAGAAGTTCATTGGCGCTTACGTTGGGCTGTGGTGGGTGCCGGTGGGACATCGTCCCAGCGTCGATGAGGCCAAGAAACGCCTCGCTTATCTCGACAAATACGGTCCGACGGAGTTCGCGTTCACTTTCAAAACGATTGTTCAGCCCGACGAGCAATTTCAGCAGGCCATCGACTGGTCGTCGTTTCTGCCGTGTCCGGCGATGTGAATCGCAAAGTTCCTCACGAGTTTCCAAGGCGGGCGGCGCTGTCCGCCGCCCGTATACGCCGTCTGTTATCCTTGCTAGCGCTCAGCCTCAAGCTGGCCGCTGACGTTTGACCCCTGGCTCCTGACTCCTGATGATCACCGACTGCCACATCCACATCCAGCCCATGGAAATGTTCAAGCCCGAGGCGCTGGAGCTGATGAAGCGCAAGCGGTCGAACTTCGACCAGATCGTTGAATTCTGCCGCTCGCCCAAAGCCTTCCTCAAATATATGGACGCGTGCGGCATCGACCGCGCCATGCTGATCAACTACGTCGCTCCCGAGGTGATCGGCTTCACCAGCGGCGTGAACCAGTTCGTCGCCGGCTATGTGAAGGCCGACCCCAGGCGCCTGCTCTCCTGCGGCAGCCTGCACCCGCGGCACACGACCAACGTCCTCGCCGACGTGGAGCAGATCCTGCGGCTCGGTCTCCAAATGATCAAGATTCACCCGCCGCACCAATTGCTTTTTCCCAACGACTACTTAACCGGCGCGAAAGAGCTGGAGATCATCTATCGCGCGGCGGAGGCCAACGGCGTGCCGGTCATGTTCCACACCGGGACCTCGATTTTTCCCGGCGCGCGCAATAAGTATGGCGATCCGATTTACGTCGACGATGTTGCCGTCGATTTTCCCCGGCTGAAGATCCTTCTGGCGCATGGCGGCCGCCCGCTCTGGATGCACACTGCGTTTTTTCTGATTCGACGGCATGCCAACGTCTATCTCGACATCAGCGGCATTCCGCCCAAAACTCTGCTGAAATATTTTCCGCGCCTGGAAGAGATCGCGCACAAAACCCTGTTTGGAACGGACTGGCCCGGACCCGGCGTGCCTGATATCAAGAGGAACCTCGAGGAATTTCGCGCGCTCCCGCTCAGCGCAGCCGTGCAGGAGCAGATCCTGAGCAGGACAGCCCTCAGCATCTGGCCGGCCTGAACTTGCACGGATTCTCCGGCGGGTCATGCCCTCCCGCGCTTGGAAACTTCCACCAGTTTCAGGTATAAACAAAGCAGGTTGTATTTGCCGCGTTGTTTTGTGGGTTCCTACGAGGATCAGCGAGCTTAGGCGAGAGTCGAATGTCCAGCGCAACCACCACACATGCCCCGAAAGGACTTGAGGGCATCGTTGCCACCACATCCAGCATTTGCTACATCGACGGCGACCGCGGCGTTCTGGCCTATCGCGGCATCGACATTCACGAACTTGCCGACCACTCCACCTTTGAAGAAACCTGCTACCTGCTCTGGTTCGGCAAGCTGCCCACGCGCGCCGAACTTCGCGACCTGCACGAGCGCATGGCTGCTGAGCGCAAGTTGGACCCCGCGATAATCAAGTTTCTGCGCGACGCGCCCCGCTCTGCTCTCCCCATGGACGTGCTGCGTACGGCAGTGTCGGCGCTCTCGTTCTACGATCCCGACGACAGGAAGAACGATCATGAGGCGAATGTTGCCAAAGCCATCCGCCTGACCTCGCAGATCGCCATGATCGTGGCAGCCTATGACCGGATTCGCAAAGGCCAGTCTGTGGTCGAGCCCGACCGCTCGCTCTCGCACGCTGCTAACTTTCTCCTCTTGTTGAACGGCAAGCGGCCTTCAACGACCGCGGAGCGCGCCCTCGACATTGCCCTCATTCTTCATGCCGATCACGAGCTCAACGCCTCGACTTTCGCGGCGCGCGTCACTGCCGCCACTCTGTCCGATATGCACTCCGCCATTACTTCTGCCATCGGCGCCCTGAAAGGCCCGCTGCACGGCGGCGCCAACGAAGCCGTGTTTCGCATTCTCGAGACCATCGCCGCCAATGGTGGTGACCCCATCGAGCACATCAAGGGCATGCTGGCGCAGAAAAAGAAAGTTCCCGGCTTTGGCCACCGCGTCTATCACACGGAAGATCCGCGGGCCACGCACCTGCGCGCCATGTCGCGCGATCTCGGCCAGTCGAGTGGCCAACCCAAGTGGTACGACATGTCGGAAAAGATCGAAGCATTCGTGAAGACGGAAAAAAAGCTGAACGCCAACGTGGATTTCTACTCCGCTTCCACCTACCACACGCTGGGCATCGACATGGACCTCTTCACCCCCGTCTTCGCCGTCTCCCGCATCAGCGGCTGGACCGCCCACGTCATCGAGCAGCTCGACGACAACCGCCTGATCCGCCCGCGCGCCGACTATGTCGGGCCGGAATATCCCGCGCGTTACGTGCCCATCGATCAGCGATAAGCCCATGTAGCGACGGCCGCCTCGGCCGTCGAGTCCTGGCACAACCGCCCGCCCGTATTCGGCTAGAATAACCACTGGGTTTTGCATGCGCCGCATTTACCTCGACAACAACGCCACCACCCCGCTTCTGCCCGAAGTGTTCGAGGCCATGCGCCCGTACTTTGCCGAACAATTCGGCAACGCCTCCTCCATCCATCATCATGGGCAGGAGACGCGCGCCGCTGTCGAAAGCGCGCGCGAGTCGGTCGCGGCCTTGCTCGGCTGCCGGGCGTCAGAAATCGTTTTCACCAGCGGCGGAACCGAAGCCGACAATCTAGCCATCGCCGGTCTCATCGCGCCCGGCGATCACGTCATCACATCATCCATCGAGCATCACGCAGTCCTGCTGGCCTGCAAGCACTCGCAGGAAACCGGTTGCGAGGTGACCTATCTCCCGGTGGACGGCCGATGCCTGGTTGACCCTGACGATGTGCGCCGCGCCCTGCGCCCGAATACGCGCCTCATTTCCGTCATGATGGCGAACAACGAGACCGGAGTGCTGCAGCCGGTCGAGGAGATTGGCAGGCTCGCAGCGGAGGCCGGTATCTGTTTCCACACCGATGCCGTTCAGGCCGCAGGAAAAGTTCCGATTGATGTCGCGAAAATCGGTTGCCAGGCGCTTTCTATCTCCGGACACAAGATTCACGGGCCGCAGGGTGTGGGTGCGCTCTATGTGAAGAAAGGAACCCAGATCAGGCCGTTGTTCTACGGCGGACGCCACGAGCGCTCCCGCCGTGCCGGCACGGAGAATGTCCCCGGAATCGTCGGACTGGGCCAGGCCGCACAAATTGCGCGAGAAGGTTTGGCCCGCGGGGACGATAAAAAGATGGCTGCCATGCGCGACCGCCTGCAGCAGGGAATCCTCTCCCAGGTCGACGAAGCCGGCGTGAATGGCGACGGCGCTCCGCGCGTGCCCAACACAACGAACATTCACTTCGACCACATCGAGGGCGAAGCGATGGTGATTGCCATGGACCTGAAGGGCTTGGCTGTCTCCACCGGCGCTGCCTGCTCTTCGGGCGCGATCGAGCCCTCCCACGTGCTGCTGGCCATGGGTTTGCGTCCCGATCAGGCTCGCGCCAGCATCCGCTTCAGTCTGGGCAAACAGACGGTCGCGGAGGATATTGACTTTGCTCGCGCGCTCGTGTCAGAAACGGTAGCGAGGCTGCGGGAGTTGTCGCCCGTCTATAAGAACCAAGCCCTCAATCAACAACACTCCCGATGAAAGCTCTCTACACCTGGACCGCCATCCTCGCCATCGTTTTCGCCTCGGTCGTTGGCGACATCCTGCTGGCCCGCGCCATGAAGCAGGTGGGCGATGTGCACGCTCTTTGGCGCCGGTGCGGCCTCTTTACCATCATCGGACGCACTCTCGCCAATCCCAATTTCTTTTTGGGCGTGACCGCTATGGCTGTGGCTTTCTTCAGCTTGCTGTTCGCGCTGTCCTGGGGCGACGTGAGCCTTGTCGCCCCGGCTGCCGCGTCGCTCACGTTCATCGGCAACGCGTTCGCGGCAAAGATTTTCCTGCACGAGAAAGTGGATCGTCGCCGCTGGATCGCCGCCGCCCTGGTCGCAACTGGCGTCGCTCTCCTGGCCGGCTAGCGCACCCTGAACCCGGGCCGCTAAACAGGGAACAGACAACAGTTGTTGCATCACAGCCCAGACAGGCGCATACTGTCGCGCATCTGGGGGTGCTGCTATGCACAGAATGGCTTTGCTTGTTGTCGTTGCCTTGCTTTCCGTGAGCGCAGGGCATTCCTCTCCACCGGCCGCCGATTGGGCAATCAACGCCACCGCCATTGAAGCCTGCAGTTGCCCGCACTTCTGCATCTGCTACTTCAACGCCCATCCGGCTGGTCACCACGAGAATGGCAAGACTGAACACTTCTGCAAGTTCAACAATGCGTACAAGGTCAATAAGGGACACTACGGCGGCGTCGACTTGACGGGTGCCAAGTTCTGGCTGAGCGGCGATCTGGGTGGCGACTTCTCGCAAGGCCAGATGGAGTCAGCGCTCGTAACCTTCGACAAGGCTACAACTGCCGATCAGCGGCAGGGGCTCGGCGACATCCTGGGGCACGTCTTTCCCGTGAAGTGGAAGACGTTCGACACCGCCGAGGGCAACATCGACACCTGGACTTTCGATAAGGATCAGGCCCACGCTACGCTCAACGGCGGCAAGACGGCTGAGATCAAGCTGAAACGTTTTCAAGGCATGACCGACGAACCCGCAGTGCTGAAGAACGTCAGGTACTGGGGCACGCCGCGCAACGACGGTTTCGTCATGATGCCCAATGAAATCGAAACCTACCGGGAGGGTCCGCACCCTTATGAATTCAAGGGAACCAACGGGTTCATGCTGACCTTCGACATGACCTCGAAGGACCTTCCCGCGGCCAAAGGGTCCTCGATGTACTGAGAATGTCTGTTTCTCCTTCACATGCGCCGGATCTGCCCGGCGCATTTTCCTTTGCGCGAAAGCCGGGGAAAACCAACCGGCTCGCCCGCCCCAAAGGATTCCGATTGCTTTTTGCTGCCCTGCGGGCCTAACATGCGCGTCTGGAGGGCCTTGCGATGATTCCGTACGGCCCAATTCCGAGACATTTTCTGAAGCTCGCCGCGTTGGCGGTTCTGTCCGCGTGTGCTCTTGCCCAGTCTCCACCCAAGTACGATCCCGCCACCGAAACCAAGATGAAGGGCATTGTCGACCAGCTGAAACTCGTCCCTCCCACGGGCGGAAAGCCGGTCGCTTACCTGGTGATGAAGGAGAAGGATTCCAGCGAAGTCTTTCTCTGCCCCAAGAGCTTTCTCGATCAGATGGGAGTCGACTTCAAAGCGGGAGACGAGATTGAAATCGTCGGGTCTAAGGTCAAGCAAGATACCGCGGACTTGATGCTGGCACGCGAGATCACAAAAGGCGGCGATACCCTAACCCTGCGCTTCAAGGATGGCAAGCCCGCCTGGTAGCGATCCACGCTTCTCTTCGCGCCCTTTGCGGTCGTTCTTTGCGATCTTTGCGTTCAAAAGCTTTTTATCGCAAAGTTCGCGAAGAAACGCTGCAAAGAGCGCAAAGAAGACACTAATTCCAGACATCCTGCCATGATCCGCTTCAGTGGGCGATGACCCCGATTGCGAAAAAGATCAAAGGCTCGTGATTTTCGGATTCAGGCAAAGAGCCGCATGAGCCCCGTGGCCGGCAAGTCCGGTGAGAGGAACCGCGGATCCTTGCGCCCGGCCGCGCGCGCCAGCGCCTCGGCCGCCAGATAACCGCTGCGCACGGCGCCTTCCATGGTCGCCGGCCAGCCCGTCGCGGTCCAGTCTCCCGCGAGAAAGACGCGGGGCCAGGTTGTGGTTGCAGTCGGACGATACGCGTCAATCCCGGGACGTGGCGAGTACGTGGCGTTCACTTCCTTGATTACGGTGGACTTCACCAGCGTTGCTTCCCGCGCGGCAGGGAAGAACTCGCGCACCTCGCGGAGCGCCAGATCGACGATTTCAGAGCGGGACTTGTCGATCAGCGTTTTCGACGAGCTGACAACGAGTTCGATATAACTGCCGCAGGACATGCCGCTCGCACCCTCGTTCCGCATCGGCTGCAGCCGCGACTTGTGGAACATCCACTGGATCGTCCGGTCGAGCAACACGGCGTGATCGAGTTCGGAAATCTGCCGGTCGAACCACATATGGATTCCGGTGATCGGCGAGTTCTCGAAATGGCTGATCTTGTCTCGAATCGGCGCGCTTTCCATGGCATCCGGAAGTACGTGGTCCAGAGCATCGAAGGGCAGAGCCAGGACCAGGTAGTCGAACGATTCATTGTCGCCATTCTTCACAACCCGCACCTGCGAAGACTCGCCGGCGAAGCCCTCGATCGGATTGCGGAAATGGATCACGCCGCTGCGCGCGCGAATGTAGTCGCCGGCCGCGTTGTAAAGATCGGTCAGCGGAACCGTTGGCACGCCCATCTCCCGTGCTGGAGGAGACAGCATCGAGGTGCGCACCACCTGTGCCGCCGCTGAAATTGAAATCAGGTCAAGCTCCTCGCTGAGGGCGCTGATCAAAATGGGCCGCCAGAAGCGCTGGACCGCCTGTTTGGTCTGAGCGTGGCGGTCGAGCCATTGCTGGAACGATTCCCCGGTGTCGCGCTGTTCAGTGAGCGTGAGCGGGATCAGAGCGCGTGCAATACTGAGTTTGTCGGCGGCGCTCAAGAACGAAAAGTGCAGAAACGACGGCGCGGTATGCAGCGGCGCCGGAAGAAACGAAGACTTCATCACCGAGGTGCGTCCGCCGGGCTCGATGAACGTCATCTGATCGTACCAGCGGATTTTGTCGGCAACCCCGATTCGTTCATAGAACTCCACCAGGTTCGTACACAGTCGAAACAGCACATGCTGGCAGTTGTCCACCACTTCCCCGGTGCCGGGATGTTCCCAGGACGAAGCTCGGCCACCCAGAAACGGCCGCTTCTCGAACAACGTGACCCGGAAACCAGAGTCGGCAAGCGCGCACGCTGCGGCGAGCCCGGCGAGCCCGCCTCCGGCGATGGCGACAGTAGGTTGAAGTTCAGTGGAGGTCATCAGAGCGAGACTGTACCGGCTCGATGCGGGTGCTCACGTCAGGCGCTTGAGGAAGCCTTTCCCCAGAATGCGCAGCTTTTCCCACGTGCTCAGCGTGACCTTGGTGGTGAAGACATCCCACTGGTTCTCCGCCATCTTCTCGAGCAGCCTCCGGTAGATCGTGACCAGCACCCACAGCGCAGGCTGGCTGTCTTCTGAAATGTAGGGGATGAGTTCCTCGCCGGCAGCGTAGAGCTCGCGGGCGCGATCGGCCTCCAGCGCCAGCAGCGGCCGAAAGCGCGCAGGATCGGGTGCTGCCAGCAACTCCGCGGCGGAGAGGCCGAACTTCACCAGATCCTCTTCCGGAAGATAAACCCGGCCCATGCCGGCGTCTTCTTTGACGTCGCGAATGATGTTGGTCAGCTGAAATGCCAAGCCGCAGCGCTCCGCCAATGGCTCCGCCGCCGGATCGCGGTAGCCGAAGACGTGGATGCAAACCAGCCCCACCACCGACGCTACGCGATAGCAATAGAGCCGCAGGTCTTCGAAAGTCTTGTACTCGACGGTGAGCCCAGGAGTGGCGCTGGCTTGCGCGGCCGCTTCCATCTGCTCCACGTCCATGGCTGTGCCGTGCGCCAGTTCGTCGAGCAGTCCGGCAGGAATCGTGAAGCGGCGCTGAGCGTCGGTGAGCGCCAGCAAGATAGGATCGTCCGTAGGCTGACCCTGCTGCGCGCGATGCAGAGCGTCAAGCCAGGCGTCAAGTGTCTGCCGGCGCTCCGCCAGACTCAACGACGAATCGTCTGCAATGTCGTCGCAGCGGCGCATGAACGCATACACAGCGCACAAGGCCTCGCGCTTCTTGCGCGGCAGGACGAGAAACGCGTAGTAGAAATTCTTGGCGGCAGAGCGCGTGATACCCCGGCAGACCGAATATGCCATGACCAGCTGAGGCGGAGCCGGCGTCCAGGGCGCGACGACCTGCTGCGTGCCGGCGCTCATCTTCGGCTCCCAGTGACCCAATTCTCTGTCACGCACACATGCCGATTCACGCGGATACCCCCTTATTGTTGTGATCGCTACTTGGACTGATCCGCGTCGGTCCGTGGGAATTCGTGGCAAAGAAGTTGGAGGAGAATTTGTGCACAGCGGCGCGAGCGACCAGCGCCAGCTTGCGTGGCTTGGAGATGGCAGGGCGGTTGCCCAGAACCGCGTAGCCTTGACGCACGATCGCCCGAAGAATCTCCTGCCCGCCGCGGCTGAACAGTTCCAGATCGATGGCCAGCTCCCGGTCGACTTTCCGAACCAGCGGCAACCCTCGCCGAAACCAATCATGCGCCCGCTCGACTTCAAAGTTCATCAGGGCGCGGAAGCCCGGGGTGTTTTGCTTGAGGGCGATCTCCTCCTCCCGCACACCGAAGCGGCGCAAGTCTTCGAGCGGAAGATAGATGCGGCCCTTGGCGTAGTCAACGCTGACGTCCTGCCAGAAATTCGCCAATTGCAGAGCCGTACATGTGAAGTCAGAAAGCTGCTGCCGCTCGCTGTCGCGATAGCTGCACAGATAAAGTACGAGATGGCCTACAGGATTGGCAGAGTAGCGGCAGTAAGCCAGCACGTCGTTGAAGGTCTCAAAGCGCGTGACGGTTTGATCCTGGCGGAAGGCGATCAAAAGGTCGGAGAATTCATGTTTGGGAATGTCGAATTGCCGCACCGTCTCGGCCAGCGCTACGAACACCGGATGCTTCGGAGTGCCCTCGTAGCAGGCGTCGAGTTCGCGCTGCCATTGGTCGAGAAGCTCAAGTGAGGCCGCCGCGTCTCCGACCTCATCCCCCAGATCGTCAGAGATCCGGCAATAGGCGTAGACATTGAAAAAATGCTGGCGCAGGCGCCGCGGCAGAAACCAGGTTGCCACCGAGAAATTCTCGTAGTGAGTCCGCGCCAGGCGGGCACAGTATTCTCGCGCCTCAGCCAGCGTAGGAGCAGATTGGGGAATAGCGTAGTCGGCGGGAAGGCGAGACCAGCCAATGGGCGCGGTTTGGGTGGCGAGTTGGGTCACGGGCAATGAAGAACATTGTGGATTCTGGATTGAGGATTGTTGATTGAAACGCATGATCACCACATCCGCCAGACTCTCAATCAACCATCAAAAATCATCAATCAACCATGTTCTTGTCTCAAGTGGCGGATCGATCCGCTCTCAGTGTCCCGGAATGATTGCGGTCTTGATGTCGCTCCCGCGATTCAGCATGGAGCGCAGAACCTGCTGCAGGCGCGACAGCGGCGCCTCCCCGGTGATGTAGTCGGTTGGACGAATCTTCTTGGCCGCGATCAGCCCAAAGGCGCGGCGCACCGTTTCCGGTGTGTGATGGAAGGTGGCCTTCAGTGTGATCTCGGAATAGTGCAGGCGATTGGTGTCCAGCTGCACCTTGGTCCCGCTGGCACAACCTCCGAAGAAGTTCACCGTACCGCCTTTGCGAACCATTTCCACTGTCCACTCCCAGGCTTCGGGCTTGCCGACGGCCTCAATGACCACGTCGCATCCGCGCCGCTGCGGCGACAGCGCGCGTACCGCCTCGACCACATCCGTCACTTTCGTGGTCTGCACGATCTCGTGCGCGCCCATCTGCTTGGCCGCTTCGACCTGCCCGTCACGTTTGACCACGGAAATCACGTTGCAGCCGATGGCCCGCGCCACTTGCACGAACATCAGCCCGATCGGTCCTCCACCCAGAATCGCCACCGTATCCCCGATTTCGACTCCGGTTTCATGCAAGCCGCGCAGCACGCACGCCAATGGCTCGGTCATGGCGGCGTCTTCAAAGCTCACGTTCGCGGGAATCACCAGCATGTTCGCTTCCACGATGCGCCGCGGCACCCGAATGTACTCCGCATACGCGCCGTTATTGAACAGCAGGTCTTCGCAGAGATTTTCCTGATGCTTGGAGCAGTAGAAGCACATCTGGCAGGGGGCGGAGTTCAGCGCCACCACGCGCTGGCCCTTCTTGAAACTGGTCACGCCGGCCCCGACTTCCTCAATCACTCCGGCCAGTTCGTGTCCAAACAGCGCCGGAGGCACGATCATGCGGGCGTGGTAGCCGCGCTGGAACACCTTCAGGTCGGTGCCGCAGGTCAGCGCCACTTGCACCTTGACCAGAACTTCGCCCTCGCCCACGCGAGGGATGGGAACTTTTTCGATCTTGAGATCTTCTTTGCCGTACAGGACGGCGGCCGTCATTTTTCCATTCACAGCAAGTTCCTTCCGCGTTATTGCCGGACCCGTCACCGTCAGGCCCAGGTGCTGCCGGGCTGAATCACGATCTTCATCGACGACGGCTGCGGGTGAGCCGCCAACTCCAGAGCCTCAGTGCTCTGGGCCAGCGGGAAGCGATGGCTTACCAGCCGTTCCAGTTCCATCTCCCGCTGCATCACAAAGCGAATCGACTCCTCCTGCAGGTCCACCGATGCGCTGTAGGAACCCACCAGGGTCTTTTCATCGACGCAGATGGCCGCCGGATCGATGGTGGCTTCCCCATGCTGCGTCTGCGCAAAAAGCAATATCCGTCCCCCGGGGCGGGCCGCATCCATCGCGGTGCGAATCAGGGAGTTGCCGCCGACCGCCAGAATCACGGCATCGGCTCCGCGCCCTTCGGTCAATTCGCGGACCCGCTCAACGACATCGGTCTGCGAAGCATTGATTGTGAGTTCTAACCCGAAACGTGTTCCTATTCTAAGCCTCTCGGCGTACAAATCGGAAGTAATTAACCGGACCCCGGTCCTTTGGGCCAATACGCTCAGTATGATGCCGATGGGTCCCTGTCCGATAGCCAGCACCGTTTCGCCCCGCTTCAAGCGCAAGGCATCAATTCCCTTCATGCAGGTGTTGACCGGCTCCACGAAGCAAGCCTGCTCGTAGGAAACGCCGTCCGGGATGCGGACTGTGCCGTGCTCGACGATCCAGTCCATCACGCGGACATATTCCGCAAAACCTCCGCCCGAGGGCTCGAATCCAGCCGTGCAGCCGACCTTCTTGTAAGTCGCGCATTGGGCAAAGGTCTTGTTCCGGCAATAGAAACACTCGCAGCAGGGAATGTGATGAAAGACCACGACGCGATCGCCGGGACGGTAATCGCGGACTCCACTCCCGACCGCCGCCACTACACCGGCAGTCTCATGTCCAAAAATACGAGGTGCAGAATGGGAACCGGTCGCAATTTTCTTGAGATCGGTGCCGCAAATGCCGCAGGTGTGCACCCGGATGAGCATCTCTCCGGCGCCAATCTGCGGCACCGGCACAGTTTCGAGGCGGATGTCGTTGACTCCGCGATAAACGGCAGCCTGCATGGTAGTGGGAATTGTCGACGGCAGGGCTTCGACCTCGGAGGGTCGGGCTGTGGGCATAGCTCATTCTAGATGATCTTCAGGCGAGTTTGGTGCAGGCGTGGGGGACGCGGGACCGTAAGGATGTTCATCCTGTCACGGTGAGCGCGGGGCCACATGCGGATGGGGTTTTGAGTGCTAACGCCTGTTTACAACAGTTACCATCGTTATCCAAACAACTTTCTCTTCCGGCTTCGAGTTCGGCCTTGTCCAGTATTCTTCAGGAGGAGATAGACTTGTGCGCCATAAGACCGCCGCTATTTGGTCCGCCGTACTAGTTGGGGTGACCGCTGGCATGTTCGCCCTGCCAGCCGTAGTGTGGGCCGTTTTTCTCCCGTCCTTAAAACAGGGTTTGCCTGATCCCATCCCGGGCTATGAGAAAGTCCTTCTTGAGGTCGCGGTCTTCTGCGGCAGCGTCAAATGGATGCTCGCGATCCTCGCATTGCCGATCATAGGGACGCTGCACACCGTTGCCGAATTTATGAGTAACAAGCAGCGCGGGGCGAGAACCGCAACGCCACCCGCGAACAGTCGGCCACCTGCCCTTTGGAATCCCAACGCGGCTGCGGGTTGGAGTCTGCTTTTTACTCCAGCATTCGGAGCGTACCTGCACGCTCGAAACGCGGACGCTATGGGGCGCTATAGTGAGGCCAAAGCCAACAAGGTCTGGTTCTACGTCATAATCGCTTATTGTGGCTTCGCTCTCATACCCATTCCGTTCATCCCCGAGTTCTTTTTCAAGTTGGCTCCTATTGGTCTTCTGTTGGGGTGGTATTTTGGCCTCGGTAAAAATCAGATAACTCATGTCAACGAAACGTGGGGAGATGGTTATGCGCGGAAGCCTTGGGCGAAGCCACTGATCACCGCCCTTTGCTGTTTAGTTGGCACATTCATTGCGCTCACCGTCGCAGCGAAGTTCTTGCTTAGTTTGCACTGAATCAGCGCCCTGACGCTCAGTTGGCGATAAATCGCCATAGCACTCATTGGCCCCGGTCGGCCCAATTCCCAATGAGTGGTAACGCCTGGTTGCAGCGAACGTGGGTCGCTCGCGTCAAGCACGGGAATCAGCCTTCAACTTCGTACAGGCCGACTCCGCATTGTCAGCCCAGGTAAGCGCTTCTGTATCTTCCGGGGCGGTCGCAATCGCGGGTAAAGACGTAGAACGCGTCGGTCTCTATTGTGATCCTCGGTGCCCGGCCGTTCAGTTCTCCGCTGCTGGCGACCAACTCAGCGGCGTCCAAAACCCGATTCCGATATATACTTCCCCGCCGCCCCTTCAGGACTGCCTGAGGAGTGCTGAGGAGCGATCGCTGCCTCCGCTGTGATGACACCCAACGCCACACAAATCGGCGAACACACTCGCCGCATCGTCGGTTTGCGCCTGCTGCCCTTCCTGTTCATTCTGTACATCGTTAACTACGTAGACCGCACGAACTTGGCTTACGCGGCGGTGGGCATGTCGCGCGATCTGGGGTTCAGCGACCATGTGTTTGGGCTGGGCGCGGGAATCTTCTTCATCAGCTACCTCGCATTACAGATTCCGGGCGCGCTGCTGGTGGAGCGCTGGAGCGCTCGCCGCATGATATCGGCCACCATGATTGCCTGGGGCTCCCTCACCGTGCTGACCGGGCTGGTGCACACTCCTCCTCAGCTCTACGTGGCGCGTTTCGTGCTGGGCGCAGCCGAGGCCGGCTTCTTTCCCGGCGTCATCGTGTATTTGAGCCACTGGTTCATTTTCGAAGACCGCGCCAAGGCCACCAGCAACTTCATGGGAGCCATTCCGTTGTCCGCGGTGTTGGGATCACCGCTGGCGGGCTGGATTCTGGGTCGTGCTTGGCAGGGGTTTGCGGGATGGCGCTGGCTGTTTGTGGTCGAGGGAGCCCCGGCGATTCTGCTGGGAGTCGTTGCATTCTTCTTTCTGACCGATTGGCCAAGGGAAGCCGCATGGCTTACCGCCGAGCAGGGGAAATGGCTTGAGCAGAAACTTAAAGAGGAGACACCGCCTTGCACTGCCGCCATCACGGTGTGGCAGGCCATGCGATCGCCGGCGATTGCCTGGATGGCCTCGCTCACCTTCCTTGCCTACATCGGCCAGTACACATTCGTCTTCTGGTTTCCTACCATGCTGAAGCGGCTGACGGGCTTCACCGATATGCGCGTTGGGATGGTGGGCGGTCTGCCATTCGTGGCAGGTTTCCTGGCAATGCAGTTCAATGGCTGGCACTCCGACAAGCACGCGGAGCGACGGTGGCATGCGGCAATACCGCTGTTCGTTGGCGGCATAGCCTATTTCTTCCTCTCCATTCCGGGCCACTCATTTGTGTTCACCATTGGTTGGTTCACGGTCGCGGGCGCTTTGATCTCTTATATCTCCCCCTTTTGGGCGATCCCCACCGAGATCTTCAGCCATGCGGAAGCAGCCACGGCGGTGGGACTGATTAACTCGGTCGGCAGCATCGCGGGATTTGCCGGGCCTTACATCTTCGGCTACATGTACACCAGCACCGGAGCGTCGTTCTCTTGGGGACTGAGGTTTGTGATGGCGGCGGCGCTCATCGCAGGGTTGATGATTCTGCGCATTCCCAAGGCGGCGCCCAGGATCAACGCAGGTCAAATTTTGAAACCTGCCCCGGTCAGCTCTTAACAGGCTCGCCCGGTGGAGTGCCGACGGCCCCCTCGCTGACGCCTGACGCCTGACCCCTGACCCCTGCCTTTCATGCTATGCTGCGCAAAACCTCACATCCCGGGAGGGTCTGTGCTGGTCGAGTTGCGCCTCGAGAACTACGCGGTCATCGATAGCCTGGTGGTCGAGTTCGGCCCGGGGCTGAACCTGCTGACGGGCGAGACCGGCGCGGGGAAGTCGATTCTGGTGGACGCTCTCGCCCTCCTTCTGGGCGACAAGGCCTCCAGCGAGATCGTTCGCACGGGGGCTGAGCGCGCCGTGGTTGCGGCCGTCTTTCAGGCTGAAGGCGCCGCGGAAAAGCAGCTGACCAGAATTCTCGAAGCCAACGGCCTGGACCAATCCGACGACGGCTCGCTCATTCTCCGCCGCGAGATTGCCGCCGGGGGCAAGGGCCGAGTCTTCGTCAACAATCAGCCGGCGACGGTGGCTGTCCTGCGGCAGTTCGCTGCGCACCTCTCCACCATTCACGCCCAAAACGAATCCATCCTCGCCTTCGACGGACCCGCACGATTGGCCTTGCTCGATGCGTTTGCCGGGAGTCAACTGGAGCCGGTTGAGGCAGCCTTCGCGGCGTGGAAGGCGATTCGCACTCGCATCGACGAGCTCGAGCGTGGAGAGCAGGACCGTCTCCGACTCGTCGATCTCTGGACCTTCCAGAAACGTGAAATCGAAGACGCCCACCTCGAGAGCGGGGAAGATGAACGGCTGGAGACGGAGAAGCGCATCCTCGCCAACGCGGAAAAAATCTACAACGCGGCCATGAATGCTTTCGACCTGCTGTACGAAGGCAACGGCTCGACCGCGTCGTCGCTGCGGGCGGCGCAAAAGCAGGTGGAAGAGCTGGCGCGCTACGAACCGAAGTTTCAGGAAGCGCTGGCCGCGCTGGAGGCGGCGCGCATCAGCGTCGAGGATGTCGGTGCCACCGTGCGCGACTACGCCGGAGGCATCCACGCCTCGCCCGAGCATTTGGCCCAGGTCGAGGACCGTCTCGCCCTGCTCGACCGCCTGAAGCGCAAATACGGGCCCACGCTCGACCAGGTCATACAATTCGGGGCAGATGTGGCCCGCAAGCTCTCCGAGGTGGAGAACAAAGACGAAATTCTGCGCCAATTGCGTGCGGAGTTAAGCCAGGCCGCCGAAGAATACCTGCGCGTGGCACGCGCCTTGTCGAAGAGGCGTGCCGATGCGGCGCGCAAGCTGGAGAAGCAGGTCGAGGCTGAGATCAACGACCTGGCCATGAAGTCCACATTCCGCATCGAATTGACGAAATCCGAAGAGGAAGGGAACTGGACTGTCTCTGGAATTGACCAGGTCGCCTACATGATCACGACCAATCCTGGCGAACCTCTGCGGCGGCTGGAACACATCGCTTCGGGCGGCGAACTGTCTCGCGTCATGCTGGCCCTGAAAGCCAGCGTGGAAGCGGGCAAGACCAGTGTGGCGCGGACACTCCTGTCCGCGAAGGCCCGGAGCACCCAGCAGCGCACGCTGGTCTTCGACGAAATCGATACCGGCATCGGCGGCCGCGCCGCCGAAGCGGTGGGCAAGAAGCTGAAAGCGCTGGCCCGGTCAAACCAGGTGCTGTGTGTCACGCACCTGCCCCAGATCGCGACCTTCGCCGACCACCACTACGTTATCGAGAAGCGGCAAGCCGGCGGCCGCACGCGCACCAGCATCCGCGCCGTGACGGGCGAAGAGAGAACAAAAGAAGTCGCCCGCATGCTGAGTGGAGCGCAACTGACCGAGACTTCCCGCAAACACGCCGAGCAATTGATCAAGGCCAATGCGTAACTTGCCGCGAATCTGTCAGGCTGAATCTGTCAGGCTCGACAAGCTTAGTGTCAGAAGATGGCGAACCTGTTGATTCAAAATGCGGCGCGACGCCACAGCCGCGGCTTTGCCTCAGCGCTTGCGCATTTCGGAGCTCTGGGGCTTTTTTTCCTGGCGGTGATCGACAGTTCGCCCCTTCCTACGTTTGCCGGGCCTGACATCCTCACGGCGATCCTCGCGATCAGCCACCGTGGCTCGTGGTACGAATACGTGGCGGCTGCCACGGCGGGCTCGACCTTGGGCGCTTACCTGACATTCCGTCTGGCGCGCAGGGCGGGAGCGGCCTATCTAGAGCGCAAATTCAGGAAAGGCAGGATTTCCGCGTTCCTCGCATTCTTCGAGAAGTCCGGGACCGGAGTTCTGGTTGCGTCAACGGCCATTCCTTTTCCGTTCCCCACCAGCATGTGCTTTGCCGCGGCGGGAGTCTCCGGCTTTTCCACGGGACGTTTTCTCTCCCTGGTTGCGATTTGCCGGGCCGCGCGATATGCCGCCATCGCCCTTATCGCCGATCACTACGGGCGTCACTTCCTTGGCGTTCTGCGCCATCCCGCCGACCATTGGGGATGGCTGCTGCTGTTCTCGATCCTGATCGTGGCCTTAGTAGTCGGCGGTATCTTGATCAATCGGAACTGGCAACCGCAGGCCGGTTCCTGAATGACCACAAAAGTCACGAAGGAACACGAAGGAAAACCTGAAAAATCAATCACTTCGCGTGACTTCGTACCCTTCGTGGTTCCCGAATTTAGGACGTCACCGCTATGCGGCTTGCGTTGACCATCCCGGTACTTTCCAGTAGCTTAGTAGTATCGCCAAAATGGGGATCGTGTACGCTTAACGCACTATTATTCGGCGGATTTTCGCATCAAATTAAGAGGCGGATTCCAGGCTTCCGCTCGGAGAAGTGACTCCATCGGGGGCTATCTTGGGAGCATCTGAAAGGTGGCAAGCGTTTTGACGAAATCAGCGGGAAAGACCCTGCTTTTGCTCAAGCCGCGAGGCTTTTGCGCGGGCGTGGTGCGGGCGATTGACGTTGTGCGCATCGCCTTGGAGGCTTTCGGGCCGCCCATCTACGTGCGCAAAGAGATCGTGCACAACAGCTTCGTGGTCGAGGAACTGCGTGGCAAAGGCGCCATCTTCGTCGACAGCGAAGATGAGGTGCCCAACGGCGAGCGCATCATCTACAGCGCCCATGGAGTTTCCCCCGAAGTGCGGGAACACAGCGCCCGGCGCGGCTTGCGCGTGATCGATGCCACCTGTCCGCTGGTCACCAAGGTGCATGTGGAGGCGGTCAAGTTTGCCAAGGAAGGGTTCTCGCTCATCTTGATCGGTCATCGCGATCACGATGAGGTCATTGGAACCCTGGGCGAGGCTCCCCTGGTGACGCAGGTGGTCGGTTCGCCGGAGCAGGTCGAGGCGCTGACTGTACCCGACCCCAACCGGGTGGCTTATCTGACGCAAACTACGCTGAGCCTCGACGAGACCAAAGACATCATCGCCGCCCTCAAGCAAAAGTTCCCCAACATCAAAGGACCGGCAGCGCAGGACATCTGCTACGCCACCGAGAACCGGCAAGTCGCGGTGAAGCAGGTCGCGTCAGAGGCGGATCTGTTGCTGGTGGTGGGCTCGGAGAACAGCTCGAACTCGAACCGCCTGGTGGAGGTCGCGCGCAACCTGGGCACGAACGCTCACCTCATCGACAGCTGCAACGACATCGAGGCCGAATGGCTGAAAGGCGTGAAGACGATCGCACTGACCGCAGGCGCTTCTGCCCCGGAGCACCTTGTCGAAGAAACGATCGCGTTCCTGCGCCGCAAGGGATTTGACAACCTGCAGGAACTGGAGGTCATGCCGGAAAACGTGCGCTTTGGCCTGCCCCCGGAGATTGTAGAAGCCATCGCAGCGGCGCCGGCCAGCGCGACTGCGGATTGATGCAAGTCATGATTTACCACGGAGACACAGAGACACGGAGCAAGCTGCTTCATGAAGAGTCTGACTGAGCACGTGATTGGCGGCGCTATTGAGGTGCATCGCTCGCTCGGCCCAGGACTTCTGGAGTCTGCATACGAAGAATGCCTTTGTCATGAGCTTCATCTCCGGGAAATCGCTTTTGAGCGACAGGTACTGCTTCCCGTTGAATATAAAGGCGTCAAACTGGATTGCGGTTATCGCCTGGACTTGATTGTAGAGGGTGTATTGATCCTCGAGATTAAATGCCTGGAACATGTTCTTCCAGTCCATGAAGCGCAGCTTCTGACATATTTGAAAATGACCAGAAAGCGAGCTGGCCTGATCCTGAATTTCAACGTGGCGACCTTGTCTCGAGGCGGAATCGTCAGAAAGGTTCTTTAACTCCGTGACTCCGTGTCTCCGTGGTGAAATGGTTCGTAGTGGAGCAGTGAACTGATGGACATCAACTCCCCCGATTCCAACCCGAGAGCCGCATCGTTAGGCTCGAACCCGCAACTTCGCTTTGGAAAAATCGAGGAACTTGCCCGCCGCGTCGGCGCGGCCGTCAGCGCCGCACGCAAGCGCCTGTTTGCCCAGCAGCACGAGGACGGTTACTGGTGCGGCGAACTCGAAGCCGATACCACGCTCGAGTCCGATTACATTCTGCTGCACACGCTGCTCGGAACCGGCAATCCAGAGCGCTTTCAGAAAGCCGCCAACTGGATTCTGCGCCATCAGAACGAGGACGGCGGCTGGAGCATCTACGCCGCAGGGCCCTCAAACATCAGCGCCTCGGTGAAGGCCTACTTCGGCCTGAAGCTGGCGGGATACTCCGCCGACCATCCCGCGCTCGTACACGCGCGCAAAAAGATTCTCGAACTCGGCGGCGTCACCCAAATCAATACCTTCACCAAGATCTATCTCTGCTTCTTTGGGCAATACGACTACGACGCGGTTCCGGCCATCCCTCCGGAAATCGTGCTCTTTCCCAACTGGTTCTGGTTCAACATCTACGAGATTTCTTCGTGGTCACGGGCCATCCTGGTGCCGCTCTCGATCTGCTACGCCAAGAAGCCGTTCAAAAAGATTCCCCGCGAAATGGGTGTTGAGGAGTTGTTCGTTGGCGGCATGCAGAAGTCGCGCATGCACCTGCACTGGGCCAAGAAGCTGATTTCCTGGCGCAACTTCTTCCTGGTGATCGACCGCATGGTCCACTGGTTCGAGCGCGTGCATGTACGCCCACTGCGTTTCATCGCGCTGAAGAGCGCGGAGAAGTGGATGCTGGCGCGCTTTGAAATGAGCGACGGCCTGGGCGCCATCTATCCCTCGATGATGAACGCCATCATCGCACTGCGCTGCCTGGGCTACTCGCTGGACGATCCGCAGGTCATCCGCGCGCTCGATGAATTTGAGAAACTGGGCATCGAAGAGGAAGATACCTTCCGCATGCAGCCCTGCATGTCGCCCGTATGGGATACGGCTTATGCGCTGTTCGCGCTCGGCGAGGCCGGCACGCCAGCCAATGATCGCAGAATGGTGAAGTGCGCCAACTGGATTCTGCAAAAGCAAGTGCGCAACGTCGGCGACTGGAAGGTGAAGAACCGCAAAGGCCAGCCCGGCGGCTGGTATTTCGAGTTCAACAACGAGTTCTATCCCGATGTCGACGACAGCGCCATGGTCTGCCTGGCCTTGAGCCGCGTCGAACATCCCAACGGGCGCTACCAGCGCGAGTCTGTGCAGCGCGCCATCGACTGGATCTTCTCCATGCAGTGCAAGAACGGCGGCTGGGCTTCGTTCGACAAAGACAACGACCGCATGATCTTCCAGTACATCCCGTTCGCCGATCACAACGCCATGCTCGATCCTCCGACCGTCGACATCACAGGGCGCATTCTGGAGATGCTCGCGACCTATGGCTATGACATCAACCATCCGGCAGTGAAGCGGGCCATTCAGTTCGTTCGCAACGAGCAGGAACCCGACGGAAGCTGGTTCGGGCGCTGGGGCGTGAACTACATCTATGGCACGGCGCTGGTGCTGCGCGGTCTGGAAGCCATCGGCATGGACCTGCACGAGCCTTGCATTCAGCAGGGTGCGGAATGGCTGCGCATGGTGCAGAATCCGGACGGCGGCTGGGGGGAGACGGTCGGCTCCTACGATGATCCGACCTTGCGCGGGCAGGGCGACAGCACGCCTTCGCAAACCGCGTGGGCCATCCTCGGCGTGCTCGCCGCCGGCGATACGCGCAGCGACTCGGTCGCGCGCGGCATCGCCTATCTGCTGCGCACGCAGAAAAACGACGGCTCCTGGGATGAGCAGTTCTTCACCGGCACCGGATTTCCCCGCGTGTTCTATCTGAAGTATCACCTCTACCGCGAGTACTTCCCGCTGCTGGCGCTGACTACGTACCAGAAGGTGATGGAGAAGAGCGGAAACGAACTCGTGTAGGGGCGGACGCCTTCGTCCGCCCAGCGAGCGAAGCGAGCCCCCGGACGAATGCGTCCGGGGCCACGTGTTGTTTCCGGCAGATTGGCATTGACAACTTTCCCCGCCCGCTGAATTCTGATAAGCAATGCTAGCCTTCGTCACTGGCGCAACCGGATTCCTCGGCTCCCACATCGCGCGTGTACTTGCCGACCAAGGCGCGGACCTCCGCCTGCTCGTCCGCCCCACCAGCAACCTGAAAAATCTCGAAGGCCTCAAGGCGGACACTGCCACCGGCGATCTGCGCGACCCTGCGTCGCTCGAAAAAGCCATCAAAGGCTGCGAGACCGTTTTTCACGTCGCCGCCGACTACCGGCTCTGGGTGCGGGATCCCGACGAAATGTACCGCTCCAACGTCGAGGGGACGCGGGCGATTCTTGACGCCGCGCGCAAGAACGGCGTGCGCCGCGTCGTCTACACCTCCAGCGTCGCGACCGTCGGTTTCACCAGCAGCGGCTTTCCCGCCGATGAGGATTCTCCCGTCTCGCTCGCCGACATGATCGGCCCCTACAAACGCTCGAAGTTCATGGCTGAGCAGGTCGCGCTGGAAGCCGGGCGCAGCGGGCTGCACGTCGTGACGGTCAATCCCACAACTCCAGTCGGGGAACAGGACGTCAAGCCTACGCCTACGGGCCGCATTGTGGTCGACTTCCTCAAGCGCAAATTCCCCGCCTACGTCGACACTGGATTGAATCTGGTGGATGTGAGGGAATGCGCCCGCGGGCACGTATCCGCGTTGGAAAGAGGCAAGTCGGGCGAACGGTATATTCTGGGAGGAGAGAATCTGACGCTGAAGCAGCTTCTCGACAAGCTCGGCAGAATCACCGGCTTGCCCTCGCCGAAAGTGAAATTGCCGTACGTGTTCGCCTTCGCCGCGGGAGTCGTCGACGAAGCCATCACCGGGCGCCTGCTGAAACGCGAGCCCCGCGCCACGGTGGATACCGTGCGCATGGGCCGAAAAAAAATGTTCGCCAGTTCGGACAAAGCGGAGCGCGAACTGGGCTGGAAGATTGTGCCCGTCGAGGATGCCCTGCGGCGGGCCGTAGACTGGTTCCGGGCCAACGGATATGTCTAGAGTCGCGATTGTGGCTGCGCTCGAGCGCGAGGTTCGTCCTCTGGTGGGGGGATGGCAGGTGGTCGAAAAACAGCACAGCGGCCGGAGTTTCCGTTTCTTTGAGAATGATTCCACGGTGCTGGTCTGCGGCGGAATGGGAGCGGAAGCCGCGCGCCGCGCTGCCGAGGCCGTGATTGCCCTGTTCCATCCTGCCCTGGTGTGCTCTGCGGGCTTTGCCGGCGCTCTGGATCCCGCGCTGAAAGTGGGCTCGATTATGCAGCCGCGTCGAGTGGTCAACGCCGGCGATGGCAGCAGCGTCAGTTTGGATAACGGTGACGGCGTCCTGGTCAGTTTTGCCTCCGTCGCCTCGCCCGCACAGAAGGCGAAGCTCCGCGAGTCGTTCGGGGCGCAGGCGGTCGATATGGAGGCCGCAGCCGTAGCCCGCGCCGCGGAAGCGAGAGACGTGGGATTCACGGCCGTCAAAGCGATTTCCGATGAAGCAGACTTTGCCTTCCCCGCGCTCGAGCGCTTCGTTGACAACGACGGCCACTTTCACGAGACGCGATTCGCTTGCTTCGCCGCGCTGCGGCCTTGGCTCTGGCTCCGCGTCCTCCGGTTGGCGCGCAACAGCGGCCAGGCGTCGCGCGCCCTGTGTGAACGCTTGCGATCTTTGCTCGCCGAGGAAAATGTTTCTCACCAGCCCGCTTCGGAGGCGATAGAGCGTAGATGATGCGAAAGTTTGCCCGCCTGCTCGCAGTGGTCGTGCTGCTGAATCTCCCGTTCTTGGCCCAGGGCGCGCCGCCCACCATTTATGCGGAGAGCTTTCGCAAGGGTGCGACCCGCATCATCGAAGAGAGCTTCGACGTCAAGCTCAATCCCGAAAACCCGACCTACCGCGAACGGATCCGGGACTCCCACGGCGACGACCGTTACGAATTGCGCATCACTCCGCAAGTGCCCGAGGGCGACAACAAAATCACCTCCTGGCGGGTGTTACTGCGCGACCTGCAACACAACATTTACAGCAACGTGCTCCTCGAGGATCAGGAGCCCTCACAAGATCCCTCGCAGGATCCGGGAAACAACCTGAGCTGGCTGAATCCTAACCCGTTCGGCGCCGTTCCCATCCTGGCCCGGCGCATTGTCAAGGTCGATGGATTTTACGTCGCGTTCCAGGTCAAGGCGCTCCACTTCACGCCCCTGGACTCACCCTATCTGGATTCGATGGCCGTCCACTTCAAGTTGAGCAACCGCGATCCGCGCCATCCGGCGCCCTGAGTTACGCCACCGTTGCCGGATCGGATACGTGCGGAAAATTGCGCCCGGCTATTCATCTATAATTACGGCAGGCATTCTCCTAAACCTCAGATGCATTCATCCCCTTTGCTGGCGGCCTTCGTCGGCGGCGAAATTGTCGACATGATCTCCAACTCCGGCCCGGTGGCGAAGCTTGTGCTGCTCTCGCTGCTCGCCTTCAGTCTGCTTTCCTGGGCCATCATCCTCACGAAATGGAGCTTGCTGCGGCGCGCGCGCGCGCAGAGCGGCCGCTTCGTGCGGGCCTTCCGAAAGGCGCAGCGCCTGCAGGACATCGGCGCCGTTGCCGAGCAGTTCAGGCCCAGCCCGCTGGTCGGCGTCTTTGAGGGCGGTTTCGAGGAATACAAGCGCCAGGCATCTTCGGTGGGAGCGCTGCGCAATCTGACGGCGATCCAGCGCGGCATGCAGATCGGCGCGTCCGAGGAGATTACCCGCCTGGAGCGCAACGTGCCCTGGCTGGCCATCACCGCCGCGGTCACGCCGTTCGTTGGCCTGTTCGGCACGGTGTGGGGAATTATCGACGCCTTCCACGGACTGGGTACGGCCGGAGCGGCCACGCTGCGCGCGGTAGCGCCCGGAATCTCGGAAGCGCTGATCACGACTGCGGCGGGCCTGGCCGCCGCCATTCCTGCCGTGATCGCCTATAACCTGATCGGTGCCTCGATCCGCGAGTTCGCCGCCCGCAGCGACGACTTCGCCCTCGAAGTCCTCAATGCCGTCGAGCACAGCCAGGCGCAGGCTCCGGCAGAAGTGAGGCGCTGATGGCCTTCACCACTTCCAACGGACGCACCCAGACGGCTCTCGCCGATATCAACATCACTCCGCTGGTCGACGTGGTCCTGGTGCTGCTGATCATTTTCATGGTGACCGCGCCGGTGCTGCAGTCCGGCATCGACGTCAGCGTGCCCAAAACGCGCACGGTGCGTGAAATTACCCAGGAACGGCTGGTCATCACCATCAACAAAGACCAGCGTGTTTTCCTGGGCAACGACGCCGTCAACATCAACGAAATCGGAACCAAGCTGCGGCAGAAGATCCGCGATCCGCGCAACCAGTTCATTTTCGTGCGCGCCGACGAGAACGTTCCCTTCGGCGCCTTCGCCACCGTCATGGACGCGGTGAAGCAATCGGGTATCACCAACGTCAGCATCGTGACCCAACCCCTGGAGCAGAGCGGTGGCAAGCGCTGAGATTTACTTCGAACGCGACCCCTGGGGCCGGCCCCTGCTCTGGTCGCTGGGCCTGCATGTGGTGTCCACCGCCTTGCTGCTTGTGTACTCGAACTTCTTCTCCGGGGTCAGCGGCGCAGGCTGGGGCGCCGGAGGCGGCGGCGAGGCCATCGGGGCCACGCTGGTGAGCAGCGTTCCCCTGCCGGTCAATCCTTCTCAAACCCAGAATGTGCTGGCCAACGAATCCAAGGGCTTGACGCAATCGCAGCCCAAGATCGAAGAGAAAGCCCCGGACGCGGTTGAGATTCAAGGCAAGAACGCGAAAATCAAGCCGAAGAAGAAACAGGAGACCGCGGCGAAGGAAAAACCACAACCCGAGCCCGAGGAAGAGACCAATCAGGTCGCTTTCGGCGAGGGCGGGCCGGTCAGCGGGCCGTATGGAACCTTCAGCGCCGCCGGAGCCAAGGGCGGATTCGGTATCACCGGCGGCGGAGGGGATTTCGGCACCAAGTACGCCTGGTATGTGCGCGTGATTCAGCAGAAGGTGGCCGACAACTGGCTGAAGTATGAGGTCGACCCCCGCATCACGTCGGCGCAGCGCGTGTATATCACCTTCGACGTGGCCCGCGACGGCCACCCCTCGAACGTTCGGATTGAACAGTCGAGCGGCGTGCCTTCGCTCGACATTTCTGCCGCGCGCGCTCTGCAGCGCATCGATACCTTCGGGCCTTTGCCTTCCGACTATGCCGGCGGCAAGATTTCTGTGGAGTTCTGGTTCGACTACAAGAGGTGAACTGTGGATCGCGGCGGCGCACAATGTCAGGAGCGGCATGGGATGAATCCCGGCGCTGAGGCGCGCTGGTACATTGTCCATCAGGAGAGGGAAGAATCCTTGCAAAGCAATTCATATCGGGATACGATATTGTCGTACGCAGTACCTTTCTTCCGAAAACGGATGGAGCAACGCGTAAGGCCAGCGCTGGGGCACCGATTGATCACCGCTTACGGCCGGGCGCCGGGCTGGGCGCTGGGTCTGTTTCTCATATTTTTGTGCTCCGCCGCATATTCCCAGGATTGGGTTAAGACCGGCACCAGCCTCGGCACGGAAAAAGTCCGCCTGGCCGTCCCCGACTTCAAGCCTTCCACTGCCGACCCGCAGAACGCCGCGCTGCTCAAGACCTTCAATGACACGCTGTGGAACGACCTCGACGTCTCGGGCGTGGTCGAACTCGTGTCCAAGAGTTTCTACCCCCTGCAGGTTCCAGGGCAGCCTCCCGAAGTCAATTTCATCGCCTGGAATCAGCCTCCTCCCAACGCGGCCATGCTGGCTTTCGGCAACCTCGGCATCGCGAACGGAAAGCTGACGGTGCAGGGCTGGCTGTATGACACGAAGAATATCCAGTCGCCGCAGGTGCTGGGCAAGCAGTACGGCGATACCGCCAGTGACGCCGCAGCCCGCGTCATGGCCCACAAGTTTGCCGACGAGATCATCTTCCGGCTGGGCGGCGGCATCTCCGGCATTGCCGAGAGCCAGATCTTTTTCGTCAGCGACCGCTCCGGCCACAAGGAAATCTGGGGCATGGACTACGACGGCTCGAACCAGCATCAGATCACGCGCCTGGGTTCGATCGCGCTCTCGCCGCGCGTTTCCCCCGACGGCTCGCGCGTCGCCTTCAGCGGGCTGACCAAGGTGGGCTGGGAGATCATGATGTACTCGCTCGACTTGAACCGGCCGGTGAGCTTTCCCCACATGGGCGGAACGAACTTGTCGCCGGCCTGGTCGGGCGACGGAACCAAGCTCGCGTTCGCGTCCTCGCGGGGCAGCGACCAGACCGAAATCTACGTCTGTGATGTCTCCGGCGCCAACCTGCACCGTATGACCACCGACAAAGGGCCCGACGTGGGGCCGGTGTGGAACCGCAAGACAAATGCCCAGATTGCCTTCGTCAGCGGGCGTACCGGCCTGCCCCAGGTCTACACCATGGAAGCCGATGGCACCAACCAGCAGCGGCTCACCGATCAGGGATACGCCGTCTCTCCCAGTTGGGCTCCCAACGGCCAGTTCCTGACCCTGGCGTGGATCCGCAAGTATGGCCCGGGCGAGCCCGGAGCGTCCGACATTTACCTGATGGACATCGCCAGCAAGCAGTGGGTGCAGCTCACTCACGACGGCGGCCGCAACGATTA
Organism: Candidatus Sulfotelmatobacter sp.; assembly: GCA_035266285.1. Taxonomy (GTDB): domain Bacteria; phylum Acidobacteriota; class Terriglobia; order Terriglobales; family Acidobacteriaceae; genus Sulfotelmatobacter. The sequence continues at coordinate 88,192 of DATFNR010000048.1, forward strand.
CCCGTCATGGTCGCCCGACGGCCGGCACGTCGTGTTTCAATCGAACCGCTCCGGCAGCCTTGAAATCTGGAGCATGCTGGCCGATGGAACCAAGGTGCAGCAGCTGACTTTTACCGGACGTAATACCCAGCCGAATTGGAGTTGGAAATAGCAAAACACTTCGTCGGACCTTGAAGGCGAACTTTGGGGTCGCAGGGAGGAAACGTGAAGCAACAAAGCATGAAGTGGTTGTTCCTGATAGTTACGCTAGCCGCTATTCTCGCGCTGGGCGCTTGCGGGGGGAAGAAGAAACCGCCGCCACCGCCCCCACCCCCGCCGCCACCGGCCGCTCCCACCGCATCGATTTCGGTGAACCCGGCGTCGATTCAGGCGGGCCAGTCGGCCTCGCTGACCTGGCAGGCCACCAACGCCACCGACGTGTCGATCGACGGCATCGGTGCGGTGCAAGCCAACGGATCGCAGTCGGTATCACCCACCGACTCGACTACGTACCATCTCGTCGCCAAAGGCGCGGGCGGTACGCAGGAGGCCACTGCACGCCTCACTGTCACCGCGGCACCTCCGCCTCCACCGCCGCCCGCCGCGACGGTCACGGATGAAGACCTGTTCAACCAGAACATCAATGACATCTATTTCGACTACGACAAGTCCGATATCCGTGGCGACCAGCGTACCTCCATTCAGGCCGACATGGCGTTCCTGACGCAGCATCCCAACATGAGCTTTACCGTCGAGGGACACTGCGATGAGCGCGGTTCGACCGAATACAACCTGGCTCTGGGCGACCAGCGCGCCAGCTCCGTCAAGAACGAGCTGACCACCGCCGGCATCAGCGCCAGCCGCATCAAGACCATCAGCTACGGCAAGGAAAAACCCTTCTGCACCGAGAGCAACGAAGCTTGCTGGCAGCAGAACCGCCGTGGCCACTTCGTGTATCAGAAGTGATTCTTTTCAGGGGGCGCCGGCAGCGGCGTCCCCTGCTCGCTTCCGTGCTTGATTTTGGGTGGCGCAGCGCTTCAGCGCTGCGATAAGTGGATTAGTTTCTATGCCGGCTTTAGCCGCTGAGGCCGGCCTGGCTGGCAGAAATTACTTTTTCAGCAGGCCTGTTCAGTCGTGCCGCTGCGCAGCACAAGACGGGTCTGCGGTTCAGCGCCCGTGGATTGCTTCTGGCGTCTTTGAATTTCCACGCCGCCGGTTCACGTCGCATTGCGTCTTCCGGTTCGCGCTGTTCCTTATCTCTGCCGAATGCTCCCAGCCTGTGGGACAATCATGGCATCTAAACTAGGGTGCTCAGGGAATCCTCTATGAAACCACATCGTATCTGCGCGTTTGCCGCGTGTTCCGTGATCTTTCTGGCAATTGCTCCGGCGTGGGCCGTGAACAAAGACATGGTGCAGTTGCAGACGCAGGTGCAGCAACTGCAGGAGCAGATGACCGCCATGCAGCGCAGTTTCGACGAGCGCATGGGCGTCATGAAGAATCTCGTCGAGCAGGACACCGACGCGGTGAACAAGGTTGCGGCTGCGCTCACCGCGCTGCAAACCTCCCTGCAAAAGCAGCAGACGGATGCGGGCGCCAAGTCGGACCAGCTTTCCGGCCAGATTCAGGCCCTCAACGACACCATGGACGAGCTCAAGGTGCGCCTGGCCAAGGTCGCCAAGGAGCTCGAAGACATGCAGGCGGCGCAGCAGAGCATCCAGGCGCAGCAGGCTCAGCAAACGGCGCAGCAGCAGGCTCAGGCCCAGGCTCCGCCCCCGGACGTGCTCTACAACAACGGCCTGCGCGACTACAACGGCAACAAGAACGACCTGGCCTCGCAGGAATTTTCCGACTACATCAAGTTTTATCCCAACACCGATCTGGCCGGGAACTGCTACTTCTACCTCGGCGAAATCCAGTTCCGGCAGGGAAATTACCAGCAGGCCGCGCAGAGTTATGACCAGGTGCTGCAGAATTTCCCCAGCGGAAACAAAGCCGCGTCCGCCCAGCTGAAGAAGGGATTCTCCCTGATCGAACTGGGCAAGCAGGATGATGGCGTCAGCGAGTTGCGCCATCTGCTCCAGCGCTATCCGCATTCGCCGGAAGCTCTGCAAGCCCGCGACCGCCTGCGCAAGCTGGGAGTCTCGAGCACAGGGAAGTAGTTGCTCGACTGGATTCCTGATGATGGCCTGATGCCCTGTAGGGATGATGCCATGTAGGGACAGCCGCCCTCGGCTGTCCGGCGGAGCGAAGCTCCGCAGTGCCCGCGGATTCAGCTCTCGGGATCCCCTCTAGGACGGTCAGCTACACCGCATGGCGATGCCGCTTGGGACGACGATGCTTGCCAGCCTTGTGCGCGTGATGACGATGAACTTTATGATGTGTCCCCTTCGCACTGAAAGGATCGCTGGGTGTCGCCCAGGCGAGTGCACTGGCTAAGGCGCACACAATCAGGACCGACAGAAACAGCTTCATATACTCTCCTGCGACAGATTTTCCCCTGCTTTATATCTATTTTATTTCCAAAGCTCCAGGCATAAACTTGGTCCAGGAAGGCGGCTCTCATTTCTCATTCTTGCAGGTGCCGCCCGATCATCCGAGGTGCAATCATGCTACACGGCACACGCGACCAGGACACTGCGAAGGGCGCCACCGAAGAAGAAGATCACAAGACTCCGGGCAATATCGGCCTGGAGAAGCAGCTCGGGCATCGTGACCAGGATCCCATGCTGAAAGACGCCGACACAGATTTCCCCGAGCCCGGAGAGAATCCCGAGCACAGCGGCGAGCCGAAACTGAAGAGCGCATGAACGGCCCGTGCCCCAGCACGGGCCCTCGATCTATTTGCCCGCCGAGTAACTCAAATCGCCGCGGAATTTGACGATTGCAGTTGTCTCTCTCTGCACCGATTCGTCCAGGCGATCGATAATCGAATCCGTCTCGGCTTGTCCGAACGCTTCCTTGAGCATGTCGCGGAACGGCTTCACGTCGGGCTTCTCCTCGAAATCCGCCCAGCTGTTGCGCGGCAGAACCAGCACGTAGACTCCTCCCGGTCCGCCGCTCGCCAGCCTGTACCAGTAGTAGTTGACGGGCCATTTCGTCTTCTGCGCCGCCTCATGGAACCGGTCAATGGCCGAGCGAAACTCCGTACCCTTCCCGTAGCGCACGTCGAAGGTGACGATCTCGGAAAATTTCGCGGGCATGTTCGCGTCGGTGGGGTTGCTGATCTTCGGCTGGAATTCGTAGTAGCGGGTGATGACCGAATCGACGTAACCGCCGACCACTTTTTGATATTCCGCCAGGTCAGCTTCGTCTGAAACAGATGGTTTGTCCAAATCAGCCCAATGCTGGCCGATTCGGCCCACGATAAAGGTTCCGGTGTCCTCTCCGCTGAGCGTTTCCCATACATCCAGGGCCAGCGGATCGTTTTGCTGCTTGTGCCAGGCCGCCTTCTGTTTCCGTCCGGCCTCGTATTGCGGCAGCATCCCGTTCTTGATTTTCTGAAATTCCAGAACGGCAACTGTGCCAGGTTTTTCTTGGGCAAACAACGGACACGCTGCCAGCAGAATGATCCCAAAAGCTGACACTAAGTGCCTGCATTTCATGGTGATCCTCTTTTCCAGTCAAGTTTTTAGTTTTGGATAGACCCGCGGCATTATAACAATTTGTGTGTTGGTGTGAAGCGCTGGATCGAAGTGGTGACCTGCGGTAAGCAAGACGCGACGTGCACTCGCGTCTTCCCGGTTGGCAGGATCAGGCTACTGCAACTCTTTCATGCACTTGTCCAGCACTTCCTTCGGCGGTCGCGTCAGCGACTCGGGCAAGGTTGCCAGCGGCTGGTCGGTGACGTTGAGCATGTCGAGGAAGTTCGGCGCCTGCGGATTCACATAGAACACTCCCGTCAGCACCTCGCCTTTATCGTGAGCCTCGGTAAGCCGCGTGATGGCGCGAATCTTGTCCGTGGGATCGTAATCCTCTTCCAGCTTGCGCAGCCGCAGATGCGAGCCGTCGTGCATAGTGACTTCGACCGTTGCTCCCGGATCGTACTCCACGTCAATGTCTTCAAAGTGCGGCACGAAGCTCACGTCCTGCAGGATCTCTTCATGCTCCTTCACGTACTTGTAGGACTTGGTCGACCCTTCGTGATCGTTGAACGTGACGCAGGGTGAAACCACGTCGAGCATGACCGTGCCTTTGTGCGCGATGGCCGCCTTCAGCATGGCGCTCAGCTGGCGCTTGTCGCCGGAGAACGAACGTCCCACCAGAGTCGCTCCCAGCTGAATCGCAAGCGCGCAGGTATCGATCGGCGGCAGGTCATTGAGCACGCCGGTCTTCAGTCTTGAGCCGAGATCGGCTGTCGCCGAAAACTGCCCCTTGGTCAGCCCGTACACGCCGTTGTCTTCGATGATGTAAATGATCGGCAGATTGCGCCGCATCAAATGCACGAACTGGCCGATGCCGATCGAAGCGGTATCGCCATCGCCGCTCACGCCAATGCACACCAGCTTGCGGTTTGCCAGCATGGCTCCCGTGGCGACCGAAGGCATGCGCCCGTGCACCGCGTTGAAGCTGTGCGAGCGGCTCATGAAGTATGCCGGAGTTTTCGAGGAGCAGCCGATGCCGCTGGGCTTGATCAGAAACTCCGGCTGCACACCCATCTCGTACATGGCCTCGATGATGCGCTCCGAGATCGCGTTGTGCCCGCACCCAGCGCACAGCGTCGTCTTGCCGCCCTTGTAATCCATGACGGTGAGGCCGATGCGGTTGGTCTTGGGCCCGGCAGATCCATGTTCGGCCGTGGGAGTGGTCGCCATTTTACTTGCCCTCCATCGAGGTCAGTTCGTCGGTGATCGACCGCGCATCCAGCGGCAGTCCGGTAATGTGCGCGATGCTCCGCAGCCGCCCGATCAACGCGGGCTTCGCGTCGAGCTTCAGCAGTTCGAGCATCTGCGCGTCGCGGTTCTGCTCGACCACATAAACATGCTCGTGCTGCTCGATAAATTCGTGCACCTCGCGCGTAAACGGATACGCCCGCAGCCGCAGGTAGTCGGTCTCGATCTTGTATTCGTCGCGCAGCTGGTCGCGGCTCTCCGTGATGCCCCAGTGCGAAGTTCCGTAACCGATGATTCCGATTTGTGCGTTGTGGCCCCGTGTGATTTCAGGCCGCGGAACAAAAGACCGCGCCGTCTCAAATTTGCGGTTCAGGCGCTCCATGTTGTTCTCGAAGTCGTCGGCCCGCTCGCTGTACTGCGCCTTCTCGTTGTGTCCGCTGCCGCGGGCGAAATATGCCGCCGCGGGGTGAACCGTGCCCGGCAGCGTGCGATAGCCGATGCCGTCCCCATCCACGTCCTTGTAGCGGGCGAATCCGCCCAGACGGTCCAGATCTTCCTTGCTCAGCACCTTGCCGCGCTGGATCGGTGCCGTGGGATAGGGAAACGGGTCTGACATCCAGTTGTTCATCCCCAGATCGAGATCCGACATCACAAACACCAGCGTCTGGAATTGCTCCGCCAGATTGAACGCTTCGGTCGCCATGGTGAAGCACTCATCCACCGAGCAGGGAATCATCATGATGTGCTTGGTGTCGCCATGGGAAAGAAACGCGGTCGAGAGGATGTCGCCCTGTGAAGTCCGCGTCGGCAGCCCGGTCGAAGGCCCCACCCGCTGGATGTCCCAGATCACGCCGGGAACTTCAACGTAGTAGGCGAGCCCGGCGAATTCCGACATCAGCGAAATCCCGGGTCCAGCCGTTGCGGTCATGCTGCGCGCCCCGGCCCATCCGGCGCCGATGACCATGCCGATCGCGGCCAGTTCGTCCTCAGCCTGCACGATCGCGAACGTCGCCTTGCCGTCAGGACCGATGCGGTATTCCTTCATGTACTCGATCATGGTCTCGACCAGCGAAGACGAGGGCGTGATCGGATACCAGGTGACCACGGTGCATCCGGCGAACATGCAGCCCAGCGCGGCGGCGGAGTTTCCGTCGATGATGATCTTGCCCGCCGTCTTGTTCATGCGCTCGATGTAGAACACGCCCAGCTTCTTCAAATTCGCTTTCGCATAGTCGAACCCGGCCTGGGCCGCAGCCAGGTTCAAGTTCGCCGCTTTCACCTTTTTCGCAAACTGCTTGCGAATCGCGATCTCGACCTCGGCCATGTCGATGGTGAGCAGTTGGGCGACCACGCCCACGTACACCATGTTCTTGACCAGCTTGCGCAGCTTGGCTTCGGGGCACACCGCCGCCACCAGCTTGTCGTAAGGGACGGAGTAGAACAGCAGATCATCGCGCAGCTTGTGCAGCGCCAGCGGTTCGTCGTAGAGCACCGACGCTCCCGGGGCCAGCGACATCGTGTCTTCGACTGCAGTCTCCGGGTTCATGGCCACCAGAAAATCGATTTCCTTCTTGCGGCCGATGTACCCGTTCTTGTTGGCGCGGATCGTGTACCAGGTCGGCAGTCCGGCGATGTTCGAAGGGAACATGTTCTTGCCGGAAACCGGCACGCCCATCTGAAAAATACTGCGCAGCAGCACCGTATTCGAGCTTTGCGAGCCCGAACCGTTGACCGTCGCGACCTGAATGCTCATGTCGTTGACGATGCGTCTCTGCCCCACGCCCCCGGAGGATTCCCGCGGCGTGACGTCCGTTGTGGCCATTCCCATACCTTCTTTCAATTGCGGGCGGAACCCCGCCGCCCGTGGTTTTTCAAACTGCCCTCAAATGGTTGGAGTGGAACCTTTCATTATACGGTTCCCGCTCCGGCGCTGTCGCGGGCAAACCGCCCGCCGGAAGCGGGGAGGAACCTGTCTTGGAAACGGGAGAGTGCGCCCGGCTCACGATTCGGTCTTCACCCTTCAGTCCGGAAGAAGGCAGCGAGGTTACGGAACTTATTATATCGTGATACGACCAATTCGGAAGAGGGAACTTTCTTCAGCTCGGCGTAATGTTTCTGCAGGCTGACGTCGAGCAGATTGGCGGCGGCCTCGTGATCCCGATGCGCTCCGCCTTCGGGCTCGGGCACGATGTCGTCGACGCAGCCCAGTTCCCGCAGGTCGGTGGCCGTGATGCGCATCGCTTCAGCGGCAAGTTCTTTCTTGGCCGCATTGCGCCACATGATGGCGGCGCAGCCCTCCGGGGAAATGACCGAATAAATCGAGTTCTCCATCATGAGCACTCGATCGGCCACAGCAATCGCCAGCGCCCCGCCGCTGCCGCCGACCCCGATCACTGTTGCGATGATCGGCACCTCCAGCCGAGCCATTTCCCGCAGATTGTAGGCAATGGCCTCGGCCTGCCCGCGCTCTTCCGCGTGAATGCCGGGATAGGCGCCGTCGGTATCCACCAGCGTGAAAATCGGCCGGCGAAATTTCTCCGCCACCTTCATGATGCGGATCGCCTTGCGATATCCCTCGGGATGCGGCGTGCCGAAGTTGCGGTACACGCGCTGCTTCATGTCCCGGCCCTTCTGCGTGCCGATCACGAGCACTTCGTCCCCGTGGAAGCGAGCCATGCCGCAAACGATGGCCGCGTCGTCGGCAAAGCCGCGGTCGCCGTGAATCTCGCTGAAATCGTTGAACACGCGCTCGATATAGTCAAGCGTCTGCGGCCGCTGCGGATGCCGCGCCAGTTCGGTCTTCTGCCAGGCTGTGGAGGGAGCGTTCAGGTCTCGTCTCAAGGTCTCAATGCGCTCCTGCAGTATGGCGATCTGTCGCCGCGTGGCCTCATCGGTCCCGGCTGACTCCATTTCCGCAACCTGGCGCTCGATCTGCTCCAGTTCCTGCTGCGCTTTTTCGGTAAGTGCCATGCGAAAAGTGGGATTTCCTTCGTGTAACTTCGTGTCCTTAGTGGTAAGCGCCTTTTTCTTACCACTAAGGACACAGAGGACACGATGGAACCTCTAGCTGATCACGCGCACGCTACCCCGCCCGCACAAGGCCTCGACCCGCGCCATGAAAAGACGATCCGGCAACACATTATAGCCGTCCGCTTCCATCACCACCATGAAATCGCCCTGCCGTTCCACGTCGAACAACACCTTCGCTTCGCCCTTGCGTTCCAGAAACAGTTGGTGCAGGTCGTCGACTGTGCCCTCGCGCGAGTGCTCCAGCGGAACTCGAATCCGGATCGCCTTCGGCAGCGGCACCCTCGCGTCTTCCAGCGGCGTGATCTCCGCCGCCGTAATCTTGGCGTTCGCCCCTTCTTCGATCCGCACCCCGGCCCTCACCAGCACAGGAACCTCGAGCTTCACCTTCTCTCCGATGCGTTTGAAAGCCTCCGGGAAAACGATCATGTCGATCGAGCCCGCCATATCTTCGAGCGTGGCCTGAGCATAGAACTCGCCCCGCTTCGACTTCAGCACGCGCCGGTTGGAGATGATTCCCGCCGTCACGATCGTCTCGTCTTTGCCGGTCGAACTCTTCATCGCCGAGATTTCCTGGGTGCTAAGCGCCTGCAGGTCAGCCAGCTTGTCGCGGTATTTTTCCAGCGGATGTCCCGTGATGAAAAATCCCAGAATCTCTTTTTCGGCGGACAGGCGCGTGTGCTCATCCCAGTCCGGCGTGTCGGGCAGCTTGTGGTTATCGCCTGCCATCTCATCCTGCGCGAATACGCCAAACAGCCCGTGCTGGCCGGATTCCGCGTCGCGCTGCACTTTCTGCGCCTGCTCCATCGCCTTGTCGAGCACGGCCATCAGCTGCGCCCGGCGGCCGAGCGAATCCATCGCCCCGCTCTTCACCAGCGACTCCAGCACGCGCTTGTTCAGCAGGCGCAGGTCGACGTGCTCGCAGAATTCGAAGATCGATGGGAACCGTCCCAGCTTCTTGCGCGCCGCCACAATCGATTCGATGGCGTTGCCGCCGACATTCTTCACCGCCGCCAGCCCGAACCGGATCGACTCCCCGTGCGGCGTAAAGTTCGCGTCCGACACGTTGATGTCCGGCGCCTCCACGGCAATGCCCATCTCCCGGCATTCGTTGATGTACTTCACCACGTCGTCGGTCGACCCGGTCACCGACGTCAGCAACGCTGCCATAAACTCGACCGGGAAGTGCGTCTTCAAATACGCCGTGTGATAGGCCAGCAGGGCATAGGCCGCCGAGTGCGACTTGTTAAACCCGTATCCCGCAAACTGCGCCATGAGATCGAAAATCTTCTCGATCTTTCTCGGCGGATACTTCCTCTGCGTCGCGCCCTCGATAAACCGCTCGCGCTGCTGGGCCATTTCCTCCGGCTTCTTCTTGCCCATCGCGCGCCGCAGCAAGTCGGCTTCACCCAGCGAATACCCGGCCAGCCGGTTGGCGATCTGCATCACCTGCTCCTGATAAACGATCACGCCGAGAGTCTCTTGCAGAATTGCCTGCAGTTCCGGCAGTTCGTACTCCACTCTTTTGCGCCCGTGCTTGCGGTCGACGAAGTCGTCGATCATCCCACCCTGGATCGGCCCCGGCCGGTAGAGCGCATTCAGCGCCGTCAGGTCCTCGATCGAATTCGGCTGATAGCGCCGCAGCACGTCACGCATGCCGTGCGATTCAAACTGGAAGACGCCCGAAGTCAGCCCGCGGTGAAACACCTTCTCGTAGGTCCCGTGGTCTTCGAGTGGAATCTGTTCGAGCGTCAGCGTCATGCCCCGTGTCTGCTGAATCAGTTTCAGCGTGTCGGTGAGAATGGTGAGCGTGGTCAGCCCGAGAAAATCCATCTTCAACAGGCCCATCTTCTCGATGGCAACCATGTCGAAGGCAGTGACGATTTCATCGTTCTTGGTCTTGTGCAGCGGCACCAGTTCCGTCAGCGGACGCGGCGCAATCACCACTCCCGCAGCGTGCACCCCGGCATTGCGCACCAGCCCTTCCAGCTTGCGTGCGGTGTCGAGCAGCTCGCGAATCTGCGTATCCTTCTCGTACGCCTCACTGAGTTGGGGTGATTCCTCGAGCGCCTCATCCAGCGTGATGTTGAGCGTAGTCGGCACCATCTTGGCGATGCGGTCGACGTCGGCGTATGGAATATCCATCGCCCGGCCCACATCTTTGATCGCCGCCTTTGCCGCCATGGTGCCGAACGTGATGATCTGCGCCACGTTCTCGCGCCCGTACTTCTGCGTGACGTAGTTGATGACCTCGCCCCGCCGGTTCATGCAGAAATCGATGTCGATGTCGGGCATCGACACGCGCTCCGGATTCAGAAAGCGCTCAAACAGCAGCTCGTGCTGCAGCGGGTCGAGATCGGTGATGCCCAGCGCGTAAGAGACCAGCGATCCTGCCGCCGATCCGCGGCCGGGTCCCACCGGAATATCTCGTTCCTTGGCGTAACGAATGAAATCCCAGACGATCAAAAAATATCCCGGAAACTTCATCTGCTGGATGATCCCCAACTCCCGCTCCAGCCGCTGCTCGTAGTCGCTGATCGGATGCTTCAGCCGGCCTTGATCGGCCAGGGGCTGCAACGCCTCCAGCCGTTTCGCAAAGCCCTGCCGCGTCACGTGCACGAAGTAGCTGTCAATGGTGTAGCCCGCAGGCACTTCAAACTGCGGAAACGGCGTCGCAATCTTCTCCAGACGCAGGCTGCAACGTTCCGCGATACCGAGCGTGCGCGCCACAACATCGGGCGAATCCTTGAACACGCGCAGCATCTCGTCGTGATTCTTCACGAAAAACTGCGAGCCCTCGAACTTCATGCGTGCCGTGTCACGAATCGACTTGCCCGTCTGGATGCACACCATCACATCCTGCGCATGCGCGTCGTCCTCGCACAGGTAGTGGCTGTCATTGGTGGCCACGAGCGGAAGGCCAAGATCTTTTTCCAGCTGGAACAGGCCAGGATGAATGCGGTGCTCCATCTCCAGTCCCTGGTCCTGAATTTCAAGAAAGAAGTTTTCCTTGCCGAAGATGTCGGCAAACGTGCCCGCCGCAGCCCGCGCCGCTTCGTACTTCGACTCCATCAGCCGCTCAGCCACTTCGCCCTTCAGGCATCCGGAAAGCCCGATCAGCCCGCGCGAGTGCTCAGCCAGAAACTTCTTGCTGACGCGCGGCTTGTAATAAAAGCCGTGCAGCGACGCTTCCGACGTGATCTTCACCAGATTGCGGTAGCCTTCGTCGTTCTCGGCCAGCACCAGCAGATGGTTGTAGGTGTCGCCCTCGGGTGGCGTGCGCTCAATACGGTGATCGTCCTTTTTGCAGATGTAGAGCTCGCAGCCGACAATCGGTTTCACACCATACTTGTGCGCCGCGTTCACGAAGTGCACCGCGCCAAAAATGTTGCCATGATCGGTCATGGCCACGGCCGGCATCCCCAGCTCGCTCACGCGCTGGCAGAGCTTTTCTACGTCGCAGGCCCCGTCGAGCAGAGAGTAGTCGGTATGCAGGTGCAGGTGGACGAATTGAGACATGGCCAGTGGCTAGTCTAACGCATGGCCGAAGGGTTGGAGACTGTGGACGGCTGTGCGTTTTTGGGAACGGGGTCACAATCGTTGATGTAGCATTGTCGACCGTACAACTATCGGATTGTCCGCGTGACCTGGGAGGACATGTAAATGAAATCGTTGTTCCAAGTGTTATGCGTATTTGCTGCAATCGGGGTCCTCTTCTCGACATGCGCGGCCGGCCAGGTAGGCTCCGCAGCGGGCAATTGGAAGACCGTAGCCACCCCTTTCCGTCCGGTAAATGTTACAGCTCTGCGAGGGACGATCTGGGTGTGCGGAGCGGACGAAATGATCATGAGCTCTGGCAATGGTGGCGCGACTTGGGAAACTAAACATCAAAATCCGGATGGCGAAGTATTGCTGAATATCTCCTTCGTAGATGAGAAAGTCGGCCAGGCGGCAGGTACAGGCGGGCTGTTGCTCTCAACCGTCGACGGCGGACAGACGTGGAAAAGTCATCACGCTCCTGACTCCATCCGCAGCTTCTCGTTTGCCGATGCCGCGAACGGCATAGCGATCGTGAGCGACAGCTCCCAACTGCCCAAGGCTGACTTGCCTCCGGGGACGGTCTCCGTCGCGGGAACGGTAAAAATTACACGCGATGGGGGCGACCATTGGGAAGACGTGGTAGCCCTCAGTTCCAATGAGCTTCGTCCCTACACGCTAACTCTGTCGGTCGCTGCGCTGGACGAATCGCACTACTTAATACTGCGCCGTCAACCTGACGTCGAAGATGGCTTCGTTGTAACAACGGACGGCGGCAAATCCTGGAAGTTGGTACACATGCAAAACGACGTCTCGAACCGAGTGCTGGCGAGATCGGTCTTTACGCACCAAGGCGAATACTGGGGCTTCGGCATGGAACTAGTCCATCGCGAAAAGGGCGGTGGTTACGGCGTTCCGCTGACAATTCATTCCAAGGATGGTGAAACTTGGATTCACGGTGTTCGCGGACCGCACGAATTCGAAGGGTGCAATTCACAGGGTTGTTATCTGTGGGATGGTGTTTTAGAGATGCTCTACGGCGAACGCGAGCGGTTCTGGGTTGTTCCTCAGGATGGTTCGTTGAGCAATAGGTGGGCTGTCGCCGGCAACACTGCGTGTACTGTTGACACAGCGCTGAAATGCTCCGCTACTACTCTGACAGAGAATCCTCAGCCGTACCCAGGGCAAACTACGACCCACGCCATAGTCTTAGGAGGAAATTATTTTGCGGACGGTTGCTTAGTGTGCCGAGTCGAGCCCATCACGCCCGATAGTCCCGGCAAGCCGTCGATGAGCCGAGTGCAAGCGATGATCAAAGTACATCGCGACGGGTCCGTCGCTGATGTTTCCGTGAAGTATCCGAACAAGCGAATTAGCGACATCATCGCGAACCAGCTATCCAAATGGCTATTTGAGCCTGCTCATAATAGCGGAGCTACGGTCGAGGTAAGCAAGGACGTCTCGATTTTGCTGATGTGCGCCGGTTTTCCGGGACGGCCTGAGACAGACAGCTGTACCTTGCATTCTTCAAATGAGTTTTCCCGGCGCAGCCAGTAGTCGTAGTCAAGTACAGCGCCTAAGGGTGCCGGAACGCGGGGTAGAGGATTCTCAGTCCGCCCCGGCCGCCTGCGCCTTCTGCAGCAGTTTCCGCGCCTGCGTGATCAGTTCCGCGACTTCGAAGGGTTTCACCAGGTAGGGAACTCCGTTTTCCTGCAGGAACGAGCGCCCGTCGCCCTGTTCCACTCCATTCGAGAAGGTGAACAGAACGTGGCCCACCATGGCCGAACAATTCTCTTTGATCCACGTGCAAGACTCTTTCGCGTTCCAGTCGCCCGGCATCTTGCCCGCCATGATGACGGCGTCGATCGACTCTGATGTCAGCCGTATTTTCACGTCCTGGCTGGTGCGCGCCGTCACCACTGTCGCGCCCGCGCCGGTCAGCACGTCACGCTCAAACTCGAGCACCGCTTCTTCCTCTTCCACCAGCAGGATGCGCCCGTGCAACGCGCCTTCATGCGGCCGCGTCGCCGCCTTCGGAGCTTCCGGCTGGCCTGCGACCGGAACGGCTGTCGGCAGCCGCACTTCAATCACCGCCCCGCCTTCGGGAGCGTTGTGCGCCGTAATGTCGCCGCCGTGTTCCTTCACGATCCCGTAGCAGATGCTCAGCCCCAGGCCCGTGCCCTTGCCCACGCTCTTGGTGGTATAGAAGGGATCGAAAATGCGCTTGGGGTCTTTGATTCCCGCGCCGTCGTCGGCGAACTGCGCGGCCACGTGCCCGTTCTCGGTGAAAACGCGGATGCGCATCTTGCCCGTGCGCCCAGTCTCGAGAATCGCATCCACCGCGTTGTTGATGATGTTCAAAAACACCTGTTCGATCTGATGCGGATCGGCCACCACCATCGCCGGATCGGCCTGCGCCTCGCGGTCGACCCGAATATTGTTGGTCTTGAGGTCGTAATCGCGCAGGGCCAGCGTTTCGTCGAGCACCTTGCGTAAATCGACTTCCTCGCGCTGCGGCTGCCGCTGGCGCGCGAATGAAAGCAGGTTCTGCACCACGCGATGGGTCCGTTGCGCCTGCTTGAACAACTTCGAAATGTAATCCTGCGCCCGCGTGTTCAGCCCTTCGCTCTCCAGCAACTGCGCGTATCCCAGGATGGCCGTGAGCGGATTGTTCAGCTCGTGCGCCACGCCCGCGATCAACTGTCCCACGGCCGACATCTTCTCGCTCTGCAGCAGCTGCTCCTGCGTCTTGCGCAGATCTTCGTAGGCGCGGCAGGTCTCTTCGTAGAGCCGGACTTTTTCAATGGTGGTGGCCAGTTGCCGGCTGATGGCCACCAGCAGATTCTCGTCGTTGCTCGAGTATTCGTAGCCCTGCTGGTTGCACAGGCCCATGATGCCTACCGGGCTGTCCTTGCCCCAGAACAGCACCCAGATCCAGGAGCGGTCGGCGTCGGACCGCAGGAATTCGGTCACGTTTTTCGGCAGGTGCGGCAGGTACTCGGCCGTGATCACCTCCGTCCGCGAGCGCATTACCAGATCGCCAAATCCCTCGGTAAAGGCGACTTCTGCTGCCTGCGCCTTGTCCTTGCTGCGCGGTCCCCAGGCGGCGCGCCGGCGGAACGTCGTGTAGTCGGCGTCCGACAGGTAGACCGACCCGCTCTCGGCTCCAAACAGCGTCACCACTTGCCGCAGCGTCAGGTTCAGAATCTCGTCCAGGTCGAACGATTGCGCCGCCACCACCGCCATGGCATTGAGCGCGTTCAGCTCGCGATTGCGCCGCCGCATCTCGTCTTCGGCGCGGCGCTTCTCCGTCATGTCGAGCACGAATCCCTGGTAGCGCTCGATGTTGCCCGCGGCATCGCGGGTGGCGAAACTGCTCTCGATCGCCAGCAGCAGCGTGCCCTCCTTGCGCCGCATCGTGACTTCAAAATTGCGCACGTAGTTGTGCGCTTCCATCTCCTTGTGGAAGGCCTCGCGCTGCCGGGGGTCGACGCAGATCTCAGAATTCAGGTTCAGCACCATCAGTTCTTCGCGCTTGCCGTAGCCCAGCATGTGCAACAGCGCGTCGTTGCAGTCCAGCACCCGCCCCTCCGGCGTGGCGACGTATACGCCCTCCTGCACCTGCTCGAACAGCAGACGGTATTTCTCCTCCGCCGACCGCCGCTCGGTCGTGTCGCGAACTACGTGAATGATGCCTTTCTGCGAGCTCTCCTGCTCGGTGTAAGAAGACGTCGAGACCACCGAGAAACCGCCAAAGCAGGGATCGGCGCCCTCGGTGAATTCGTCATCCCCGCGCATGGCGCAATACGGGCAGCCCGTCCACTCGCCGTAGGTATGCGGCAGCGTCGACTCACAGGTGCTGCCCATCACGTCTGCCGCCGACTGGCCCAGATGTCCCAGCAGAACCTGATTGACCTTGATGATGCGGTAATCCGCGTCGTGCGCCAGGATGATGTCGTGGATGGAATCGAACGTATTCATCCACTGGCTCTGCGAGCGCAGCACCTTCTCCAGCAGCCGCGAATTCTCCACCGCGATCGCCAGTTGCTGCCCGCAGGTCTCCAGAAATGCCAGCTCTTCCCGCGTCCATTGCCGCTTCCAGGAGTGGCCCAGCAGCAGCAGCCCCACCGGCGCCTTGTTGCCCAGAACCGGCGCCATCACCACCTGGCGAATCTTTTCGTTTTCCAGCGAGCCCTCGACTTCCGTGGGCGTCGCCGCGCGCGTGGCCACCTGCGGCTCGCGCTTCTGCAGCAGATTTGTAACGTCCTCGGTGACGGGCGCAAACCCGGCGTCGCGCATAAAGTCCGCCGACACCCCGACCGCGTGGGTCGCGACCAGGTGTTCGCCCTCCACCAGCCGGAACCACGCCGCCCGCACCCCGGTCAGCTTCTGCAATTCCTCCAGCGCCGATTGCACCATGTTGCCGTACTGGTGCGCGCCCGCGATGCTGCTGCTCAGAGTCTGCATCGCCTGCAGACGGCGCGCCCGCATGCGCGCGTCGCCGTACACGACCAGCAGCATGCTCAAGCCCAGCGTGATTTCGGCAGTTAGAAAGGCCCCGGCGGGCACGCGATCCGTGAACGGCGCCCACGCCAGATGCAGAAACGGCAGGGACAAGGCCAGCAGCCACGCCGCCGGCTCCCACCGCCCTCGGCGCGCCCGCAGCAGCGCGATCGCAGCCGTCAGCAGCAGAACGCGATAGCTGATTTCCAGCCCCATCCGCAGGGGCAGGGAATCGGGCGCCAGCAGAACCCGGGCCCCGGCCATCCCCACCAGCAGGGGCGTGATCACGGCCAGCGGCACGATCAGGTTCCGGCTCCGCGTGTACACCAGCACCGCTCCCGTCAGCAGACCCACCGCCAGCACGAAGCTGGCCTGGATGGCCACCTCGCCGAACGGCGCCGGAAAGCGGTTGGCCAGCGGATGTTCCATCAGCCGCGAAGCCACCAACACCGTCCAGCCCGCAATCCAGACTTTGAAGTAGCTTTCGCGGCAGGCGCGCAGGCTCAGCAGCCCGGCGCCCAGCAGGACCAGCAGGGCGAATTCGCCTGCCGTAAGGCGGGTGATGCCCAGATCCACAGCCGTGTTCCACAGTGACGAAAGTGACGAAAGGGACGCGTTCATCGGGTTACGGACGTACGAATTCCTCATTTCTGAATATCACGCGCCCCATGTTTTTCGATGGAGTTTCCGGACCTCATTGATTACTTTCGGCATCTCGCGCCTGGGTTACAATCGCCGATAGACTTTCGTGTATTTCCATGAAAGACCGCATTCTTGTCGTCGACGACGAGGAGCCGATTCGCGAGATCGTCGCCTCCATGCTTGGGGCTGCCGGATATGCCTGCAAACAGGCTGCTTCCGGCACCGAGGCACTCGCCGTGCTCACCTCGGGCGAAGACTTCGAGCTCATGCTCTCCGACCTCATGATGGCCGACCTCGACGGCATCGGGCTCTTGGAGCGAACTAAGGAACGCTACCCCGACATGCCGGTGGTGATGGTCACCGCCGTCCATGACATTTCCGTGGCCCTGCAAGCCATTCGCAATGGGGCTTACGACTATCTGCTGAAGCCCTTCGAGCGCGAGCAGCTGCTCAATACCGTCAGCCGCGCCCTCGAAAACCGCCGCCTTAAAGTCGAGAACCGCACCTACCAGACCAATCTGGAATCGCTGGTGCGCGCCCGCACCGACCAGCTGCAGGCCACGCTCCGCGACCTGGAGCGCTCCTACGACATCACGCTGCAGGCCCTGGGCGACGCGCTCGACCTGAAGGACCGCGAAACCGAAGGCCATTCGCGGCGGGTCACGGCTTTCACCATGGCCATTGCCCGGGCCATGGGTCTGCCCGGAGAAACCGTGGCCACCATCGCGCGCGGCGCCTTTCTGCACGACATCGGCAAGATGGCCATTCCCGACAAAATCCTGAACAAGCCCGGCAAGCTCGATGCCGAAGAAACCACCATCATGCGCGAGCACTGCTTCAAGGGCTATCAGATCGTCAAGAAGATCCCGTTCCTCACCGACGCCTGCGACATCATCTACTCGCATCAGGAGCGTTTCGACGGCACGGGATACCCGCGCGGGCTGCGGGGCAAAGAGATCCCTCTGGGGGCGCGCATCTTTTCCGTGGCCGACACGCTCGACGCCATCACCTCGGACCGGCCGTACCGCAAGGCTCGCCCGCTCGGCGCCGCCCGCCAGGAGATCCAGGATTGGTCGGGCCGCCAGTTTGATCCGGAAGTGGTCGAAGTGTTCCAGCAGATGCCTGACGAAATCTTCGAAGAACTGCGCCGCGCCATCAGCGCGCAAACCGATCCTCTCGCCTATTACGCGGGCGCCAAGGATTAGGACCTAGGGCTGTAACAACGAGCGATCCCGGGGCTGTGGGTAGGGTTTTTTGAGGCTAAGAATTACCGGGGATGACAATTTGAACCCGTTGCGGCATCCGAAACTGTGGGTCGGCACTGCGGTGTTGCTTACCGCGGCGCTCGCCCTGGCCTGCGCCTTCCTGCCTCAGGGTCTGTTCCTGACCGCGGTCAGCGATCTGGTCAGCGGCGCCCTCATGTTGAGCGCGCTCTTCGTTTTCGCCGCCGACGGCTTCGCCAGCAAGGGGCGCGTGCGCTGGTTCTGGATGCTGCAGGCCGCGGGATGGGCCCTCTGGTTCAGCGATCAGGTGGTGTGGATCGTCTACGATCTCTTCCTCCAGCAGAAAATGCCGCCTATGTCGCCCGCCGATGCGCTCCTGTTTCTCGCCGGAGCGCCCATGTTGGCGGGCCTGCTGCTGCGCCCGCACCGCCAGACCACCGAGCGCAACGCGCGCCTGGGCGTCCTCGACTTCCTGCTCTTGTTCCTCTGGTGGCTCTATCTCTACCTGTCGTTTGTGGTGTGCTGGCAATACGTGTGGCCCAATCAAGGCGCCTATGACCGCAACTTCGACGTGCTCACCGGGGTGGAGTATTTCCTGCTGACCGGCGTGGTCGTCGCTTTCTGGCGTAACAGCTCCGGCCGCTGGAAGATGTTCTATGCCTGCTTTTGCGCGGCAGTCCTCTTTAACGGCGTTGCTTACTACGCCCTGAATCGTGCCCTGGAAAAGGGCGTCTACTTCACCGGCAGCTGGTACGACGTTCCTTACGCGGCGTCCTTTGCCGTGTTCACGGCGGTTGCCGTGCTGGGAAAAGGCCTGGCTCCGGCTCGTGAAATTCCCGCCGAAGATTCCTACGATTCCTGGATGGCGAACCTCGCCATGACCGCCGTCCTCTCGCTGCCCATCATCGCCTTCTTTTCCTTGCTCGATCCGCGCCTGGCGCCGCAGGCCGTGCACTTCCGCGTGCTGGTCACGCTGGTCACCGTCTTTGTCATGGCCTTGCTGTTGTTCCTTCAGCATCACCGCCTGAACCGCGAGTTGCGCGGCGCCAACGTGGTTCTGCAGGAGGCCTCACTCACCGATCCGCTGACCGGCCTGCGCAACCGCCGCTACTTCTCCGCCACCATCGAAGGCGACGTCAGCCAGGCGCTGCGCTCCTATGTCGACGACCACGATCCCCATACCCGCGATCTGGTCTTCTATCTGATCGACATCGACAACTTCAAGGAAATCAACGACCGCTATGGTCACGACGTCGGCGACCGGGTGCTCATCGAAATGACCCGCCGCCTCAGCTCTTCCATTCGCCACTCCGACGTGTTGCTGCGCTGGGGTGGGGAAGAATTTCTCGTCGTCTCCCGCTACACCGACCGCCACGAAGCCGAACTGCTGGCCCAGCGCGTTCTCGCCGCGGTCGCCGACACGCCCTTTGCGCTGAACCGCCCCGGGGAAACGATCTATCGCACCTGCTCTCTGGGCTGGGCCGCGTTTCCCTGGTTCCCGCACGATCCCCACGCCATCAGCTACGAAGAGGTTCTCACCCTCGCGGATCGCGGCCTCAACCAGGCCAAGCAGGCGGGCAAGAACCGCGCCGTCGGCATGATCCCGGCCAGCGCCGAACTGGTTTCCACCACCACCGAAAAAATGCACTCCATGGAGATTCAGGTCTCCGCCCTGCCCGTAGCCGGGCCGCAATCAGGAATCTAATGGCGTGCCGCTGCAGCACGTAGCCCCGGACGCCTCGTCCGGGGGGAAGCCCGCCACGAACTTTGCGCAACGTGTCGCCGGCCGGACGAGGGCGTCCGCCCCTAGTAACACGTAGCCCCGGACGCCTCGTCCGGGGGAAGCCCGCCACGAACTTTGCCCACCCTGCCGCCGGGCGGACGAGGGCGTCCGCCCCTACACAAGCAAGAACCATCCCACGCAGCGTTCTTCCAAGGGCGAGCGTTTTGGCAAAGCCCCTCCCTTATTTGATAATCCCATCGGAGGTCCGTCCATGAAATCCGTCTGCCTTCTTCTTGCCAGCTTGCTCTTCGCGGGCTCGGCCGTGTTCGCCCAGGACCACCCCGCCATCACCGCCCTGCCGAACAGCCTGTACGTCGGCGCCGACGGAAAATACGAAGCCGCGCCCGACACCGCGCAGATTCAGTTCAACATCTCCGTCCAGGAAGCCACGCCCCAGGCGGCCTTCGAGAAAGCGTCGAAGAATGTCGAGCAGGTGCGGCAAGTCCTGCGCGCCAACGGGATCGAGCCGGCCGCCGCCAATATAGGATTCCTCTCCGTGCAGCCCACCTATCAGTGGGACAAAGGTAAGCAGGCGCTCATCGGATACCGTGTCACCAGCAACGTCACGCTGAAGCTCAAGGATTTCACCAAGGTCGGCCCCATCACCCAGCAGCTCGCCGATGCCAATATCAGCGAGACCCAGACGCTCAACTACACCTTGCAGAACGTGGACGACGCCAAGAACAAGGCTGTGGAAGACGCCTACCGCCGCGCCCGCAACTCGGCCGACACGCTGGCCCACGCCAGCGGCCGCGCACTCGGCGAGCTTCTCTACGCCTCGGTCGACACCTTCGAGGCCCCGCGTCTTTTTGCCCCGCGCGCCATGATGGCCCCCATGAAGGCGATGGCAGCAGCCGCCCCGCCCGCCCCCACAGAAGAATTCACTCCCCAGACCGTTACGGTCACCGCCCACGTCAACGCGCTGTTCAACCTGAAATAGACCACCTGAAACAAACCACGTAGCCCCGGACGCCTTCGTCCGGGGAAGGTTTGGCTTGAAATAAGAATGTCCGACTTGAAATAAAATACCCGCCGTTAAGTTGTGCAGTAGGTTGTCAGATGGGGAAGACCCCGCTCCGGGGAACGGACCCAGCCCCGAAGGGGCGGAATTCATTAGCCCAGCACGTAAGTGCTGGGTGAAGTCCAAGAAGGATGAACGAGTCCCGCAAGGGACGGCACTATTTCTCTCGCTCCTCTTGACCGAAAAGATCAGCACCGTCACAAAACCGCCGGTGCGGGTCTCCCCGATGGGGGCACCGCTGCCAGCGGAACCACCTCAAGAACAAATCCATCCACCTTCCGCACCACCACCATCTGCCCCGCAGCCAGCGCGGATGCCGCAACCGCATCCCACAACTCGCCGTGGACGAAAACCTTCCCCTGCGGCGAAAGCGCGGTCTGCACCACGCCCGTCTCGCCCACCAGCCCTTGCGCCCCAGTGACGATCTTGTTGCGCCGCGCCCGCAGGGCAATCGTCATCAGGAAGGCGGTAATGATTCCCAGCGGGATGGCGGCCGCCAGCGCCGTCAGCAAATGCACGCGCATTTCCGGAATAGGCGAATCCACCAGCAGCAACCCGCCGATCGTAATCAGCGCGATGCCGCCCACCGTCAGCACGCCATGCGTGGCGAACTTGGCCTCGGCCGCGAAAAGCGCAAACGCTCCCAGAATCAGCCCCAGCGCCGCAAAGCGCGTGGGCAGAAGATTCAGCGCGAACAGCGCGAGCAGAATGAACACCACACCCACCGTCCCCGGAATCACGGCGCCGGGGTGGTTGAATTCGATGTACAGCGAAAGCCCGCCAATGACGAGGATGAGGAACGCGATGTTGGGGTCCATGAGCACGTCGAGGACGCGCTCCCTGACCGTCATATCGAATGGAACGATCGCCTGGCCCACCAGGTCGACCGCCGACGCCTCGCCGCTGAAGCGTTTGAAGCTCTTGCCCGCCAGCTGCCGGAACAGATCGTCAGGGCCGGAAGCGACATAGTCGATGAGATGCTGCGCCAGCGCCTCCTGGTCGGTGAACGACTTCGATTCCCGCACCGCGCTTTCGGCCGCCTCCACGTTGCGCCCGCGCTTGCCCGCGACCGAACGCATTAGGGCCGCGGCGTCGTTCTCGATTTTGCGGTTCATTTCCTCATCGGGCTTGAGCTGCACCGGCCCGATCAGGGCCACTGGATGCGCCGCTCCCGCCGCTGTTCCCGGCGCCATGGCCGCAATGTCGGCCGACTCCAGAATGAAAATTCCCGCCGACCCGGCGTGCCCACCCGTGGGCGTGACATAGACGATCACCGGCACTGGGGATGCCGTGATTCTCTCGATGATCTCGCGCGTCGAGCTCACCAGCCCGCCCGGCGTGTTCATCTCGATGAGCAGCGCCTGCGCGTTGCGGCGGTGAGCTTCATCAATGGCCCGGGAAATGTACTCCGCAGTGATGGGCTGAATCGTGTCATCGACTACGATTTTCAAAACCTCAGCTCGCGCCGCAAAGGGTGTGCTGACAAAGGCCAGCGCAGCGAGCAGCCGAATCATCATGAAAATTCCCGCAGGGACACGTTGCAGCCAGCGCCAGCAGACATCAGCCCCGAAGGGGCGGTATTCGATAGCCCGGCACGTCAGTGCCGGGTCAGCGTGGGAGGAGACAAGAGTCGCGGAAGCGACGGCACCGCTCATGCTGCTGTCTCGAAACGGTGGGGCCTTCAGCTGCGGCGAGAATCTCGGGAGTGCGAAATGCATAGGTCCTTCGCTTCGCTCAGAATGACAGGCTTGCTGGAAGACCAGCCGAACCGATTGCGGTTCCTCCTCTCTATTCTCCCTCTATTTCGCCGCCCCTGTATGGATTTCTTGTGACGCCGTCGCATCGGCCTTGGGAGAGGAACCAGAGCCGTTCCATCCCGGCAAGTACGTGCTGCCCGTGATTAACCGCGCACCCCGCTCGTAAGTCACATAGGACCACGCCCACTGAATGAAAACCAGCAGCCGGTTACGGAAGCCGATCAGAAAAAAGATGTGCACGAACAGCCACGACAGCCACGCCACGAAGCCCGAAATATGAATCTTGCCAAAATCGGCCACGGCCGCCGCGCGTCCGATGGTTGCCAGGCTGCCTTTGTCCCAGTAGTGAAAGGGATGACGAACGCCTTGCCCGCGACCCTGCGCCGCCTCCTCGATTTCCCGCCGAATCAACTTGGCCACGTACCGCCCCTGCTGGATCGCCACCGGCGCCACCCCCGGCAGCATCTTGCCGTGCTCATCCTTCGCCGCGGCCAGATCGCCAATGACGAATACTTCCGCATGCCCGGGAATACTCAGGTCCGGCTGCACCGTCACCCGCCCGGCGCGATCGACAGGAACTCCCAGCGCCTTGCCCAAAGGCGACGCGGCCACTCCCGCGGCCCACAGAATTACCGCCGCAGGCAGGCGCACCTCGCCAAAATGCACCGCTCCCGGCTCGATCTGGTTGACCATCGTCGAAGTTCTGACCTCAACTCCGAGATGACGCAGCTGCTCCTCCGCGCTGCGCGACAGATCCTCCGGATAAACCGGCAGCACCCGCGGCCCGCCTTCAATCAGAAGAATGTGCGCGCGGGAAGGATCAATGGAGCGAAACTCGTGCGCCAGCGAGTGCCGGCAAACTTCGGCCAGCGTTCCGGCGAGCTCCACTCCCGTCGGACCTCCGCCCACCACCACGAAGTTGAGCGGACCCTCAGACTCTCCCGCGGCCGCCTGCCGCTCCGCCAGTTCGAACGCGAGCAGCACCCGCCGCCGGATTTCCAGCGCATCTTCAATCGTCTTCAATCCCGGCGCGAACGGCTCCCACTCGTCGTGTCCAAAGTACGAGTGGCCCGCCCCGGCAGCCACGATCAGGTAATCGTAAGGAACCTCGACCTCGGGCGTCTCGACCATGCGGCGGTTCAGCTCAACCCCCGTCACCTCCGCCATGAGCACTTCGACATTTTTGTACGGTCCAAGGATCGAGCGAATCGGCGCCGCGATCTCTCCCGGCGAAAGGCCGGCCGTTGCCACCTGATAAAGCAGCGGTTGAAAGGTGTGATGATTCTTGCGGTCGATGACCGTGATCTCGGCTGGACCTTTGGCCAGACCCTGCGCGGCATTCAGCCCGCCGAAGCCGGCTCCCACGATCACTACGCGAGGTGTGCTTTTGCTGCTCATCGCATTCCAATGTTGCTGCCGCTACCCTGACCTCTATAAGATTCACCGCGATGGCGGATAGTTCCACAAGTTCTGCGCCCGTGCAAACACCGGCCTGGGTTCAGTTTGCCCTGCCCTCGGCAACGGACTTGATTTTCGTTGCGCTGCTGGCAGTCCTGGTGTTCACGCCCCTGTCCGTGCGCCTTCTGGGGGACGCCGGCATCGGTTGGCACATCCGCACCGGCCAGCAGATTCTCCGCACGCACGCCATTCCCCGCGTCGATCCGTTCTCTTCCGCCATGGGAGCCAAACCGTGGTATGCCTGGGAGTGGCTCTATGACCTGCTTGTGGGTCAGTTAGAAGCCACGCTGGGACTCAATGGGGTGGTATGGTTCACCGCAATCGTGATTGCAGCGGTATTCGCTGGAACATTTCGCCTGCTCATCTGCCGCAGGGCGAATCTGCTCGTTGCCGTGATCCTCGTGTTGCTCGCGGTGGCGGCGTCCACGATTCACTTTCTCGCCCGGCCGCACGTCCTGAGCTGGCTGTTCACACTGGTCTGGTTCTGGATTCTCGACTGCTCGGAACAGGATTGCTCTCCCGATGGCGCACGCCGGGCACGGCGGCTATGGTTTCTCCCGCTTCTGATGCTGGTCTGGGTGAACGTGCACGGTGGATTCCTGCTTGGCTTCGCGCTGCTCGGAATCTACTGGCTTTGCGCGGTATGGGAGTGGATGCGGACGACAGACGGCCGGATCGAGGACGTCCTGCGGAGAATTGCCGCAAGAAAAAGAGCAACGCAGCTGATCTACGTCGGCCTGCTGTCAACCGCGGCTAGCCTGCTGAATCCCTACGGTTGGAAATTGCATGAGCACGTGTACGCCTATCTCTCCAACCGCTTTCTCATGGATCACATCGAGGAGTTTCAGTCGCCCAATTTCCACGGTGTCGCGCAGAAGTGTTTTCTTCTTCTGCTGCTAGTTGCGATAGCGACCCTAACCGTCCGCGGCCGCGACCTGCGCCCCAGCCAGGCCCTGACCGTGCTGTTCGCGGTGTACGCGGGCCTCGACTCAGCGCGCAACCTCCCGGTGTCGTC
>DATFNR010000049.1:0-94040 GCA_035266285.1 Candidatus Sulfotelmatobacter sp.
ACCAGCAGCAACACCGAATCGAGCAGTCCGAGCCCGCGAACGAGAGTGGGTTTTGGGTCAGACGGCGAGGCTCCAGACAGCCGCGTGTCAGTGGCCTGCAAGACTGGGATAGGTTCCATTATCCGATGCCCAGTTCGTCAGACGATTCCAACGCCGTACCGCAACGCCGGCAGATCACCGAAGAGCAGTCGCCGCAGGTCAGAGGATCCGTAACTTCCTCCGCACAATTCGGACAGTAGAGCGATCCGGGTTCGGAGTCCGGCTCTGGATTTTGAGGACGTGTCCCCATGAAGACGGAAACTGTAGCACAAGTCGTCGTCCTTCGTGCTCCTTCGTGTCCTTTATGGTTATAGAATTTAGGTCAGAAGCACGAGAGACCCCGGGTCCAGAAGGAAGGCCATGGCTGACAAGCCCCAAACCCCCGACGAAAAGCTGCAACACGAATTTAACCGCTGGGCCGCTGCCGGCGAGGGCGAGAAGATGGAGCGCCATCATCTCGACATCACCGAGAAGACGATTCGCCTCATGAATCTGCGTCCCGGCGAGCGCGTGCTCGATCTCGGCTGCGGTTCCGGATGGGCCACACGCCTGCTGGCGCGCCTTGTCGGCGACGGCCCCGAGGGGTTCGGGCAAGTCGTCGGCCTCGACGTTGCCGACGAGATGGTCCGCCAGGCCCGCGAAGCCTCGAAAGACTTCGACAATATTCTCTACGTCTGGGGATCGGCGCAGCAGATTCCCTGGGAAGAGAACTTCTTCGACAAGGTGTTGTCGGTGGAATCGTTTTACTATTATCCCGACCAGGACCGCGCGCTGATGGAACTATTTCGAGTATTGGCTCCGCGGGGCAGGCTGTTTATCCTGATTAACCTCTACAAAGACAACCAGTATTCGCTGCAATGGGTCGACAAGCTGAAAGTGCCGGTGCACGTGCGGTCAGCGGCGGAATACGTTGAGTTGCTCAAGAAGCACGCCTTCGAGGATGTGGAAGCGCAGCGCATTCCCGACGACACGCCCACACCCGATGACTACAAGACCAAGTCGTTCAATAGCCTGGAGGATTTGCGGGCGTTCAAGCGCGAGGGCGCGTTGCTATTGATGGGTTCGAAGCCGGATCTGCGAACGCCAGCGCCGGGGTACACGATCTATTGAGATTCTAGAGAAGAGGCTAGGGTCTAGAGGCTAGGGGCTAGGGGCTAGCACGCCTATGCCGAATTCCTAGCCTCTCGCTTCTAGCCTCTAGTCCCTAGCCCCTGATGTTAAATGCTGTCGTCGTCCTCATCGTCCCGGTCTTCCTGGCTCAAATCCTTCACCGGACTCATGGTGCGGCCGTCGTCGGCGTGGCGAATTTCGATCCGGCCATTCACGTCCGACAGATGGATGTGCGTGCCGCCGTTGCCGAGTTCGCCGCGCAGGTCGTGGCCGACAAACTGGTGATGGATGACGTGCAAGCCGAAATCATTGCTGATCCCGCCGGAAACGGTGCTGGCTTCGATCTCGGCCTTGGAATCCGAGGGGATCGTCAGCGCGACCGACCCGTTCACAGAACTGAGCTCGACGCGGGAACCGGCAAGCCGGTCGAAGCGGGCCTCCAGGTGTCCATTGATGGTGGAAAGCTCGGCGCGCCCGGCGAGGTCGTGAGCCTCGAGCCGTCCGTTAATGCAAGAGGCGTGAACTTCGCCGCTCACGCCGGCTACGTCAAGCGCTCCGTTAATCAGGTCAATCTTATCGAGCCGGGCGCCGCGCGGAACGGTCAGCGTGTACTCGACATTTGCGGGGTTATGGCGCGAGCCCCAGTTGAAAGTCAGATCGTGGTCGCGGTATTTGGTGCGGATGGAAATGTAGTCCTTGCCGGAGTCGATCTCGATCTTGGCTTCGTCGAGTTTCTCTTTCTCGTCGGCGGATTTAACCGCCTCCACTTTCACTTCATTTCGATCCCAACTCGAGATGTGCACTGCGCCGTTGATGTTGTTGAGTTCAACCCGGCCGTCGGACGTGAGGGAATAGGTCTGATGGAATTCCTCGGTGAATGCCCCGTGATGGTCAGAGGCGTGCGCTCCCAGGGCGAAAACGAAGAGCGCGCAAACGGTTCCCAGTAGGGCTCCGATCCAGGTGGCGGATGGGCGATGATGCTGCATGAGATCCTCCGTTTCAACCCGTTAGACGCGGGTGCTCGGGATTGGTGAGAAGCACGACCTCGCCGGAGCGAGGGATGTTCTCCGCACAAATGTTTTGTTTCCCTCTCCAGCAGATACGAAAGTTACCTCGGTGATGTTCCCCTGCATTTGTGACTCAAAGACAATGCATCTGGGGCGTAGTGGGGTTCCATGTTGCAGTATCTGTGTCGAAGTGGAGTCGTCCGGCGGCGGGAAACGCCTGCATTCCTCGGAACAAGACTTTCCTTTTCAACTTCGCTCCTCCTCTTTTTGCTCCTGTTCGCGTCCGCCGCGTCCGCCCAATCGGATGGTTCGGAAAAGCCGGTCCCCATTCTCAGCGGGACGGCGGGCACTTTCAGTTTCGTCACGGGCGGCCAGAACGAAATCGACACGCAGGTCAATCCGGTTTTGCTCGTTCCGCTGGGCGATCACTGGCTCGTGGAGTCGCGCGGCGCGTTTGAGGGTCAGTTTCAGCGTCCTTCGGGCGGGGGACCGTATCAGGGACCGGTCAACAAGCATCTCGACTACGCGCAGGTGGACTACATCGCCAATTCCTACGTCACGGTGACCGCGGGCCGGTTTCTCACGCCGTTTGGGATTTACAACGAACGTCTGTATCCCATCTGGATTCGCGCCCTGCAGTTTGATCCCTTGATTCTTGGCGTCGGCACAGCCTCCAGCGATGGAGCGATGCTGCGCGGCGGGTTCCCGGTAAACTCCACCGCCAATATGAACTATGCCGTGTACGTCTCGGCCGCCAGCATCGGTGCGAACGGGGTCGAGTCCGAACGTCACGTGGGCGGACGCATGGGGTTTTTCCTTCCCGGTCCACGACTTGAGGTTGGCGGGTCGTTCCAAAGGACACTCCAGGATCCGCGCAAGAACCTGTTCGGCTTCCACGCAGAATGGCAGCCTACGAAGCTTCCCCTGACTCTGCGTTCTGAGTTCGCGCGGTCTTACTACGGCAGCGGTTATTGGACGGAAGGCGTCTACCGGCTCAGTCTGTTGCACTTCTGGCAGAAGGCGATGCGCCGCACCGAGCTGGTGGGCCGCGGGCAGCAGTTTTTCACCGGTCCGGGAAACTGGTATGCGCCTTCGCAATGGAATTTGCCCACCTGGAACACTCGCGAAGGTGAGTTCGGCATCAACTATTTCCTGCATGATGGGCTGAAAGCCACAGCCAGCGGCGGTCGCCAATTCAGTTCTGCCGGGAACGTCAACGTGTGGAGCGTAGGACTCGCCTATCGATTCCTGCTTCCTCTGGGAAAAGTAGGACCGCAATGAGAGCCAATCGCATAGTGCTGGTGTGCATCGCGCTGCTATGTGCGCTCGCATCTCCTGCCTTTGCCGGGAAGCCATCCGGCAAGGAATCTTCGAAGGAGGCGACCGTCAGCCCCATCGTGCAAAACGCCGACGCCGACAGCATGCGGCTGCAAGGCGAGCAACGCTTTCACGCCAACTGTGGCCGCTGCCACGCCGCGCCGCAAAAATTCCCGCCTCGCATGATGGCAACCGTTCTTCGCCACATGCGCGTGCGGGCCACCATAACCGACGCGGACATGCGGTTGATCCTCTTCTACATGACCCAATGACCATTGGTGAGCCCAGTAGCCACGGAGATAACGGGAACGAAAACCTATGACGAAGACGAACCCAGGCAACACTCGTTTTATGGTGATATTGGGAGCTGCCGTCGCGTTGCTGGCGTTTCTGCCCCGGGCCAGCGCACAAGAGCGGGTCATCGAACTCACCGCCGACAGCGACAGCCGTTACAAAATCGCGGGACAGCGCGTCCCGGAGATCACGGTCAAGGCGGGCGAAGCGATTCTTCTGCGGGTCACGGCGCGCAAGGGCAAATCGTGGAATCGCGACGGGACGATTCACGGCTTCACTCTGTTAAGGGCGAAAGAACGAACCAAAGTAGAGGGCTGGGACTTTCTGTTCAAACCCGGTGTGCAGGAGCTGCACCTGACGGCTCCGCTCGAAGCGGGGGAATATGAAGTGGTTTGCACCGTTATATGCAGCGAGGACCATGAAGGCATGCACATGAGATTTACGGTGCTGCCTTAACGGCCTTGGAATTGGGAGGTGGTTATGAATCGGGCAATCATCTGGTACGCGCTCGCGATCCTGCTGGCGGCGAGTCCAGCTCTAGGACAGAGTACGCGCGTCTTTCACGGCGAGGTTTCCGATAGCCAGTGCGCGCTAAACGTTCACTCGCTCACCCGCTCCCATCAGGAGATGCTCAAGTCGAAGTCCATGGGCGGCACAGCGAACACCTGCACCGTGTACTGCGTCGAGCACATGGGCGGTTTTCTGGTTCTGGCTTCGGGCAAGGACGGCAAGGACGTCTACCGGCTCGATCGTCCCGATCTCGTCCACGGTTTCGAGGGCCAGAAGGTCATCATCACCGGAACTCTGGACGGCAAAGCCAACCTGATTCACGTGCAGAAAATTGACCTCGATGAGAGGCAATAGCGCCGCGCATCACCGCCCCGCCTTCGCGGCGCCGCGGCGGTTTGCCGTTCCAGCCTCGGTCAGCAGAAAAACGGCCATAATCGCCATTTCCGGCTCGATGGGATGGCGGTAGCGCGGAATGGCATACACCACGTAGTACATCGCCGGATAGAGCACGATCAGCCAGAACAGCAGCCAGGCTCCCGGCTTGCGCTGCCGCAGCGCGCGTCCCAACCCCCAGAACAGCAGAACCGACCAGGCCAGGAACAGAGCAGCCTTCACCGGCTCGAGCCATGCCGGCTGCGTGGGCTTGGGCGGCGAAGCCCAGAAGCAAAGGAATCGTTTGACGCACAACGCGGCAAAGCGGGCATAGTCCGCCCGGATGTATTCCACCGCTTGTTGTTTTCGCATCGCGATGTAGGGCAGCTCACCCATCGCCTCAAACTGGCGCATGGCGTAGAGATCGTGCGGAGGATCGAGATAAAGCATCAGCGTGCCGTCGGCGCCCGGGCCGTTGCCCAGGCGAAGTTCGGCGCCGAAGTTGTCGCGGATGAAAATGAACTTGCCGAAAGTCCGGTAATCGCGCACCAGCCACGGCGTGATGCAGGCGAAGAAAACAACGGAAGCCAGAGCGACCCCGGCCAGAGAGCGCTTGCCGCTCTTGGCGCGGCGATACCAGGCCCACAGTCCGGCGGCCGGCAGAAATGACAGCAGCGACGGGCTGTTCACCGCAGCAACACCCCACAGCAATCCGAACTCGAACCAGGGCCGCTGGCCGTCGCGTTCTTCCAGTGTGAGAGCCAGCCAGATCAGCGTGGCGAACAGAAGCGCCGACAGGCTCGTTTCCCATACCGAGCGCGTGCACCAGAACATGACGTTGGGCAACAAGGCCCAGGCCCAGGCCGATCCGACGGCAACTTTCTCCGAGAACATGCGGCGCGCGACACGAAAGATCGGCACGCAAGTCAGCGCCGAAAAGAAGCTGTTCAGCGTCAGCAGGACGAACGCCGCCGCCTTGGAATAAGTCCCGCAGATCATAAAGACCCCGGCAGTCAGGTAGGGATAGAGCGGAGGCTCCCACGCGGTGGGCCCGGTGGGCGGGCCAAAAGGATTGCTGAAGCCGTGGCCGGAGGCGAGCGCGGCTGCGATCCGCCCCATCTCCCAGCCAAAGCCAAAGTTATCGTCAGCACTCTTAAACCTGTAGGTGTGACCAACGACGATCCAACTCACGCGTAGCGC
Organism: Candidatus Sulfotelmatobacter sp.; assembly: GCA_035266285.1. GTDB lineage: Bacteria > Acidobacteriota > Terriglobia > Terriglobales > Acidobacteriaceae > Sulfotelmatobacter. Next base: position 5,850 of record DATFNR010000049.1, read on the forward strand.
GAACGCGATGGCAACGATCCAGAAAGGAGAATTGCGAATAAGCGCCCACGCCCGCGAGAACGCGCTGTGCCGGTGCTCTTCGGCCGGGGCCGAGGAAGTCAATTCCATGAGTGGCTTTATTTGTAACCGAGGCGAGTAGCGGGGGCAAGCGGCGCTGCGAGCACCTCAGTACGAACAGGCGTACAATTCGGCATCCGCACGGAGGTGCCTCATCATGCTGGGGATGTCCACGTCGACCTACACCGCGCTGCACGTTCTGATCAGCTTTCTTGCCATCGCTTCCGGAGTTGCCGCCATGTACGGGATGTTGCGTGGCAAGCGGCTCGACGGCATCACCGCGATTTTTCTGGCGAGCACGGCGCTGACCAGCGTCACCGGTTTTGGTTTTCCGCTCAAAGAGGTCACCCCGGGGCTCATCGTCGGCGGTTTGTCGCTGGTGGCGCTGGCGATTGCCATCGCGGCGCGTTACGGCATGCATTTGCGAGGCGCGGGGCGGTGGATGTACGTGGTCACCGCGGCGCTGGCCCTGTACTTCAACGTCTTCGTGCTGGTGGTGCAGTCGTTTGAGAAGGTACCGGCGCTGCATGCCCTGGCTCCGACGCAGAAGGAGCCTCCGTTTGCGGTGACGCAATTGGCGTTGCTTGCCGTTCTCATCGCGGCCACCATTCTGGCGGTGAAACGATTCCATCCTCAGGCAGCACGTTCAATACCGGCGGCTATTTCCGGCAACCGCCGGGAAAAGGGCGCCGCCTGAGCATCGGACAGCGGTCATGATCGCCGATTGGGCTGATCTACAAACCGGCTAGCCGGTAACGCGCGGGGAATCTGGCAGCGGACCTGCTAACATCACCGAATCAACACGAGGCTCGCGAAGGCCCATCAGTGCCACAGGGCCTACTGATAGCAGTAAGTCTGGGGATCGCGAGGGTTCTTTTCATACCACTCAAATAGCCGCCCCTTTTTTCCTGTAACAAACCGGAACATTCTGCTCTGCGCATTCTCCGGGTCGCTTTCCAGTGCATAGCGCACGATTACGGTTGTGTCGGCGCAAATGAAATCAGATTGGGGAATGGGGACAAAAAGAGAAAGGCAGGCGCTCGAGTCTGCTCTGTTCCCCGGTTCCAATGTGGCGTCGGATGACTGAATGACTTTCGCAGTCAACTGCGGCGTCAGCGGATCAAACTTCACCACTATATGATCTGAGCGTAGATGGTTAACCGAGCACAAAATCTCATGCCAGACTACGGCCGTACTCCCTCCGAACGTCGCAGTAAACATTGTCCCCAGTGGATCGTCGCCGCCAGGCGGCATGACCGGGCGCACTGTCAGTTTATTAAACGCTTCCGTCTGTTCTTCCTCCAGTTTTGTTTCCAAAAACCAGCGCATTGCAGACATTACCGCGACGAAAATGATCGTACACACGAGTGAGAAGCAGATGCTCTTCCACGCTGGAAACCAGCGTTTCTCCCAGATAGCCCTTCTGAGGTCATTGCAGAGCCACCCGCCACACAAAAGTAGCGCTGCGCTGCGAATGCTAATGTCCCGAGGTCCTTCCAGGGCCACGGCCACGCCCAATACTATTGGCGTGACTGGATGATCTAGGACTCTCTTAACCAAGCTCTCCATTTGGGTCAGATTTTACAACGGCTCACCGTTCAAGAGATTCACTCTCAGCGAATATGCCATTTATTTACAGTTGTTTGCAGAGATATAGCGAGCGCTCCAAGGATTCCTCTTGACAAGCGCTAACTGCGTGCAGTAACTTAACGGTGTTAACTAAACACCGTTAACTAACGGATCGCCGTTACGGGGACGCAGGAAATGGGAGTCAAAGAGAGACGCGAGCGCGAAAAGTCGGAGACGCGGGACAAGATCCTCGACGCAGCCCGCGAGCTGTTCTTCACCGAGGGCTACGAGGGCGTTTCCATGCGCAAGGTGGCGGAGAAGATCGAGTACTCGCCGACCGCCATTTACGTGCACTTCGCCGACAAAGAAGAGCTGTTTCGCGAGCTCTGCAACGCCGATTTCGCGCGGCTGGCGGAGGTCTTCCAAAGTTCGGTCATGTCAACCGATCCGGTCGACCGCCTCAGACAAATTGGGGCCATCTACACCGATTTCGGCACGCGCTATCCCAATCACTACAAGTTCATGTTCATGACCACGCATCCGGGGTTTGAGCCGAACGCGGAAGACCGCGAGATCATGGGCAATCCCGAAGAAGATGCGTACGCCTTCCTGAAGTGGGCGGTGCAGCAGGCCATTGACGCCGGCCGCCTTCGCGAGGAACTGCGCGACGCGGAGCTGGTCTCGCAGACCCTGTGGGCCTCGGTGCACGGCGTGATTTCGCTGGAGATCGCGAAAGGGTGCGATGCGTGGGTCGATTGGCGCCCCATGAAGCAGCGGGCCGAGCTGACGCTGGAGGTGACGCTGCGCGGGCTGGTCAGCGAGCAGGTCACCGGCGTCAAGACTCCGCTTCCCGCACAGAACGCGGGAAATGGGACACCCGGCGCGGGCGCGGCAGACGGTGAATCGCCCATCGTGCCCGACCTTCCCACGGAGGAGAAATAATCATGCCTCCCCTGGCGCAACGGAATTTATTTCACGACAAGGTGCGGCTGACGGTCACGCTGACCGGAATCGTCTTCTCGGTCGTACTGATCGTCGTGCAGCTCGGGCTGTTCATGGGCTTCACCACCGCCACGTCAGGCCTCATCGATCACTCCGGCGCCGATTTGTGGATCACCTCGAAGAACGTGCCCTATGTGGAGCAGGGCGTTGCCTTCAGCGAGCGCAAGCTGAACCAGGTGCGGGCGGTGCCGGGCGTGGCTGACGCCCAGAAGATCATCGCGCACTGGACGCAGTGGAAGCGCCACGATGGCGGCGAGGAATCGGTGCAGGTCGTCGGCATGAATGTGGATGATCCGCTGGAGCGCCCGTGGAATCTGGTCGAAGGCCGCGTCGACGATTTGAAGTCTCCGGATGCAATCATTCTCGACGAACTTTACAAGCAGAAACTTGGCGTCACGCGGGTGGGCGAAGTCTTCGAAATCGGAGGATACCGCGCGCGGGTCGTGGGCTTCACGCGCGGCATTCGCTCGTTCACTACCTCGCCTTATGTGTTCACCTCGTTCAAGAATGCCCAGGACTTCACCAATACGCGCGAAGACCAGACGCTGTTCATTCTGGTGAAAGTGGCGCCCGGCGCCGACGTGCAGCAGGTGCGCCGCGATCTGCTCGCTCATGTGAAGGATGTCGATGTGCTCACCTCCGCAGAGTTCAGCCACATGACGACTTTTTACTGGATGTTCACGACTGGCGCGGGCGTCGCGGTGCTGATCGCAGCCGGGCTGGGGTTGGTCGTGGGCTTTGTGGTGGTGGCGCAGACGATTTACGCGACCACGATGGATCACATCCGCGAGTTCGGCACGCTGAAAGCAATGGGCGCGCCCAACAGCTACGTCTACAAGGTGATCATGAAGCAGGCGGCGATCAGCGCAGTGATCGGCTATGTGCTGGGAATGATCGTCAGCGTGTTCGTGGTGCAGGCCAGCCAGAAAGGCGGCGCGGCGATTCTGATGCCGGCGCCGATGGCGGTGGGAATGTTTTTTCTGACGCTGGCCATGTGCGTGGGCGCGGCACTGGTTTCGATCAACAAAGTGACGCGCATCGATCCCGCGATGGTGTTCAAGGGATGAGTGTTTCGTTGTCATTCCGAGCGAAGCGAGGAATCTGGGTCTTCCTCGGCGCTGGCAAGAACCGAGGTTCCTCGTCGCTGCGCTCCTCGGAATGACAACAGGAAGCTTGGAGTGACAAAGGATTAAGGAGACGGAAAAAATGCAGCCCGCAATTGCAGTTCGACAGCTCACCAAGAAATATGAAGAAGGCGCGAGCGGCACTCTGGCCCTGCGCGGCGTGGATCTTGACGTTCAGGCGGGAGAGATGCTCATGCTGATGGGGCCGTCGGGCAGCGGCAAGACTACACTGCTGTCGATCATGGGCGCCATTCTGACGGCGACGTCGGGCAGTGTGCGCCTGGCGGGCAGGGAAGTGGTCGGGCTGAGCGAAAAGGATCTCCCGGCGCTGCGCCTGGAACACATCGGCTTCGTGTTTCAAGGATTCAATCTGTTCCCTACGTTGACTGCCGGCGAGAACGTGGAACTGATGCTCGATCTGAAAGGCGTTTCGACGGCGAAGGCGAAGAAGCGCGCGCAGGAACTGCTCGAACAAGTCGGGCTGCGAGAGAAATACGCGAGCTTCCCGGCCGACCTGAGTGGAGGGCAGAAGCAGCGTGTTGCCATTGCGCGGGCGCTGGCAGGAGATCCCGGCATCATCCTCGCCGACGAACCCACGGCTGCACTCGATTCGCATACCGGTCGCAACGTCATGGAGATGATGAGCGAATTGGCGCACAAACGCGGACGGGCAGTCGTGGTCGTGACCCATGATTCGCGGGTACTCAGCTTTGCCGACCGCATCGTGAAAATCGAAGACGGCGCAGTCGCCCGTGCCGCAGAAGAACCGATGGTCCCCGCGGCGCTGCTGGCAAACAACGCCGACATGAACGCCGTCAACTTCGCATGAAGCACGCGCCAGCCGCGAAGCGGCGCAAGAATGCAGCCCACGGCGTAAGCCGTGGGTCAGAAGTGGGAAGAATATAAGCCCCGAAGGGGCGCAAGACGGGCTACGACACAGACTCCGCAAGGGACGGCACAAGGCAGTGGAGGTATTTATGAAAGGAAGTCTCACCGCCATCTTAAAACGACCGACCAACCTCGTTATTATCCTGGGCGTTGGCTTGCTTACCGCGTCCCTGGTGTTCGCCTCGCGCCGTTCGCGCGAATCCGCGGCGGCTGCGGCCACGACCCATCCTGCTCCCGAGCTCGTCGCCGGCCCAGGCCGCGTGGAGCCCGTTTCGGAGGACATCAAGATCGGCTCCGAGCTGAGCGGCCGCCTGAAAGCAGTGAACGTCGAAGAAGGAGACGCCATTCACCGCGGCCAGGTGCTGGCCGAGCTGGAAAACGCCGACTATCGCGCGGCGGTCGAGTCGTCGCGGGCCAACGTCGTCGCGAAGGAAGCCACGCTGCGAAAAGTCATCAACGGAGCGCGGCATCAGGAGCGCGACGAAGCCTGGTCTTCGGTGAATGAAGCCAAGGCGGTCATGGAAAATTCTCAGTCTGAACTCCGCCGGCGGCAGGAATTGTTCGCGGCCGGAGTCGTCTCGCGCGAGGAACTCGATCGCTACACCAGCGACGCCGATGTCGCCAAGGCGAAGTATGAGTCGGCCCTGCAGCATCACGCGCTGGTCGACGACCGGGCGCGTGAGGAAGATCAGTCGTTCGCCGAAGCCGATCTGCAGCTGGCGCAGGGTCAGCTTGCCGAGGCCGAGGCCCGCTACGAGAAGACGTTCATTCGCTCGTCCATTGACGGCACCGTGCTGCGCAAGCATCATCGCAGCGGCGAGAGCGTATCAAACTCTTCCACCGTGCCCGATCCGATTCTCACCATTGGCGATCGCAAGACGCTGCGCGTCCGCATGGACGTCGATGAAACCGACGTCAGCAAGGTGCATGTCGGACAGAAGGCCTATGTCACCGCCGATGCCTTCGGCACGCAGAAGTTCTGGGGACATGTGGTGCGCGTGGGGCAGCAGTTGGGGCCGAAAAACGTGCGCACCGATGAGCCTACGGAAAAAGTCGACACGAAGATTCTGGAGACGCTCGTAGAGTTGGACCCCGGCTCGCAACTGCCCGACGGCCTGAGAGTTGATGCTTTCATCGTGCCTGACGGCGGAGAAGTTGCGGCAAATAGTAGCCTAAACCGATAGGTAGTCAGCACTCCCACCCTCTCGCAAAACGCGCGAGAAGGGTGGGGCAACCCAGTGTGGAGGTGTCCTATGACCCGCGAAGCTCGAAATCATGGCTGGAATCATTCTGATCACCGTTCCGTCGATCCAGTACGGCGGATATTTCCTGCTCACTTCGCTCCTGGATCGCAACAGCCGCTACATGGATAACCCGCTGCGGCAGAATTTCTTTCGCGCTGGGCACGCGCACGCCGGAGTGTTCGTGATTCTGGCGCTGCTGTGCCAGATTCTGGCCGACGCGGCGAACCTGCCGACGCCGTGGCTCTGGCTCGCCCGCATCGGCGTGCCGGCCGCGGCCATCCTCTTGCCGCTGGGCTTTTTCCTGTCCCTGCCTTCGCCGCAGTCCACCACCCCGAACGGGTTTGTGTCGTTCATCTATGTCGGAGCGGTAGCGCTGGCGGCAGGAGTGGTGACGCTTGGTGTTGGGTTGCTAAGAAGTCCCGCGTGAACCCGCTCCTTTTTCGTCGAAGTGCCACTTTCCCGTTTCTTCTTGCTGCCAAGAACTCTCACGGCCAGCGCGGTGATTCCGCTGGTCGACACTGTCCCGCCCACAACCCACGCGGCGGCGCTCGCCACACATACTGGACACATGGTTGCCTCCTTTACTTCGCTGGCTAGTGCTTCCGAGCTTCGCCGCAATCGCGCCTTCAGCTCGCTTTCGCTTCTTCCTCGCGCCTGCGGATGGCGGCTCCTGCCGGATCCGTGAGGATGTCAACCCACTTCGGGTGAGGCGTTGGCTCCGCGTCGTAGTTGTCGTGCCAGTTCCACCACTTGTACGGCGGAGTCTGGGGGTAACCCTCTGGCGAATCCTCCCAAGTCTCCTGACGGCCAAGAGGGGTGAGATCGAGGTAGCTCCAGATGCTCCCCATGGCTTCATCGCCGCGGTTGTTGATGAAATACGTGCGGAACACGTTGTCGCCATCGCGGAAGAACACGTTATGGCCGTGCCATTCATCGACGCCGAAGTCTTTGTCGAAGCTGTCAGTCATGGTGTACCAGGGCATCTGCCAGCCCATCCGCGCCTTCAGGCGAGCAATGTCGGCCTGCGGCGCGCGCGAGGTCCAGGCGAGAGTGGTATCCCGAGCGTTCAGATGGGAGAGGTGAGAAACCTGATCGGCGCCGAGGGAACATCCGCGGCAGGCGTGATCGGGCCAGCCGAAAACGCCGGGCTCGAAGAAGGCGCGATAAACGATGAGCTGCCTGCGCCCCTCGAACAGGTCGAGAAGAGTAACCCTGCCTTTGGGCCCGTCGAACTCGTACCTCTTGTCCACCGCCACCCAAGGCATCCGCCTGCGTTCGGCGGCCAGTGCGTCACGGGAGCGCGTCAAGGCCTTCTCCTTCACGAGGAGTTGCTGTCGGGCGGCCTCCCATTCCTGCGGCGACACGATCGGCGCTGTCTTCATCGTGACTTGTACGTTGCTGTCTTTCTCTTTGCTTGTTGCCATTTCATTTCTCCTTGTCAGTTCCTTCGAACTTACTTCGTGCCCTGTTCGGCGCGGGCGCGGACGCGGGATAGTATGTGTTCCCAGCCCTTGACTACTCCGCGCCGGTGCTCGTCCTGAATCACTCCAAACGCCTTGTGATGAAACTTGATCAGCGTGCCGCCATCGGCCTCGCTCAGCCGGTACTGGAGGTTCGACACCACCGCATACGACATGAAGAGCGGGCCGGTGATTTCCAGCAGCGTGGGCCGCTTGATGGCCTGCACGTGGCCCCAGAAATGTCCGTTGTTTTCGCCCAGATCGCGATACCAACGGCCGCCCGGCCAGGGCTCGATCTTCATGGGCATCGGACCTTCCGGTGTTTCGTTGTAGGGGCCGATCTGTTCGAGCATCGCGGCGAACGTGTTCTCGAGCGATGCCTTCACATGGATTTCCTGGGTAACAACCAGCGTCAAGCTCTCAATTCCGGGTGGGGTCACGATTGCGCTCATGGTTGCTCCTTTTCATTACTTCTGTTTTGTTCTGCAGCCTTGCTCTCGGCGCGCTCCTTGATGCGCGTGAGCTGATGCGCCCAGAGGCGCTCAAATGTCTTGGTCCACTCATGCAGCGGGCGGATGGCTTCTGCATTGGTTCGGTACAGCATGTGGCGCCCGTTGCGCCGCACCCTCACCAGCCCCACGCTGCGCAGCACGCCCAGGTGCTTCGAGACCGAAGGCTGTTCCAGACTGAGCCCGGCGACGATCTCGCCCACCGGGCGCTCCGCGAGCGCCAGGAAGTCGAGGATCTGGCGCCGCCGGGGTTCGGCCACGGCGTTGAAAGCGTCGGAGGTGGTAGCGGCGCGCGGCATGGGGTGAATATATATTCCTATATAGGAATATGTCAAGCGAAATCTCTCTCCTTTGCTCTCCGTGCGCAAACCACGAAGGGCACGAGGTTTCCTGAAGGCAACGAGTCGCTGGTCTCCTTCGCGGCCTTCACGTTCTTCGTGTGGAGCAAGGCACTGCGTCGGAATCTGACGCAGGCGGGAGATGATCCGGTAAAATAGATAGTTTCAGCTGGAGCCGGTATTGATTTCTGAGCTCATCGCCGCGGCACACACATCAGCTTCGTTCCCTGTTTGGGTGGCCTCCCGAGGCGTCGCCCGCTACTTCCGCGACCATTTTCTCGATACCACGTTCCGCGGACTCTACCACGTCAACGGATTCGACCTGGCTCTGCTGATCCCCTATTTCGTCGTGCTCATTCTGCTGGCGGGTTACGGCGCGCACCGCTACATCCTGGTTTATCTCTATTACAAGCACAGCAAGAACCGCACGACTGAGCCCGCAGGCAAATTTGAAGACCTGCCCCGGGTGACCGTGCAGCTTCCTATCTTCAACGAGCAGTACGTGGTCGAGCGCTTGCTGGAAGCGATCTGCCGTCTCGACTACCCGCGCGAAAAGCTCGACATCCAGCTGCTCGACGACTCGACCGACGAAACCGTGGAAGTCGCCCGCGGCCTGGTCGAGCGCTATGCCGCGCTGGGCCAGCCCATCAGCTACCACCATCGCACGAATCGCGAGGGCTTCAAGGCCGGCGCGCTGGCCGAAGGGATGAAATCGGCGCAGGGAGAATTCATCGCCATCTTCGACGCCGACTTCACGCCCCCCGAAGATTTTATCCTCCGCACGATCCATCACTTCACCGATCCCAGGATCGGCATGGTGCAGACGCGCTGGACGCATCTCAACCGCAATTATTCTTTTCTGACGGAAGTCGAGGCGATCCTGCTGGACGGACACTTTGTGCTTGAGCACTCCGGCCGGGCGCGCACGGGCCTGTTTTTCAACTTCAATGGCACCGCGGGCATGTGGCGACGCAAAGCCATCGAAGAAGCCGGCGGCTGGCAGCACGATACGCTCACCGAAGACACCGACCTTTCCTATCGGGCGCAGCTGAAGGGATGGAAATTTATCTACCTGCAGGATGTGGAATGTCCCGCCGAACTGCCGGTCGAAATGACCGCGTTCAAGACGCAGCAGGCGCGCTGGGCCAAGGGGCTGATCCAGACGGGAAAAAAGATTCTGCCCCGGGTGCTGCGCAGCGACGCCTCGCTGCACACCAAGATTGAAGCCTGGTATCACCTGACCGCGAACATCAGCTACCCGCTCATGATCATGCTGTCGGTGCTGCTGCTGCCGGCCATGATCATCCGCTTCTACCAGGGCTGGTTTCAGATGCTCTACATCGACCTGCCGCTGTTCATGGCCTCGACGTTTTCGATTTCGAGCTTCTACCTGGTCTCGCAGCGCGAGCTGTTTCCGCGGAGCTGGCCGCGGGCGTTGCTTTATCTTCCATTTCTGATGGCACTCGGTATCGGCCTGACCATTACCAACACCAAGGCCGTGCTCGAAGCGCTGGTTGGCAAAAAGAGCGCGTTTGCGCGCACTCCGAAATATCGCGTCGTCGCGAAGGGGGACAAAGTCGGCGCCACGAAATACCGCAAACGTCTGGGCTGGGTGCCGTGGGTCGAACTGCTGATCGGCGCCTACTTCGCGCTCACCGTCTACTACGCGCTCGATAACGAGAACTACATCACCGTTCCATTTCTTCTCCTGTTCGTCGTCGGCTATTGGTACACGGGATTGATGTCCCTGCTGCAAGGCCGTTTTGGCGGAGCCTCCCTCCAGCCGACCACCCACACGAAACCGTTCCCGGTTGGCGTCTAACCCTCGAAGACCGTCTTGCAGCCCGCGAGACTCGAGACATTGAAGCATTGAATCATTGAGACATTGAGTCAATAAAACCCAGCTGATCGAGCGAAGGTTCTTATTGATTCAATGACTCAATGATTCAATGTCTCAATGCTACGAAATATATTCCCGGATGTACTCGTCGCGCGTATGGGCCAGCTGCCGCACGTCGCCGTCGAAGATGACTTTTCCCTCCCGCAGAATCAGGAAGCTCATGGGCACATCGCAGTACTGCCCCCGCGGCAGTGCGCGCATGGTATTGGTTTGCGGGTCGAACTGGTGCGAGGCCATGGTGAATGCATCCTGCAAGCGATGGGTCACCAGCAGGGAGCTGGTCTTGGAGACGTCGCGCTGCTTCATGATCAGCTCGACGATCGTATTCGAAGTCACGGGATCGAGCCCGCCGGTGGGCGAATCGTAGAGCAGGCATTCCGGCTGCGTCACAATGGCGCGGGCAATGGCCACGCGGCGCCGCATTCCACCGGAGAGTTCCGAGGGAAACATATCGAGGGTGTGTTCCAGCTCCACAAATCGCAGCGCCTCGCGCACCCGCCGGTCGATCTCGTCGTCGTAGATGCCATGCTCTTCCATCAGGCGGAAGGCAACGTTCTCCGCCACCGTCAGCGAATCGAAGAGCGCGCTCTCCTGGAACACCATACCCAGCCGTCCGCGCATGGGAAAAAGATCCTGCTCGCGCATGGCCGTAACTTCGTTGCCCAGCACGGTGATGCGTCCTGAATCCGGCCGCAGCAGCCCCAGCGCCAGTTTCAGAATCGTGCTCTTGCCCGATCCCGCCACGCCGAACAGAGCTTTCGTTTCTCCCAGAGGAAGATGGAACGAGACTCCGCGCAAGACATGATTTTCTTCGAACGCGAGATGCACATCTTCGAAGACGATCGCCGAGCCGGAGTGGGGCGGCGCCACCTGCGGCGGACACTCGATGGGCAAGGTCGGCGTCGACATGCGTCTACTTGTACGACAGCACGGAGATCAGCAACTTGGTCACAAAGAAGTCCGTGACCAGAATAAACACCGACGCGGCCACCACCGCTTGCGTTGTCGCCCGGCCCACGCCCTGCGTGCCTCCGCGCGCCGTGATGCCGTAGTAGCAGCCGATGGTTGCGATGATAAACCCGAACAAAGTCGGCTTCAGCAGGCCCATGAACACGTCCTGAAACACCAGCACCTGCCAGGCATTGTCCCAATATTGGCGGGCGTCGAGGCTGAGAAAAAGCTTGGCCACCATCAGCCCGCCCGCCAAGCCCACCAGATCGGAAATGACGCTGAGAAAAAACAGCATGAACACGGTTGCGGTAACGCGGGGCGTAACCAGTTTCTTGATCGGATCGGTGCCCAGCGCCCGCATGGCGTCAATCTGCTCGGTGACGACCATCGACCCCAGTTCGCTGGCCATGCCGGAAGAATTCCGACCGGCAACCATCAGCCCGGTGAGCACCGGCCCCAGCTCGCGCACCATGGAGGTGGAGACGAGTTGGCCAATCAGAGTGATGGAACCGAAGCGCTGCAGCGTGTTCGCCGTCTGCAGCGCGAGAACGCCGCCGGTGAAAAAGCCGGTCAGCACCACGATAGGCAGCGATCCCACGCCGATCAGGTCGGCCTGCTGCACCATGTCGGCGAAATAGATGGGCTTGCGGAAGAGGTTGCCCACCGACTGCGCAGCCAGCAGCGTGTACTCCTGCACCGCCTGGACCTTCTGCTTGGCGAACTCCGTGGGCGAGGTGAGTTCCATGCGATTGCGGCAGGCCTGCGCGAAGATGCTACGCACGCCCCAGCTTGACCGAACTATAACAGAGAAGGCTAGGAGCGATCAGCGGTTGGCCTCATACTCCGGCCCGCCGCTGGTTCCCCACGCTCCCAACAACCGCCCTCAACCGTGCCGCGGCTCCAAGAAATAGGGTAGAATCCACGCCGTCCCGTAAGGGACGCACCATCTTTCCCACGAACGCCTGAAAATCTCAGCCGAGGTGATCCTTATGGCAAGTGCCAGTGTTCTTCTCCGCAGCATTGGGTCCCGGGCGCGAATCGTCATCGCAGGCGCGGCCGCTCTCGCGATCCTTGCGGCGGCGGCGGCGAAGGCGCAGACTGCCAAACATCCGCTGGACGACCTGACGGCCCGGGAATATTGGACCGCGTATGAAGTTGTGCAGGCGTCCGGGAAGGTCGATGGCAACACGCGATACCCGCTGATGCAGCTCAAAGAGCCGCCGAAAGAAGAAGTACTGGCCTGGAAACCCGGCCAGCCCATGCGGCGGGAAGCGTTCGTCGTGGTCAAGAAGGGGCCGCAAACCTTCGAGGCCGTGGTGGATGTGAACGGCAAAAAGCTCGTCTCCTGGACTGAAATCAAGGGAATGCAGCCTCCTTCGCCCGAGGAAGAGAGCGATGAATTCAAAGACGCGATCAAAGACAGTGACAAGGTCAAGGCCGCTTTGAAAAAACGCGGCATCACTGACTTCAATGCGGTATTTTGCGGCGGCGCTCCTGAGGGCTACTACGGACTCGCGGAAGAGGAAGGACGACGCCTGTTGCGCGTCGTCTGCGTGCAGCAAACCGGTCCCCTGGAGGATGGCGGGGTCATCGAGGGCCTGACGATCTTGTGGGATGTAAATGAAAAGAAAGTCGTGCGCGTCATCGACACGGGTGTGGTCCCCATCCCAAAGGTCGAAGCGAACTACGACCTGGCGTCGGTCGGCGCCATACGCGATGTGCCCACCCCGCTCACCGTACAGCAACCGCTGGGTCCAAGTTACCGGCTGGATGGTCAATCGGTGAGCTGGCAGAAGTGGAACTTTCATTTTCGCATCGACCGGCGCGTCGGCCTGGTGGTCAACACCGTGAGCTATCAGGACGGCGGCAAGCTGCGCTCCATCCTCTACGAAGGCTCACTCTCGGAAATCTTCGTGCCCTACATGGAACCGAGCGAAGGATGGTTCGCCAGGGTGTTCTTTGATGCTGGCCTGGGTGGGGACGGATTTGCGAGCCCGCTAGTGGTCGGCGAAGACTGTCCGGATAACGCCGTCTACTTCGACCAGATGTACGCCAACTGGAAGGGACTCGTGCAGACCAAGCAGCGTGCCGCGTGCCTGTTCGAACAGCCGGCGAGCTCCATGGCGTGGCGGCACGACGATACAGGAGTCGTTGAGAGCCGCAAAGCGCGTGAACTGGTGCTGCGCACGATTGGCATCTTCGGCAACTACGATTACATTTTCGACTGGGTCTTCCAGCAGAACGGCAGCATTCGCGTGCGCGTGGGCGCTTCGGGCTTTGACCAGACCATGGCCGTGAACAGCCGGTCGGCCGCGGACGACCCCAAGGGCGAGGCCAGCCGCTACGGCCGGTTCATCGCCGAGAACAGCGTGGGCATCGACCACGACCACTTCTTTTCCTTCCGCCTCGATTTTGATATCGACGGCAGCGCCAACAGCTTCGTGCGAGACAAATTCCAGGTGAAGCGCCTGCCGGCCGAGAACCCGCGAAAGAGCCTGTGGGTCGCCGAACCGGAGACCGCCAAAACGGAAGAGCAGGCGAAAGCCCGCATGAGCATGGAACATCCTGAGGGCTGGCGCGTGATCAACCCCAACGTGAAGGGTCCTCTCGGCTATCCCGTAGGCTACGAATTGATGCCCGGCGATAACGCCATGTCACTCCTGCTGCCCGACGATTATCCGCAGATGCGCGCCGGGTTCACCGATTATCACGTATGGGTGACTCCGTACCGCGCCAATGAGCGCTACGCAGCGGGCGACTACCCGTTCCTGAGCAAAGGCGGAGAAGGCTTACCGGCGTGGACCAAAGCCAACCGCCCCATCGAAAACACCGATATTGTGCTGTGGTACACCGTAGGATTTCACCACGTTCCGCACGCCGAAGACTGGCCGGTCATGCCGACGGTGTGGCACGAGTTCGAGCTGAAGCCGGTGAATTTCTTCGCGCAGAACCCGGCGCTGGACTTGCCGAAGTAATCAACGGGGGTCCTACATCAACGTCGAATCCTAGCGAGGATAGGAGATGTGACGATCCGCCAAGCGAGGGAGAACGAGATCAGCCACAGAATCCCAAAGAAAACGTACCGTCCCCCCCCGCAGAAAGCTTATTCCCGCGACGCCCTTCCAATGAGCCAGCGCAAGGAGTCCAACCTCTAGAAGGATGTTCAGGCCAATGTAAAAGACAGAAGTAACTAAAGCAATCTTGGTAAACAGCATGGCCTAGACCTCCGTGTTCGATGAGCTTAACGGTCCGTGTCTTCCACGATTTCGAACCGGGAAGCGTCGGACGACGGGCCATGGGCTTCACTTCTTCCCCACCGGTACAAGGCGCTTCAGCTCTTCAAACCAGTTCAGCACGACGTTGATTTGCGCCGGCGCCGCCTCGCCTGCCTCGTTGGGCTTGATCATCAGGAAGCGCTGGCCATCAGGGGACACGTCGTAGTTAGGGGTCGTTCCCGGGGGCGGCACGTAGTGTCCCTCAAAGAGCATGTGCGGCTTGCCCGCAGCGAAACTTGGCTGCGCAGCAATGTCCACGGCCATCATCTTGTCGCCGTTGCGGTAGAACAGCTCCCGCCCGTTGCGGTTCCAGATTGGTTCCGTGCCCCCTTCCGTCGAGATTTGCCACTTCCCGCCGGAGCTCGGATAGGGCTGCACATAGACTTCCCACCGGCCGGATTCATTCGAGATATAAGCCAGCCAGCGCCCATCCGGGGAAAACTGCGGCACACTCTCGTTGAATTGGGTTTGGAGAAAGGGCTGCGCCTTGCGGTCGCCGAGCCCCAGCGTCCAGAGGTCATATCCCGTGCTGGGAGTGACTTCAACGTAGGCCAGCACTTGGCCATTCGGAGACCAGGACATCGGAAAATCAAGGAACTCGCTGGTGGTCAGACGCTCCAGCCCGCCACTGCCGTCGGCCAATTGCCAGAAAAGGTTATTCGGCCCTTCCTTGTTGGAGTTAAATACTATTCGTTTGCCATCCGGTGTCCAGACCGGGTTCGCGTTAAATTTTCCCTCAAACGCAAATCGGGTCAATGTCTCCCGGGAAAAATCGTAAAGCCAGAGTTGAACGTCCTGTCCTTGAAGGGTTACGGCTAGGCGCCGGCCATCGGGGGAAAGGCGCGGGAACACGTAGGGACGCGCCGGGGCGGCTATGGGTCGTTCCGCCCCAGTGCGATCGACCCAAACCAGCCTGTTTTGAGCCGCCTGAGCGTCCCCGGGGATATAGACCAGCGATCCCGTAGCAGAAATGCTGTACTGGGCGACTCCGCTGGTTGTGGATTGCAGGATGCCCTCGACCACGGGAACCCCTGCGCCAGCGACTGTGAGCCGCTGGGAGTCGAACGGCGCAGCCATCAGACTTCCCACTTGCGCGTACAGCAGGTGGCCAGTGGGCGCGTAGCGGGGCTGCGTTGCCCCTTGGACCAGGTTGTGTTGCTCGCCCGTCTCGACCGAACGGACGGCCACATATGCGTTGGTCCAATTAACGGAAGTCGGTCCGGCGGAAAAGAGCATGGCCTTCCCGTCGGGCAAAAACTCCGGCCAGCGATGGGTGATTTCCCCTCTCCCAAGGCGGGTCAGCGGTTGCGAAGCGCCTCCCGCTTCTGCCACTTCCCTGATGGCTGAGCCTACTGAGGGCGCGAACGTGATCATCCCGTGGCTGTCCCAACTGGCTCCCAGGGGGAACGCAACGTCGGCGAGGGTCAATGCCGATCCTCCACTCACCGAGACTTTCTTCAGCTTTTGGTCCGCGAAAAAACCCAGCCACTGGCCGTCAGGGGAAAAGAAGGGCCCGGTAGCGCTTTCGGTGCCGGGGATGGGCCTGGCCTCCAGACTGTCCATTGCCCGCAGGTAAAGCTGCTGTCTGCCGCCCTGGACGGCAACATATGCGAGATGAGTGCCGTCGGGGGAAAGAGCGATGGCAGGCTGGTCGAGTCCCGCAAGCCGCTGACCGGGCGGCAACGTAATCACAGTGCGGCTGACGGGCCGTGGCGGCTCGGGCTTCAGATTCCATGCGGCCAGGCTGGCGATCACCGCACCCAGCAACAACGTTCCTAAGCTGATGATCAGCGTATGGAGCCGCGGGGTACCTCTCTCTGTGGCCCCTGAGAGAGGCGCGACCTCGGAGCCACCTTCGGCAATCCACTTCAGCTGCAGTTTCACGTCGTGTGCCGTCTGCATCCGGTCGGCTGGATCCTTCTCCAGACATGCCTTCACGAGTAGTTCGAGCGCGCGGGGTGACATCGGTTGAAGGGCTGAGATCGGCTTCGGCTCGGCGGCCAGAATCGCCGCAATCGTGCTCGCCGTCGTCCTCCCTTCAAATGCCCGCTTGCCGGTGATCATTTCATAGAGCACAGCGCCCAACGAGAAGATGTCCGATCGAACGTCGGCTTCCTTTCCCTCCAGCTGTTCCGGGGACATGTATTGGAAGGTTCCCAGTATGGTTCCCTCCACGGTCAGCGGTTTCGACATCGTGGCCAGTGAAGCCGAAGACGAACCTGCTCCAATCGCGGCGGCCGCAGGTTTCGCCAATCCGAAGTCCATCAGCTTGGCGCCGGTCCTGGTGAGCATGATGTTGCTGGGCTTCAGGTCGCGATGTGCCACTCCGCTGCAATGTGCTTTCTCCAATCCCTCGCAGATCTCCGCTCCTGTTTTCAATACTTGCTCCAGCGGCAGCGGTCCCTTGAGCAGACGATCGGCCAGCGTCTCGCCTTCCAGATATTCCATGACGAGATAGCTGGTCCCGTCTTGCTGGCCAACATCGTAGAGATGACAAATGTTCGGGTGACTTAGAGAAGAGATAGCACGCGCCTCGCGATCCAAGCGCTCTTTCGCCTCGGTGTTCTGGGAGAGATGGGCGGGAAGAACCTTGATGGCGACACTGCGCTCCAGACGCGTGTCCCGGGCAAGGTAGACCTCGCCCATGCCGCCCGCACCCAGCGGGGCGACGATCTCATACGGGCCGAGTTTGGCGCCCGAGCTCAGTACCATCGGTGCGCGTCATTATAGTCTGTGGGGAAAGCGAGGCTCACAAGGCCGGCTCGGGCCACCAGTAACCGCGGCCGCACTCTGCATTTCGATTCGGGGCTTCTACCCCCGCCCCTTTTTCTTAATCTCAATATTCAGCCGGCGGATTTTCTGGTTGAGCGTGGACAGCGGGACGTGGAAGCGCTCGGCGGCTTCGGTCGCGCTGCGTCGGTTCGCGCGGGTGCCAGCTTGAAACGAACTACAGCAGAGATAAGTGTGAGCGGTTAGCCATCAGTCGTCGTGGCCCTTGACCCGGTTCCTGGTCAATGAGAGCTATCGCCTGATTTCAACAGTTAACTTCCGGTTTGCCTGTCATTCGGACACAATCGCCAAGCTTATCCAATCTCGCCCTTCCGTTCTTGCTTGTTTATGTTAACTGTGGTTAACTGATAAGAATAATCGCAGGTTAATAGTCAAACTAGGGGCAGATTGCCGCTTTGGGCAAATGGGTGGGGAAATCATGATGCGGGCACCTCACTTCGCTCTTCTTATGTTGAGCGTGGCGTGCCTTCTTCCGGCGGAAGCGCTGGCACAAGGCGAAACCACAAGTGCGATCGTTGGCGAAATAAAGGATGCAACTAACGCCGTGGTGCCGGGCGCCACCGTGACGATCACCAATCACGAAACCGGTCTGAAGCGTAGCGCCAGGACCGATGACGCAGGCCGGTTCAACTTTCCGCAGTTAAAGCCGGGTACCTATTCGGTCAGAGTGGAAGCACGAGGCTTCGATCCCGGGCAAAATGACAACGTCGTTTCGGGCCTGGGCCAGAAACAATCCGTGGATTTCACTCTTAAGGTGGCCCGATCCAATGAAGCGGTCGAGGTCAGCAGTGAGGCTCCACTGATCAATCCGGAAAATGCAAACACATCCACGACCCTCAGTGCTCCGGCACTGGAGGACCTGCCGAATCCGGGAGGCGACCTAACCTACCCTCTGCAGTTCGCGCCTGGAGCCCTGATCAATACGGCCGGCAGCAGCAACGATTTTGTCGGCGGCAGCAACGGGTATGGCAACGTGGAATTCAACGGACTCCCCGCGCTCTCCAATGGCTACATCGTGGACGGGCTGGAAACAAACGACCCACTCACCAATCTCAACAGCGGCCTTTCCACCAACCTCGTCCTGGGACTGAATTCGATCTCGGAAGTAACCGTCAACACCCTTTCCTACTCCGTGGATCAGGGGCGGTATGGAGCGTCTCAAGTCGACTACGTCACCAAGTCTGGCACCAACCAGTTTCACGGAAATCTCTATGAACTGTGGAATGGTTCGCTACTGAATGCCGCGGACTACTTTACTAACGCGACGCCGGGAAACCACAAGCCGGGAGCGACCGTGAACCATTTTGGAGGCAGTGTTGGGGGGCCGATTGCGCACGACAAACTGTTCTTCTTTTTCGATAGTGAATGGGTGCGGATAGCACTACCCATCGTCACGCCGACGATCGTTCCCAGTACGGCGTTCCAAGCATACGTCTTGCAGCAACTTTCTTGGGGGCAAACAACCGGCTGCGGGTCCAGCAATCCGAATGAGAACTGTTTGTTCTATCAACATATGTTCAACCTATACGGAAATGCCAACGGCACACCCACGGCGATACTTGGCTGCCCGCTTGGCGCCGCCGCGGATGGTTGCGCCAACCGGCAGAGCATTTCGCACTCCAGCGACGACCACGAGCAGGTCCAGACCGTCCGTCTCGACTACAACGTCAACCAGAAAAATACGGCATGGTTTCGGTTTCAGTCGGACTCCGGGCTGCAAGCCGCGTACACGGATCCCATCAACCCGGTGTTCAATGCGCTTTCGCCGCAACCTCTTTACTCGTTCGCCGCAGGGCACACGCACGTCTTCTCGCAGAACCTGGTGAACTACTTCAATCCTGCGTTCTCCTGGTACGAGAGCCTGTTTGGGCCAACCAACCTTCAGAAGACGCTTTCGGCGTTCCCGATCGTATTGCAGGGCAGCGGCGCGAATGCCTTCACGCCCGTGGGAGGGCTCGACAACACCTGGATTCAAGGCAGGCGCGCATCTCGCTTTTTCATCAACGACAATCTCGCCTGGAGCCATGGCGCTCACGAACTGAGATTTGGAACCAATACCCGCATCTTCCGCTTGAACGACTACGACTTCGGAGAAGGAACGGTTCCCACCGTGACCTACGCGAACTTGCAGCAGTTTATCGAGGGAGTGGCGAATACCGCGTCAGAGACGTTCCCTTCGAACGCAAATGAGCCCTTCAACTTCCTCAATCTCGATGTCTACGCGCAAGACACTTGGAAAGTAACTCGGAAACTGACCTGGACGTTCGGACTGCGCGACACCTTCAACTCAAATCCCCTGAACCCGCACGATCAAGTCGCCCGCCTCCGCGGCTCCTTCAGTTCCATCGTGCATGACAATCAACCGTTGAATGCCGTCATTCAAACCCATCTCGGCAATCTGTTCTCCTCCACGCCTGTGGCGATTCTGCAACCGAGAACGGCGGTTGCGTGGCAGTTCGAGCCGAAATCCGTGCTCCGCACCGGCTTCGGAATCTTCAGCGACATTTTGCCGGGCACGGTGGCCGACCTGATTGGCACAAATCCTCCCTACGATAAGACGTTTCAGGGAGGACAGCTTGGCACCGTGGGCATACCCGGATCCGCGGGCTGCGACCCGGTAGCCGGTTGCACAGCCATCGCACCAGGCGCACCCAACAGCGCACTGGACGCACTCGTTACCGCGAATCGGACTTTTACTTCGGGATTTCCCCAGGGACTAGCCCCTCTTCCGCCACCTGCGATCACAGCCATCCCAGATGGCAAACTCCACGCGCCATACTTCATGGAGTGGAGCCTGGGCATGGAACATCAATTCGGAACGACGGCCAGCCTGAAAGCGCAATACGTGGGCACGCGGGCGGTGAATCAGCCGTACTCGACGCAAGTCAACGGCTTCCAGACCGTATGCCAGGGGTGTTTTGCGCCATTTCCCTACCTGCCGCCGACTAGTCCGCGATTTAGCCCGACCGATCCACGATTCGGTGCGGTGACGCAGTTCTCCACCGGCGCGAACAGCCACTACAACGGTCTTCAACTGACCGCGATGAAACGGCTCAGCCATGGCCTGCAAGGACAGGTCAACTACACTTGGAGCCGTTGCATGGATACGGTCTCGAACGGAGGGTTCCTTCCGTTTTCCGCAGGAGGGATTCTCTCGCCTCTGCCGGGAGACCTGGCCCGCGATTATGGGCCTTGTGACTATGACATCCGGCACAATCTCAACGCGCAGTATGTGTATCAGTTGCCGGTTCGAGTGTGGAATCATTCTCTGGGCTATGCGCTCAACGGCTGGCAGATTTCCGGAACAGCGTTTTGGCACAGCGGAGTACCGTTCTCGGTGCTGAGCACGCCCTACTCAGCTGCCAATCCAAGCACGGGACAGCAAGAGGGAATTGTGCAGGGCAGTGGGCCGCAGTTTGCCAGTATCGTTCCCGGTGTTCCGCTGTATGAGCATCATCCGATTCCGGGTGTAACACAAGCGGGAACGCTGCAGTGGCTCAATCCGGACGCGTTCGTATCGGCAGTCGATCCGAGTACAGGGCAGTGCTATGGCGGCGACAGCCCGCAAACTTGCCAATTCGGAAGCCTCGGCCGCAATGCCCTGCGTGGTCCCGATTTCCTCTGGAGTGACTTCTACCTGACAAAATTGTTTTCCTTGACGGAGCATGTGAAGCTGCGGGTCGAGGGTCAGTTTTTCAATGTCTTCAACCATCCGAATTTCGCGCTTCCCAGCATGGTGCAGGCCGGCATTCCAGGAAATTCTTCGACGCAGAGTGGATTTGGAGCGCTAACGTCCACAACTTCTCCGCCGACCGGCTTGCTGGGAGTCGGATTGGGTGGCGATAGCAGTCCACGAATGATCGCCTTTCAGGCGCGGTTGGAGTTCTGAGCGTCCACGATTCTGGACGGTTGGTCGGCAAACCGGAAGTAATCCAAGCGTGGCTGCTAGGCTATCGTCTCAATTGGCGAAACATCGCGATTGCGCTCATTGACCGAAACCTGAGACCTGCTCTACCCTCGCCCCTTCTTCTTAATCTCAATATTCAGCCGGCGGATTTTCTGGTTCAGCGTCGACAGCGGCACGTGGAAGCGCTCGGCGGCCTCGGTCTGGTTCCAGTTGCAGCGTTCGAGCATATCGGTGATGACGCGCCGTTCCACCTCTTCCACGATTTCGAACAGGGAAGCGTCCGACGGCGAGTCATGGATGGAAAGGGACGACCCGCGCCCCAGCATGGAGTCGGGAAGCAGGTCGGAGCTGATCTCGGGCCCCGAGGAGAGCACCACCGCGCGCTCGATGACATTCTCCAGTTCGCGCACATTGCCCGGCCAGGAATACGCCATGAGCGGACGCAACGCTTCGGGAGTCATACGCGGCACCGGACGATCGTTCTCCTCGGCGTATCTCTTCAGGAAGAATTCGACCAGCAGCGGAATGTCTTCCTTGCGCTGGCGCAGCGGCGGCAGTTCGATGGTGATCACGTTCAAGCGGTAAAACAAGTCTTCGCGGAATCGCCCCTCGCGCACCTGCTGCCGCAAATCAACGTTCGTGGCGGCGATGATGCGCACGTCGACCTGAAGTTCCTGGATGCCGCCCAGGTGCATGAAGCGCCGGTCCTGCAGCACGCGCAGAATCTTGGCCTGCGTTTCCAGCCCCATGGTCGCGATTTCGTCGAGGAACAGGGTGCCCTTGTCCGCCACTTCGAACAGGCCTTTCTTCGAAGCGACGGCGCTGGTGAACGCGCCCTTCACATGGCCGAAGAGTGTCGACTCGAGCAGATCGGCCGGCATCGATCCCGTATTCACCGGAACGAACGGTTTATCGCGCCGGGATGAGTTCAGGTGCACGGCCTTGGCGATCACTTCCTTGCCCGTCCCGCTTTCGCCCTGCAACAGCACGGTCGAGCGGCTGTTCGCCACCTGCCCCACCAGGTCAAAAATCTTCAGCATGGGCTCGCTCTTGCCCACGATGTTGGTGAAGTTGTAGCGCTGCTTGAGGGCGCGCTTGAGCTGGACGTTTTCTTCTTCCGCGCGCCGCCGTCCGACGGCAGCCCGCACGTCCGCCAGCAGCTTCTCGTTGTCCCACGGTTTCTGAACGAAGTTGGTGGCTCCGAACTGCATGGCGCGCACCGCGTTCTCCACCGTGCCGTAGGCGGTAATCATGATGACCGGCAGATTCGCATCATGAGAGCGAATCTCGGAAAGAATCTCCATGCCGTCAGCCCCAGGCAGAGCCAGGTCGAGCAGCACCAGATCAAAGGGCCGATCTCCGATCCGCGCCAGCCCGTCTTCGCCCGTCCCCGCGGTTTCGACTTCGAAACCCTCCAGTTCGAGCAGCGTCTCCAGCGATTCGCGAATCTCCGCCTCATCGTCAATGATGAGCACCGAGCCGGCCGGAGACGAATCCCCGTGCAGCGTTCCTCGCGAAATCAGGACCGCTTCAGACATGAGTCACCTTCTTGCTGAGCGGAAAGTCCAGCGCAAACGTAGTCCCCGCGCCGGGATGGCTCTCGACGCGAATCTTGCCCGCATGTTCTTGGATGATTCCGTAGGTCACCGAGAGGCCCAGCCCGGTGCCGCGATTTTGTCCCTCTTTGACCGAAGTCTTGGTGGTGAAGAAGGGGTCGTAGATGCGCTGGATGTGCTCGGGGGCAATGCCCGAGCCGGTGTCAGAGACCCGCACACTGACCAGTTCCCCGTTCGACGTGGCCACGCTCAACGTGCCCCCGCCGGCCATGGCGTCCTTGGCGTTGAGAAACAGATTCAGAAAAACCTGCTGCAGTCTGCCCTGATTTCCCAGGATCGGCGAAATGGACGGAGCCAGATCCGAACGCACCTGAATCTTCGCGGTCTTGAACTGGTGCTCCAGCAGCGCCAGCGTGTCGGTAATAATCTTGTTGATATCGACGTCGGCAAACTCCGTCCCGCTGGTGCGCGAGAAGTTCAACAGGTTGTTGACGATCTCCGAGGCGCGGAAGGTTTGCCGCGTAATCTTATCCAGCAAGCCGGATTTCTGCGGATCGCCCTGCAACTGCTTGGCCAGCATCTGCGTGTACGACGAAATCACAGCCAGCGGCGTGTTCACTTCATGCGCCACACCGGCAGCCAGCAAGCCGATCGAAGAGAGCTTGTCGGCCTGCGAAAGCTGGCTCTCAAGTTCCACGCGCTGGGTAATGTCGTCCATGATGACCAGCCGTCCGATGACCTGGAACTTACGCGTGACCAGCGGCGCAATGGCCACATTCACCGTGCGCGTCTCCCCCGCCGGCGTCTTCATGCGGAACTTGTACAGATTGCTGATTCCTGGATTCTGCCGGACACGGTAGAACTCCTCGACGAATTCATCCGGGAAGACCGTCTGCAGGGGTTGGGTGAGCGCCTGCCAGCGCGGCAGCGCGTACATCACTTCCATCTGCGCGTTCCAGCTCTCGATCCGGTCCTCCATGTCGAGCGCCATCACGCCCACGTTGATCGACTCGACGATGTTCTCGTTGAAGTCCTTGAGCCGCTCGTATTCGGCCACCTTCTGCTGCAGCGAGGCGTACAGCCGTCCGTTCTGAATGGCGATGCCCAGATATCCGCCCAGCGTCTCCAGCAGTTCAACGTCTTCGCTGGAAAGGAAATCTCCCTTGACGGTTTTGCCCAGGCCCAGCACCGCGACCGTCTTCTGCTGCGCGCGGCAGGGAATGTAGTAGTTCAAATCAAGACGCGCGATCGCCTGCTGCGCCCCGTCGGTTTCCCGCGGTACCTGGTGCGTGTTCTCGAAGAACAGATGTCCCGCCTGCTCCGGCCGCGGAACCGCGAGAAAACTGAGGTCGAGATTCGGCGGCGCCACAATGCCCGACGACTTCGACAGCACGAACCGTTCCGGTTCCTCGCCCGCGTTCAGAAACATGGCAAGCCGGTCGACCGCGAGCGTGCGCGACAGACGGTCGAGAACGGAAGAATGCAACGCATTCAAATCCATCTCCGAGCTCAGTTCGCGTCCAAACTCCAGCAGCGTGCGGCGATAGTCGTAGCGCGTCCGATAGAAAAACTGATCGACGCGGTCTTGAATCCACTTGCGCACCGGATCGAACAGCAAGGCCGTGACCACCACCGCCAGAATCAATCCCAGGGCTCCGCTGGTCGGCCTCTGCATCTGCACCAGCGAGGCCACGCCCGCGATCAGCGCAAAATACAGGCCGGCCACGGTCGCGGCTGCCAGCGTGTAAACCACGCCGCGCTTGAAGATCAGGTCGACGTCCATCAAGCGATAGCGGAAGATGGCATAGCCGAAGGTCAGCGGCAGCAGCCCCAGCGACAGCACCGACAGCTTTACCGCCCCGCCCGGCAGCCAGGCCATCGCGTGCGGAAACACGTAGGAAAGGACATACAGCAGCGTATAGGGAGCAACCGCCAGCACCGTGCCCCGCGTGACCCACTTCAGCTGCTGGCGCAGGATCGTCGTGCCTGCCCGCTGGTAGCTGTGCCAGAGGGCCGCGGCAGCCAGCAGAAAGAACACTGCACCGTAGGAGAGGTCAAGCCGGTCCATGCCGCGGCTCAGCCGTCCGGAGGCTTCCAGCAGGCGCATCGCCAGCAGCCGCGCAGCCAGCAGGAGCGCACCCGGCGCATAGACCAGACTGAGCGCCCACGGGTGCCGGCGCACGAAGTAGCGCTTTTCCGGGAAGATCAGGACAAAGTGCAGAAACAGCGCCGGCTGGAGCACCCAGGCGACGATGTTCGACCAGTAAATCGTCCAGTCAAAGTCGTTGAACTTGCCCGTGTATTTGAAGGAGTAGGCAATGAACGAAACCAGGCAGAAAATGTAGAAATGCGTCGATCCCGGCGCCGTCCAGCGCCGCAGCAGGACATACAGGCCGATTCCCAGATAGATCAGCGCAATCAGCCGCAGCCAGTTGTTGAGCGAGCGGTCGGCAGGAATCAGAATGACGTTGGAGTCGAGCGTCACCGACTGCCGAACCAGCGAGTAGACCGCCTTCGACCAGATGCCCGTGCGGTAGAGTTGCCGCTCCAGTCCGGCCGTGTTCTTGACGTCCTGGCCGTTGACTGAAACCAGCTGATCGCCGGTCTTGATTCCGGCCTTGGCGCCGGGTCCATCCGCCTCCACCTGATCGGCGACCAGGCGGTCACCGTGCTCCACCCATCCCACGCCGTCGTCGGGAGAGGTTGCTCTTCGTTCCGCCTGAAAATTGAAGCCGGCCAATACCGTCGCAGCCAGGGTCAGCAGGAACAGAAGAACGGCGACGAAACGTGCTTGGCTTTCCCGGTTCATGGGCTTGAGCTCTGCCCCCGAGCCCTTGACGGGCTGGAGAGGGTTGGCACCCTGGCGATCTTGAATGAGCAACTTCGCTGCCATGTTTTCTGACCGGCTCCGCAGGGCTAAGTCCAACGTTAAAAGCGACTTCCAAAATTATAGACGCTCCTTCGAACGTCCACTATGTATTTCTGGATGTTCCTGTGGGATTCGGTAGCCGTTCCCCCTTGCAAGTCTTGGGTTTACACAGACCAATTCGCGTAGCAGATGGCGCCTCTGCTCAATCATAGGATGTGCGCGGTACCACTCCAGGATGTTGGAGCAAAGGATGTTGGAGGCGAGCCCGCTGCATTGCAGAATACCGCGGAGCGGGCAGATCTACCCGGCTTTGCGCTCCTCGGAGCTCTGTGGCGGCTCTTCGTCCCACTCGAACGATAGGGCGCGCGCGCTGGTCTCAATGGGCGCAAGTTCCGGAATATCCTCGGCGACCGAGGTGCCGAGTTCGGCAAACTTCCGGGCAGAAACCAGCACCCGCGTTTCAAGTGACCCGACGGCCTTGTTATAGGACTCCACCGCACGATCCAGGTTGGCTCCAACGGAAGTGATATGCCCGGCCAGATACCGCAGGCGATCGTGAAGTTCTTTGCCCAAAGCGCTGATCTGCTGCGCGTTGCGCGCCAGCTTTTCCTGATTCCATCCGTAGGCGACCGCCTTCAGCAGCGCGATCAGCGTCGTCGGCGACGCGGGAATCACCCGCTGCAGAACCCCCTGCTCGATCAGGCCCGGATCCTGCTCCAGCGCGGCGCTGAAAAATGTCTCGCCGGGCAGAAACATCACAACGAACTCCGGCGTGGCCTCGAATTGTTCCCAATAACTCTTGCCGCTCAGCGTCTTCATGTGGTCGCGCACTTGCCGGGCATGAGCGGCCAGGCAGGCACGCCGAGCCTCTTCGTCGTTCGTTTCAAATGCCTCAAGGAACGCTTGCAGCGGCGTCTTGGCGTCGACCACAACATTCTTGCCGCCGGGTAGTTTCACGACCAGGTCGGGGCGCATCCTCCCTGCGTCGGTGGTGATGGTCTCCTGCTCGGCGAAATCGCAATAAGGCAGCATCCCGGCGATTTCGACCACCCGCCGCAACTGGATCTCGCCCCAGCGCCCCCGCACATTCGGAGTCCGCAGCGCGCGTACCAGATTGCCGGTTTCCGAGCGCAACTCGCTCTGCGTCACGATGAGGGATTGCACCTGCGCCTTCAAATCGCCGTAAGCTTGGCTGCGCGCGTTTTCCATCTGATGAATCTGCTCATCCACCTTCGCGAGCGACTCGCGCACAGGAGCGACCAGGTCCGCGACCGCCTTTTGCCGCACATCAAGATCGCCCTTGGCCTCGCTCTGAAACCGCTTTAACGTTTCCTGCGCAATCTGCAGAAACGATGAATTGTTGCTCTTGAGCGCGTCCGCAGCCAGCGCCTTAAAGGCATTCTGCAAGTCTTCATTGGCGCGAGCCCCGGCGCGGGTCAGCAATTCGATCTTTTCGTTGCTGGCCTTTCGTTCCAATTCCAGCGCCGATTCCAGTCTGGCCCGGGCCTCCACCAGCTGTCGCTGATCCGCCAAAAGCCGCGCCAGATCGGCGTTTCGAGACGATAATTCCTTCTCCATCAACGACAAACGCGCCTTCAGCGCAGCCGTCCGCGAGCGCAAGGCCAGCCAGCCCAGCAGCACGCCAAACAACAGGCCAATGACCCCACTGATCCCTGGTTCCATAGACGCAGGTAACTTCTGGACCTCAATTCCAGCTTCTAGCCTAGCATCTGCGGCAAGTTTGAGCGGAACAACGCAGGTGCTCAAACGGGATCCTTCCCAGGGTCTGGTCGAGTGGGCCACTAAAACGGGATGCATAGAAGCGCAAGACTATTGCTGGCATTCCTCCTGGCCACGGGCACGGCGACCTTGCAGCCCCGGAGCGGCTCCATGGCTGCGGCAGGAAATCCGGAGCCCCTGCAGGCCGCGCAGAAAGCCACGCTGAAGCCCGTCTCCGCGAAAGCTCCAGACATCCCGTTCAAGAACCCAGAATCTCAAGACGCGCAACGGCTTCTTGCGCTCGCCAACCAGTCGCGGCAGCAAGCCGGCGCGCCTGCGCTGACCCTCGATCCCGGACTCTCTGAAGCTGCCCGCGTGCACGCCCAGGCCATGCTTGACGCGCAGCGTCTCTCGCATCAGTTTGATGGCGAAGTCTCGTTGCCCGAGCGCCTGGCTGCCGCCACCAGCCTCCAGCTCGACCAGGAAGGTGAAAATGTGGCCCTCGACTATGACGCCGAGCACGGCCACCAACATCTCATGCTCTCGCCGCCGCATCGCGCCAACCTGCTCAACCCGGCTTACAACGTGGTCGGGCTGGGCGTGGTACGCGACGGAGACCGGCTCTACATCGTCCAGGACTTCGGCCATGCCCTCCCCAATTATTCTTCCGCCGAAGTCAAGGAGCGCATCGCGGCGGCCGTCAATCAGACGCGCCGCCAGGCCGGCCAGGCCGAACTCGCGCGCCGCGATTTACTCGTCGCCGACGAAGCTGCGTGTTCCATGGTGCAGGCCGACAAGCTCGGAACCCAGGCCGTCCGCCATCTCGCCGACCGTTACACGGTGATGACCTACACCAGCCTGCATCCAGAAACCCTGCCCAGCGGCGCAACTCACGCTCTGGCCACTCACAACGTGCGCACCTTCTCAGTCGGCGCCTGCTACGGCCGCACCGACACCTATCCCACGGGCGTGTATTGGGTGGTGCTGTCGCTGGAGTAAGCCGGGAAATCGATCAGCGGATCAACAGATCGTGAAAACAATTGAGGGGTCATCGCCTGAGGCGGAGCCGGGAAGGGCACAGCTTCAGCTGTGCCGCTTGCGCGCAAGATTGGGTGGGGCTTTAGCCCCTGAGGGTTGGACAGCCGGCGCGAGCCTAGGCCGACGCGTGCTCGACGTCCTTCAACGTCGGCAACGATCGGATGCTTTTGCCGGCTTTTCTCTCGGCCAGCCGAATCTCGTAGAGGCCCTGCAGGTTGAGCCAGAATTCTGCGGACGTGCCGAAGAAATGAGCCAGTCGAAGCGCTGTGTCACCCGTGACGGCGCGCCGTCCGTTCAGGATTTCCGTGATGCGGTTGGTGGGGACGCGCAGCTGCCGCGCCAGTTCCGCAGCGCTCATCTGCAGCTCGCGGAGTTCCTCTGCCAAGTGCTCACCGGGGTGAATTGCCGTCAGCGCCATTCTTTCTCCTAGTGATAGTCGACAATTTCAACGCTGGATGGACCGGATGCGTTTTCCTGCCACTCGAAACAGATCCGCCACTGATCGTTGATGCGAATGCTGTACTGTCCTGCCCGGTCGCCTTTCAAGCCTTCAAAACGGTTTCCCGGCAAAACTGCCAGATCGCGCAGGTTGACGGCAGCCTCCAGGCGATCCAGCTTCAGCCGGGCCATACGCTGGATGCCAGAAAATGCCTTTACCCGCTTGCCCGCAGCAAAGTCCCGAGTCCGCTTGTCTCGGTAGCTGGCGATCACAAGGCAGTATACTTCAGAATATGCATTACGTAAAGCGTAACGATGGCCGCCCTCGCTTCCGGTTTGGTGCTTTGTGGGTTGTGCTACGCTTCCCCTGCCCTCCGTCTGCGGTTCCACCCATGGAATCCACGGCACGAGTTTCGCTTCCCGAGCTGGCTTCGCGGCAGGTTCGCGTCGGCACCGCGGGCTGGTCTTACAAGGACTGGGACGGCATCTTCTATCCGCCGGGCATGCTGCGCCGCAAGGTGCATCCGCTCGAATATCTGGCGCGCTTTTTCGACACCACCGAAATCAACACTTCGTTCTACGGCCCGCTCAAGCCCGAGCTGGTCAAGCTCTGGTGCCGCAAAGTCGCGGCGGTGAATCCGGGATTTCTTTTCACCGCCAAGCTCTACCGCGCCTTCACCCACTCGCCGATCGCGGTGATGGAGCCGACCTCCGCCGCCACCATCCGCCCCACCGACGAGGACGAGCGCCTCACCCGCGAAGGCCTCGATGCGCTGGCCAACCAAGGCCGCCTGGGCGCGCTGCTCATCCAGTTTCCCGTCTCCTACAAGAACACGTCGCTGAACCGGGAGTATCTCGACCGGCTGCTTCGCCAGTTCATCGAGTATCCGCGCGTAGTCGAGGTGCGCGACTCCAGCTGGAACAATCCCGAAACTCTGGCCGCGTTCGCGCACCAGGGCGTCGGCTTCTGCAACATCGACCAGCCGGTCATCGGACGCTCGCTTGCCCCCACCGAACACGTCACCGCGCCCATCGCCTACGTGCGTCTCCACGGACGCAACTATGCCGAGTGGTTCGACTCCGACAATCGCAACGACCGCTACAACTATCTCTACAAGGAAAGGGAACTAGAAGGCTGGAAGGAGCGAATCGCGAACGTCGCTGAGCGCGCGCAGACCACCTACGTCATCACCAACAATCACTTCGAAAGCAAAGCCGGAGTCAACGCGCTGGAGCTGAAGGCGATGATCGGCGGTAAGAGAGTGAACGCCCCGCCCACGTTAATTCAAAAGTATCCTGAGCTCAGAAAGTTCGCCGATCCGGCCGAGGATTCCGACGCACCCTCGGGCCCGCAGCTGCCGCTGCTGGCGTAGGCCGGCGCAATTCCTCTATCCCGGTTACCTTCATGCCAGGGCGATTCAAGGTCAGTTGACAGCCATTTTTGACGTGCTTAGACTTCTTCTGGCTCCGCGGAGTGGTTATGAGCGAAAAGGATGGGCGCGCCGGGGACGCCAACCCTGACGCGCTTGTCACCTCTGCGACTTCCGATCCGAACGCGACCCTGAGCAGTTCTGCCGCCGCCGCGTTTTCAGCAGCCGAACGCGCCGCAGAACTCAAATCCATTGGCCCCTACCAGCTGATCCGCAAACTTGGTGAAGGCGGCATGGGACAGGTCTGGTTGGCAGAGCAAACCGCTCCGCTTCAGCGGCAGGTCGCGCTGAAACTCATCAAGGTCGGCCGCTACGACGACTCCGTGTTGCAGCGCTTCTACGCCGAGCGCCAGTCGCTGGCCATCATGGAGCATCCGGCGATTGCCAAGGTGTTTGACGCCGGAGCCACTCCCGACGGTCAACCCTACTTTGTGATGGAGTACGTGCCCGGCGTGCCCATCACGGACTACTGCGATCGCAAGCGGCTCCGGATTCGTGAGCGATTGGAATTGCTGGTCAAGGTCTGCGAGGGCGTGCAGCATGCGCACCAGAAGGCCATCATGCACCGCGACCTCAAGCCGGCCAACATCCTGGTCGTAGAAGTGGACGGCAAACCGGTGCCCCGCATTATCGATTTCGGGCTGGCTAAGGCGGCGAGTCGGCAAATCGACGGCCAGACCATGTTTACTCAGGCGGGCGGCTGGGTGGGGACGCCCGGCTACATGAGCCCGGAGCAGGCTGATCCCGGCGTGCTGGACGTGGACACGCGCACCGACGTGTACTCGCTGGGCGCGGTGCTCTATGAGCTGCTGACCGGATTTCTGCCTTTCGAAACCAGGGATTGGCGCAAGCAGCCCTTCGACGAGTTTCTGCGGCACTTGCGGGAGGAAGATCCGCCGCGTCCCAGCACCAAGGTCAGCACAAAGAAAGACTCTTCCAAAACGGCGGCGGTAGTTCGAGGGACGGAGCCCCGGCACCTGGTCAGCCTGCTGCACGGCGACCTGGACTGGATCACCATGAAAGCGCTGGAGAAGGATCGTTCCCGGCGCTATGGAACCCCATCCGAGCTGGCGGCCGACATCGAGCGATATCTGCGCCATGAGCCGGTCGTGGCGCGTCCCGCCAGCCCAGGCTACCGATTGCGGAAGTACGTACGTCGGCATCGCCTGGGCGTGGCCGTGATTGCAAGCCTGGTTCTGCTGCTCGCCGGCTTTGCGGTGATGCAGTCGGTGCAGGTGCGCCGGATTACCCGGGAACGGGACCGCGCCAACCGCATCACGGCCTTCATGACCGACATGTTCAAGGTGTCCGATCCCAATGAAGCCCATGGCAACTCGGTCACGGCCCGCGAAATCCTGGAGAAGTCTTCAAAGGAAATCGAGACCAAGCTTTCCAGCGATCCCGAGCTCCAGTCTCAATTGATGGGCACCATGGGGCACGTCTATGCCAACCTCGGCCTTTTGCCGCAAGCTGAGAACCTGCTCCGGGACTCAGTCGCGGCCGGCCGCAAAGCGGGAACGCTGAATCCCAACACGTTAAATTCCATGGGGCTCCTCGCCTTTCTTCTTCTCCGGGAAGGACGCCACCAGGAAGCCGACAGCCTTCTGGCCGAGACTATCGAAGGAAGCAAACGTACTCTCGGTCCGCACGATCCGCTTACGCTGGTATTGATGGGCGATCGCGCCCAGGCACTCGAAGACGAGGCCAAATATCCGGAAGCGGAGAAATTGCTGCGCGACGAACTCGATCTCTCCGTGCGGTACCGCGGCGCAGAAAACGCCGAAACGCTTCTTTGCATGAACCAGCTGGCCAACGATCTGGACGATGAAAGCCGCCTTCCCGAGGCCGAGCAGCTCTATCAGAAAACTCTCGAGATTCAGAAGCGCACGCGCGGCGCCGAGGACCCGGACACGCTCTCCACCGCGTCCAATCTGGCCAGTGTTTTCAAAGAAGAGGGCCGCCTCGACGAAGCTGAAAAACTTCAGCGCGAAACCCTCGCGGCGCGCACTCGCGTTCTCGGTCCCGAACATCCCGACACGCTCGCGGGGACGTTGAATCTGGCGAACACTCTGACCGCCGAAAAGCGGTATTCCGAGGCGGAAGCCCTCTATCGGCCAACCCTCGAAGCGCAGCGCAGGGTGATGGGCCCGGAAAATCCTGAAACTCTGGCGACCGTAAGCAGCCTGGCGAATTGCCTGCGCAACCAGGGCCGCCTGGCCGAGGCGGAAAAACTGCAGCGCCAGGCTGTGGATGGCGAGCGCCGTATTTTCGGGCCGGAGCATCCCGAGACGCTGGACGACGTTGTCGCTCTCGCCTCAATCCTGCTTCGCGAAGGCAAAGTCGCCGAAGCCCGAACGCTGTACTCCAGCTACCTTGACGCGGTCGCCCGCACCCAGTCGCCTGCGCACCTGGCCACCTTCTGGTACAACTACGCCTGCGCTGCAGCTCTGGGCAGCCAATCGGACCTGGCGCTGGAAAATCTCCAACAGGCGGTCGAGCGTGGCTTTTCTGACGCCAGTCACATGGCCGAGGACGACGACTTGAAATCGCTGCGCAGCGATCCCCGTTTCACCGCGCTTCTCGCCCGCGCCAAAGAAAAAGCGGCCGCGTCACAGTCTTCCCCCGCGCAGAAATCCAACTGAGGTCGATGCAATAAAGTGGCAGCCCGAGAGTCCGTCAGGCTAAAGACTGGCGCAGGAAGGTCGAAGACCTCTTCTACAAATTGCGGGAAAATCGAAGCAGGCGGGATGAACCCTATGGAAAACTGCACATGCCTCATCCTTGACGTTCTTTGTCAAGGGTGGGAACTACGAACGCAGACACGACAGGGTTTGGACATGAGACAAAACGGTGGTGTCCGGCAGCATCGTACCCGCCCTTGCCAAGAATGCAAGGACGGGGCACCCTCGCATAGGTGGCGCAAACAAGAATCCGCCGTCAAGGCTGGGCCACCACCCCGCCTTCTACAAGGCCGTTTCTGAACGAGATGTTGGAGA
Source organism: Candidatus Sulfotelmatobacter sp. (assembly GCA_035266285.1). Taxonomy (GTDB): domain Bacteria; phylum Acidobacteriota; class Terriglobia; order Terriglobales; family Acidobacteriaceae; genus Sulfotelmatobacter. The sequence goes on from DATFNR010000049.1 coordinate 38,910, forward strand.
AAGCCAGGGCAGACGCCCGGCGTCAGGAAAGTTGCTCACTGACAACTGACAACTGGCTACTGGCAACTGGGGTTACGCTCCCATCGCCGCGTAGTCGGCCATTCTGCGTTTGTTGTAGCGCAGGGCGACGTTCATGAAGACGTTGCCGAGGGGGGTCTCGAAGCAGATCATCAGCGCTTCGGTGTCTTCGCTGGTCTTGTCGCCTTCCTTCGCAGTGAGCAGGAGCGGGGGGTGCACGCGGAAGTGAAAGCCCTGGTCGTTCAGCGCCGAAATGGCGTTGCCCACGACCTGGTTGGCCAGCTCAAAGATGGTTTCCTTGACCAGCGAGTCCGACTCGGGCAGCTCTGCGCCCGCGTAGTGGCTGGCCACCTTGACCGCCGTCTGCGCTTCGAGATCGAGAATGATCCGGCCCTCGATGTCGCCGGTCAGAGCGATCATTCCGGCCACACCTTTGCGGCGATAGGCGTCCTCTTCCATGGTGAGGTTGATCACCTTGGTCTCGCCCTGCAGGCCTTGTGACAACACGGCATCGGCCGCGTTGATGAAAGGCTGGATCAGTTCCATCTTCATTGCTTAGACTCCCGCTCCCGCGGCACTGGCCACGGCGCCGTCTTCGCCCAGCACGTACTTGATGACTTCGTAGAGCACTTCCGGCTTCACCGGCTTCTGCACGAAATGGCGCGCGCCGCGCTGCAGCGCCGCCACAATGTTCTCCTGATAGCCGACGGACGACACCATCACCACGCGGGCTTCGGGATGCTGCTGCACGATCCGTTCGGCCGCTTCAATGCCTTCCATCTGCGGCATGGTGATGTCCATGAGCACGATGTCAGGATGCGTGCGGTCGAACTCGCTGATGGCGGTCAAGCCGTCGCCGGCCTCGGCCGCCACCTGCCCGCCGAACGTTTCGATCATGCGGGCCAGGTTCTTGCGGGCAAACACGGAATCGTCCACGATCAAATAGCGGACTGGTTGCCCGTCCTTGCTGCGTTTCACTGGCGCAAACTGCTCCATACGACCTCCCCTGTTACTGCATATCACGCCCAGCCGGTTCCGGCCAGATCACCCCGGTCATAGCCTCCGACCTTAGTGCGCTGCTCCGGCGTAAGCCGTGCCGAATCTGTATCTTCCAAACCTGTCTTCCAAACCTATCTTCCAAACCCAGTCTTTCAGGCTCTAGCTTCCGGCGCGCGCGCCCCGGCCCACGTCCGATCCCTTGCCTCGGCCGCAAATCGTCTGCAGCGTCGCACCCATCACATCCAATCCAATCACGCGCAGGGCATATCCCCGTTCGATGGCCGCCTTGGGCATGCCAAACACCACGCATGACTCTTCGCTCTGCGCGATGGTCATGCCGCCTTCTCGCTTCATCGCGCCCAGTCCTTCGGCGCCGTCGTCGCCCATGCCGGTCATCAGCAAGCCGACCGCGTTGGCCTTGAACTCGTCGGCCACGCTGCGCAACAGCACGTCCGCGCTGGGGCGATGTCCGTTCACCCGCGGCTCGTCCGTCAGCACCACGATGTCGCCCATCGGCAGCCGCTTGACCTTCATGTGGCGGCTGCCCGGGCAGATCAGCACTCGTCCCGGCTGCAGCGTGTCTCCCGACTGCGCTTCCTTCACGCGCAGGGCGCAGATTTCATCCAGCCGCCGCGCAAACATGTCGGTAAATCCTTCCGGCATGTGCTGCACCACCACGATCGTTCCCGGAAAATCGCCGGGCAGCTGCGACAGCAGGTATTCCATGGCCTGCGGCCCGCCCGTGGAGACTCCAATCGCCACCACCTTGGTCGGCGTTCCCGAAAGCCCCGACACTTTCTCGGGCCTGGAGGAGACCGTCCGGAAGCGCGGCTTCAGCTTGCACTCCGCCGCCGCCTTGACCTTGGCGATCAGCTCCCGCGCCGTCTCCGCCATGTGCGCGGAAGCGTCTTTCGGCTTGGTGACAAAGTCGAATGCGCCCAGCCCGAGCGCTTTCATGGTGACGCTGGCGCCTTCGGTGGAGTGCGAGCTGAATACGATCACCGGCACCGGCCGCCGCCGCATGATCTCCTTCAGCGTATCGATCCCGTTCATCCCCGGCATTTCCAGGTCGAGCGTGATCACGTTGGGATTCAGCTCTTCAATCTTTTTCAGGCAGAAGGCCCCGTCCATCGCGGTGCCGACCACTTCGATCGAATCGTCGGCCGCCAGCATCTGCGGAATCAGCTTGCGCATCAGCGCCGAGTCGTCGACCACCAGCACGCGCACGGGATTCGTCTTCATGCCTGCCCTCCCGCGCCCGCGTTCAGCGCCAGCCGCAGGCGATCGGTGTGTGTGAGCAACAACCCGGTGTTGATCTTGCCCGCTTCCGGGGAGCGCCCGCGCGCGACATGTTCGACCACCGCGGGCAGATTCAGGATCAGCACCACGCGCCCGTCGCCCAGAATCGAGGCGCCGGAAACCAGATCGGTCGAGAAGGTCTGGTCATCGAGCGCCTTAATCACCAATTCCCCTTCGCCTTCCAGCGCATCGACTACCAAACCGTATTTCCTTTCTCCCACCAGAATGACCAGCACAAAAAGCTTGGCCTTGCGATCGTCACCAGCCGGCCTTCCCAGCCGCAGCAAGGGCAATACCTGGTTGCGCAGTTGCAACACCTCGTAGTTGTCGACCTGATGCACTTCCGATTCGGCGGTGCGCGAAATCTCCATCACCGCGTTCAGCGGGATGGCGTACAGCCGCTGCTCCACCCAGAACAACAGCGCCTTGATGATGGCCAGGGTCAGCGGCAGCTTCAGCCGGAAGGTGGTGCCTTGCCCGGGATGCGTCTCCACGCTGATGGATGCCTTCAGCCGGTGCAGCACGCTCTGCACCACATCCATGCCCACACCGCGTCCGGAAACTTCGGTGACCTGGTCTGCCGTGCTGAAACCGGGCCGGAAGATGAAGTCGAGCGTCTCCGCATCGGTCAGCCGGGCCGCTTCTTCGGGCGTGGTCATGCCCAGTTCGATGGCTTTGGCGCGAATCTTCTGGGCATCGATGCCGCGTCCGTCGTCGGTGACTTCGACCACAACCTGATTGCCCTGGTGATAAGCGTTCAGCCGGACCATGCCGTGCGCCGCTTTGCCCGCTCGCTTGCGCTCCTCCGCCGGCTCAATGCCGTGGCTCACGGCGTTGCGCACCAGGTGCGTGAGCGGCTCGGCAATGGCGTCGAGAATGCCTTTATCGAGATCGGTATCCTGCCCGCTCAGAACCAGCTCGACATCGCGGCCGCACTGCCGCGCCACGTCGCGCACCATGCGCGGAAAACGCCGGAACAGATGCTCGACCGGCACCATGCGGATCTTCATGACCGAGCGCTGCAGATCGTTGAGCACGCGCGCCTGGAAGGCCATGGCGTCGGCGAAGCGCCCGCGCAGCAACTCCTTGGGATAGCGCTTGGAGAACTCGCTCAGCGCCTGCTGCAACATCGACTTGCCGATGATCAGCTCGCCCACCAGGTTGAGCACGCTGTCGATGCGCCCGGCCTCCACGCGCAGCATGTTTTCCATGATGGCGGTGGCGGCCGTGGGCTCGACCACCGGAGCCGGAACCGCAGCGGGTGCAGCCTCCGGCGCGGGCGCAGCCTCGGCAGACCTGTCTTCCGGATCCGGCAGAATCGGCGCCGGAGCGGGCTGCGGCGAAACTGCGCTGGCCGCCAGCATCATCTCCAGCGTGACTTCTTCCACGATGGTCGGAATCCTGCACTTGGCGGCAATTTGCTCGGGGGTCTGCACGCTGGCCAGCACGAACTCCAGCTGCTTCGCCGGGGTCGGCGATTTGGCCTCAGGCCGGGCCGCAATCACCGGCCCCATCGTGCTGATGGCGTTGTGCACCAGCTGCCGCGCCGCGATGGGCATGGCGCAGTGGGGATCGATCTTCACCACCACGTGCAGCACATCCTGCCCCGAAGCCTGCGCCTGGGTCATGGCCAGCTTCTCCGCCTCGCTCCAGTCGGCGGCGGATTTCGAGGCGGCGGACTTGGGGCTCTTGCGCCGCGTTTTTCTGGCCGCCGGCGCCGAGGTCAGATCTTCGATCTTCTTGCTCAGGCTTTTTGTCGACGGCATTTTGCCGCCGCTGCGGTAGGCGGCGATCATCTCGGAGAAGACGTCAGCTGCGGCAAAAGCGATCTCGGCAACCGCCGCATGCGCCGCCGTACCCTCCAGCGACAAAGCGTCCTCGAACTGGTGGGCCAGTTCGCTCAGCGCGCGCAGCCCGCACGCCGCCGAGTCGCCCTTCAACGTGTGCACCGTCCGCCGGATGCCCCGGACGATCTCTTCGTCGCCCGGCTTCTTCTCCAGCTTCAGCGCCTCGTCGTTGAGCGCCTGCAGCAGCTCCTGCGAAGTCTCATAAAAGAGCTCCCGCAGTTCCAGGCCGCGCTCATCGGGAGAATTCGTCATTTACTCCCTCACCTCAACCCGCTGGTATGCCGTGCCGCTGTCTTTGTGCACCATGTGAAACTTGCTGGTCAGCCCGAGCAGGCTCTCGGCGTGCCCCACGAACAGGTAGCCGTGCGTGTTCAGGCAGCGATAAAACTTCTCGATCAGCCGCTTCTGTTCCGCCTCGTCGAAGTACATCATCACGTTGCGGCAGAAAATCACGTCGTTGCGCTGCGGCAGGTACTCCGTCTTCAGATTGTGAAAGTCGAAGTGCACCATCTCCTTCAGCGCCTTCTTCACTGCGTAGCGCTCGGCGACTTTGTCGAAGTAGCGCAGGCGATAGCCGTAGTCGACCATCGCCATCTGATTCTCGCTGTACGTCCCGTCCTGCCCGGCGCGCAGCACCGAGTAGCTGATGTCCGAGGCCAGAATCTCCACCCGCCACGGCGGCGGCACCAGCGGCTTGGGCAGCGGCAGTTCCACCGGCAGCGGATTGCGCAGGTAGTAATACGCCAGCGCGTCGGTCACCAGCATGGCCAGCGTGTACGCCTCCTGCCCGGTCGAACAGCCTGCGCTCCAGATGCGGATCGAATATTCCCGCCGCGAGCTTTTCTGCCGGAACAAGTCTTCCAGCGTGTGTTTCTGAAACAGGTCCAGCTGCGCCTTGTGCCGGAAGAAGCTGGTCTCGTTGACGGTCAGGTTCTCCAGCAGCTTGGTCAGTTCGTCCCGGCCTTCGCGGCTGATCAGCAGCCGGTAGTAGGCGTAGAACGAATCGGCACGGCACTCCTTCAATCGGCGCAGCAGCCGGTCCTGAAGAAAATGCGTGCGGCGCTCGTCGAAGTGCATGCCGCACTCCTGGTACACCAGCGCCTGCAGCAGCTTCAGTTCCGCTTCCGTCAGTATGGGAGCAGGTGCTGCTCCGGTTGTGCTCATGCGTTCTCTCGTTCTTTCGTCAGGGGCCAGGGTCTAGAGGATAGGGGCTAGGGGTTAGTAACACCGTCATCGATAATCCCCTGACGTCTAGCCCCTAGACCCTAGCCCCTGGTTCCCAGTCCCTAGCCTCTAGTCCCTATCCCCTGGTTGCTGCCGCTGCTGCCTTCTTCTCCCCGTTTTCGCTCTTCACCTGCAGGCTGCCCGGGGCCAGCAGTTTGTTCATGTCGAGCATCACCACCAGGCGTCCACCGACTTTTCCCAGCCCGGTCACGCAATTCAGCCCGCCTTCCTGAAAGACCGCGGGAGGAACTTCCACCGCGTCCGCCGGAATCTTGAGAACCTCCGACGCCGAGTCGACAATCAGCCCGGCCAGCCGGCCGCCATGCTCGACCACCAGAATGCGATTCTGCTTCTTGAGTACCGCTGACTTCTCTCCGAAGCGTTTGCGCAGGTCCATGACCGAAACGATCTTGCCGCGCAGGTTGATCACGCCTTCCAGATAGTCCGGCGCGTCGGGCACTGCGGTGATCTCGGGAACGCGCACGATTTCGTGCAGGGAAGTGATGGGGACGCCGTAGGTCTCGCGTCCCACCTGAAAGCCCACAATATGGAGTTCTCGGCTCATATTTGTTGAGATCCGGGGTTGGAGTCTCCTGGAATCGAGGACCTAACCCTGCGCCCCCGCCGCCGCCCGCCGCGTGCGCGAAGCGTCTCCGCCCGGCGACGGCCGCGAAGTCTCGGCCAGGGCAAAGCGGTCCATGAATTCCAGCAGCCCGCGCGACATCTTCGACATCTGCTCCGAAGACGCCGCCAGTTCGGTTGAGCCGGAGGTGGACTGCTGCACAAGTTCGCGCATGCGCTCCATGGCCTTGACCACGGCCTGCGCTCCCGATGCCTGCTCTTCCACCGCCGAGTTGATTTCGTGCGTGATTTCGTTGAGGCGCGTGGTGGCGCGCGCAATCTGCGATGAGCCGTGCGACTGCTCGTTGGTGGCCGCGCCGATTTCCTGCGCGAACTTGTAGACCTCGGTGACCACGTTCGAGATCTTGCGCAGCGCCGCGTTCAGCTCTCCGCCCAGCTCCAGCCCTTCGTTCACGATGGAGGTGGAGCGGTCCATGTTCTCGACCGCCTTGCGCGCTTCCTTCTGAATGCTCTGAATCAGTTCGGAGATCTCTTTGGTCGACTGCGCCGACTTTTCCGCCAGCTTGCGCACTTCGTCGGCCACGACCGCGAAGCCCAGGCCGTGCTCGCCGGCGCGGGCGGCTTCGATGGCGGCGTTCAGGGCCAGCAGGTTGGTCTGCTCGGCCAGATCGTCGATGACTTCGATGATCTTGCCGATATCGTCGGCCCGCTGTCCCAGCGCCCCGATGATTTCGCCGGAAGAGTTGATGGTGGTGTTGATGCGGGTCAACCCGTCGGTCGCCTTCTCCATGGTATTGATGCCGTTGTGCACTTCCTCGCGCGAGCGGTTCGAAATGTCGAGCAGCACTTTGGCGGTATCGGCCACGCGCTGAATCGAAGCCACCATCTGATCGATGGAGGCTGACGTCTCGCTCACGCTCGAAGCCTGCACCTGCGTGCTCTTCACCATGTTCTGCACGTTGACGCTCATCTCGTGCATGGTCGAGGTGACTTCATCGATGGCCGACGACGCCTGCAACCCGATCTTGGCCGAGTCGTCGGAAGCGCCCGCCACCTGGTTGGAAGCGCTGGCCACCTGCGACGAGGCGTCGCGCACGCTGCGCACCAGCCCGGCCAGCCCGTCCACCATGCGCGCGAATGCGTTGCCCAGGGTGTCGTGCGAGGAGCGCGGCTTGACTTCCACCGTCAGGTCGCCCCCAGCGATGGACTCGGAAACACCAGCCATTTCCTTGAGGTAGACCACCATGCGGGCAAAGCTGCGGGCCAGTTCGCCCAGTTCGTCCTGGCGGCTGGCGTCGATGTTGTGTTCCAGGTCGCCCGTGTTTCCGATGGTCCGGGCCACGTTCATCAGGTTGCCCAGCGGTTGCGTGATGGACTTGGCGGTGCGGTAGGCGATCAGCGCGCCGGCAATAAAGGCAATCAGGGTGCCGATCGCCGAGATCGTGATCGTCCAGTTGGCGGTGCTCTCGTCCGATTTGTTGTGCTCAGCCCCTGGCTTGTGGTTCTCTTCGTCGGCGGCATCCAGCGCATCGGTTGAGTTCTTGACCCAGGTGGACGCGTCTTTCTGCAGGTAGAAGATCTGTAGCTCGGCCACGGTGGCGTTGCCCGCGTCCACGTCCTTCCGCTTGTCAATGAGCGCCTGAGCGAATTCGTGGCTCCAGGATTGTTCCAGTTGCTGCACTTTGTTGAACGCGCTCTTGGTCTGATCGGAGGCGGCCAGTGCCTTGCCCTGTTCCAGTTTTTCGTTGAGGATGCGCAGACCCTCGTTCATGCGTTCCACTTCGCGGGTGTCGCCGCTGAGCAGGTAGTTGCCCAGATAAAGGCGATTGAGCATCATCTGGGAACGGACGGCGTTGGTCGTGCCCGCCAGCTCCAGCGATGCCGCCGCGCGCCGGGCCGCCACCCAGTTCACGAAAAACAGCAACAAGACCATCCCCAGAATGAATCCGAAACTCCAATACAGCTTTTTGCCGATCGTCATGCCCAGTCTCCTCGCGGCCACTCGCTACCGCGGCTCAAACTTGAAATCGATAATGCCCGAGCTTTCGCCCCCGGCCGGCTCGAAACGCCATTTCTTGGCGGCATCCAGCGCCGCGCTGGCCAACACCGGGTGCCCGCCCACCACCCGCGCATCCTTCACCACTCCGTTGGGCGAAACCACCACTTCGATCTTCACCGTGCCTGCAATATTCATCTTGCGCGCCAGTTCGGGGTAGCTGGGCTGCACTTTGGTCTTGGCCCGGCGCACAAGTTCCTCGCTTTGGGCCTGCTGCGCCCTTACCGGGACTGGCGAGCTGGTTAGGGCCAGGGTCAAGACGGCCAACACGGCCGCTGCGGTTCTTTGAGACACGATCCCTCCTTGATGGAAGAAGCTGGTGACCCTTGCCGTGCAACAGCTGGGCCACCCGTGACCTCCGGAAGAAACCGAAGTAATGACCTATATCTGTTAGTTGGAAAAGGACTTAACAGGAGTCTTAGAATCCGCAGCCGCGGCTCAGAGAATGAGCCCAGTCTCATTCCCGATTCCAGCCCCTGCGTTTCTCAGTCTGAGACGCTGTCTCACCAAATTCTCGGGATTTCACACTCGGGCACCCCTCCCCCCATTTCCCTTGACTCAAATTGAGATGACCTGTAGTTTCCCATTAGATTCAAGCACTTGTGAATCGCGAACCACTTCTCTCCATGATCGGATCGGCATCCGGTTCGACGCCCGGCGGAGTGCGCCCCCAAACGGGCCGAGCCTCGGCCATTTCGGGCGGAAGCGCTCTGGCTCCGAGTTCCGACGAAGCTTTCCAGCAGCTTTTATTGCGGATCGCCGGCCGGGCCAGCGAGCGGGCCGATGCCCCCGCGCTGATTCAGCTGTTCTGCGAGGCCACGCGCGAGTTCTTCTGCGTTCCCGGGGTCTACTTCTGGCGCTGCCACGCGGGTGACGAACTGGTCGGCGAGCACGCGGATGGCAAGCTGGCCGAGCGTTTTGCCGGGATTCGCATTCGGTCCGAGCACGGCGCCGTGACCGCCGAAGCGGTGCGGCAGCGGCGCACCATCTTCGCCAACCGCGTGCAATCGTCCGCGCCGCAGCTCGTGCAATTCGGCGCGCGCTCTCTGCTGGCCGCCCCGCTCGTGGTGTTTAACGAAGTCATCGGAGCGGTCACGTTTCTCGACGACAGCAACACCGAATTCTTCAACGACGACCTGGCCGCCAAGGCCACCATCCTGGCCGGACAACTGGGCAGCCTGCTGGAAGCGACGCGGCTGAGCGAAGCCTCGCGCGAAGAGCATCGCCGCGCCGAGATTCTGGCCGACGTCGCCCATGCCCTGCATGCGACTCCCGATGTGGCCTCGGTGCTGGAAGCGCTGGCCGACCGCCTGCGCCGGCTGCTGCGCACGCCGCTGGTCTGCGTCCTGATGAAGCGCGATGGACCGTTCGAACTGCGCGCGGTTGCCGCCGAGACGCCCCAACTCGCCCACGCCGTGCGCGCCCGCCATGACCGCCAGACCCTGCGCTTCGTGGCTGATCTGGCGCAGCGCGCCCTGGCCGCGGGCGAGCCCGTGACGCTTTCGGTGGGCGCTGAAGTGCATTCGCTGGGAACTCTGGTTTCGCCGGGGATGCTGATTGCGGCGCCGCTGCGCACCTCGCGCACCCAGGGCGCGATTCTCGTCTACCCGCGGCAGGACGGCGTTTTCACGGGCGAGGAAAAAGCTCTGGTCTCAGCCATCGCCGGTTTTGGCGCGGTCGCCGTGGCCCATGCCGAGCTCCACGTTACGGCCCATGCCCAGGCCAAGGAACTGCACGAGTTGCTGGAGATTTCCTCGCAGCTCAGTTCCAGCGCCGACCTGGAGCAGTTTCTGCAGTCTTTTGTCGTCCACGCCGCCGACTTCCTGGGCTATGGCCGCTGCTTCGTGGCCCTGGCCGAGGCAGACCACTTTCAGGTCCGCTATGGCGTCGATCGCGGCGAGTCGCGCCGCGTCGACGTGATGTTCCCCGAAGGCGTCGCGACGCGAGCGCTGCGCGCCAAAGAAGTTTTCTGGACTGACGACGCCAGCCAGGTCCCCGGCATCAACCCGGACGCCGTCGCCACCTACAACCTGCGCCAGATTCTGGCCGTGCCCCTGCTGGGATCGGGCGGCGATGTGCTGGGCATGTTCGGCGTGCTCGACCGGCTCGACGGCACCGGCATTTCCCAGGAGGACATTCGCCGCGCCCGCGCTTTGTCGAACCAGGCCGCGGTGGTGCTGGAGGCGGCCCGCAATCTGCACTTGTCGGAGCAACACCGGCGCCGCGCCGAGGCCCTGATCGAACTGGCCCGCGAAATCGACGGCACCCTGCATTTGTCCGAGTTCGCCCGCCGCTTCGTGGCCCGGGCCACCGAGTTGAGCGGTTGCCGGTCTGGGTTTCTCGCGGTCGCGCAGGACGGCCATTTTCAGCTGCTGGCGGCCTATCCCCCGCGCCCGGCCGCGGCCACACTTCCTTCCGGGGACACGGAAAAACCGCCGCAAACGGCCCATCCCGTGCTGGACCGCGACCTGGAGCCCGCCCTGGGCGCGGCTCTGTCGGAGTTTGTGACCCTTCATCAGGACACCGTCGTTGCCGCCTCGGCCGAGCAGTTGCTCGGCGCGGATGCCGCTTTCGGCCTGGGCTGGACCGATTGCACGCTGGTGCGTCTGCGCGGCGCCAGCGGCCAGCTGGCCGGATTGCTCGGCCTCTCCGGCCGGGCCCGTCCGCTCGAGGGCGAGGACCGCATCTTCCTGGAAACCATGGCTGGCCACGCCGCCATGGCTCTGGAAAACGCCCGGCTTTTCACCCGCATCGAGCAGGCCAACCGCCACTGGATGGCCATCTTCGACGCCATCACCGACTTCATTGTGGTGCACGATCAGTTCGACAAGGTGTTGCGCGTCAATCGCTCGCTGGCCGCGATGATCGGCGTGCCGCCGGCGGAGCTGATCGGAGTCGACATGCGCTCGCTGCTGGCCCTGACCAGCGATGTCGCTCCCTATTCCTGCCCTTTCTGCCGCGCCCTGGCCGACGACGCCGACGAATTCGTCCATCCCGTCTTCGATCGCACCTATCTGATCTCGACCTCACGGGTGCAGGACGCCGCCCGCGAATCGGTGCAGACCATCCATGTGCTGAAAGATATCTCGGACCGCCGCGAAGCGGAACGGCGCTACCGCGAGCTCTTCGACAACATTCAGGAAGGGCTCTTCTTCAGCACGCCCGCCGGGCGCTTCATCGAAGTGAATGACGCCATGGTGCGCATGCTGGGCTACTCCAGCCGCGACGAGCTGCTGCAGATCGATATCCCCACCCAGCTGTATTCTTCTCCCGAGCAGCGCGAGCAGCACACGGCCATCCTGGCCGAGCACGGACACCTGCGCAACTACGAAGCGACCTTGCGCCGCAAGGATGGTTCTCCCATTCACGTGCTGATCAACGCCTTTGCCCTGTACGACAACCACGGGCAGGTGCTGCAGATTCGCGGCCTCATGCTCGACGTTACCGGCCTGCGCACCTCGCAGTCGGAGCTGTACCGCGAGCGTGATTTCTCGGGCAAGATTCTCAGCAACACCCAGAGCCTGATTCTGGTGGCCGATACCGCCGGCCTGATCAGCTACGCCAACCGGCGGTGGGCGGCCGCCGGCTTCGAGCAGAGAGATCTGCTCGGCCATCCTCTGCTGGAATTCGCCGCTCCCGGCTATGTCCGTCCGCTGGCCGACGCGCTGAATCAAACTCTGAATGCGCAGCAGGTCGACAACCTGGAATTGCAGATCATGCGGGGCAACGGCGTCGCCGGACAGTTCTCCGCCAATCTCAGCCCCATGCGCGACGAGCAAGGCAACGTCACCAGCATCGTCTGCGTGCTCACCGACATTACCGATTCCGCCGTCTTGCGCGACAAGCTGATTCATGCCGAAAAGATGGCCGCGGTCGGGCAGTTGGTCTCCGGCGTCGCCCATGAAGTCAACAATCCGCTGACCGCCATTCTGGGATTCGCCGATCTGCTCATGGAGAATCCCGAGACCCCGGAAGCCGCCCGCAAGGATCTGCGCGTGATTCTGCAGGAAGCGCAGCGCACCAAGCAGATCGTGCAGAACTTGCTCAGCTTTGCCCGCCAGATGCCGCCCGAGCGCAACGCCGTGCAGCTCAACTCCATTCTGCGCCGCACCATTCAGCTGCGCTCCTACGATTTCACCAGCCACGGCGTCGACGTCATCGAGCATCTGGACGAACACTTGCCGGAAGTTATCGGCGACGCCCATCAACTGCAGCAGGTCTTTCTCAACATCATGAACAACGCCTATGATGCGGTGCACGAAGTCGCCCGTCCGCCGCGCATCGAGATCATGACCACCAAAGCCGGCGACGCCGTCGAGGTTTCGTTCCGCGACAACGGCAACGGAATCTCCCACCCCGACAAGATCTTCGACCCCTTCTTTACCACCAAGGAGGTGGGGAAGGGCACCGGCCTCGGCCTGAGCATCTGCTACGGCATCGTGAAGGAACATGGCGGCGAGATTCTCTGTCACAACAACCTCGGCGGGCAGGGCGCCACGTTCATCGTGCGCCTGCCGGCGGCGGAGCACACCGCTTCTTTCGGCGTGGCCGCAGGAGTGATACAAAAATGAGCCTACCGGCTGTTCAACCCTCCCCACTGCCCGTGCTGCTCATCGAGGATGAGCCCGCCGTGATGGCGTATGTGCGGGCCGCGCTCGAGCGCAGCGGCTATCCCGTGGTGTGCTGCGAATCTGGCGTGGACGCGCTGCGCCTGCTGGAGAACGGTGGCTTTCTCGGCGTGGTCTCCGACATGCGCACGCCGGGCGGCGTCGACGGCGGCCAGGTGCACGCCTGGATCGCGCAACATCGCCCTGACCTGGCCGGGCGCATTGTGTTCATCACCGGCGACGTGGCCAACGAGGAGACGGTTGCCACCTTGCGCCAGACCGGCGCTCCCTGCGTGGAGAAGCCGTTTCGCGTGCAGCAGTTGATCGACGTCGTTTCACGAACCATGGGGAAGGCCCTGTGAGCAACGCAGCCAGCAAGGAAGACCAACGGATTCGCCTGCTGATCGTCGACGATGAGCAGAGCATCCGCAAACTCTGTTTCACCGTAGGCGAGGCGCTGGGTTTCGTCTGCCTGGAGGCCGACAGCGGCGACTCGGCCATGGCTCTTCTGGAAGAACAGCCCGCGCACATGGTCCTGACCGACCTGGTCATGCCGCACATGTCGGGGCTCGAGTTCCTGGAGAAGGTGAAAAAGCTTCTGCCCCGCATCGAAGTCGCGCTCATGACCGGGCACGGCTCCATCGAGACCGCGGTGCAGGCCATGAAACTGGGCGCGTATGACTACATCACCAAACCGTTTTCGCCGCTGGAGGAGTTGCGCCTGTTCCTGCGCCGCATGGCGGAAAAAGTTCGCCTGGTCGAGGAGAACGAGTTCCTCCGCCAGCGCATGGATTCGGAAACCGCCGTGCACGGCATCGTCGGCTCCTCCGCCCGCATTCAGGAGGTCCTGCGCATGGTCTCGCGCCTGAAAGACACGCGCACGGCCGTGCTCATCTACGGCGAAAGCGGCACCGGCAAGGAACTGGTGGCGCGCGCCATCCATTTCCGCGGGGCTTTTGCGGCGCGTCCCTTCGTGGCCGTGGATTGCGGATCGCTGGTGCCCACGCTGATTGAAAGTGAACTCTTCGGTTATGAAAAAGGAGCCTTCACCGGCGCGCTGCGATCGAAGCAGGGATTATTTCAGAGCGCCGACAGCGGCAGCATCTTTCTCGACGAAGTGGGCGAGTTGCCTCTGGAGCTGCAGGCCAAATTGCTGCGCGTGCTGCAGGAGAAGGAAGTGCGTCCCGTAGGCAGCAACCAGCGCGTGAAAGTGGACGTGCGCGTGATCGCCGCCACCAACCGCGATCTGGAAGCCGCCTACAAGAACGGCACCTTCCGCAAGGATCTTTATTTCCGGCTCAATGTCGTCACCATGCACGTGCCCGCGCTGCGCGAGCGCCGCAGCGACATTCCCATGCTGGTGCACTGGTTCCTGGAACGCTATGCCCCGGGCTCGGAGCAGCAGGTCTCGAGCGCCGCCATGAAATCTCTCATGCAATACGACTGGCCCGGCAACGTGCGCGAACTGGAGAACTGCATCGAACGCGCGATCGCTCTAGGCGACGGACAGACCATCGATCTTGGCGATCTTCCGCCCTCCATCGCCGCCGGAACCCTGCCCTCGGCTGCGCCGGACGCGGAACGCCCCGTGGCCTTCGATCCCGATCTCGCCGCGGCCCTGGCCGCATCTCCGCAGGCTCCTCTGTCGACCACCGATCTGGAAGACATCGAGCGCGCCACCATCCAGCGCGTCTTCGAGCAGGTCAAGGGCGACAAGGCTCTGGCCGGACGCATGCTCGGCATCAGCCGCGCCACGCTCTATCGCAAGCTGAAGCGCTACAACATCAGCGTCGGATCGTCCGGATCAGGCTCGTCGAGCCACACGCTGCAGTAGACGATCCTCGGATGCTCACGCGCAAGGCCAGAGCTTTCTTAGTCCTCATCCTCGTCGGGCCTTGCCCGCACGCCGATTTCCCGAACGAGCGTGAGACGGATGTCTCGTGTTGAGACGCCATGGGCCAGCGACGGCAGCCAGCGCTCGCCAGCTGCCCTGCAAGTGGCTGAAAAACCAACCACCCCAGTGCTAGACCTTTCGTTCGCAGCTTTGGTTGAGGTCGTGCTTGCCATCTGATTGGAACTGCGGACTCTCGGCTCCCCGAAAAGCTCTTCCTAACCGGGAAGAGAGGGGAGCCCAGCCGCATTGCCCGCGGTCATCGCACTGCGAACTGACCCGAATCCGTTAAGGAGTTCTTAATCACTTGGCACAACCGGCGGCAGCAACCGCACAGAACACGCAGAGCCACGGCGCCGTGGCCGGGCTGGCACGGTTTTTCCCCGAAGCGGTGCCGGTGCGTATTCCGGTACAGTTGGCCCGCACGCTCGAAGCGGGGGCGCCCGCGACCGCCAATTTCACCGAAAGCACCGTCATCGAATTCGGCACCCCCCGGGAAGTTCTGTTTGCCTGCAAGACGCCGCTGGAGTTCGCCGACGTGGTGCGCCTGCGCAACTCCGACGGCTCGCTCGATACCGAAGCCTCGGTCGTCGCCGTGCAGTATCATCCCGGCCAGACGGTCGTGGCGGCACGCTTTCTGGGCGAAGTGCCGAACTGGATCGTGAAACCATGACCACACCCACTCCTGCGCAAGATCTCGCAACCCAATGGAATGCCGCTCGCCGCTTGTATCCCATCTACTTTGAACTGGCGCGCGAGTTCGTCATCGACGTGCAAGCCTGCAACGACCTGGAAGCCGGCGTCGACTGCCCGGGAAAAGACGCCGTGGAACAGGCCAAGCGCTGGCTCGACGAAATGGATGAGCGCATCCAGGTGCACCAGTTGCGGCAATTCCTGCAAACCAGCGCGATGGTGACCCAGGAAGGGCTGCTGAACCTGCTGCAGCATTTCCTGGCCAAGACCAGCAAGACCGATATCATCCGCGACAAGATCGATTTCCTGCTGGTGCAGTATTTCAGCCAGATCGCGCCCAGCGGCGTGGACGACTCCGAAGTCGATCTGGCCTACGTGGCGCAGACTCTGCAACCCGTGCTCAGCCAGGTGGATCTGAAAACTCCGGTATGGCTGAATGCGCTCGATCGCGTGCTGGAATCGGCGCGGCGCTGTCGCTCCCTCGACGAGCTGCTGCACGGCGGCGTGCTCGAGCAGGGACGCAAGGCCAAAGTCCAGGCTGGAGAACTGTTCTATCTGCCGGTAGCCCTGGTCGCTTTCACGCGCTTCGGCTATCTCATGCGCCGCGCCTTCTTTCGCCTGATGCTGGGCGATCTCAACACGATTCTGGACGGGCTGACCGAACTGGAAGACAAGGGCGTGGAAACCATCGATTGCCGCCGCGCCCAGTTCTCCGCCGAGGAACCGATCATGCGCCTGCGCATGATCTGCCAGTCGTGGAAGGTGATGTTCCAGGCGGAGTATTCCTCGGGCCAGCCGTTGCGCATGCTGGTCGACCTGCGGGCCTCGGTGGAATACGCGCTGGGCCGGGGGAAACCGGAGGCGGAAGCAAAAGGGAACACCGCGGCAGCGGCCAAACCGGCTGCGCAGCCGGCATCCGGCGCAAGCGCGCCGTCTGCGGCAAAACCCGTGGCTGGAGCGGCCAAAGCGGCGGCCAAGGGCGCCGTGCCGAAGCCTGCTGCGAAACCTGCTGTGGCGCCGTCTGCCGCGCCCGCACCCAAGGCCAAGGCGGCAGCTGCCGGCGCAGGCGCCGAGCCCGCTGAGTTCGAAGTCACCAGCACGCCGGGCTGGGAGCCCGACGCGCCTTCGCAGCCGGGCTCACCATCAGGCCCGCCATCAGGAAAGAAAGGCTAGGAAAGGGAAAGTCTCCGTCGTGGAAACTCCGACTGTACTGATCATCTCCGACGAAGTCGACTTTTCCCGGCGCATTACCGCGCGCTGGCAGATGGAGCGCAATGTTCCTACGTTCACTCTGCTGAGCGGCGAGTTGTGGCCGCGCTTCGCGGTTGACGTCTTTGACGTAGCCATTGTCGGGGAACTTCGCCGCGACCTGCTCTCGGTGGTCCTGGAACCTCTGCACTCGACCAGCCAGCCCATCTTCTGCGTTTGCCGCGATACGGCCACGGCGCAGCTGGTGCGCGAGCGCTGGCCGCGCATTTCCATTCTCCGGCCCAACGAGTCGCCAGAAACCACCAGTTGGCTGGAAACGCTGGTCCTGGCCGCGAGCGAGGCGGTGCATCGTTCCCGCGCCGAAGCCCGCGCCCGCGCGTCCGAATCCGCCTGCACCGTGCTGGAGCGCCAGGCCATGCTCGGACGCTACATGGTCGAAATGCGCCACAACCTGAACAACGCGCTCACTTCCGTGCTGGGCAACTCGGACCTGCTGCTGATCGAGCCCGGCAGCCTGTCGGCCCACACCCGCGCCCAGATCGAGACGATTCGTAATATGACGCTGCGCATTCACGAGATCATGCAACGCTTTTCGTCACTGGAAAAAGAAATGAACGTAGTAGCGCAACAAGCGGAGCGGGATTCCGGCAAGTCATACGCCGCCGCAGCCGGAGATTGAGAACTGAGCACTGAGAACTGAGTACCGGGTACTGAGTACTGAGTACTGACTACTGACTACTGACTACTGACTAACAACTAATCCTCCCCTAGTACCGCGCCGATGACGTTAACGGCGCCGCCAGAACTTCTGTAATCCCGCTGCGGGAAGGATTTATGCACAGACTGATGGCAGGCCGCACCATTCTCGAGCACGAACTCAGTGAGCTGCGCCTGCTGGTCGAGCGCCAGACCGGAATCCTGCTCGACTGCCCGAACAGCGCCCTGGTCGCGCACGTGGCCGAGTATCTGGAAAGTGAGGAACTGGAGTCAGTCGCCGCCCTGCTGGAGCGGCTTAGAGCCTCGGATCTGGATCCGCATGTGTTAGCCCGCTTCCTCGACGGCGTGCTCAACGTGAGCACCGGATTCTTCCGCCATCCGGGCGCCATGAATGCCCTGGCCCGGCAGGTGATCCCGCAACTCTACGCCCGCAAATCGGAAGACGGCCCCTGCACCCTGCGCATCTGGAGCGCGGGCTGCGGCACCGGTGAAGAGCCATATTCCATCGCGATGGCCCTGTGCGATGTCTTAGGGAATGGAAATGGCACGGCTGCCGGTGACGGCGGCACGTGCAACGGAAGCGCGGGCAAGGACGGCAAAGACAGAGACAAGGACGGCAGAGAGAAAGACGGCAGAGAGAAAGAAAAGATCGGAGCCGCCCGCAACGGCGGCATTGCGGAGAATTCGGCCCC
Source organism: Candidatus Sulfotelmatobacter sp. (assembly GCA_035266285.1). Classification (GTDB taxonomy): domain Bacteria; phylum Acidobacteriota; class Terriglobia; order Terriglobales; family Acidobacteriaceae; genus Sulfotelmatobacter. The sequence continues at coordinate 56,744 of DATFNR010000049.1, forward strand.
GGCGTCGGCTCTGCCGGGCCCAAAAGACTGGTCGGTCCACATCGTGGGCAGCGACCTGCTGCCCTCGGCCATCGAAGTTGCCGAGCGCGGACTCTATCCGCAGTCGGCGCTGGCCGGCCTGCCTCCAGCGGCGATCCGCGCATGCTTTTCCAAAATCGGCAACACCAACGGCAACTTGACCTCGGCCAGTCAAATCAGCCCGCAGGACGCTCAGCCCAATGGTTGCAGCGCGCACCTGCTGGTCAAGCCGCGCCTGCGCAGCCTGGTCACCTTCAACACCATGAACCTGACCAAGCCCGTCTACATTGGGCGCTTCGACTGCATCTTCTGCATGGACGTGCTGCCGCACCTCTCTCGCGCCCAGCGGGTCGCGCTGCTCGAACGGCTGCATCTTTACCTCGAGCCCGGAGGGTACCTGTTCCTCAGCCAGACCGAAAAGCTCTGCGTCACCAACCTCAACTTCCGCCCCGAAACCTACGACGGCTACACCTTCCACCGCAAGCCGCTGGCCGCCAGTGCGGCCTACGGGCGTTAAGCTAAATCAGGTCATGTAGGGACGGACGCCCTCGTCCGTCCGGTCGGACGAAGCCCGGCGGCCTTGCACCAAGAGTTCGCTTTGGTATAGACTAAACTAACTGAATTTAGTCTGTTCAAAGACATGAAAACCATAAACATCCACCAAGCCAAGACCCAACTTTCCAAGCTCATTGAAGAAGCCTACAAGGGAGAGCCTTTTGTGATCGCAAAGGCGGGCAAGCCCATGGTGAAGGTCACTGCTCTGGGTACTCCTGTAGGAACCGAAACCAAGCGGCTCGGGTTTATGACCGGACAAATACTTGTTCCTGACGACTTCGACCGCATGGGTGAAGAAGAGATCGAGCGCATCTTCACGGGTGGGAAATGAAGCTTCTGCTCGATACGCACGTGCTTTTGTGGGCTGCCGGCCAGCCCGATCGGCTTTCGGCCGCCACCCTGAAATTGATCGACAATCCTGCGAATGAGCTTTTGTTCAGCGCCGCCAGCATGTGGGAGGTGGCGCTTAAGCGCGGCCTGGGCCGAACTGACTTTCAAGTCGATCCGCGGCTGCTGCGCCGCGGCCTGCTCGACAACAGCTACAGTGAACTGCCGGTAATGAGTGAGCACGTTGTCGCCATCGCGAGTCTGCCGCCCATCCACAAAGACCCTTTCGACCGTCTGCTGGTGGCGCAGGCCACCGTGGAAGGGATTACGCTTCTGACGGCGGACTCTGTCGTGGCGCAGTATCCCGGACCGGTGCGCATGGTGTGAACGAGCCATGTAGGGACAGCCGCCCTCGGCTGTCTAGCCGGGCGAAGCCCGGCAGATTTAATGATGTCCAAAATAGACAATTTATCTATAATAGACAAATGAAGACAGTCAGCGCCACCGATGCCAAGCAGCGTTTCGCCGCGCTCGTCGATGCCGCCCAGCGGGAGCCGGTTCGCGTGCGCCGCCAGAATCGCGACGTTGCCATCGTCCTGTCCCCGGAAGAGTACGACCGCATGCGCGGCATGAACATCGATGAACTGGACCGTCTTTGTGAGCGCGTCAGCAAGCAGGCAGCCGAACGCGGCCTGACCGACAAAATTCTCGCCAAGCTTCTTAAAGACTGATGCGCAGCGCAGAGCGCGTCGTAATCGACACAAATGTCTTCGTCAGCAGACTCCTGCGCTTCCACTCCGTTCCAGGCCGCGCCGCCGAGAAGGCCATCCATACCGCCGTTCTTCTCGTGTCGCAGGCGACGATGAGTGAACTGGCCGACGTTCTGGCGGACGCGAAATTCGATCGTTACGTCACCATCGAACAACGGCTGCAATTCATCCGGCTCATCGCCCAGACCCCAAAATTCGTACCCATCATCCATCCCATCCGCGAATGCCGCGACCCAACAGACGACAAGTTCCTGGAAGTCGCGTTGAACGGGAGAGCAGACGTGATCACCACTGGCGATGCGGATTTGCTGGCGATGCATCCGTGGCGAGGGATCGCCATCTTATCCGCTGCGGAGTATCTCGCGCTGTAAGTGGCTGACTGCGTTCGCGCCGTCACTTGCGCAGCCAGTCCTGGTACTGGTTCCAGTCAGCGTCAATGATTTGCTGGCGCTCTTTCTTCGACAACTTCCTTGGCAACTCGCGAACGCTAGGTGTCGCTTTCCAATATCCAGGGTAGGCGGCAGCCACGATGACGTCTCGATAGTCCTGATTGGCGAATGCCATCTGTTTTTTCACAGCGTCCAGGTTGCCGTCGGCCAATTTCAGCGCCGCAAGCCTGACACGGATCCGCGTGCTTTCCCATTTGTTATCGAACTCTCCCAGAATTGCAATGACGTCGTGAAACTGTGCGGCAGGAAAATCGCGACGGACGATTCTCCCCACATCTTCCTGCGTAACGTCCGGCAGCGGCCGACGCGGCCATGCCCTTGAGGACTTACGAGCGGAGAAGCGTCCCTTTAAAGCAGACCATGCGCCGACCGACAGCAACACAAGCACTCCGACTATGGCGACCAGGCTGTTGGTTTTCATGGAGGGCAGTGGGAACACGTGCGTAGCCTGCTGGTTCATTCCGCACGAATCCTACGCGAACAAAAATTCCTTCGTCCTCAACTCCTTAATCGTGTCCCGCAGCTTCGCCGCCTTCTCGAACTCGAACTTCTTCGCCGCCTCGCGCATATCGCTTTCGAGTTTGCCGATGTACGTATCCACTTCTTCCTGCGTCTTGAACTCGGGCATGCCCTCGGACTCGCCCGCGGTCAAATCGGCATAGTCCGCCGCGACAATGCCGGCCAGCGTCATGTCCAGAGGACGCACGATCGACTCGGGCGTAATTCCATTCGCCTCGTTGTATGCCGTCTGAATCGCGCGGCGGCGAGAAGTCTCGTCCATGGCGCGCTTCATCGAATCGGTGTGCCGGTCGGCATAAAGAATCGCGCGCCCGTTCAGATGCCGCGCGCAGCGGCCAATCGTCTGAATCAGCGACCCGGACGACCGTAGGAATCCTTCTTTATCCGCATCCAGAATCGCGACCAGGGAAACCTCCGGCAGGTCCAAGCCCTCGCGCAGCAGATTGATGCCGATCAATACATCGAACTCGCCCTTGCGCAGATCACGCAGAATCTTCACCCGCTCCAGGGTCTCGATCTCCGAATGCATGTAGCGGCACTTCACGCCCACCTCGGCGTAATACTCGGCCAGATCTTCGGACATGCGCTTGGTCAGCGTCGTCACCAGCACCCGCTCGCCTTTTTCCACGCGCGCGCGAATCTCGTGCAGCAGATCGTCAATCTGACCCTTCACCGGACGCACCTCGACCGGCGGATCGATCAGTCCCGTCGGCCGGATAATCTGCTCGACCACCACGCCGGCCGACTTGGTCAGCTCATACGGCCCCGGCGTCGCCGAAACGTAAACGAGTTGGTTGGTGCGGTGCTCGAACTCCTCGAACGTCAGCGGCCGATTGTCCAGCGCCGATGGCATGCGGAAGCCGTACTCGACCAGCACTTCCTTTCTCGAACGGTCACCCGCATACATGCCGCGCAACTGCGGCACGGTCTGGTGCGACTCGTCGATGAAGAGAAGATAGTCGCGCGGAAAATAATCCAGCAGCGTCGGCGGAGGCTCGCCCGGCAGCCGCCCCGTGAAGTGCCGCGAATAGTTCTCGATGCCGTGGCAGTAGCCCATGGTCTTGATCATTTCGAGATCGAACATGGTGCGCTGATGCACGCGCTGCGATTCGACCAGCCGCCCCTGCTTTTCCAGTTCCACTTCCCACCACGCTAGCTCTTTCTTGATCGAGTCGATTGCCGACGCGCGCGTTTCGTCTTTCATCACGTAATGCGTCTTGGGATAAATCGGCAGCCGCATGTATTTCTGCTTCACCGTGCCAAACAGCGGATCGATCTGCGTGAGCGCCGAAATCTCGTCTCCCCACAGCTCGATGCGATAGGCCATGTCGTCGTAGGTAGGGAAGACCTCGATCACATCGCCGCGCACGCGAAACGTCCCGCGGCGAAACTCTCCGTTGGTGCGCTCGTACAAAATGTCGACCAGCTTGCGCGTGATGTCCTCGCGCTTCACCTTCTGGCCTTTCTCCAGAAAAAGCATCATGCCGTAGTACGCCTCGGGCGAGCCCAGACCGTAGATGCAGCTCACCGAGGCCACAATCAGCGCGTCGCGCCGCTCGAACAGCGACTTGGTTGCCGCCAGCCGCAGCTTGTCGAGTTCGTCGTTGATGGTCGCTTCTTTCTCGATGTAGAGATCGGCCGCGGGAACGTAGGCCTCGGGCTGGTAGTAGTCGTAGTAGGAAACGAAATATTCCACGGCGTTGTGCGGGAAGAAATTCTTGAACTCGTGATAAAGCTGCGCCGCCAGCGTCTTGTTGTGAGCCATCACCAGCGCCGGACGGTTGAGCGCCTCGATCACCTTGGCCATAGTGAAGGTCTTGCCCGATCCAGTGACGCCCAGCAGCACCTGATGCTGCTCGCGGTCGAAGATCCCGCGCGTCAGTGCCTGAATGGCCGTGGCCTGATCGCCCTGCGGCTTGTAGGTGGAAACGAGTTTGAAGTCCATGAAAAAAGCTCTCAGCTGTTAGCTCTTGGCTCTTAGGTCAAAACTGAACACGCGACGTTGGCAGCACCACGAACCGTGTAGGGACGGACGCATTCGTCCGTCCATGCCGAGCAAAGCTCGGCAGGCTCTTCGCCGGCAGCTCCACAGAAGCCAATTTCGGCGACAGAGAATCTTTCCATTATAAATGCCCGCTCAGCGGGATTCGTTAGGCACAAGTCAGCTACCGGACTGCGTTGGAACTTCTTGATACAATCCGTATGTGCCGGGATCAAATGCTGGTGGAAATCCAGCCGCCAATCGGAACGACGAGGTTGGTGTCGTCTAACTCTTAAGACATCCCGGTTATGGCACTCCGCGGCCTTCTGTCGCGTTGACCGTTCACAGCGAGCTCAGAAAAGCAGTCCCGGAGCCTAAAACCCTGGCGGCCGCCTGCCCACCATCTCTAGGGCCCGCTCCATCGCCATTGCGGCCGCGCCGACCGTCCCTTCGTCGAACAGACGCCCGATCAGCGTCACGCCATGCGGCACGCGCCGGGGAGAGTTGAACGTCGGCAAGGGATGCTCGGGATCCGGAGCCCAGTCGCTGCGCGCCCGCCGCACTTCGATAAATCCAGCGGGCAAGGCGATGCACGGATGCCCGGTGAAGTTGGTGATGACCAGCATCTCGTCGCGCAGCGAGGGCACCAGCAGCAGATCGACTTCCGAAAATACACGCGCCATCTCCTCGGCGACCTTGCGGCGCATGCGGTCGGCCTGGACAAAGTCGACGGCGGAAAGGAAACGAGACTGACGGAACAGGTTGGGCCACGCGTCCGGCACCTGGGCTTTCAACTCCCGAAGACCGCCGCTCAGCGTCAGCTCTTCGAACGCGGCCGCTCCTTCTGCGAACAGAATTAGATTCAGCGAATCGTACGGCCAATCAGGAATCGAGACCTCAACCGGAACCATCCCCGCTTTCTTCACATTCTCAACCGCCGCGCGATCCACATCGGTTGCCGCGTGGTCGTTCATCCAGGCCGGGAAATAGCCCACGCGCAGTCCGCTGACGCCGGCGTTGGCGTCGAAATCCAGATGGCTGGGCACGCTCGCCACATCGCCCGCGTCCGCGCCCGAGATCGCCTGAAGAACAAGGAACGCGTCTTCCACGCAGCGGGTCATCGGGCCCAGCTTGTCGAGCGACCAGCACAGCGTCATCGCACCCGTGCGCGGCACGCGCCCGTAAGTGGGCCGCAGCCCGGTCACACCGCAACGCGTCGACGGGCTGACGATGCTGCCGCCGGTTTCGCTGCCAATGGAAAATCCCACTAGGCCCGCAGCCGTGGCCGCGCCCGGCCCCGCGCTCGATCCCGACGAGCCTTCTTCCGGCAGCCACGGATTCATGGTCTGCCCGCCGAACCAAACGTCGTTGAGCGCCAGCGCTCCCAGGGCAAGTTTCGCCACCAGCACCGCGCCTGCCGCATACAGCCGCTTCACCACGACTGAGTCTTCGGCGGGAATGCGGTTACGGTAAGGCTCCGCGCCCCAAGTCGTCGGGATGCCTGCGGTGTCGAGCAGATCCTTGACGCCGAAGGGAATGCCATGCAGCGGCCCGCGATATTTTCCCGCAGCGATCTCTTCGTCAGCCTGCTGTGCCTGCCGCAGCGCGTGCTCGCGCGTGATGGTGATGGCGCAGCGCAGCCTGGGATTGAATTTCTCGAGCCGCGCCAGATAAATGCGCGCCAGCCGCTCCGCACTGAGCTGCCGCTTTTCGATCCAGTGCGACAGCTGCGTGATGGTGGCAAAGGCAATGTCTTCGTCGTTCGAGGGCAAAGGCGCTGGTGTCGCGCTGCTGCGCACGAAGTGGTCGCTCGCTGGTCCAGACTTGATGCCGGGAAGCATGGGGTCCCAGCGCGAAGCTGGAGCCAAGGTCGATTCCAGAGCCAGCTTTCGCGGGCCTACCCGCCGCTCGTACAGTCCGGCGAGCGTTCTGCGCCAACTGGCTGCGGCCTGGGCGCGCTCGGCGTCGGTCAGGGAAAACTGCACCAGCTTTTCTGCTTCCGCGAACGTTGTGGCCGAGACTTCCGGCCCCACCGGCGGCCCCGCGCCGAACGCTCCTGGCGAGCCCGCCGGCAAGTTCGCGGCGCTTTGTGCCAGACAGCGGAAGGTTCCGGCGGTGCCCAACACTCCCAGCGACGTAAGCGTCAAGAATTCCCTGCGTGACTGCGACATGATCCTCCTGGCGTGGGAATCTTACAGGAAGCAACCGCGATGGTTGTCAGAGAGCCAGGAGAGGAAAGGGTCGTGTAGCGGCGGATGCATCCGTCCGCCCGTGCCCGTGCGGCGACAAAGCTTCTTATGTGGGGTTCGCCGCAATCTCCCCCGGACGAATGCGTCCGGGGTTACGCGAGACGTTGTCGCAATCTTCCCCGGACGAATGCGTCTGGGGCTACGTGACTACTGCTGATCCTTGGCTTCGCCGATTACTCCCAGGATCTTGGCTGAGGTGCGGAATTTCTTGTAGTCCTTGTAGGTTTGTTCGCCGTCGAGTTTGTAGCCCTTGAACAGGGCCACGCGCGCGTCCAGCTTGAAGGTCAGGTGCTGGGGCAACCAGACTTCGTCGTTGACGCGGGTCTGTTCGTACATCACGCGCGTGCCTTTGTGGATGCGGGCCAGCACCCATCCGAAGGAAACCGTGTCAATGGCTTCGATATCCATCTTGGCCAGTTGCAGATCGCTCTTATCGATCCAGACGCGTCCGCGAAACTTGGAGAGGAATTTTGCTTCCTTCATCTGCGGCTCAAACCCGGGGCGCGGTTCGCCATCGATCACCCAGGCTTCGCGGCCGTCCAGAACCTCCGTTCCCACTAGCTTGAAGTCGTAGGCGTTGGCAACTTCTTTCACGAACTTGCGGCCGTCCTCGCGATTTTTTTCGTCCCGCTTCTCGCGCTTCTTGCGGTCTTCTTCGGACTCGTTCTTGCGCTTGTCGATGATCTTCTCGATCTTCTCGTCCTCTTTGGCGGCTTCTTTGGCAGAAAGCGGCTTGTCATCTTTTTCGATCAACTTCTGCACCTGTTCGCCGTCGATCTCAAGGACGTCATAAGTCTTGATTTCGGTGGACTTGGTTTCTCCCTTACCGTCGAGATGGTTCTCGAGGTCGCGTTCCACGTAGGTGTAGTCGCGCTGCCGCTTGTCGTTTTCCAGGTCCTTGTCGGCCACCACGCGAAACAGCTCCTGCATCTGCTCCTGCGAGAGCTGGCCGTGCGCGTCCGGGGTCAAGTCGAGTTTCGGAGCGGCTTCGGGCTTCGGCTCCTCCTTCGCAGATTCGTCGGACTGAGCCGGAGGGGCGGGTGAGGCGGCCTGCTCCTGCTGGCCCCATGCAGCCGAAGCGGACAGAACAAGAATGAACGCGAGACCCCAGATCCTCATATACACAGCCTACGTCGGTCGGGTGACAAAGGTTCCCACAGAAAGCTCAGACGCTACAACCCGGAGAAGTCCCAAAGGTTGCGGAAGGGCAGGGCCAGCCTTGTGGCGAGTTTATTCGGCGGGCTGGCTCAGGGCAAGATGGCAGTTACAAGCGATTCGGACCGTGGACTTGGGCCATGGATAGTTCGCGGCAGGTTTGCCCGATCACGTCCTGCGCCGAGCTGGCTTCCACGAATTGAAAGCCGTAGCGGAAGGCGCTCCTTTGCCGGACGAGGGCATGAACCTCGACTTCTCCCAGAGGCAGGGTGAAGCCCAGGCGAACCACCTCGCCCAGCGGAATCTCGTCCTTGAGCATGGCGGAGATTCCCGATTCGCTGAGGTCGACCGTGTGCCCGCGAACGACCTCGGAGTTCCGCGGGTAGACGCAGATGTCGACTTCGATCTGGAAGCGCGGGTGACGGCGTGCTTCCACAACTTCTTGCGGTTGGCTCTGTCCGGACTGCTTCGGAACTTCCACTGCCGTCCTCTCCCGGATTGGCCCACTCACGCCTGTCTTCATGATAGTAACGCGCTGCCGCGGCAAAACAAACGGGGCAGCTGCGAGAACTATCGGCCCTTGGCGCCTAAGGCCTGACTTATTTCCCGTTTCGGGAATGACCTCCGGCAGGCCACCCTGGCCGCTCCGAAAGGCAGCGGGCTTTGGCTAGCAGATCACTAGCTCTTGTAGGCTTTGCCGAAGCACTCAGCCTGGAACAGGCGCTCGTCCAGCCGATGCAGTCGCTTTTCCTGTTTCCGGGTCAAGAGCGAGAAGTGTTTGATGTCGAACAGGTGATAGACGATGAACCACACCGGCTGGTCGCTGGTCATCCAGTGCTGGCGGTCGAAACGCCGCAGGCTGACGGGAAGGGAATAGCGCCGCAGCGTGCGCTCCCGGCGCAAGTTGAAGTAAGTATCGAAGTAGCTCAGGGCCAACTCGCGCAGCGTGCGATAGACCGGCTCGCGCCAGCGGCATCCGGCGTAGTTCGACTTGGCCACCGCGCCCCAGCAGCCGTCCTCGCGAAACAGCGCGATCACGTGGTCGGTATCGTGGTCAGCCTCGAAGTCGAGCAGCAGGGGAGGATATCCATTGGCCCGCAGCGCCGCGGCGGCGAAGATCGCGCCCTCGAGGCAATGCGCAGTCTGGTGCTGCAACACCAGGCGCGGCGACCACGCCGTGTCTGCCAGGTGGTACGGCATGTCGTCGAGAAGCTTCTGCACGCCATAGGGATTCTTCAGGCTGCGCAGCTTGCGCAGTTCGGTGGGAGTGAAGCTTGAATCAGGGAATCGATTCGGGTTGGCCGGCAATCGGTTCAATCCTCGCTAGTCGATGATAATGGTTTTCTTCTTTTTCACCACGGCTCCGCTCTTTTCGTCAAACGAGATCGCACAGCGGGACCCCTCTTCCTCGAACTCCCAGCTGTCGCCCTGCCACTGCTTCTTTCCCACACTCAGGCTGCGTCCATTCGCCACTTTCGAGACTTCGTCCTTGGTCATGCCCGGCGAAATTCCGTCGCAGATCGAAGAGCGATGCAGGTCCAGGTGCTGACCGGTATCCGCCGGTGGTTTGGTGACAGGCTCGTTCGCAAGAACTCCGCCCGCGCCGGTAATCTGCCGCCGCCACAACTCGCGGCCATCGGCGGTGAGCGCGCGGATGACCGTACCCCGCGGACACTGTTCCTGGTCGTAAAGGTCCGGCCCGTTCGCGCTCGGCACTGCTTGAATCAGTTTCTCGCTCTTGCAACCCGGAATGGGCGGCACAGACCATATCTGAGAGCCAACCGGCAATGTGCTCTCGGACCGGATCTCCACTGTGGCATCGGCGGAGTCGCCGTCCGCGTAGGCTGTCAATGTCACGTTGGAAGACGCCTGTTTCGCCTGCACCACGGCTTCATCTCCGTCCAGTGTGAGCGTTACTGCCTGTTGGGGAGAGATGCCCCAGCGCACACCATGTCGGATGCGGCCGTCTCTGCCCACGGCGCGAAACGTCCGAGTCTCTCCGACCAGCATCGTCGCCTTTCCTGGTGAGATGGTCAGTGCCGGCGTATTCTGCGCGAAGGTGCGAGCGGAGAGAACGCTCGCTGCCAGCGCCATAGTACAAGCAACTTGTTTCACGCTCGGCATGTGCTGGTCTCCTGTCTCTTGTTTACTCCTGCGTTTGGGAGCTCGAAAGTTACCTTGGAGAAGTCGGGAAAGGAGAAGCCTGGAGACTGGCTTCCGCGATGTCCTGCTCGCTTCAGCAAATAGCTCGTGCGGCAATTGCACTCCCCCGTATGAATCGATCGAGTGAGGGGCTGAGGTTTGGGATGGGGAGCTCTCCGAGTCCCTGCAGCGGCTTGCTAAATCGATTTAACTTACGAGATTAAGTTGTTGATAATGAATGACATATATGGGACATTTTTCACAGGGGTTGAGGGTTGTAACCGCACAGAAAAGAAGCGCTTGCACGCGTCTGCACCATGCCTGATGCATACGCCGCGGTTGCCTCCAAGCGTTTCTTGCCGCTCTCTGCGGTAAGGCCTTTGCCGTCAGCGAAACACGTCCGCCAGTTCGTGCGGATGATCCACGCTGACGTCGGCGGGTTCGTCTTCCAGCGTGTGCGGGGCGAAACCGTAAAGGACGCCGACCGTCCACAGCCCGGCATTGCGTCCGGTCTCGATGTCTGTGTGCGAGTCGCCGACGATCACTGCGTGCTCCGGTGAAACGCCATTTTCCTCGAGCAGGATCCGCGCGCCCTCGGGATCGGGTTTCTTGGTCTCGAAGCTGTTGCCGCCGTAAATCTGCGCGAAGAACGGCCCCAGCCCCAGCGCCTCGACGATGGCGCGCGAAGGAATGACCGGCTTGTTGGTGAGCACGGCCAGCTTGCGCTGGGTTGCAGGAGAAGTCCCATTGCCTGAATTCTGAATTGCGGCCAACGCCTCTGTGATCCCCGGGTAAATCGTGGTGTGATCGAGCTTGTGCTCGCGGTAGTAGGAAAGAAAGAACTGCAGCCCCTTGTGCACCAGGGCCTGGTCAACGATCTCGCCGCCGAGCGCGCGCTGAATGAGGATAGGAGCGCCGTCGCCCACATAGCTGGCGATGACGTCGTCGGGCAGCGGAGTGCGGCCGATGTGGCGCAGCGCGGCGTTGACCGAGTGCACCAGGTCGAGGCGCGAGTCGATCAGCGTGCCGTCGAGATCGAAGATCACCAGCTTGATCGAGTGCGGGTCAAAGGCGCGGCGCGTGCGGATCATGTCTTCTCAGAATAAAGCAGGCGGCGTCGTGCCGTCAGTAGATGAGCTGCGGGAATGGAGGGGGCGGACGCGCCCCTTCGACTTCGCTCAGGGCAGGCTCTCGTCCGCCTACCCCGGACGGGGCGTCCGGGGCTACACGTGCTGAGCCTGAGCTGAGAGGTGGTCACGTGGTCCGACCAGTTGGTTCCTTATCGCATATATTTTCTGTCGCCCAACCCTTCTGTACTTTTCCCACACCACATCACCATTTACAATGCAACAGGTTTGCCGCAGACTGCACCCAATGCATCTGGGTTGCGCATAGCGGGTGCGGTGAACCTGCAGCGGGGCTGGTGGAATCCAAAGAACTGGATCAGGGAACCGGATGGCGACCACAAAGACCGACCCCAAGCTGGCCCTTGCGGCCAACGGCGGAAAGAAGAATAAGGTCTACGAGGGGCTCACCCGCGAGCAGCTCATCCAGGCCTACCGCCTCATGTACACCTCCCGGCGCATCGACGACCGGGAAATCCTGCTCAAGCGCCAGCAGAAAATCTTCTTCCAGATGTCCGGGGCGGGGCATGAGGCCATTGGCGTCGCGGCCGGCCTGGCGCTGAAACCGGGCTACGACTGGTTCTATCCTTACTACCGCGACCGGGCGCTGTGTCTGGCGCTCGGCGCCAAGCCTTACGAAATGTTTCTGCAGGGCGTGGGCGCGGCCGATGATCCCAGCTCGGGCGGGCGGCAGATGCCTTCGCACTGGAGCTATCCACGGCTGAACGTGGTGACGCAGTCGTCGCCCACCGGCTCGCAGATTCTGCAGGCGGTGGGGTGCGCTGAGGCGGGAAGATATTTCGGGCGGCGACCAGGGGCTGCGCTCCCGGAATCCCCACTTCTCGCACAAGACGCGAGAAATGGGGCACCCGCTGGAGGGGTTGATTATCGCCAGTTCCACCACGTTACGTTTCAGGGCGATGAGGTCACTTACGTCTCGCTGGGCGACGGCACTACGAGCGAGGGCGAGTTCTGGGAGGCGATGAACGCCGCCGCGCTGGGCAAGCTGCCCGTGATTTTCTGCGTGGAAGACAACGGCTACGCGATTTCTGTTCCGGTCGAGGTGCAGACGGCGGGGGGAAGCATCTCGCGGCTGGTCTCGGGATTTCCCAATTTTCACTTTGAAGAAGTCGACGGCACCGACCCCGGCGTGAGCTACGCGGCGTTTGTGCGGGCCGCGCAGTACTGCCGCGAAGGGCATGGGCCGGCGTTTGTTCATGCGCACGTGATTCGTCCGTACTCGCACTCCTTGTCAGACGACGAGCGGCTCTACCGGCCGGACAGCGAGCGCGAGCGCGATGCGGCGCGCGATCCGGTGACGCGCACGCAGATGTTCCTGCTGCGCGAGGGCATCCTCGACGACAAGGGCATCAACCAGCTGGAAAAAGAAGTCGAAGCTGAATTGCAGACTGCGGTCGATCTGGCGCTGGAAGCCTTGCCTGCGCCGCCGGAGTCAGTGCTGAAATTCGTGTACTCGCCGGACATCGATCCGACTTCGTCTGCGTTTGACACGCAGCCGGGCCCGCCGCCGGAGCCTGCGGCCGACGGCAAGAAACCCGCGGGCAAGACCATGGCCGACCTGATCAACTCGACGCTGCGCGATGAGATGAAGCGCGATGAGCGCATCGTGATTTTCGGCGAAGACGTGGCCGACGCCAGCCGGGAAGAATATCTGAAACGCAAGCTGATCAAAGGCAAGGGCGGAGTCTTCAAGCTCACCTTCGGCCTGCAGAACGAGTTTGGAGCGGACCGCGTCTTCAACTCGCCGCTGGCGGAAGCCGCGATTGTGGGCCGCGCCACGGGCATGGCCACGCGCGGGCTGAAGCCGGTGGTCGAGATTCAATTCTTCGACTACATCTGGCCGGCGATGATGCAGATTCGCGATGAGCTCAGCGTGATCCGGTGGCGCTCGAACAATGGATTCTCGTGCCCGGTGGTGATTCGCGTAGCCATCGGCGGATATCTGACGGGCGGGGCCATCTATCACTCGCAGTGCGGCGAGAGCATATTCACGCACATTCCCGGACTGCGCGTGGTGTTTCCCTGCAACGCGCTCGATGCTGCCGGGCTGCTGCGCACGGCGATCCGCTGCGATGATCCGGTGCTGTTCCTCGAGCACAAGCGGTTGTATCGCGAACCCTTCGGCCGCGGGGCTTACCCCGGGCCGGAGTACATGATTCCGTTCGGCAAGGCGAAGATCGTTCAGCCGGGGACGGATTTGACCGTGATCACCTATGGCGCAGTTGTGCCGCGCGCGCTGCAGGCGGCGCAGAAGCTGGAACGTGAGCAGGGCGTGAAGGTCGAGCTGATCGACCTGCGCTGCCTGAATCCGTTTGACTGGGACACGATCGCCGCGTCGGTGGGCAAGACGAATCGCGTGCTGGTCGCCTATGAAGACACTTTGAGCTGGGGATATGGGGCTGAGATCGCAGCCCGCATCGCCGACCAGCTCTTCGATCACCTGGATGCGCCGGTGCGCCGCGTCGCTGCCAAGGACTGCTTCGTCCCTTACCAGCCAATTCTCGAAGATGCCATCCTGCCGCAGCCTAACGATCTGTTCCTCGCCATGAAGGATCTGGCGGGGTACTAGGAGCAGGGGCTAGCGGCTAGGGGCTAGTAAAAACACCATTGGCCACGGATTTCACGGATTTACACGATGAAGCTTTAGTTTGATGGGCTATCGGTGCAGATCCGTGGCTGCTTTGATGGCGAATTGACAATCTTTTTGGTGGCATGCGCATCTGTTGCAGGTGACAATGCCGCCTCTTCCGGTCTACGCTGAAAACCTTTCCCTGCAGCAGGCCCGCGAGCAATTCTTCAACGGCATCGGCTTCCGCGTGGAGGACTACTCGGCGCCTACTTATACCGTCAAGATTCTTGGCGTGCCGCTCAAGTTTCCCAATACGAAGGCGCATCGGTGGGCGACGCCGTTGCACGATTTGCACCACATCCTCACCGGCTATCGCCCCGACTGGATTGGCGAGGCCGAAATTGGTGCCTGGGAACTGCGCGCCGGGTGCAGAACGCTGGTCGTCTACTGGCTCGACCTGTCGGGAGTTGTGATTGGAATGCTGCTTGCGCCCGGGCGAGTATTGCGGGCGTTTCGCGCCGCGAAGGGATGCCGCACGCTGTACCGCAACCCAGAGCTGTGTGAGCCGCTGTTGCGGATGACACTGCCGGAGGCGCGGGTCGCGCTCGGCATTCCGCCGGGAGGTATGGACGACCGTGGGCAGTGAAAACCATTGGCCACGGATTTGCACGGATTTTCACGGATCGATCAAGAAATCTAAAGGAGTATCCGTGAAAATCCGTGTAAATCTGTGGCTGGTTTTCTACTCCCCGAACAGCATCTTGTAGATTCCGCCGCCTAATGCGCCGCCGATGAGCGGGGCGACCCAGAACATCCACAATTGCTGCAAGGCCCAGCCACCGGCGAAGACCGCCGGCCCGGTGCTGCGGGCGGGGTTTACGGAGGTATTCGTCACCGGAATGCCGACCAGGTGGATTAACGTCAGGCAGAGGCCGATGGCGATGGGGGCGAATCCTTTGGGGGCGCGGTTGTCGGTCGCGCCCATGATCACGATCAGGAAGAAGGCGGTCAGCACGACTTCGGCGACAAAGCAGGCGAGCAGGGAATATCCCTGGGGCGAATTGGCGCCGTAGCCGTTGGAGGCGAAGCCGGCGTGCACATCAAAGTTGGTCAGCCCGCTGGCAATGACGTAGAGCACGCCCGCGGCCGCGATGGCGCCCACGACCTGCGCGATGATGTAGTGCGGCAGCTCGGAGGCGGGGAAGCGTTTGCCCACGACCAGGCCCACGCTGACCGCGGGATTGAAATGGCCGCCGGAGATATGCCCGACGGCATACACCATGGTCAGCACGGTAAGCCCGAAGGCCAGAGCAACTCCGGCGTATCCGATGCCGACGTTGGGGACGCCCGCGGCCAGCACGGCCGCGCCGCATCCGCCGAAGACCAGCCAGAAGGTTCCGAAGAATTCCGCTAACGCACGCTTGCCGATGGGCATGGAGGATCTCCTCGACAGCTGAAGTTGATTTGCCGATGGTCGCCGGTTCGGCGAGGGCAGCAGAGTAGCACAGGAGGTGGGAAATCAGAAGAGAGCGGGAAGGCAAAATCGACAACCACGAAGGACACGAAGTTTCACGAAGGAGAACGTCATACTAATTCCTTCGTGTCCTTCGTGGTTTGATCCTTCGCTCGTGCTGTTAGCGTCCCTGCAGGCCGCTCCACGCCATGTGGTGAAACAGGTCGTCCATTTCTTTGGGATCGGCTTTCATGCCTTTGTCGATCCACCAGTCGAGCAGGGAGAAGAAACTGCCGGCTAGAGCATGGGCCTGGGCCGACCGACTCGCGGGGTCGAGCTGCACGCCCGCCGCCTGCAGCCGTTCTTCGATTGAACGGGCGAAGAATCCGCGGGCCAGCGTCCATACCTCATTCAGTTTGTCCGACTTCACCAGGGCGGCGTGAAACTCGCGCACATCGCGGATGTGGGTAAGAAACTCGCGCACCGGGAGCAGGCGCCTGGGGTTCGCGTTTTGCCGTTTCAGCACGCCGGAGACGTGTTCGAGAAAATCTTCAACGTCGCTCAGGAACAGGTCGTCTTTGTCGCGGTAGTGCGCGTAAAACGTCGCCCGGCCCACACCCGCGCGGTCGAGCACTTGCTGCACGGTGATCTCGTCGAAACTCTTCTCATGCAGGAGCGCCATCATGGCATCGCCCAGTGCATCGCGGGTGCGCAGGATGCGGCGATCGATTTTCGGGCGAGGCTTGGCCGCCTTGGGTTTTGTTTTCGCGGTCTGGGTCTTCGTGGTCTGGGTCATTCGTGATTCCCGAACAGAGCCGGCGGGTTTGTTCCGTATCGCGGCATTTCTGCGAAATACACTGTCACAGGCCCACGACTTGTGTCTAGAGTGGCTGCATGACAGACGATCGCAAATCTGGAATCGCACTCATCGCCGGCGCGCTCGGCTTGATCATCACAATGGCCCTGCACCCCATGCCGGTAGCGTCTCTTACGCCAGAACAGGTAGTGCATCTGATGAGGATGTCGGGCATTGCGCACTCGATCGCGATGGTGAGCGGGCTGCTGCTGTTTCTGGGCGCGTGCGGGCTGACGCGAAGCATTCAGGCCGCCGACCGGATCGCCTTCGCCGCGCTCGTCACCTTCGGCTTCGCCTGCATCGCCGTGCTCATCGCTACTGCGGTCAGCGGGTTTATCATGCCCGGCATCATGGAGCTCATGCTGCGCGACGCTCCCGCGAATGCGCGGCAATGGCAGATCGTGAGCGCGGGAATCTTTCAGATCAATCAGGCTTTCTCGCGGATTTATTCCGTGGCTGCCTCGCTCGCCATGATTCTCTGGTCGGTGTCGGCTCTGCGCAATGGCGGATTCGGACGCGGCGTCGCCATCTATGGGTGCATCGGAGCTCCGGTTGTGGTGATTGCCATCGCCATCGGGCGCTTGCAGCTTGATGTCCACGGGATGGCGGCGGTGGTTGTGGTGCAGGCGGTGTGGTTCGTTCTGGTGGGAAGTCAGCTGCGGACGCGGGCGGCATCGACTGAGTAGCATCTGGCTCCCATTTTGTGGTTTTGAGGCTCCCCGGACGAGGGCGTCCGGGGCTACGTGTTACGAACGCTTTCGCCGCAAGCGAATCGCGATTGTCCGTTCTAGCGGCAAATGCTAGGCTGCGAAAGAGTGCGTTCTGCGTACGCCAATCCGTTGAAATCGAGCCCATCGCTGGCCAGCCGCGCGGGGAAGTGGCTGCAATCGGCCGCGGCGGAAGTGTGGGTTAAGTTTCTGCTGGCGCTGGTGGGATTGGCGCTGGCGTTCGGGGCGGCGCTGTTTTCGACTGTATCGCGCGATGCGGGGAATATGTGGGCGACCGTCATTCTGGCCTCGACTTCGCTGCTGCTGGCGGCTTTGGTGGGCCTGATTACCGTGCCGTACCTGGCGCGAAGGGTGGCGGTCGAGCGGCTGCGGGAGTCGTTTGATTACGACGTGACCCGGGCGGGGATCGTCTATGTTCTGGTGACGCTGGTGATCGGCATCGCGGCGCTGAACACGGGCAACAACCTGCTGTACATCGTGGTCGCCGCCATGCTGGCGGCGATTCTGGTTTCGGGCGTGGTTTCGGCGTGGGTGTTGCGCTGGCTGGAACTCGACGTCCGCCTGCCCCAGCACGTGTTTGCCGGGCGGGCCGTGCTGGGACGGATCGTGCTGCACAACCCGCGCCGGTTTCTGCCATCGTTTTCCATTCGCGTCGTTTCCACGCGCAAGAAGAGGAAGAAGGTGGTGAAGCAGTGGCAGTGGGAGGCGGCGACGTTCGTGTTTCCCTTCAACCGCCCGCCGGAGGAACAATGGCTGCGCCTGCCCGACCGGCGCCTGCGCCGGATTACGGTCATGGCGCCGCCTCCGGGAATCTTCCAGGGGATGGCGTATTTTCCGTATGTTCCGCCTGGAGCCGAGCTGACCGCCGAACTGGAGCTCAAGTTCGAACGGCGCGGGCGCTACCGCGAAAACAGCTTCGGGCTGGCCACGCGCTTTCCCTTTGCCTTTCTCACCAAGACCCGGCACCTGGCCCTGCAGCGGGAAGTGCTGGTGTACCCGCACATTGAGCCGACCGACGAGCTCTTCGAGATTCTGCCGCTGGTGCGGGGGGAGTGGGAGAGCTTCGTGCGCGGGCGCGGCTCCGACCTGTACCGCATTCGCGAGTACATGCCGGAGGACTCCGCCCGCCACGTGGACTGGAAAGCGACCGCGAAGTCGGGTTCGCTGAAAGTGCGGGAATTTGCCCGGGAAGATGAGCGCAAGCTGTGCATCGTGTTTGACAATCCGGAGCCGGGCTTGATTTCCGAGCAGGCTTATGAAAGGGCGGTGGATCTGGCGGCGTCTTTAGGCTGGCACTTTTCCGAACAGGAAGCGGAAGTGTCGTTCGCCGCTTCCGGGCATCCACGCACCCGCGATCTGCACGAATTTCTGGCGTGGCTGGCGGTGATTGAGCCGGGCGTGAGCCCGCAAGCGGCGACCAGCGAGAAAGGCGCGACCCTGTTCGGCACGCTGCCGGAGGTGGATGCCAACTCCGGCGACTATCACATCGTGGTGACGGCGCGGCAGCGCGGAAGCCTGCCGGGCGGGCTGTGGAACTCGTCGTATTTTGTGTTCGTGGGGGACGAGCCGGCCGAGAGATCGTCGAAGAAGTAGAGCTTGCTTCGAGATGGCTGACCGCAGGGGCTAAAGCCCCCGGGCTTTTCTGCGGACGGCGCGGCTGGAAGCCGCGCCCTTTCAAAGCCCGGTGTCGGAAGCCGCACTTCTTCAAATCCGCGCTGCCGGAAGCCGGGCCTTTTCACATCCGCGCTGTCGGGAGCCGGACCCTTTCAAATCCGCGCTGCTGGGAGTCGGGCCCTTTCACATCCTCGCTGCCGGTAGTCGGGCCCCTTCAAATCCGCGCTGCCGGGAGCCGCGCCCTTTCACATCCGCGCTGTCAGGAGCGGCGCCTTTTCACATCCTCGCGCACCCGGGAGGCGGTGGGGGCGCAACCACTGCTGAAGATTCCCTTGCCGCATTGCTCGAGCGAATCGCAGCGGCATTTCTCGATCATCTCGCGCAACAAGCGCTGCATGGTGCGGATGGCGCTGGCTTGCGCTTCGAGTTCCACGAGCTTCTTGCGGGAGAGCTTTTGCCAGCGCTCGGAGGCGCGTGCGCCGGGGCGAAAGCCGAAGAAGAGCTGGCGAATCTCCTGGAGCGTGAAGCCCAGTTGCCGCGCCCGCTGCACCACTGCCAGGCGGTGCAGCACGGTGGTGTCGTAGCGGCGCTGGCCGCTGATTCTCTGTGCCCGGGGAAGCAGGCCGATCTGCTCGTAGTAGCGGATGGCGGAGGACTGCAGCCCAACCTGGCGGGCCACGGTAGAGATGGTCATTTGAGGCATGGGTTTCCGCGTCCTGGTCGCCGCCGCGAAAGATTCAAGACCAGCGCCTAAAGGCGAGTCTGATTTACGGCGTTTCGGCACGCATGAATGCGTGCCCTGATACGAGTCCGACTTGCACGACGCTCTTGCTGGACTTGCACGATGACGCGTCCGACTTGCAGGACGCCCTTGTCAGACTTGCACGGTGCCTTAGATGTTCTCCTTCGAATCGGGATGACAAACATTTTACAAATTTCACCCTTGCCTTAAAGTGGACTTTAAGTCGTACCGTGTTGGCTGTGCCTCAAATCGACACTGAACCGACAGGAGCCAAGATGAAAGCCATCGTCGCCGCAGCCATCGCACTGACCACCTTCGCCGGCACCGTACTCGCCGCCCCGGGGGCGGTCCAACCGCCGGATTCTTCTGCCGGCGCAAAACAGGAGAGTCCCTTCGCTTGCAACCGGCTGGCTCTGACGCCGGAAAAACGCAAGCGGCATTTTGATGAACTCAGCCCGGCATTGCTGACTCTGAAGACGGGCATCCGGGAACTGCCCGACGGCTATGAATTCCAGTTCCCCGGCGACGCCAGCACGTACAGTCTGCTGGCCGAATGGGTAGGCGGGGAACGAGTGTGCTGCCCCTTCTTCGACATCGACTTGCGCTCGGACCGCGAAGGCGGACCGCAGTTTCTGCGGCTGACCGGCCGGGAGGGCACCAAGCAGTTCATCGTGGCGGATTTTGCGCCCTGGTTCAGAAAGTGAGGGTGACTCGCGGGCCGACGTCGGATCGAAATCTGCCTGGTTCTCCCAGGCTCAGAAGTGGCGGCAATTCAGGAGTGGCGGCGAAACAGGTAGGCCGATACCCCTTTTGACTGGCGCAGCGGGGCGGCGTCAAAGCCCTGACCGACAAACCATCCGCGCATCCAGGCGTTGAACTCGGGCGCGTCTTCCCGCGCAATCAGCACAAAGCGGTCGGCAGAGCTCAGTTCGCGAGTAAAGACTTCCTTCAGATAGGCCACCGATTCAGGGCTGAAGCGATAAGGGAGAAGAATGACGTGGCCTGGAACGGGGTATTTGGAGAGCGGGGAGAGCAAGGGGCTGCTCTGGTCGAGGTTGAGATCCCAGCTGATCTTGTCGGTTTCGATCAGGCCCACGCGCATCAGCACTGGAGTCGTGGGAGAGAGGTTGGCGGCGCGAACGGCCGCGGCCGCGCCTCGCCAGTCTTCCCGGTAGGGCGACTGAGTGGGGTGAAAGCCGGCATAGCTGGCGATGGATCCGAGGGCAATGCAAATGGCGAGGATCTGGCGCAGTCGGGGAGCAGCGAAGATTCGGATCCAGGCGCCGACAAGCAGCGCCAGCGCCGCCAAAGCGGGCAGATAGTAGCGCACGATGAATATCTTGAAAGGGCTAACCCGGGACACCAGGAAAAAAGTGAGGATCGGAATCGCGAACCAGCAGACGAACAGCACGTTTGCGGGCCGCGGCATGCTCGAGCGAAAGAATTCGGGAGTGCGACGGGCAAAGGATGCGACGAGTATCCCAACAAATAGACCCGCAGCCAGCGCCGCCGGAGGCGCGAGCGAGGCGACCAGTTCCACGGCGTCGGGCGTGGCGGCCCAGGACAAACTGGAAGACAACTTATGGCCGCGGATGGTGATGAAGGCGAGGGGCATCAGCAGAATCACAATGAACGCGGCGGCCGCGAACAGATTCCGGGCGGATACCCGGCGCTCCGCGCGCCACACGTATAACGCGTAGGCGAGCAATACCAGATAGAAGATGGCATAGAGGTAATGGACGTAAGGGATGGCGGCAGTCAACAGGATGAATCCGGCCAGGTTGCGCCGCCGGCCGGTATCGAGCCAACGAACCAGCTGCAAGACGCTGGCGACGACCAGCAGCAGGGCGATTCCATAAGGGCGGGCATTGGTGGCCTGCCGGGCGACATCATGCAGAGAGACAAATACTACGACCACCAGGGCTCCGGCCTCGCGGTCGAAGAAGCGTTCCCCCAGGCGAAACAGCAGCCATGCGCTGAGAGCGGTGGCCAGCACGGAAGGGAGGCGCAAGGCGAGTTCGCTGGTCCCGGCAATCCTTACAACCGCACCGATGAAGCCGCTGTATAACATGCTTTGACCCATGAACAGCTGGCTTCGGCTGAGAGCCGGCACCACGCCCTTGCCGGCACTCCAGAACGTGACCAGCTCGTCCAACCAGAAGCTGGAGCGGAGCGGAAGCACCCAGAGCCAGACAGCTTCAAGAAAGGCGAGCGCCAGGAGGAGCTGCAGCTGATAGGGGGCGGCGCTGGAAAGCGGAGCCGGCCCCGGCCCTGTCGTTGGCCTCTGCGGGGGCACAATGTGCGGCACTGACATAAAGAAGGCCCAACTGTGATTCCTATTCTAAAACTCGCGGCTACCGAAAATCGCTCTGGCCGCCAGTTTTTTTCTTCCTTGCGGTTCCTTTTCGGCATATACTCGCGCCCCGATAGTGGCATCCGAAGCTCGGGCTTCTGTTCGCGGAGGTGGCATATGCGGATCTGCGACCTGATTAAGAATCAGGATACGTATCGGGCGGAACTGGGCGACACGGTTCTGGAAACGGTGAGCGCGATGGTGGAGCGCAACATCGGAGCGGTGCCGGTCCTGCACAACGGCGAACTGGTAGGGATTTTCTCGGAACGCGACCTGATGAAGCGGGTGGTGGCCCAGGGCCGCGATCCCCGCGCTACCGCACTGGCTGAGGTCATGACCGACGATCCCCTCACCGTCAGTACGGATGAGCCCATTGAGAACTGCATGGCGATGATGCGGCGCCACAACTTCCGCCACCTTCCGGTGTGCCACGACGGGCAGGTGGTGGGGATGGTGTCGCTGCGCGACATCCTGCTGCAGGGCTTCGATGAGAAAGATGACGAGGTGCGCATGATGCGGGCCTACATCCACTCCACGCCCGACGCCTAGCCGACCGTTGTTTGATTGTCACGGCGCGCGGTCATTGCGCGCGGTCATTGACACCCGACCCCAGGCCGATCCCAGCGCATGCCAATGTGTGGCATGCGCTTTTTGCTGGCCTCCCAACCGGTCTAGCACGAAAGTAACCTTGCCGTCCCAGTACCGGAACGGTAACGTTACGTGCGATTACTCCAGTGCATTGAACGTTAGGTTGGAAAAAGCTAACGTAGTTAGGCGAGCTGGAGCAGTCTCAGGTCTAAAGGAATTGCGGATCAACGAGCCTGGGAGCCGTGATCCCGGTCTCAAAGGCAGCCCTTTCGATGTGTGACAACATACACCCCGGTTTTCTCTACTACGCGCTCTGGGTCGCGCATCCCATTCTCCAGCTGGCCATCGCCGCGTTAATGATGCGGCGCGGGCTGCACCGCGTTTTCCCGTTCTTCTTCGGCTACATCCTCACGCAGCTGGTGATCTTCTCCATCATGTTTCCCACCTACTGGCGCGACGGTGAAACCGCTTTCTACATGTACTGGATATTCCAGGGCGTGAGCGTGATGTTTGGTTTCGGGGTGATTCACGAAGTGTTTGTCGACGTATTCCGCTCCTTCCACACATTGCGCGACCTGGGCACGGTGCTGTTCAAGTGGGCCGGCCTCGTGATGCTGCTGGTGGCGGGAGTGGTGTCGGTTTCTACCAGTTCGTCGGAGATCGAGCCTTGGATGCAGGCCGTACTGACCGCGCAACGCTGCGTGCGCATCATTCAGGTGGGGATGGTGCTGTTCCTGCTGTTCTTCGCCCACTACGTCGGGATCAGCCGCCGCCAGCGCAGCTTCGGCATCGCCCTGGGTTTTGGCTCGTTCGCCCTGGTCGAACTTGTTCTGGTTGCGTCCTGGGTGGGAAATCACCTGGGCAACCCCTGGGTCAGCATCGTGAACATGACCGCTTACAACACCAGTCTGATGGTGTGGTTCGGCTATGTGGCGGTGAAGAGCGCAGCTCGCGACTCCGACACCACACTGCTGCAAACCCACCGCTGGGAGCAGAGCTTGTCCGATATTCAGCACCCGCTGCCTGCCGACTCGCTCATTCCCATGTTTGAAGGCATGGTGGACCGGGCTCTGTCGCGGAACAAGCCGGTGGTTTCGATTTCGACTGAAGCCCGCGCCGCGGCCGCAACCGGCACCCACTTCAGCCTCCCGGTAGTGCGCGTCGGTTCCAAGTCTTAGCGTTGTCGTAACGTGCCTGCGCTGGACACGGCGCACTCCTGGTTTGCCGTCATGCGATGGGTCCGGACGCAACGTTCGGGATTTGTAAACTCCCTGCCCTGATTCCGGCGGCAGATTCCTTCCTAGCAAACAATAAACCAAGACTTTAAGGCTTGCAGGGAACGCGTTGATTAGGCGAGTTATTGTGTTGTTTTGTTGGCTTGAGGTCCGATTCGGGCTGACGGGCAGGCGTGGACGTGCACGAATTTTCGTGAAGGGGAGTTGACGAGTGCCTTATAATGCGGGGCCACGCAACAATGCCCGGGGTTTGGGGCATGCAGGCGTGTCGTTTAGGAGAAAACCCATGAAACGTGCACTCAGGATTTCGGTCCTGATGCTAGGACTAGTGGGCACATTCGTCGCTGCCACCGTTCAACAGCTCCCAGCCGCGGACGGAGGCCCGATTCTTCTGTGCCCACCTAGAGCAAAGAACTGCAGAGCTAACCTGACTCCGGTAGTAAACCTGAGTCAGTCTGTAGTCGCAAGGTAACCAAAGTAACTTGGTGGTAACTGGGCCGGACCTTGGGGCTCGCTATCGTTGGGCTGACGGAATTCATACTGATCCGTCAGCCCGTTCTTTTTTGCGGGCGATTTGCGGGCTAGGGCGTTCGGAGCGCTGCGGCCAGCGCGGTTCGCAATTCCTCGGCCGAATATACGGGCGGTTGGCAGGCGGAGCCCGAGCAGAGCACCGCAAAGGATTTGCCCGCGCGCAGGTGGGGAAGATTGGGGATGGTCGCGGCCAGGATGGGCGGCAGATTCTCTGCTACGGCCTGATTCGCGCTCAGCTTGAGCGTGGTTTTGTGGAACGCGAAAGGCGCGTTGGCCGCCGTGTACAAATCCCGGCCTATATGGTCCGTCTCGTTCTGGTCGATCACAACCACTTGCACCGGACGTTCGAGGAAGTCGAGAACCGCAATCCCGTAAGTGGCGGCGAAGATGCCGAACTGTTCGGCTACGCCGGCGAACGTTTCCAGAGTTTGTTCGGCCTTGTCGTGGTAACCAGCGTCGCCAGTGTAGTGATGCAGGCGCAGGAGCGCGATTGCCGCCATGGGATTGCCCGCGGGCGTGGGCGAATCCTGCAGCGGCTTGCGGCGCGTGGCCAGCACGCCCAGGCTGCTTTCTTGTGCGCCGGGCTCAGCGTCGAAAAATCCGCCCGAGGTCGCGTCGAAGAAGCGCGCGATCATGGCGTCGGCGATGGCGCGGGCGAACTTGAAATAGCTGAGATCGGCGGTTGCTTCGTAGGCATCGAGACACGCCAGAGTGGTGAAGGCATAGTCATCGAGCATGCCGTGGACGGCGCGGTGTTCGGCCTGGGGATCGGAGTAGGCGACAACATGCAGCAGCAATGCCGGTGTGGGCGCGGGCGCCTCGCCCGCGCGCTCTTCGTGAGGATGCTTCCAGGCCGCGCTCAGGATGCGATCGAGGGACCGTAAGGCAAACCTCCGTGCACCCTCCAGATGCAGCGCTTTGGCTGCTTCCAGGTACGCTGACACGCACAAGCTGTTCCATCCGACATAAACGGTTTTGTCGACGTATGGAGTCGGCCGCTGAAGCCTCGCGGCATACATCTTCTTCTTTGCCGATCCGATCAACTCTCGCACGCGCTCCGGAGTGAGGTTCATCCGGCGGGCAATCTCATCGACGGGAGCGCGCACGAAGAGCACGTTCTTGGCGGGATTGTGGTGCATCTCGCCGATTTCGTTGATGTCGTAATACAGTGCGGCGACCTGAGCCTCTTCTTCGTTCAGAACGGCGCGGGCTTCGTCGAGCGTCCAGGTGAAGTAGTCGCCATCGTCGTCCATGTTGATATCGGCGTCCTGCGAGGCGTAGAAACCGCCGCGCTCGCGGTCGCTGAGCCACTCATCCATCCAGCGAATGATGTCGCGGCCGACGTCGGCGAAGAGCTCGCCGCCCGTGGCCTGATAGGCGTGGACGTAGTTCTTCAGCAGCTCGGAGTTGTCGTAACACATCTTCTCGAAGTGGGGGACGACCCAGCGCTCGTCGACCGAGTAGCGATGGAAGCCGCCGGCGAGCTGGTCGTAGACACCGCCGTGGGCCATGTGCTCGAGGGTGGTGACGATTAGGTTGCGGAGATCGTCAGGAGGAGAAGAGGCTTCGGAGCTTCGCTCCTCGGGACCGCCGGGGGCGGCCGTCCCCTCCTGGCCCTTGCTCAATTCCTCGGAGCTCCGCTCCTCGGGACGGACGAAGGCGTCCGTCCCCACGTGGGGTAGGTGCGCCGGTGCGGTTCGGGTGGGGATGTTGACCGTCCGCGCATAGCGCTCGATCAGCAGATCGAGCGCCGAGGGGTGAGGGAACTTCGGCGCCTGCCCGAAGCCGCCGTGGTGTGGATCGAACATGCGCTGCGCCGAGGTCTCGATCGCTTGGACCGCGCTGGCCGAAATATTTCCGCTGCGTCCGGCGAACGACTCCGATTGCGCGATCGCGCTCTCGACCATCTTGGCCTGCTCGACCACGTCGCCGTGCTTTTCTTTGTACGCGTTGGCAATGCTCAGCAGCACGCGGCGGAAGCTGGGACGCCCGTAGCCGTCGCTCGGCGGAAAGTACGTGCCGCCGTAGAACGGCTTGCCGTCGGGAGTGAGAAAAGCGGTGAGCGGCCATCCGCCCTGCCCGCTGACGGCCTGCACCGCCGCCTGGTAGCGGCTGTCGATGTCGGGGCGCTCGTCGCGATCGACCTTCACGGCAATGAAGTGCTCGTTAACGATGGTCGCGACGGCGGGGTCGTCGTAGGATTCGCGATCCATCACATGGCACCAGTGGCACCACACCGCGCCGATGTCGAGCAGCATGGGCTTGTTCTCACGCTGGGCGGCGGCGAAGGCCTCCTCGCTCCACTCATGCCAGCGGATGGGCTGATGCATCGCCGAGCGCAGGTAAGCGGACGAGGCGCGGGCGAGGGCGTTGAGGGTGGTGGTGGTCATACCGTTTAAGTCTAGCTGATCTCAGCGCGGAGTACGGATCTGTCCGGGGAGAGAGCTCGTGGCCGGCAGTGCCGTCCCTGCGGGACTCGGTAGAGATCTGTTCAGCTGACCCAGGGCTTACGCCCTGGGCTAATGAATGACGCCGCTTCGCGGCTGAGCCGGGAGTTCGACGGCCGTCGTGTGCTGTCTTCGAGCAGCCTGTTCAGTTGCAATGTGCGCGGCGGGAACGGAAGCGGGCTTGCGTGGCGCCTGACTTCTCACATTGTTCTCGGCAGCACCTTTCGTTGACTTGCTGCTGCGCGGCACATACCATTCTCTGCATGCTGGGGCAGACTATTTCGCACTACCGCATCCTCGAGAAGCTGGGCGGGGGCGGGATGGGTGTGGTCTATAAGGCGGAGGACACGGAGCTGGGGCGGTTTGTGGCGCTCAAGTTTTTGCCCGACGATCTGGCTGCAGATCCGCAGGCGCTGGAGCGGTTTCGGCGGGAAGCGCGGGCGGCGTCGGCTCTGAACCATCCCAACATTTGCACCATTCACGAGATTGGGCGGCACGAGGGGCACAGCTTCATCGTGATGGAGTTCCTCGAGGGCGTGACGCTGAAGCACCGCATCGCCGGGCGGCCGCTCGAAACCGATACGCTGCTCTCTCTTGCCATCGAAATTGCCGATGCGCTGGACGCGGCGCACGTCAAGGGAATCGTGCATCGCGACATCAAGCCGGCGAACATTTTCGTGACCACGCACGGACACGCCAAGGTGCTGGATTTCGGTCTGGCAAAGTTTTCGCCGGTTGCCGGTACGAATGCGAGCGAAGGCGAAACCCGCAGCGTCGATGAACAGCACCTGACCAGCCCGGGCAGCGCGGTGGGCACCGTGGCCTACATGTCGCCGGAGCAGATTCGCGGCAAGGAACTCGACCCGCGCACTGATCTGTTCTCGTTCGGGGCGGTGCTGTACGAGATGGCGACCGGCGCGCTTCCTTTCCGCGGCGACACGACCGGGCTGATCTTCGATTCGATTCTCAACCGGCCATCTCCGTCGGCGGGCCGCCTGAATCCAGATTTGCCGGTCGAGTTGGAGCGCATCATCGACAAGGCGCTGGAGAAAGACCGCGACTTGCGCTACCAGCATGCCGCCGACATGCGCAGCGATCTGAAGCGGGTGAAGCGCGACTCCGGCTCGGCGCGGGATCATTCGCGAGCGGCAGTTTCCACTGTGCCCGCCGATGCGGCGGCATCGTCGCAGGCGCACGCTTCGGATGCGGTGCCGACCGCTGCTTCTGGCGCGGCTCATTCCTCAAACAGCGCCGTGCTGGTCGCGGCGGCTTCCCGTAACAAGGGCAAGGTTTTTGGGCTGGGCGGGTTCCTGGTTTTGCTGGTGTTGGCGGCTGGCTATGGCATCTATCATCTCGTCTCCGGCCGCCGCGCTCCTGCCGGTCAGGGAACGATCACACAGATCAGCCACTGGCACAAACCGATCAGCAACGCCATCCTCTCGCCCGACGGACACACAATAGCCTTCACTTCCTACGTGCAGGGCTACGAGCAGATTTTCGTCATGCTGACTTCGGGGGGTGACCCGCTGCAGCTCACCAGCGACGAAGGCAGCAAGAGCCTGAGCAGCTTTTCCGCCGACGGGACACAGATTTACTACGACCGCGATCTGGGCGCCTATGAGGTGTGGGCGATTCCTACCCTGGGTGGAACTCCCATTCGCGTGGTGGAGGGGATTTATGCCCGGCCCCTGCGCGACGGCAAGACCCTGTACTACGCAAATCCCCAGACCCGCAAACTGATGCAAGCCGGCACCGACGGCAGCAACCCGAGAGTAGTAATCGGCGTCGAGGAAATGGGCGTCGTGCCGCGGCAGGTTCTGGTCGATCCCGATGGAAGCGACATTCTCGTGGCCGGGACCACCGACAAGACTCCCGCTGGCACGCTGCAGGTAAATCGCGTTAACCTCGCCACTCACACGATCACCGACCTGGGCCAGATCTCCGGTACTCCGGACCTACTGCAATGGGGCGAGCCGGGCAAGACTCTGCTCTGCAACCGCGAGGTCAACGGGATCATCAACCTGTGGGAGTACAACCTCGCGGACCGAAGCTTGACTCAGCTGACCTCAGGCCCCGGGCCTGACTTCCTTCCCATGCAGGATGCTGGAGGCAAGGGAGTTTACTTCGTTAATGGAAGGCCGTCGGGGTACCTTTCCGCTTACGACGTGCGCGGCAAAACCTCAAGCGACGTCGTACCGGAGATTACATTTCAGCCGACACTTTCGCACAACGGAAAGCGCGTGATGTACATCACCGCACCGGAGCCCGGCCACTCTGAGATGTGGGTCTCCGATGTGGACGGCGGCAACAAGACCCGGCTGGCCACGTCCACCGATTCGATGGCCACCGGAGACTGGTCCCGGGACGACTCGCAGCTTATGTTCTGGAAGGAGCAGCAGAGTGGCACGGACATTTTTGCGGTGAATGGCGACGGCAGCCACCTGCGCGAGTTCCCGCGAACGGTCGCCTTCTCCAATGGTGTGACCTGGGCTCCCGCCGCGGACGCGATCTACATAAGCGGTCATCTGAAAACAGCTGACACTGTCACGACGATCTGGAAACTCGCCATCGGCGGCTCTTCGCTGGAGTCCATGGGTCAGGGATGCGGCAGCGTGCGTGATATCTCGTCCGACGGAAAGTACCTGCTGACCTCGGAAATCACCGGTGACAAGACCGGCATCTTCGAACTTTCGATTGCCGACAGAAAATGCACCGCGGTGCTGCCGGGTGTGATGACTTTCTTCCCGCGCTTCAGCGCGGACGGGAAATCCATTCTCTACGCCGTTTCCTCGCGCGGGGAGGTCGTCGTCAATCGCCTTGCCTGGAATGACGGCAAAGCTGCGGGCAGCCCGCTACCTGTCTTGAAACTGCCGTTTGCGTTTCCCCAGGGCTACGGCGGCAACGCGTACGACATCGCCCCCGACCTGTCGAGAATCGTCTACGTGCGCCCCGGCGGGCAATTCGACTTTTACCTGCTGTCGCGCAAGTAGCGCAAGAAAGCCTCGCGCACCTAAAGCGCGAGAAATGGGGCACCTGCTGCCGGTTCGCTTGGCTCAGAGTTGAAGATTTGAAGCTTTCACTCAGGGCCTACAGGCCGCCCATTGTGGAGGCAGCTTTCGGCGCGGCTGGAAGCCGCCCTTTCAAAGCGACTTGTCAAGCGACTGGGAATGGCTGAGTTCCTTGGTTCCTGGGCGTGTCTACCGCTTTTCGCCGAGAAAGGCCGAAATGTTCTCATTCAGGAACTTCCCGTCCGCGGCGCTGCCGGCGGCTCCGGCGGTGTGTCCCCACAGCGAGGGAATTGGCTTGAGCGTCACCGTAGACATGAATCCGGCTTCGTAGCGCGCGTCGCCGACGGGAAAGTAGAGATCGGTCTCGCCCGGCATGTAGAGGAACGGGACTTTGATCGACCGCAGCGCCTTTTCGACATCTCCGCCAAAGCCGGGTGTGGTTCCAACGTCGTGCTTCTCCCAGGTGCGCATTTGAAGAATTAAATCGTTGGCGTCGGCGCCGGGGATGAAGTTGGTGCGGAAATCATTCAGCACTTTTTCAAACGTAGTGTCGGGCGGCGCACCTTCCCGCCACAGCTCCTTCCGCCACCATTCCTGAGAGAACAGCCATCCGGTCCACACCACGCCGAACGCTTCCAGGCCTTTCTTCGGAGGCGAAGTGTAGTCACCGTTTTGGAACGCCACATCGGCCGTGAGCGCCGCGATCTGCCCTTCGAGGCGGACGAATCCGTGAGGCCAAGTCTTGGCGGTGCCGCAGGTGGCCACGATCCGGTCGGCGAATTGCGGATAACTGACCGCCCACTGAAAGGCCTGCTGCGCGCCCATGGAGAATCCGATGATGGCGCGCAGGTGCGTGATCTTCAATTCTTCGGTGAGCAGGCGATGCACGGCCTCGACGTTGTCGCGAATGGTCGTGACCGGGAAGCGCGGGCCGTGGAATGGCTCGGGCGTATTACTGGGAGAGGACGAATGGCCGTTGCCAAAGAGTTCGGTGGCCACCAGGAAATATTTCGCTGGATCGAGCGCCTTGTCTGGCCCGATCAGCCATTCATAGCCGTGGAAGTCGGCCATGTAGTGCGAAGGCAGCAGGATCGCATTGTCTCTGGCAGCGTTCAGATGGCCGTAGGTTCCGTATTCGATTCGGGCCTGGGGCAGAGTGACGCCGCTTTCAGACTTGAAGTTCGCGATCACGAATTCGTGGCGCTCGGATTCGGGCGCTTTCTCGGGCTTGGCGTCCTGCGCGATCGGGGCTTGCGCGGTGAGAAGGAGAACGAAGAGAAGGGCGGCGATTCTTTTCATTGTGTCGGATCCTCAGGATGGCGGGCTGTATCTTATCATCGAGCGTGAGCGAGGATGTTGCCGGGCGCAAGCGGGCAACTAGTAGTGTCTTGACCGAGGGGTTTTCTTGGCGCTCTTTGCGGCATTTCCTTCGCGCACTTTGCGGTAAGAAGCCTTTGAACGCGAAGATCGCAAAAGGGAAGGCCGCAGAGGCCACGAAGAAAAGCAGAATCGCGTTAGACTTTCTTCTGGCATTCCTTCAGAATACTGACTTTCATAGTTAGAAGAACCCAGGAGCCCTCATTGTCTACAGCGAGCGGGAGCAGATTGATCCGCGCCAAAATCAGCGCACTGGGCACTTACGTGCCGCCTCGCCTTCTGACCAACGCCGACCTGGAAAAAATGGTCGACACCAATAACGAGTGGATCATGGCTCGCGTGGGCATTCGCGAGCGGCACATCGTGGACAAGGGCGTGGCCACCAGTGACCTCGCCGTTGAGGCTGCCAAGAAGGCGCTGGCCCAGCGCGGACTGACTCCCAACGACATCGACGCGATCATCGTCGGCACCGTGACGCCTGACATGTTTTTCCCTTCCACGGCCTGCATCGTGCAGCACAAACTGGGCGCGAAAGGCGTTTGGGGATTCGATCTCTCCGGGGCGTGCTCGGCGTTTCTCTATGCCCTGCAGTCGGGAGCGCAGTTCATCGCCAGCGGCGCGCATAGGCGAGTGATGGTCATTGGATCGGATGTGATGTCGTCGATTATCGACTACACCGATCGCGCCACCTGCGTGATTTTCGGGGACGGCGCGGGCGCGGTAATTCTTGAGCCTGCAGAGGACGATTCGGTGGGGCTGATCGACTTTGTCCACGAAGTCGATGGATCGGGTGGCCAGTTCCTCTACATGCCGGGTGGAGGCAGTCTGAATCCGTCGAGCAAGGAAACGATTGAGAAAAAAATGCACTACGTCCATCAGGATGGCCAGCAGGTGTTCAAGTTTGCCGTGCGCAAGCAGACCGAGGCTTGCGAGAAACTGCTGGCGCGGAACGGGCTGAAGGGCTCCGACATCGACGCCTTCATTCCCCATCAGGCGAACCTGCGCATCATCAGCGCCACAGCCGACCGGTTGGGGCTACGGCCGGAAGCGGTGATCGTCAATATTGATCGCTATGGGAACACTACTGCCGGAACCATTCCGCTGGCCATGGGCACGGCGGTCGAAGAGGGCAAGCTGAAGAAAGGAAGCCTGGTGCTGCTGGCATCGGTGGGCGCAGGGTTCACCGTCGGCGCGACCTTGCTGCGCTGGGCGTTCTAAGCTGCCGTATTGTTCGTAGAGACGTAGCTTGCTACGTCTGTCTTGTCTTCCTGCGGCTGGATGTTGCAGGCAAAGTCTCTGCGAATCGATTCTGCCCCGGAACGGTCCTCCGCCGTGACGTTCGTAACTTCTTCTGACCCCATTTCTCTCGCACCGCCCCTGGGCAAACTGGTATGTTTTCGCAGCGTCCGCCCTCCTATGGAAATGAGGCGGAGGTGTTCAACTATGAAGCGCGCGATCTTTAGCTGCTTGTTGCTGACTCTGAGCTCGGTCGGATTGGCCGCCCAGCAAGCCGATCCACGGGAAGGGAAGATTCTGGTTCTGGAGCGCCTATGGAATGAGGCGCAGGTGAATCGCGATGCGCCTGCGCTGGATGCGATGGTGGCCGAGCGCTTCGTCAACACCGAGTACGACGGCGAGGTCAGCGACAAGACCAGATTTCTTTCCGACATCCGGGACCCGCAGTTCAAGCCTGCCAGCGCCAACATTCAGGACCTCAAAGTCACCTTCTTTGGCGACACGGCGATCGTCATCGGCACCTACCACACGAAGGGAACTTACCAGGGCAAGCCCTACGATCACGTGGGCCGCTTTACCGACACCTGGATTCAGCAGCTGGGCAAATGGCAGTGCGTCGCCAGCCACACCAGCCTGGTCAAGAAGTAGCTTCCTCTGTTCACCACAGCGACACTCACATCAGAGCCACGCGCGAATTGGCCTTATCAATTCTTTCTCTCTCTCTTTATGATTGAACACTGAACCCGCAACTGCGGTTCGGTGATCTAACGCATTGCGGAAGTCTCTCGGGGCACGCATCCCATGGAAACGACACAGCCACGCGCGTGGAAGGTTCTGCTCGCCTTCGCCATGATCTACTTCGTCTGGGGCTCGACGTACCTTGCGATTCGAGTCGGGGTGCGCGAGGTGCCGCCTTTTCTGCTGGCCGGCATCCGCTTCCTGATTGCCGGTGCGGTTTTGTTCGTCTGGATGCGGGCCAAGGGCACCGTCTCACCGACGAAGCGGGAGTGGGGCGGCGTGACCTCGATGGGCCTGCTGATTTTTGTTTTCGACTACGGTCTGGTGTTCTGGGCGGAGAAGCGAGTGCCGTCGGGCGTCGCCGCGGTCATGATGGCCACGATTCCGGTCTTCATGAGTCTGGCGGAGATTATCTTCCTGCGAACGCAAAGACTCACGGCGCGGCTGGGGATGGCTCTGCTGGTAGGCGTCGCGGGCGTGGCTGTGCTGGTAGGACGTTCTTTGACCTTCGGCGAGGCGCCGATCGATACGGCTGGCGCCTGCGCGCTGATCTTTGGCGCGATCAGTTGGTCGGTGGCGTCGATCCTCAGCCGCAAACTGCCGTTGCCCGCCGACAAAGTCATGAGCTCCGGGGCGCAGATGCTGGCCGGCGGAGTTCTGCTGACGCTCAGCGCGGCATTGCTGGGTGAGTTCCGCGGCTTTCACGTGCAGGCAGTTTCCCGCGGCGCGTGGTTTGCGCTCGCGTATCTGATCGGCGCCGGATCGATTGTCGCTTTCACCGCCTACGTCTGGCTGCTGCATCATGAGTCACCGACGAAGGTCGCGACTTACGCTTACGTGAATCCTGTGGTCGCCGTGGTGATTGGATACTTTCTGGGCGGCGAGACCATCGGCCCGCGCACGATTGCAGGGACACTGCTGGTGCTGGTCAGCGTGGTGGTGATCACCACGATGCCGGCAAAGAAGAGCGAGAGCACTCGCTGGATTGCCGCCGCGCAGCCTTCAGTGGATGCGGAGTAAGACCGTGACGTAGGCGCGGACTTTGTTGAGCAGGGCTGGGTCGGCTTTGGAATGGAAGGCCACGTTGCGCGCTTCCCAGTCCATGCTCTTGAGGTGATCCACAAGAACCGCTCCTTCTACCTTGTCAACCGTCACTGGGAGAGCGAAAGGATAAGGCTTCCTCTTGCTGGTGAGGGGACAAACCACAACCAGGCCGCTAGCGCGATTGTAAGCTCGATCGGTCAACACCAGCGCGGGGCGGCGCCGGCCCTGCTCGCGTCCCGCTTGCGGATCGAAGTCGAGCCAAGCGATATCCCCAACGTCCGGGACGTACTGTCTCACCATTCAATCTTTTCCCGGCCGACGTCTGGTCCCCAGTCGGTCTCTGCGTAGCGATTCTCAGGCGTTATCTGAGCGACCAGTTCTTCCAGAGAAGGCATCCTCTCGACGGCGTGCAATTCGATCCGCCCCTTTGCCGCCTTGATCACAACCGCATCGCCTTCCTTCAGACGAGCTTGTTCCGCAACATCCTTCGGAATACGTACGGCGAGGCTGTTTCCCCACTTGGCCATCTGGGCTCTCGGCATAAAGAAATCCTCAACGTATATACATAGTATATACCGCAGTAGATGCCAGGCGCAACCAGCATATTTGGTACCGAGGTTCCAGTCAGGGGAACCGCTGGCCGGGCGGCAATCCAAAGAGGAATTTCCGCCAGAAGTGAGGAATCCCTACGGCCGCGTCATTCTCTCCGGCTTGACCAGTTGATCGAATTCCTCGCCCGTGAGGTATCCCAGCTTCAGCGCCGCTTCGCGCAGGCTGGAGTGCTCGACGTGCGCGATGTGCGCGATTTGTGCAGCTTTGTCGTATCCCACTTTCGGCGTCAGCGCCGTCACCAGCATCAGGGAGTTCTTGACGTACCAGTCGACTTTGGCGCGATCGACCTCGATGCCCTTGATCATGTACTCGACGTAGCCGTGGCAGGCGTCGGTGATGAGCGTGACTGAGTGCAGAAAGTTGTAGATGATCACAGGCTTGTAGACGTTGAGCTCGAAGTTACCCTGCGAGCCCCCGAATCCGACGGCAGCGGTAGCGCCGTGCACCTGCACGCAGACCATGGTCATGGCTTCGCACTGCGTGGGATTCACCTTGCCAGGCATGATGGAGGACCCGGGCTCATTTTCCGGAATCGACAGCTCGCCCAGACCGCAGCGCGGACCGGAAGCCAGCCAGCGAATGTCGTTGGAGATCTTCATGAACGACGCGGCCAGGGTTTCCATGGCGCCCTGCGCGAAGACGATTTCGTCGTGCGCCGAGAGCGCGGCGAACTTGTTGCCGTGCGAGCGGAAGGGAAGGCCGGTGAGTTCAGCGATCTTTTTGGCCGCGCGCTCGGCGAATTCCGGATGCGTGTTGAGGCCCGTGCCCACGGCTGTGCCGCCGATCGCCAGGTCGTAGAGGCCCTCAAGCGCCTGCTCCAGGCGATGAATATCGCGCTCGAGCAGGCTGGCCCAGCCGCCGAATTCCTGGCCGATGGTGAGCGGCACGGCATCTTGCAAGTGCGTGCGCCCGATCTTCACGATGCTTCCGAATTCCTTTGCCTTGGCCGCGATGGCGTCGTGAACGGTTTTGATGGCGGGGATCAGCGCGTTCTTGACTCGGTCGGCGGCGGCAATGTGCATGGCCGCGGGAAACGTGTCGTTCGACGATTGCGACATGTTGACGTCATCGTTGGGATGGATGGGCTTCTTCGATCCCATCATTTCTCGTCCATGCGGGCCGCCTGCGATTTCGATGGCGCGGTTGGAGATGACCTCGTTCACGTTCATGTTGGTCTGAGTGCCGCTGCCGGTCTGCCAGATGCGCAGCGGGAACTGATCGTTGAGCTTGCCCGAAATGACTTCGTCGGCCGCTTGCACGATCAACTTGGCTTTGTCGGCAGGAAGTTTGCCCAGATCCTGATTGACCAGAGCGCATGCTTTTTTAAGGATGCCGAAGGCGCGGATCAGTTCCGGCGGCATGGTGTCGCGGCCAATGTTGAAATGCAGCAGGGAACGCTGCGTCTGCGCGCCCCAGTAGACGTTCGCGGGCACTTCGATCTTGCCCATGCTGTCGGATTCAATGCGGGTCTTCGTGGCCAGTTCGGCGGTAAGAGCAGACATGACGACTCCTGAGTCGAGTGGAGAGATGAGTGCAACCGCAAATTATACCGCCGCAGGTGAGCGACCGAGCCGAATCGCCTCGTGCCGCAGTCATCCGTTTCCGAGTTGGTACGGGTTTGCTAGGCCCTTGTGGGTGCTGGAGGGAGGCTACAATAGTCAAAACGTTCGGCGAGAGACCGTTGGTGGAATTTCGAGGTGCGCATGCCGGTACCAGTAGATTGGTATCAACGACAAGAGAGAGTTTTGGAAGAGTACCAACGGAGCCCCGACAGGTTTGGGCCCCTCTATGACGAGCTTTTCAGTAAGCTCATTTTGGCGGAACCAGCATCATCCTGGGGAGATTTTCTTGCGTGGCTTAGCGAGCTCCGAGGGTCCTGGTGTTTCCGGGGCCAGCGGGAGTCCGCATGGTCGCTCCGAACGTCCCTTGATCGAGCAGTCAGAGTGAGCACGCCCACTGGCCATTATCACCTCGACCGTCGAGGCGTTGAGAGCGAACTGCTGTTTCGCTTCCAACAACAAGCTCATCAGTTCATTCACAATGCTCCACTTGCCGAGGACAAGGCGAGTTGGTTTGCCCTGATGCAGCATCACGGTGTGCCGACCCGCCTTCTCGACTGGACTTTATCTCCGTATGTGGCACTGTACTTTGCGGTCGAAGCGGCGTTGCAGGGCTTCGGCAGCGGGCGTTCGCAGCAGTCCGAAGTTCCGTTCGAACGGACAGGGCATGAGGTACAGAGAAAGCGGGCGATATGGGCGATTGACCTGTTCTGGCTCGAAGGTAAAGAGAGAGCACATCTAGGGACGGTTCCAACCGATGCGAGCGCGAGGAGGACGTATCTGAATGGGTTGCTCGACCAGAACGAAAAACCGCTGATCGTTAGAATCGATCCGCCGCAGGCAAACGAACGCATGTTTGCCCAGCAAGGACTCTTTCTATGGAAGCTGTTTGAGCAAACGCCATTCTTCGATCAGATTCTGGTGTCCATGATGGTAGACCCGATTCTGGAGCGACCCGTTATCAGAAAGCTTGAGGTGGACGAGAGCCTGAGGGTCGAGTTTCTGGAGGGACTTCGAGCTATGAACATCCACAGAGCCTCTCTCTTCCCTGGCCTCGACGGTTTTTGCCAATCCCTTAAGCTCGACTTGGAGATCAGGGTCGCGAACCGAGCTGCAGAAGTGGAAAGGGCCCACGCCGATGCCCGTAGCGAAATCTAAGCTTCTTCCTCCCATCCATCCCGGCGAGATTCTGCGCGCGGACTTCATGGAGCCGCTCCAGTTAAGCATGAATCGACTGGCGCTTGATCTCCGAGTTCCGGTCACAAGGATTGCCGAGATTGTGCATGAGCGGCGCGGG
>DATFNR010000050.1:0-36097 GCA_035266285.1 Candidatus Sulfotelmatobacter sp.
CTCGGGGAAATTCTTGCCCTTGCCGGTGAACGCGGACTGCTCATGCCGGAGATTCGCACCGCGGTCCGCACCGGCGACACTTTGCAGCCGGAGCGGAGGGCGATGCTGAAGCGGCCGCCGCACATTCTGGTCACCACGCCGGAGTCGCTCTACATTCTGCTGACTGCCGACAAGAGCCGCGCGATTCTGCGCGACGTGGAGACAGTGATTGTCGACGAGATTCATGCCGTCGCGGACGACAAGCGCGGGGCGCATCTGGCGCTGTCGCTGGAACGGCTCGACGCGCTGACGCATCGGCGACCGGTCCGCATTGGGCTGTCTGCCACGCAGAAGCCGATTGAGGATGTGGCGCATTTTTTAACCGGAGTTCGGCTTGGCGAGCGTACCTCAGCAGCTGAAGCCGCGAATCTTTCTGGCGGGTTTACGGCACGAGTGAACTCGTGCCCTTCCCACGGCTGGGGTGAATCCGACGCGCAAATCCCCACTTCTCGCGCAAAGGACGCGCGAGAAATGGGGCACCCGGCGGATCCGATAATCGTCAACATCGGGCACAAGCGGACGCTCGATCTTGCCATTGAAGTGCCGCCGATGCCGCTGGGGCCGATTGCCACCAACGAAATGTGGGACGCGATTTACGACCGGCTGGTAGCGCTGGTCGGGCAGCATCGGTCGACGCTGGTGTTCGTGAACACGCGGCGGATGGCGGAGCGTATCGCCCATCAGTTGGGCGAGCGCATGGGCGAGGAGAACGTGGCGGCGCACCACGGCAGCCTGTCGCGCAAGCTCCGGCTTGCTGCGGAGAAGAAGCTGAAAGAAGGGCAGGTACGGGTGCTGGTGGCGACGGCCTCGCTGGAGTTGGGAATTGATGTGGGCACGGTCGATCTCGTGGTCCAGATCAATTCGTGCCGGGCCATCGCTGTAGCACTGCAGCGCGTCGGGCGATCGGGACACTGGCGAGGCGCGGTTCCCAAAGGGCGACTCTTCGCGACGACTCGCGACGATCTGATCGAGTGCGCGGCGCTGGTGCAGGCGATCAAGCACGGCGATCTCGATAAGCTGGCGATTCCCGACTCTCCGCTCGACGTTCTCGCGCAGCAGATTGTGGCGGCGTGTTCGGCGGAAGAGTGGGACGAAGAGGAGATGTTCGCGCTGGCGCGGCGGGCGTATCCGTATCGCAATCTGAAGCGCGAGACGTTTGATGCGATTCTTGAAATGCTCGCAGAGGGAATCGCGTCGCGGCGCGGGCGGTATGGCGCGTATCTGCACCGGGACCGAGTCAACGGGAAGCTGCGGGCGCGGCGCGGGGCGCGCCTTGCCGCCATCACCAGCGGCGGAGCGATTCCCGACAACTCGCTTTATACCGTCGTTGCGGAGCCGGATCAGGTTGCGGTCGGAACCGTTGACGAAGATTTCGCCGTCGAGAGCAATCGCGGCGACATCATGCTGCTGGGCAATACCTCGTGGATGATTCATCGCATTGAAACCAACGCCGGGCGCATGCTGGTGCAGGATGCGCATGGAGCGCCTCCAACGGTGCCGTTCTGGCGCGGAGAGGCTCCGGCTCGGACGCAGGAACTATCGCTGCAGGTGGGTGAACTGCGAGAGAAAATCAGCGCGATGCTGCCGCGCACTTCGCCGGTAGGATTTTCGGCGACACAGCCAGACGTTGCCGCGGTTGTAAGTTGGCTGAAGCAAGAATGCGGGCTGGATGATTCCGGCGCGGAGCAGGCGATTGAGTACATTTTGCAGGGCCGCGCGGTACTGGGGGCTGTACCAACTCAGACGACTGTAATTGCCGAGCGGTTCTTCGACGAAGGCGGAGGCATGCAGTTGGTGATCCACGCCCCGTTCGGCGGACGAATCAACAAGGCCTGGGGACTTTCGCTGCGCAAGCGCTTTTGCCGCGGATTCAATTTCGAACTGCAGGCGGCGGCAACCGACAACGGGCTCAACATCGCGCTGGCCGAGCAGCACAGCTTTCCCCTCGGTGACGTGTTTCATTTCCTGCAGGCAGAAACGGTGCAGCCGATTCTGGAGCAGGCCGCGCTGGACTCTCCGATCTTCGCCACCCGCTGGCGCTGGGATGCGAATCGCGCGCTGGCGCTGCTGCGCTTTCAGAACGGCAAGAAGGTGCCAGCGCAGATTCAGCGCATGCGTTCTGACGATCTGCTGGCGTCAGTGTTTCCCGACGCTGCGGCGTGCTTCGAGAATATCGAAGGCGACCGGCAGATTCCTGACCATCCGCTGGTGCACGAAGTTATGAAGGATGTCCTCACCGAAGCGATGGATGTGAAGGGATTGAAATCGCTGCTGCGCGGGATGGCTTCGGGTGAGATTCGAGTCATCGCCGTCGATACGCCCGTGCCGTCGCAGTTCTCACACGAGATTCTGAATGCGAATCCGTATGCCTATCTCGACGACGCGCCGCTGGAGGAGCGGCGGGCGCGGGCCGTCGAGATGCGGCGCGTGTTGCCAGAGTCGGTGCTGGAGGAAGTGGGCGGGCTGGACCAGGGGGCGATCGCGCAGGTGCGGGAAGAGGCCTGGCCGGATGTGCGGGACGCGGATGAGTTGCATGATGTGCTGCACACGCTGGTGGCGCTGCCGGAAGGATTTAATTCCATGTGGGGACAGCCGCCCCTTCGGCAAGCTCAGGGCAGGCTCTCGGCCGTCCAGTCGAGCGTAGCTCGACCCGTCGTGGCAGAGATGGAGGCACTCTCGGTTGTGAACCAAGGTTCAGCTTCGCTGAACCGGGCGGACGAGGGCGTCCGCCCCTACATGGGCATTGCTGGTTGGGATGCCTATTTCGAACGGCTCGTGCGCGAAGGCCGGGCGGGGGTCGCTTCAGTGCATGGAAGACGCTATTGGATGGCGGCGGAGCGGGCGCGGAGTTTTGTGGCGCTGTTCCCGGGTGCGCTGTTTGAGCAAACTTTGGCCGACGTCGAAACAGCGCAGGCTTCGCGGGACGACGCCTTGCTCACGCTGGTTACAGGATGGATGTCGCATGTGGGGCCGACGACGGCGTCAGAGCTGGGCGAAGCACTGGGGCTGGCTGCTTCCGACATTGAGAAGGCGCTGCTGCGGATGGAAGCCAGCGGGACTGTACTTCGAGGAAAGTTTACAGGTGCTGCCGGCACGCGGACAGGAGTGTCCGCGCCACACGAGGTTGTCGAGCTTCGCTCGATTGGGCGGACGAATGCGTCCGCTCCTACGCAAGAGTCGGAGATCGAATGGTGCGAACGGCGGTTGCTAGCGCGGATTCACCGCCTGACGGTCGGGATGCTGCGCAAGCAGATCGAGCCGGTTACTGCGGCGCAATTCATGCGCTGGCTGATGCGCTGGCAGCACGTGGCGCCAGGAACGCAGGTCGCGGGCGAACGGGGTACGCTGGAAGTCCTGCAGCAGATGCAGGGGTTTGAGATTCCCGCCAACGCGTGGGAACGGCAGGTGCTGGCGAGAAGAGTGGCGGACTACGATCCCAAGTGGCTCGACCAGCTTTGCCTGACCGGAGCGGTGGGGTGGGGAAGGCTGTCGCCACATCCGGCGACGCTGGATTCCGGCGTGGGCGGCGGGAATGGATCATCTGACGGAGCCGGCGCACCGCGGCAGAGACGGGTGATTCCAACCAGCGTCGCGCCGATTACTTTCTTCGTGCGCGAGGAAGCGGACTGGATGACTCCGCACCAGAATCCCCACTTGTCCCAAAATCAGGGAGACCTTTCGACTACGCTCAGGGCGGGCGCGGGGCACTCCGGCTTAAGCCATGGGGCGCAGCTGGTGCACGATTTCTTGCGGCAGCGGGGCGCATCGTTTTTTGCTGACATCGTGCGCGGCACGGACAAGTTGAAGGCGGAGATCGAGACTGCGCTCTGGGAGCTGGTCGCGGCTGGGGTTGTGACTGCCGACGGTTTCGACAATCTGCGGTCTTTGATTGATCCCAAGCGGCGGGCCGGGCAGGGAATCGGTCGCAGCACACGGCCCCGGCACAGTACCGGGCGCTGGGCCTTGCTGCACGCCGATGTGGCTGTGGAGCGGCCGCGGGCTGTCGAGGCTGCCTGCTGGATGCTGCTGCGGCGCTACGGGATTGTGATTCGCGATCTGCTGGCGCGCGAATCGAACCTGCCGCCCTGGCGCGAGCTGCTGATGGGATTCCGCCGCCTGGAAGATCGCGGCGAGATTCGCGGTGGGCGTTTCGTCGATGGATTCCTGGGCGAGCAATTCGCCCTGCAGATAGCAGTCGAATCGGTGCGCGCGC
Organism: Candidatus Sulfotelmatobacter sp.; assembly: GCA_035266285.1. Lineage (GTDB taxonomy): Bacteria > Acidobacteriota > Terriglobia > Terriglobales > Acidobacteriaceae > Sulfotelmatobacter. The sequence goes on from DATFNR010000050.1 coordinate 4,253, forward strand.
TGCGCAGCTTGCCGTTGACCGGCGAGACGATGACTCTGTCGGCGGCTGATCCCTTGAATCTGGTGGGGATTCTGGTTCCTGGCGAACGAGTGCCCGCAATCTCGGGCAAGACGGTCAGCTATCGCGATGGAATTGCAGTCATGGCGGCTGAACCGGCAGCCCCCAGCGAAGCTGCGGCAAGCTAACGCCGACCCCTAGACTAAAAAGCCCTTGGACAAAAAAGCCAGAGACTCGATGAGGGGGGCCCCCGAGCCTCTGACCTTGGCGATCCCGGCTAACTACTCATTGAAAGCGCTTCCCCCGTCGCTTTTGCCGAGCATACGCCGTAGCAAGCAATGCACGTCAAATTCCACAGGCGGGCCTGGTCCCCGTCGCTGCCAGCCGATGTCCTATAAGCCTTTTGTCCACAATCGGTTAGCGGTACCAGGCTGGCGAGAATGGGCGCTGCCCCAGAGCCCCAGCAAAGGCCCAAAGACTATCCGATCAGATAGTCCCCCTAGCTGTTCGGATATTGGAACAGACTGAAGCAGGGCATGCATTGCTGCCCATCCTGTGATAAGAAGTCTTGCGCAGCATGGGAGTCCTCGGGTGCAACCCAGATTACTGGCCGTCTCGGGACCTTTAAAGGATGCGACCATCCCCTTGCCGGACGGCGAGGTCACGGTTGGCCGGGACCCGACGAATGGCGTGGCCGTGGTCGATCCGTCCGTCTCCAGAAAGCACTGCCTGCTGCAACGAGAGGAGGATGGGCGCTTTCGCATCCGCGATTTGGACAGCCGCAACGGCACCGTGGTGAATGGCGTGCCGGTCAAAGAACAGTGGCTGCACCACGGAGACGAGCTTGCGATTGGTGACTCGGTATTCCTGTTTCTATTGCAAGACCAGGACCAGGCGGCTGCTGCCAGCCGGGTCGAGCTCGACGACAGCCATCCCACAGCCGAAACCAAACTCATTCACCCCAGGGAAGTGGTCTATTTGCAGCCAGACCGGCTGATCCGCGAGCTGCCGGCCACATCGCAAGTGGCGCGCAACCTGGGAGCGCTGCTCAAGATCAGCCGCGCGGTGCATGCCATCCGGGATCTGGAGGAATTGCAGGCGCAGTTGCTGGACTTGATTTTTGAAGTCGTTCCCGCCAGCCGCGGCGCAATCCTGATGACCGCAGTCCTGATGACGGAAGGAAGCGAGCAGGAATTTGGCTCGCTCTATGCTCGCACCCGAAAACCGGGACAGCCGCAGCTGGTGAAGGTAAGCCGCACCATCGCGCGCCAGGTGATGAGCGAGAACGTGGCGATCCTGGGAGTTGACGTACCCACGACGGCCCCGCTGCGGGATGTCGAAAGCCTGGTGGCCTCCGAAGTACGCTCGCTGCTGTGCGTGCCGCTGGCCGTATTCCAGCGCGTCATCGGGTGCATCTATCTGGACAGCACCAGCCCCGGCCAGCGATTTCAGGAAGATCAGCTGCAACTGATGGTCGGTATCGCGGGAATCTCAGCCGTGGCCCTCGACAATGCCCGCCGCCTGCAATGGCTGGAGCAGGAAAACCTGCGGCTGAACCGGGAAGTGAGCCAGGAACAGACGCTGGTGGGCGAGAGCGCACGAATAAAGGAGATCTACCAGTTCCTGTCCAAGGTCGCGCCGACCGACGCCACAGTTCTGATTGAAGGCGAGAGCGGAACAGGCAAGGAACTGGCCGCACGCCTGCTGCATCGCAACAGCGGGCGGGCCAGCAAGCCGTTTGTGGCCATCAACTGTGCGGCCATTCCCGAGTCTCTGCTGGAGAGCGATTTGTTCGGCCACGAGCGCGGCGCCTTTACTGGCGCCTCCAGCCTGAAAAAGGGACGCCTGGAGGTGGCTGACGGTGGTGTGGTCTTTCTGGATGAGATTGGCGAACTGGCTCCGGCTCTGCAGGTGAAACTGCTGCGCGTCTTGCAGGAACGCGAATTCGAGCGCGTGGGCGGGACGCGGCCCATAAGGGTGGACATCCGGCTCATTGCCGCCACTAACCGCGACCTGAATGCGGCCGTGAGCCAGGGCGAATTTCGCCAGGATCTGTTCTACCGGTTGGCAGTGGTCAGGATGAAAATGCCGCCGCTGCGCGAGCACAAAGAAGATATTCCCATGCTCGCGCGGCATTTTGTGCAGAAGTATGCCAAGTGCTGCAAAGTGAAGGCGAAGCCGGTGTCGCGCGAAGCCACGTCGGCGCTGGTCAATCACGACTGGCCGGGCAATGTGCGCGAACTGGAGAACGCCATCGAACGCGCACTGGTGTTGGGATCGGCGGACATGGTGATGCCGGAAGATCTGCCGGAATCGTTGCTGGAGCATCCTCCTGCCGAAGACATGACCGAAGGCAAGTATCACGCCCTGGTGAAGGAACTGAAAAAAGAGCTGATCCTCGACGCCGTGGTGCAGACGCGGGGAAATTATTCGGAGGCGGCGGAAATTCTGGGCGTGCATCCCAATTACCTGCACCGGTTGATCCGCAACCTGGGCTTGAAGGACGCTCTGAACGAGGCGTTGCGCGAGGGACCGCGGCTTCTACCCCGAAGCAAGATTTCGGGAGGCGTTGCGTGAGCCTGCCCGGCGTGCGCGATGATTCCAGCCGGCGATCGGACCACTGCTCTTCCCCAACTGAAATTCAGGGCAAAGACAACTGCATGAGCCGTGCGGGATCGAGATAAGTGCTTTGCCAGCGTACGGCCACGTGCAGATGCGGGCCGGTGGCGCGGCCGGTGCCCCCGCTCAGTCCGATGATCTGGCCTCTTTCTACGTGGTCGCCTTCTTTCACCTTGAATTCGGACAGGTGCAAGTAGAGAGTCAGCAGGCCCTGGCCGTGGTCGATCACAACAAAATTACCTTCGAAATATAGAGGACGGGCGAGCAGCACCGTGCCTTGGTTCATGGCGGCGACGGGAGTTCCAGTGGGGACGCGGAAATCGAGCCCAAGATGAGGGCTCGAAGTTTTGTCGTTGAACACGCGCTCGGAGCCGAAGACGTCGGAGATTTCCGCTTGCGCAGGAGTCGAGAATTTGCCCTCCCACTCGCGCTCGGGCGTCACGCGGTTGAGGTAGTCCTGCTTTATCTTCTGGCCCTCGGCGATTTGCTCTTGCTGCTCGGGCGTGGGCTCGGTGAATTTCTTCTCGACCGTGAGCGCAACTTTAATCTTGGGATACTTGGCGCGGGCGACGGCGACCTTGGTGCTGAAGGTGACTGGCGTCTTGCCGGCCGAACGTTCGCCAGCGAGTTCGAGCGCATACTTTCCCGGAGCCGTCTCGATGCTGACTCCCGCCAGTGCGAACCAGTTCTTGCTTGCGGCGTCGTAGCTGAAGGTGACGGCATGACCTAACCATGTCCCGGTGAGCGAGTCGAGCCTGGCCGCCGGTTTCACCTGAAACAAGACCGGAGCTCCGTTGAGCAAGCGTGCGGGCTGGGCGTGGACGGTCCAGGTGGCAGCCGAGGAGGGCAGGAGGGAACAACAAAGAAAGAGTGCGCCCGCTGCATTTCTGAAATTCGAAGCCCTCACCTCCTCAGCCTAGCACTCGTCCCAATAGCGCCGAATATAATCGCGTCCATGAGCATCCGAGTGCTTACTGCCCTGGTGGTCGTGGTGTTGTGCTGGGGGAGCGTGGCGCAGACCGCAGCCAAGCCTGCATTGCACGCCGACCACGTGCTGGTGGTGAAGAAGGATCGCACGCTGCAACTGCTCAACCACGGGCAAGTGATCAAGACTTATAAGATCGCTTTGGGAGGCGATCCCATCGGCCCGAAGACCCGGCAAGGCGATCACAAGACTCCCGAGGGTGTTTACGTGCTCGACTCGCGCAACGTGCACAGCCAGTTCTACAAGTCGATCCACATTTCCTATCCCAATCGAGAACAGCGCGCGGCGGCGCGGAGTAACGGAATTTCGGCCGGAGGCGATGTGTTTGTTCACGGGCTGCCCCGAGGTTTCGGCTACGTAGGCGCCGCTCACCGGCTGAAGGACTGGACCGACGGCTGCATCGCGGTCGCGAATGAAGAGATCGACGAGATCTGGGCGGCGGTGCCGGATGGGACACCGATTGACATTCGTCCCTAGCTAGATTCCGTCGAGCTGTTCGCAAGAAGCGGTTGCCGTTTTGTGCTACAGACTTAGGATCGAGGCAGGCGCGCGCGGAACGCGGCGTGGAGCTGGCGGTTCTGCTCTCGCATGGCGACCTGGTGACGTCGGGGGATTTTGTAAAGGCGCATCGAGAGCTCCACCACGGTTCGGTCGAGCGCGAGCAAAACGTCCAGCATCCTGTGCAACTCGCGCGCGCCGTCCGGCGTTTGCAATCGCTGCCACTCGTGTTTTTTGGGCTGGGCCATGCTTACACTTCCGGTTTTCAGGCCAGCCCCACCTCTTCCGCAGCGGGGAAGATCATCGCAAGAGTCTGGCGCTGACGTGACCTGAAACTATTAATAGCGAATTGAGGGTGAAAATGGAAATTGAAACAATTGATCGCTGCTATCGGTGGGGCGCTGGCCTATACGAATGACATCGGTCAGGCCAAGACTCTTGAGGCCGGGCTCAGTTGTTGGTGGACCTGGTCGGGATCGCCCTGCGAATCAGGGCTTCGAGATTGAAATCAACATCTTGTTATGCAATTCCTTAACAACGCAGCGCTCGTATTGAGTGCGCAATTGCGCGATCTTGGAATCCTGTTTGGCAATTTTTGTGGTTGTGGAGGCGCAGTCTGGGCCATGCAACGATGGCGAACATGCGGTCTGCTCTCGATCTCTAAGTTGCGCCGTTTTGCTCTGCTCCTTGGCTAGCCGACGGTTTAAGTACCCACAGTTTTCTTCAATATCGGTATAAGCGTCGTTTGAAATATTCCAGACGCGGTTGGTTAGGCTGCATCGTCCGTTGACGAACTGACCGCTGCATTGAACTACAGGCAGCCGAGGAGCACAGTTCTTTCCCCGGCATGGCCTCAGTAAGGCTGCTTTGTCTTCACTGGATGCCTTGGGTTTCTTGTTGTTCCCCAGCAAAATTTCATCCGGTTTATTTGGGTCCTGATGTTTCGGTAGGTGTGCCGGGACGTACTGATCGGTGGCGAGGTTGCTAGGTAGTGCGACGTGGATTTTTGCCAGCGTCTCGTCCAGCAGGTGGTCGTGAACCGCGCTCGGATTGCCAGTGTTCGTTGCGTAGTAGAATGCGCGTTGCTCCCCGTTCGACTCAACAACGCTTCGTGAGCCTTCCTTTCCCGTTGGCGAATGCGTAGACGACCCCGAGGCGACGTGCGAAGAGACGCCGGCATGCCCGTTGCTCGAAGTCCCGCCAGAACTGTGTCCTCCTGAATAACCCCCGGAACCGCCACCGCCAGAATAACCACCGCCGTGAGACCCTCCGGAGGAGCCACTGAAGCCGCCGCCCGAGTAGCCTCCGGACGAGCCTCCGGAACCACCGCCACCTCCTCCTGAAGTGTGCTGTGCGAGAGTGCTGGGCAAAAGGGCCAGAATCAGCGGGACTGCCAACATAGAGGGCCGCATAAGCGCCTCCAATCCGCCGCAACGAACAAGTGCAGAGCGCCGCGTAGTACATCTGGCGCCAACAAGACTCTACTCCGGATACGTGTCAACGTGCGTAGCGATTTGGTAAATAATTGTTTGAAAAGGTGGGGGTTCTAGGCTGTTAGCCCTGAAGCGGAATGCGCGAGGAGTACCGTTTTTGGAAGTAGCGATGAGTTGGTGGACCTGGTCGGGATCGAACCGACGACCTCTTCCATGCCATGGAAGCGCGCTCCCAGCTGCGCCACAGGCCCACTCTTGTACAGAACGCTCAGCCGAATCGGCGGCCTCCCCGGCGTGCCGGGGCGCGCTCCCAGTTGCACCACAGGCCCACTGATAGGGACACTACGCACTCTGTGGAAAGAACCTCATTTATTCTCGCCGACCGCGCCGGGATAGTCAACGCGATCGAATTTCTTCCGTTTCTTCCACAGGACTTTTCTGGCATAATTGATCGTGCACCCCACCTGCACACATTCTCAAAGACAATTTAGAGCGAGGTCGAGATGCCAGCGAAGTACATCTTTGTGACCGGCGGAGTCGTGTCTTCACTCGGCAAGGGATTGGCCGCAGCTTCCATCGGATGCCTGCTGGAGAGCCGCGGCATGAAGGTCAACCTGATGAAGTTCGATCCCTATTTGAATGTGGATCCGGGCACCATGTCGCCGTTTCAGCACGGCGAGGTTTTCGTCACCGACGACGGCGCCGAGACAGATCTCGACCTCGGCCACTACGAGCGCTTCACCCACGCCAAACTTTCCCGCGACAACAACTGGACCACCGGGCGCCTCTACGAGCAGATCATCGCCAAGGAGCGGCGCGGTGACTATCTCGGCAAGACCGTGCAGGTGATTCCGCACGTCACCAACGAAATCAAGGCGGCGATGAAAAAAGTCGCGCAGGATGTCGATGTCGCGATCGTGGAGATCGGGGGCACGGTGGGCGACATCGAGTCGCTGCCGTTCATGGAAGCGATTCGCCAGATGCGGCAGGAATTGGGGCGCGAGCACACCTTGTTCGTCCATGTCACGCTGGTGCCGTTCATCGCGGCGGCGCAGGAACTGAAGACCAAGCCCACCCAGCACTCGGTGAAGGAACTGCTCAGCATCGGAATTCAGCCAGACATCCTGCTCTGCCGCACCGACCGTTTCCTGACGAAAGAAATCAAGTCAAAGATTGCGCTGTTCTGCAACGTGGAGGAAGAGGCGGTCATTACAGCCAAGGATGTGGCTTCCGTCTACGAAGTTCCACTGGTGTTTGCGAACGAAGGTGTGGACACGCTGATCTTGAAGCGCCTGCATATGGAGGCGCATGATCGCGACCTGTCGAAGTGGGAAGACATTGTTCACCGCGTCTATAACCCGAAGGACACGGTTACGATCGGCATTGTGGGCAAGTACGTCGAGTATGAAGACTCCTACAAATCGCTGAAGGAAGCCTTGGTGCACGGCGCGCTGGCGCATAACCTGAAGCTGCAACTGAACTGGATCGAGGCCGAGGGGCTCGAAGCCAGCGACCAGAAAAGCCTGGAAGCGCAACTGGAAGGCTACGACGGTATTCTGGTTCCCGGTGGATTTGGCAAACGCGGCATCGAGGGAATGCTGGTCGCGATTCGCTACGCGCGCGAGAACAAGGTTCCCTACTTTGGCATCTGCCTGGGCATGCAGACGGCGTGCGTCGAGTTTGCGCGCAATGTGGTGGGGCTGGAGGATGCGAACTCGAGCGAGTTCGATCCGGCCACGCCGCATCGCGTGATCTATAAGCTGCGCGAGTTGCGCGGTGTGGAAGAACTGGGCGGCACGATGCGACTGGGCGCCTGGACCTGCAAGATCGAACCCAACACGCTGGCGCACCGGATCTACGGCAAGCTTGAAATCAGCGAGCGCCATCGGCATCGTTATGAATTCAATCGTGAGTATGAAGAACCGATGATCGCCGCCGGGCTGCGAATCTCCGGCTCAACGCCGGATGGGACTTATGTGGAGATGGTCGAGTTGCCTGACCATCCACATTTCATCGGGTGCCAGTTCCATCCCGAGTTCAAGTCGAAGCCGCTGGAGCCGCATCCTCTGTTCAGCACGTTTGTGGCGGCGTCGTACCAGCACGGGTTGAAGCGCCGCGCAGAAAAAGAGACGGCCGAGGTGGAGATGTTCCACCGGCCGGAGAGAACGAGAGTCTAAGAACAAAAACGCCGCGGATTTTCACGGATCCGCACGGATGAAGAACAAAGAAATATTCCGCGTTGATCCGTGAAGATCCGTGGCGATATTGGCTTTCAATGACAGCATCCTTCCAGGTTGGCGATGTTCGCATCGGCTCCGGCGATCTTTTTCTGATTGCTGGGCCGTGCGTCATTGAGAGCGAAGAGCATGCCATTCGCATAGCGGAGATCATCAAGGGCGTGACCCGATCGCTGGAGTTTCCCTTTATCTTCAAGGCCAGCTACGACAAGGCCAACCGGACGTCGATTCGCAGTTTTCGCGGCCCGGGACTTAAGGAAGGCCTGCGCATCCTGAAAAAGATCAAAGAGCAACTGAATCTTCCGATACTGACCGATGTGCACGATACGGCGGATGTGGGCAAGGTGGCGGAAGTCGCCGACGTGCTCCAGATTCCGGCGTTTCTCAGCCGGCAGACCGATCTGATTGTCGCCGCGGCGCTCAGCGGACGCGTGGTGAACATCAAGAAAGGGCAGTTTTCTTCGCCCTGGGACATGCGGCATGCAGTTGAAAAGTGCCGCGACGCAGGTAACAAGCAGGTATTTCTCACCGAGCGCGGAGCGAGCTTCGGCTACAACAATCTCGTGGTCGACATGCGGTCGCTGGCCATCATGCGCAAGTTCGCGCCCGTAGTTTTCGACGCAACGCATTCCGTGCAGCTGCCGTCCTCGCAGACGGACGACAAAGGTCCGGCGGTGAGCGGCGGGCAGCCGGAGTTCATTCCGGTGCTGGCGCGGGCGGCGGTAGCGGCCGGAGTGGATGGCGTGTTCATGGAAGTCCACGACAACCCGAAGGAAGCGAAGTCGGACGGGCCGAATGCGCTGGAATCGACCAAGCTGCGGACGCTCCTGAAGGAATTGCTGGCGGTGAAGAAGGCGCTGGCCGACGCACACGCCACTCCGTAGACAGCAGTCAAGACCACATCCTCACCGCGAAGAGGGCAGCACGCACTCCGCCCGGGCTAGGGCTCGCCGTTAGCGCTTTTAGGCACGTGTGAGGTGAAGTGCTTTAGAAGGAATTCGCGGGTCAGGTTCGCCACGATATCCCCACCGGTAGTTGCCAGACCATTGAGAACGACCAGCGAGGCTCCGCGATCGGATGCTGGATAGTACAAGTTCGAGATGGCGGCAGCCGAGAAGTTGCCGAGCAACCGGGAGTAGTTCGGTTGGCGCCGGCCATCGTCGCCTCTGGCGACGAATGCGGACGAGATCGCGTACAGCGCGCGCGACCGGATGCTGCCCTTGCCCTTGTAGAAGTAGCGGGGGTCCTGGTGGAACAGCGAAGGATAAACCGCTCTGCCCAACAGAGTGGCCGACACGTGATTGGCCAACGCTGCGCCGTATCGTTTGCCATAGCCTTCGACTCCGCTTCCGTAGGCCGGGAAGACGTTCTGATATTGCTCGGCACCCGCGGTGACCGCTACGCCGAACAAAGAAACCGGATCGATGATGGAGTGAATGCCCAGCCGGAACTTCTGCCTCGCCAGCAGGGGCGGAGCATTCCAGTCATACGTGCTGTAGAAGTTGGGGATGACGCCAACGATGCGCTGCTGCAACGCGATCTGCGCCTGCTGCCGGGACAATTGCTCCGGGCTTCCATTCACGGTCACATTGGTCGTCCCACCGAACACCGACAGTGTCATTGGGGGCACAAGACGGGTCTCGCCGGCTTGCAAAGAAATCTGAAGAGAGCTGAAAGGCAGCATCCCTGGCGCTGTTACTGTGAGCCGGTACACATCCGGCGGCAATCCTGTGAATGTGAACTCCCCGCTGGTGCCGGATTCCGCCGACGCGGTGGCCGAACCCGAGGATCCCGCCAGGGTTACCAGAGCACCTGGCAGCGCGTCCCGATTCGCATCGAGCACCGTCCCGGCAATGCTTCCGGCGCCCGTCGGTGGTGGTTTGTTTGACTCCGTAGTTTGCGCCGGTTGAGGAGCGTCCGGCAGTGCGCTGTGGCAAGCCGGCTCGGAGAAACTCTGTTGTGCCAGGGCGGACGACGGCGTCAGGCTGGAAAACAACAGGGTGAATGCAGCCAGCAGAAACGGATTTGACCATCGCACTACGTTCAACAATAAACCCAACTGTTCTGACACAAACCTTGAACCATTTTATGATTTGACGCGGGATTTCGCTCCGGAGTTATCTCCCATACGGTATTTCATGTAGCTCTTCGTCGAAACAGGATTGGGCCCGTCGGCCTCGCTTCCTTCGGATTGGCGGACTTAAGTTGACCAGGTGGTGCGGCGTGCTGAAGGAGTTATGAGCAGTGCGGAGGGCGCTGGCCGAGGCGCACGCCAAGCCGTAGAAGCCGGATGGCGCGTCAATGAGAGCAAACGCCCGGTTTCAACATTTGCGGTTCAGATTCCGAGGCTCATCCCGCAAGAAGCATTTATCATTGCGAAAAGTGTGGCTGAGGGGACCCCGCCTACTAAAGGAGATGTGTGTGACCACGCACGAGCAACGCGTTCGACAGAGTTTTTCCAAGCAGGCCTTCATGTCCACTTTGGGGGCCGAACTTACAGCAGTGGTTCAAGGCGGTGTGGAGATTCGTCTGCCATTTTCGCCGAATCTTACGCAACAGAACAGCTACCTGCACGCGGGCGCGATCACTGCCGTGCTGGATTCTGCTTGCGGTTATGCCGCCTTAACTGTGGCACCGGACGATAAAGAGGTCCTTACCGTAGAGCTAAAAGTGAACCTCCTGGCGCCCGCTGCGGGCGAGGTATTCGCGGCTAGAGCGCAAGTGAAGAAAGCAGGGCGGACGTTGACAGTCTGCACGGCGGATGCCTTTGCTATCAACGGCGGGAAAGAGAAGGTGGTTGCAACCATGCTGGCCACAATCATCGCTGTGCCGATAACGCCCGCCGAGATAACACGAGATGCACCTTAACCAACTATTGTGACATCCTGATTCCACCAATTCAGCCTGGTCCGAGGGCATTGCCATCATGTAGGGCAAACGGGACGGCTAGTGCCGTCCCGCTTGTTTTCGACCGAAGCAGTTCATTCCAGCACAACGATGTTTCTCTTCGCGCACATCTCCTTCAGGATCTTCGGCCACACGGTGACGCTGACCTCGCCCAGGTGCGCCTTGCGCAGCAGCAGCATCAGGGTGCGCGACTGGCCGATACCGCCGCCGATCGAAAGCGGAATCTGACTATTGAGAATCGCCTGGTGATAGGGGAACCGGAGATTGTCCAGCAGGTTCGACATTTCCAGTTGCAGGCGAAGCGTCTCGGCGTTGACCCGAATGCCCATCGAACTCAACTCGTGCCGGCGTTGGGTGACATGATTCCAGACGAGAATATCGCCGTTCAGTCCATGCGTGTCGCGGTGAGTTTCCTGGCTGGTATCGGTGATCCAGTCGTCGTAATCGGCGGCGCGCATCTCGTGCGGGTAGCCGTCTTTCAGCGGCCAGCCGATCCCGATGATGAAAATCGCCGGATACTTCTGCAGGATGACCGTCTCGCGCCGCTTGCGCGGCAGGTCGGGATACATGGCCAGCAACTCTTCGGCATGAATGAACGTGAGCTCTTCCGGCAGATTGGGATAGCGCGGCTGCCGCAGTTCGGGGAACATATCCTGCACGTATTTCTCGGCGCCGACTAGAACTTTCCAGATCTTCCGCACGATGGTTTTGAGAAATTCCACGTTGCGCTGGTCCGCCGTGATCGCCCGCTCCCAGTCCCACTGGTCGACGTAGGCGGAGTGGTCATGGTCGAGGAAGTAGTCTTTGCGCACAGCGCGCATATCGGTGCAAATGCCTTCTCCAGCGCGGCATTCGAACTGATTCAGAGCCACTCTTTTCCATTTCGTGGCGGCCTGGACGACTTGCGCGTCGATGGGATGCTTGCCGCGATCATTGGAGATATGGAACTGGATGGGAGTGCGCGAGCCATCGCGGTCGAGCATGTCGTTGACGCCGCTCTCCGCGTCGACAATCAGCGGCACTTCGACCATCATCAGGTCAAGCTCCTTGCACAAGTTGTCTTCGATGTAGCGCTTCAGATGGAAAACTGCTTTCTGGGTTTCTCTCGGGGTCAGGAGCGGATGGTAGTCACGCGGGAGAATCTTCTCGAGTTCCGCGTAGTCGCCGATTCCCGGGCCGGCCAGGTCGGCTTTTTTGCTGGCTTGGGAATCGACTGCAGGTGCGCTGCCGTTCTCGACTGTAACTTGCTCGTAGCTTTCGGCAAGAGTGTTGGTGCGGTCCTCGGAAATGAAGAGACTCATAGTGGCTGCTCCTTTGCCAGTGGGAAGGCATGCTGCCGTAGCCTTCACTGCGTTTACCTCGTATTGGAGTTCCGTCCACCACGCGGGGCAGTGATGCCAGTCACAGAGGGAGGTGCGGTGAGTAACAGCGAAATTGGGATGGCGCTGCAACTCGGTTGATGCCGCGAACAATCCAGGGGCATGCAGCAGAAAAGAGCTTGGCTCATGGCTTGCGTTCTTCACTGCCGGCGACCACGATTGCCCATTTCCTGAGGCCCCTGGATCACCGAAACTCAGCCGAAATTGACCCGGAATTGACCGGAAATTGAAGGCTCGGGAAGGCAGTTTTGGGTTTTGGTCGAACTTCGTAAATCCCTCCTAATCCATTCAAAGAAAAGCAGTTAACGACCAACGTTCAATGACTTCGGTAACTTTGCATGTCTGATTCCTGGGTGTACGCTGCCCTTGAGTTTCCGCGAGTGCGCGCAAGGTCTAGCTAGCCGCTCCGGAAAGAAAGGTTGTAGCGCGACGTGGCAGCCGACACAGGCAAAGACGCGATGGCACAGGCACAGATGAGCGTGCTGCAGTACGAAGACCTGCAGAGTGCTCCGCGATTTCCGTTGCACCTGACGGCTTCGGTCAAAGGGCAGGACGGCGCGTACTCGGCGGAGACGGAGAACATCTCGGCCAACGGCGTGCTCTTTGCCATGGACCGCGACGTGCCCGTGGGCTCGATGGTGGACTTCACCATCATGCTGCCCGCCGACGTCGTAGGCGCGCGCCAGGATGTGCAGATCGATTGCCGGGGGCGGGTGGTGCGCAGTTTTGACGATCGTGGCCGCCGCGGTGTGGGCGTGGTGATTGACGAATACCATTTCGAGCGCTTGTAAGCGCAAAGGATTGAATGGCTAGCATTCCCGTCAACGTGGAAGAAAATTTCGCAGCCGGCGACGACGGCAAGGGCCAGTTTGTCCGAGTGATCGTGGCCGACACCCAGGCCATCTTCCGCGCCGGGCTGCGCAAGATCTTTGCCCTCGAAGACGACATTCGCGTGGTCGGCCAGGCCGAGACCCTGGCGCAAACGCAGGCTGCAGTCAAGAAGTTCTCTTCCGACGTGATGATCTTTGAGGCCGCTCTCACTCCGAACCCGGTGGAAACCGTGGCCGAGTTGATGCGCCAGAATCCACAGCTACGCGTTGTGGTGGTTACGCCCGCGCCGGACGAAGAGATGACCCTGGAACTGTTCCGCCGCGGGGCGCACGGGATTGTCTCGCGCGAAGTCGAGCCAGAGATATTGGTGGAGTGCCTGCGCAAGGTGGCGGCAGGCGAAACCTGGCTGGAGAGTCAGGCCATACGCTGGGTCATGCAAGCCTATCGCACCCAGGGCAGCCGGCCCTCGGGCGCGCGGCCGAAAGTTCAGCTCACGCCGAAAGAAACGGTAATCGTCTCCTGCGTGACCCAGGGGATGAAGAACAAAGAGATCGCGCTGCGGGTCGGGACGACCGAGCAGGTCGTAAAGAACTACCTGCGCAAGGTCTATGACAAGCTGGGCGTGGCCGATCGCCTCGAACTGGCTCTTTACTGCCTGAATCATCACGTGGTGGACACCACCAAGGTACCTCCGCTGCCGGCCTCTCCCACAAACGGTCATGCGGCCGCAGCAGCAGCCGCAGCCGGGGCGGCAACTTCTGCTCCCACTGCATCAGCGCCAGCCGATGGCGGTGATATTTCCGTAAAGCTCTCTTAGCTCTCTCCAGGCCCCACCTTCTCCTTGTTTTTTCGTTTTCCTGAAAGTTGCGGTTTGAGCGGCATCGCCCATAGAATCGACAAAAGGCAGTAGTCCACGGATCTGCCCACGTTGCTGAGATTGCGCGGCAGGCATTTCCCGTCGGTTCGGGCAGCAAGGATTGTAAGAGTCGTTGTTCCGTCCTTCCCAAGTTCCTAGCCGGAGAGATGGCCGAGTGGCTGAAGGCGCACGCTTGGAAAGCGTGTTTAGGGGAAACTCTAACGTGGGTTCGAATCCCACTCTCTCCGCCAGATCTCCTCGCTTTCAAAGCGGTTTGTTGTCCCACGTTAGCTCGCTGACGCTACGCGGAACGTGGGGGCACCGGGCGCCCGCCGTAACGCAAGGATGAAGACCGGGCAGAAGAGAACCTTACCACCAATCTCAAGCGGCTGCTCTTCTCTTGTTGAGTGCCGGTAGAAGAAGATTCAGAAGCGCTTGGTCAGAGAACGGGTTCTGACCTGAGATCAACTCGCGATCTTGAAGGACGTAGCTCTTCCATGGAGCGAGCACACTTACGTCACCGCCCGCCGTAGTTAAGGCAAAGTCCGGATAGAAGAGAACCTTACCACCAATCTCAAGCGGCTCCCGCTGCTGCTCTTCCGCTGTCGAAAAAATAGTCATCTTATATCCGGAATATATCCAACCCTGAGCCTTCGCCCGCGCTCCCGCCGCATCGCCCGCCGCCAGCGCGGCGACCACCTCCTTCGAATTCGGAGAAGCCGAGAGTAGTGAAATCGGGCCATGGCAGAGCACTGCCGTCGGCTTGGATGTTTCATGAAAGTGTCTCATCACGGTGCCGGCGTCGGGATCATCGAGAAGATCGATCATCGGGCCATGGCCGCCGGGGACAAAAACAGCGTCATATTGATCCAGGCCCGAAGCGATGACATCGGAGATACGAGTTGGATTTTTGAGCCCAGTCAGGCTGTCGCGGAATTTCAGATAGTCCTGAAGCTTAGCCTCGTCCCCACCGAAAAAGTCAGGTACCGCTGAATGAACATCCATTTGCGGGGTGTTGCCTTTGGGGTTGGCGAAGGTGATTTCATAGTCCTCCTTCATCAGGGCTCGAACCGGAACCGTCAGTTCGTTGAGGTAGTAGCCAGCGCCGGTATAAACCTTGCCATCTTTCAAGGGCAAGCCGTGACCGCTTGAGACCAGTACCAGGATTCTTCCTTTTGTTGCCATATTGTTCTCCTTTTTTAAAATCGATTCTGTTTCCTGAATGCCGAGTTTACGTCTACCGCTGCTCCAAGGCGCGATTTGAGGATGACGAGCACCCATTGATGGCCGGGGGACCTGCGCGGTCCAACGCTTCTCATAAGGGCCTAGCGTTCACCCCTGCTTTGTCATGAAGCCGCGTACGAGAGCCGCGATGTCGTCGGCAGCCGTGTCCAATGCGAAGTGGCCGCCATCCACAATGTGAACCTGAGCGCTTGGCACATCCCGCTTGTAGGCTTCCGGCTCCGAGGGATCGAATGACGACTCATACTTACCCCAGATCACCAGCAGGCGTGGCTGCTTTTCACGCATCCACGCTTGCCATTTCGGATAAGACTCCACGTTGCTTCGATAGTCGTAGAAGAGGTCGCTCTGAATCTCCGCTTGGCGGGATTGGTTGAGAAAATAGAATTCGTCTGTCCAAAGATCCGGGTCGTGGCGTTCCGCGTTGGGATCGTTCCCCGCGTGGCGCGCCCGTGCGGCCTCAAGCGACAAAAGATTTGTGCGCAAGGCGCTCTCATTGGCGGCCCGATCTGCCCAGAACGCCCGACGGGTTTTCCAATTTGCTCCCAAGCCTTCGTTGTGGGCGACGGCATCCTGCACGATCACGGCTTCTACTCTCTCTGGATGCGCCAATATCATGCGAAAGCCGACGGGGCCACCGTAGTCCTGCATATAGAGGGTATAGCGCGAGAGTCCGAGCGCCTCTGCAAAATGGTTCATGATCTCGGCGCAATGATCGAAGGTATATGCGAAGTTCTTTGGGTCTGGCCAGTCACTGTGTCCGAAACCGGGATAATCGGGCGCTATCAGGTGATAGCGGTCGGACAGCCTGGCAAAAAGTGGTTCAAACATCCGCGACGACGACGGAAGTCCGTGCAGCAGGAGAAGCGTTTCCGCATTTGTCGGCCCAGCCTCCCGATAGAAGATCGACAGGCCGTCAACCTGTATTGTGCGATAAAACGTGGGATTCATCGGTGATTGTTTTCCCTTCCTCATGCGCGAAACATTCGCATCGGCGGTTGATGTGGCTTAGGGCTGCGGGAATCCGAACATCAACCACGACTGATTGGCTACCCAATGCGGGTACAACTCCGTCATCTGATCGAACAGTTCCTGGTCGGACTTCGCGGTTTTCTGCAGCCGGTCGAAGTCCTCGAGGTAACCCTTGGTTTCCTGGATTGTCGAGGGAGAGTCGGGAGCGCCAGGCTTCTTGTGGCCGGCTACAACTGTCGTCGGATTGAGCGCCGCTAACCGGTCGAGCGCGGCGATCCAATTCTTTCGGCTCTCGGGGGTAGTGTCGCCGACGTACATTCGGCATTGGTTGTAGACAACGTCGCCAGCAACGATCAAGCCGATTGATGGAACGTAGAGAGACGTAGAATCGGGACTATCGGTGCGGCCCTGCTCGATGATGCGCAATTCGTGGCCCTCGAGAGTGAACGTGTCGTCGTCATAGGGCACAGGTGGAACCAACTTAGTGGGCACTTGCCCAGGAAACATCCGACGGGCTAGCCGCTCTACTTCGGGAGTGAAAGACATCTGCATGGCGGTTAGCGCCTTGGGCGTCGCTATCGCCCGAGCGCCCGGGAAACGGTCGAGGAGAATGCCCAGACCGTAGAAGTGGTCGAAATGCGCGTGCGTTATATAGATGGTCTCCAGGTCGCGGTTGTGCAGAGCCACCCAGTCGGCGAGAGCCTCGGCCTCAGCCACTGTCCCCATTGCGTCGACCAGCACCGCGTCATACTCGCCGTAGATTAAAGTCGACGTGATCGGGTCAAAGGCGAGCGGCTCGCCGAAAGGCTTGGGCCGCTCGCCAACCATAGCCTTTCCCGGGGCGGTAAAAACATTGACACTCAGCGTGTTCGACGCGACAGGCGCAGCCACGCGCTTGGCCTCTTCATGTCCACTCGTGTCGGCCATTCGGTCGTCCTTTCGATTGTCGGAGGTAGTGACTACTCCACACAACTTTTGCAGAAGTGCGACGACGGGTCTATTGGACGAAGGTATCGGCGATACCGTTGCATGGAAGGTTGACAAGACTGGGGAATGGACGGAGTCAATCAGGCGTTAGCACAACGTGCGCCTTTCATTCGCCTAGGCTCATCGTAGACACCTGCGTAAAGTGATGCCGGAGAGGCGGTGCGCGCTTCTTTTGCAGTTTGTTGTTTCAGTGACACTGGTCTTGCGAGGCTCGTTCTTACAGCCGGCTACCTATTTCCGGCAAATCCGGTCACCGGTTTGCGGTCTTGCGCCTTCTTAGTACTTCCACATTCTGATTTCGCTGCCTGCGCGCTCGAACCGGACCTCATCCATGAGCTGGCGGATCAGGTACACGCCTCGACCGTGATCGGCCTGCAGTCTGTCGCCGTCGGTTGGAGCCGCGATCGAGTCAGGATCAAAACCTGGTCCTGGGTCGGTCACGATGATTTCAATGCGGCCCTCTTTCGCGCACTGCAGCCGGCAGGTTACATTCTTCGACGAGTCATTCGCGCAACCGTGCACCACGGCGTTGGTCAGCGCCTCCTGCACCGCGAGCACGATCTCAAAACGTTTTTGCTCCGGAACCTCAAGCTGGGTCAGGGTGTTTGAGACTGCATCGGCTGCGGAGGAGACTGCCTCGGAATCTGCCGAGATGGTGAGATGGAGCAGCTCGCGCAGCTCGCTGTTCCCGCGGTCTTGGTTCGACGGAGACGACATGAATGCTGGTTTGATTCGCACCCGACTACGGTGGCTGAAATCAGGAAAAAGAACTCACTGCAGCTTCCTCGCCGTCGTGGACCTCAAACAGGTTGAGGACGCCCACCAGCCGCAACGTCTGCACCACGAACTTGCAGGGTTGCACCAGCTTGATGCTGCCGCCGTTCTGCTTGGCGGAAGCGAGATATTTCACCAGCAGGCCGATGCCGCTGGAATCGATCATGGGCACTTCGGCAAGGTCGAGCACGATGCGCGTGTCTCCGCTGCTGAAAGCCTCGTCGATCGTCTGGCGCAGGCTGTCGACGGCCGGTCCCATGCGCAACTGCCCCCGCAGCTGAATGACTTCTACCTGGGAACGCCTCCGCACGTTAATGTCCACGCACTTCTCCTTGGGGGGCCAATTTCCTGGGGTTTCCGCCACAGCAGAGCAGCTGGAAGCCCGGTCCCGCCGAACGAGTGCTCAAATTACGGGATCACCCGGGCTTTTGCAAGAGAAAGTTGACCACCCCAGGCAAAGAATTCCCCACGCACCGGTCAAATTTTTACTATAATACAGGCCCTCCCCGGGGGCTCATCGGAGGCGGCCTCAGTCCGATATGTCCGTGACATCGTCATCCCGTCCGGCGCGAGTTTCTCTGGTGTGCAGCGATGAGTCCGTGCTGCCCATGGTCGAGGAGTCGCTGGCTCCTTTCTTCCACATTACCTACCTGAGTTCGCCGCGGGAAGTCGTGGCCCTGCATCAGGAGACTCCGCTCGATGCGGTCATCCTCGACATCGATCCGGTCGAGGCGGGCGCGGCGGACAGCGCCGATGTCTTGCGGGATCTCCGCAATCTGGATCGCGACCTGGTGCTGTTTGCCATTACCCGTGTTCGTACCCGCCAGCACAGATTGCGAATTCATGCCGCCGGGGCCGATCTGGTGCTGGCCGCTCCCGTCGACTGCAAGGAGCTGAAGGTCAAGCTGGAGCAGTCTCTGGAGGAACGGCAGCAGGAAATCGCGCAGCGCGAACTGGAGGAGCAGGCCCGCAGCCGATCCTCGTTCTGTGACCTGGTGGGCGCCAGCGAAGCCATGCGGATGATTTACAGCACGATCAGCCGCGTGGCCGACAGTTCCACCACGGTTTGCATCCGGGGTGAAAGCGGCACCGGAAAAGAGCTGGTTGCCCGTGCCATCGTCGCGACCAGCCCGCGGCGCGACCGGCCGTTCATCAGCCTCAACTGCGCGGCCCTGCCGGAAACTCTCATCGAGACCGAACTGTTCGGCCATGAAAAGGGCGCCTTTACCGATGCCCACGAAGCCCGTTGCGGGCACTTTGAAGCGGCGCAGGGTGGAACCATCTTTCTCGATGAAATCTCGTCCCTGGGCCTGGGGCTGCAGAGCAAGCTGTTGCGAGTTTTGGAGGAGCACACGGTTCAGCGTCTGGGAGCGAGGAAGGCGACGAAGGTCGATTTCCGCCTGCTGACGGCCAGCAACGACGATTTGGAGGAAATGGTTCGCGCCGGCCGCTTCCGCGAGGATCTGTACTACCGGATTAACGTCGTGCCCATTTTCATGCCGCCGCTGCGGGAACGGGAAGGCGATATCCCGCTGCTGGCGGAGCACTTTGTCCGCCTGTATTGTGCGGCCGACGGACGTCCGCAGAAGAGTCTGGAACCCGAAGTCGTCGAGATACTGGAGGAGTACACCTGGCCGGGCAATGTGCGCGAACTGGAGAATCTGATGAGGCGGCTGGTGCTCATGTCGGACGGAAGCCTGATCCGGGTCAAGCACCTGCCCCAGCCGATCCTGCACCAGGCAACGGTGCGGCAGGAGGCCCTGCTGATCCCGGAAGAGGGAATTGATTTCGACCGGGAACTGGAGAACACCGAGATCGCCTATCTGCGGGCGGCTCTGAAACGGACCGAAGGCAACAAAGCCTCTGCCGCCCGGCTCCTGCACGTCAACTCACAGCGCATGAAGTATCTGTGCCGCAAGCACCGGATCGGAACGGGTTAAGAACTGACCTATAGATAGGTCACTTTTTAAACCATTTCCGACCTGGCGCCCACCGCTCAGGGTAATGCCTGCCCGGAAGTCATTGAAACAAAACAAGCGGAGACGACTGTTACGCTCGACTTTGTTTGGTATTCCTCGTGCAATGCTAGGGTTCGCCGCGGGATGTTGCGGCAGATTTCTGAAACTCAAAAAGCGACGGAGAGGACAGCATGTCAATCGAAAAGAAATCCCTGATCAGCAGCCGGACCGCAGCCAAGAAGGCCGTCATTGCCCGCGGCGTAGCCGCCAAGCCCAAGAAGGGCACAGCGATGGAAGCTAAAGCCGCTCCCCTCGGCCACCGAGCAGCAACGATGGGCACCAAAGCAGCCGCACTCGGCCACCGAGCAGCCACGATGGGCACCAAGGCAGCCGCACTGGGCACCAAAGCAGCGACGCTGGGCATCAAGGCAGCGACCCTGGGCACCAAAGCAGCCGCGGTGAGCATTAGAGCTGCGACGTTAAAGTTCTAGTCGCAGGAAGCCCTTGCACCAGCGCCAGGCAGTAAGTTCAGGGAGGCCACTGCAGAAGTGGCCTCCCTCGCTTTTGGCACAGAATCGCCTGCTACCAGAGCTTCCGTGAGACGAAGTCAGCTACCGCTTCGCCGATCAGGCCGGCCACCGACCGGCGCCGTACCACGATTTTGGCTTCGCCGGTCAGCCCGATCTTCAGGATACCGTCGGGATTGGGGATGCAAATGTCCGCGAAGTAATAATGCGGCGTGTGCAGCCCAATATATTTTCCTTTCTCCATGACGCCGGCTTGCATCGCGGAAACATCCGGTGCGATGTCGGTTACCGTGCCCTCTACTGAGGGCAGCAGGCCTCCGATGCGGAGTCTGGCCGAGCTTCCCAGATGCAGTTTGCGCAGATCGCTCTCCGCGACATAGATTCTTGCCCGCATAGCCGACATATCCGCCACCTCGGCGACGACCGTGCCCGCGGCGATAGAAGTTCCCAGCCGGTCCCCGAGGCGCGGGGTGACCACCGATCCCGGAATGTCGCTGGCCAGCACGAGTTGAGCCGATTGATCGCGGAGAAGGCCGAGGCGGATCGCCAACTGGTCGCGTTCGTGCTCGACAGCCGCCGAAGGAGCGTTCCGCAGCTGGGCTGAGGTGACGCGATAGACTGCGCCCTGATATTCCGCCTGGACCTGCGCCAGTTCGGACTCGAGTTTCAGATCGCGCAGCGTAACGAGGGGTTGGGCGGCCCGAACGAGCTGACCTTCCGAGGCCTGCACGTCGACCACGCGCCCCGGCACATGCGCCCGGATCACCGATTTCCGCAGGGGTTCCAGAACAAAGCGGCCGGAGATGCCCTCGCGCCAGATTGGCGCCAGCAGCAGGCACAACAGAAGGCCCCCCAAAACCCAGGCTCGACGAGACTTTAACTCGGCCATGAGAAGTTCTTTCTTATCCAGATATAGGCCGCGCAGAAATCGTAGGAAGGAGCGGATTCGAGAGCGGAACATCACCCAGGCCAATCCCAAGGCGGGCACAAAGGCCCACTGCGGCGTGTACTTGTAAAAAGCGTTGTAAACGAAGACAACCACAACAATGAGTAGCAGGTATCCGTAGGCGCTGGAGAGGACGGAATACACGGAAAACAGGATCCGCCGTTTCAGCGTCATGTACGGCACTTCCACGGGGAGCCGAAAAACATGCTTCTTGACCCAAGAGTTCGTGAACTGCGTCGACAGGTCTTTCAGCTCGGAGATTTCCAGCATTTCGGAGAAGATGAAATAGCCGTCGAGCTTGACCAGGGGATTCAAGTTGATGAGCACGGCGGCGACGCCGCCAATCAGAATGATCTTGTACGAAAGCTCGTGGATGAATCCCCCCGGAGGCAGCCCCCACCACGTGATGGTGGCAAACCCGCACAGGATCAATTCTGACCACAATCCCGCGGACGAGGTCATGATGCGCTGCCATTTGCTGCCGAATGCCCAGGCCTCGGTGACATCGCAGAAAAAGCACGGCGAGAGATACATCAACAGGAATCCCATGCGGTGCACTTCGCCACCGGTGTGTTTGCACGCCAGTCCGTGCGCGCATTCGTGGATCAGGCCGACAAACAGGATGAGCACCCAGAATTCAGCGAGGTCGGCGACGCCTTTGTCGGTGAAGGTGTAGTACTCGATGCTGTCCCGCCAGATCTCGCCCCATCGGTCAATCCAGACCCAGGCCGTGAAGGCAAAAAGGATCAGAGTGAAGATCAGGAAGGGGCGGCCAAACACAAACTCCAGCTTCTCGTGCAGCTTGGTGAGGAAGACATTCGGGTCCCACGCAGAAAAGGTGATTTCCGCCAGGTTGCCCCAGCGCGATTTCTTTTGCGTGCGGCGCAGCCGCTCATCTCTCAGCTTCGACCACAGCGCGATGTTCTGCTCTTGCGGCGTTCTGTACCAGAAGGGCTCGTCGGCCATCCCTTCCGCGAACTCGCGCACAGCATCCTCGGTGTAGAGCACCGACGTGCGGGCGGTTTCGATTTGCGCGATCTCCTCGTACGTGCGCGTTCCGTCGAACAGCGATAGCACGTCCCATTGCTCAGGAGAAAGGGGGTAGATGCGACGGCTGGCCGGGATGACCACCATGATCGTGCGTTTTCCGTCCTGCATCTGTTCCTGGACAATCAGGTTGGGATCCACTCTGGGCAGGCGGTCGAGCGCGACGGTCCGGGCGGGAGTTTCAGGCAGGGCGACGTTGAGAGCTTCGGCGAGATTCATTTCTGCGGGGTGGCGAGTGGCACAATACGAATATTGGCGGTCATGCCGGGCCGCAGTCCTTCAGGCTTGCCCTCCACTTTCGCCACTACATCGATGGAATCGCTCGCCGGGTCCACCAGCGGGCTCACTTGGGCGATTCTGGCGGGGTGAGACTGATTGGGCGCCGACAGGGAGCTGACGTACACCGTATTGCCTGCCTTGATCCGGTTCAGAAAGCGCTCGGGCAGCGTGAACTTCACCAGCAGCGGAGCGACTGCCGACACCCAGAACATACGATCTCCCGGTGCTGCTGTTTGACCGGCGCGCACGTAGCGGCGGGCTACCACGCCGTCAAAGGGCGCTTCGATTCGAGTTTTCTGCAGCTCCAGCTCGGCAACGCGGAGGCTGTCGCGGGCGCTGTCCAGGTCGCGCTTCGCCTTCTCGATTTCGTATTGCGATCCGACGAACTTGTAGTGAGCGTGGTCCAGCTCTTCTTGCGTGTTGATGCCCGCATCCCGCATGCGCTGGGCGCGGCCAAAATCGGCCTCCGCCATCTTGGTCTCGGCCTCCCAGTCGGCGAGATTGGCCTCGCAGCTCTTCAGCTTAGATTCCCCGGCGTCGCGCTGGGCCAAGGCTTGGCGATCATCCAGACGGGCGAGGATCTGGCCCTTTTGAACGCTTGACCCCACGTCGGCGACGATTTCCGAGACGACTCCGCCCGTCAGGGCCAGAACATCCACCTGGTTTTCGACAATGATGGGGCCGGACGCGACGTAGTCGTCATCCTGCGACACAGACCCTGGCGCCGGCAACGCGGACGCAGCCTCCGCCTTGTTTGCGGTGCTGGGCGTGGCAGCTTGCGTGACCGGGGTGGCACTGCAGGCGATCATTCCCACCTGGCTTACCCCGATCAGTGCTGCCAGCAGGCACAGACCGAGTTGACGAGTGGCTGACAACATCTTCATTTCCCTCTCCATAGCTTCAGGGCTTACCACCCAAGCCACGACCAGAGCTCGGAATAGATCCACATCATGGGGCGGCGCAGCATGACCATTCCAACCGGATGCCATCCCACCGACACCTTCCCCCGGCCTTGCATTCCGGGCCGCATCAAGCCCTCCGCGTTGGGTACATTGACGCGCGCATAGAACACCCGATCATCCTGCTCGATCTGGCCCTGGGGGCTGACGACACCGACTGTGCCCCGGAAGGTTCTCTGAGGGTAACTTTCCAGCTTGACGGCTGCGCCGGTGCCCGTGCGCACAAGGGGGAGATCGGTTTCGTCAATGGCAACATCAATGACGGCCTGCGAGCTGTCGGCGACCTCGGCGAAATCGTCGCCTGCGGACAGCTTTCGTCCTACGAAATTCTCCGGATGAGGCGTCAAGACTCTTCCGCGGATGGGGCTGCGAAGCCGCGTCTTCTCCAGGCGCTCCTGGAGGCGCTGGACTTCGGCCGCCCAATACTGCGCCGCCACCCGCTGGATGCCGGCCTGTTCGCCGTCATTTGTCGCCAGGGCGCGATTGGCTTCGGACAGTGCGGACTGATATTTGGCCTGCGCGGCGCTCAGTGCTCCGCGATATTCCCAGTCTTCGAGATCGGCCACTACTGCACCTTGCTCGACAGAGTCACCCTCGTGGACATACACGTTGCGCACGACTCCATCCACTTCTGGCTGAATCTGGGCCCTCCTAACAGGGGCGACGACCGCGCTGCCCTCGACCCTCATCGGCATGGGCACCGCGGCCAGAACCAGGACTGCGGCGGCCGCCAGGCCTGCAATCGCGGCGCGCTTCCGCCGCGGCAGGGCCATGAATCTGGCCTTCCTCTGCAAGAGCGGCTGCAGCACTCCGATGAACGGGACTTCCTGATACAAGGAAGCATTGCGCAGCGCGACCGTGGCCTGGCCGGCGAGCACTTTGATCATTTCGAGGTGCGCATCGGTCAGGAACTCGGGATCGTTGCTTTCAAACGAGAGGATGCCCAGGCGGCCTTCTTCATCGAGCAGCGGGATCGCATAAAAAGCGCGCATGCCGCTGTCCGCGAAGTAGCGGAGAAACTTCTCCTTGGTCTCTTCCCGCGTGGCGTTGATTTCGTCTCCGGTCTGGCTGACGAAGAGTTCGTCGTTCAGCATGGAGGCCCATTGCAGAATTCGATTAAGCCGGTCGACGTCAGGCGCATCCGGATTGATCTGTTCCATGCCCGAGATGGCTTTGAGCTGCAAGCGCCCTCGCTGTTCCAGGGCAATCGCGGAACGCTCGTGGGGGATGACAGCGCTCGGGCCGTTGACCACGGCCTGCAGCACCCGGTCCAGGTTCAGCGTGGAAGTGATTTCGCCGCTGATCTGGACCAGAGTTTGCAGAATCTCGACTTTGCGCTCCGCCTGCAACAGGCTGGCATTGTGCAGAGCGTTGCTCGCCGTCTCGCAGATGTTGGTCAGCAGGAACTCGTCGTCTTCGTCGAACGGAACGCCGTCGAGCCGGTTAATCGCTTCAACCACGCCCACGAGCTTTTCGTGCTCAAGCAGGGGAACGGCCATGACGGAAAAGACCGCGCCATTCTCGTGGCCGGAGTTGCGTTTCTGCAGGCGCGCATCTCCGCGGTCGCTGAGCAGAACGCTTTGGCCGGACTCCGAGATGTCTCCCACGATTCCTGCGCCGGGCCTTTGCACGGCGCCGATCTCGGCGGTAGGGTCGGACCCGGCTTGACTCATCAGCTCGGGAAAGTCGTTGTGAATCATCCACAGGTTGATGGCCTGGACTCCCAGCATCTCCTGGAATTTCTTGGCAATGATGGGGAGCAACTCGTCCATTTCCAGGGTCGAGTTGAAGACCTTTTCCAGGTCATACATCTGGGTCACGCGGCTGATGGACTGGAGGCTCGCGTTGCGTTCGCGCTCATAGTTGAGCGCGGTGGCGAGCGCGGGGGCAGCCAAATCGGCGATCTCGCTCACCGCCTCCAGCATCGCTTCGGGAAAGGCTTCCTCGTGCTGGATGAGTTCGATCGCGCCAATCAGAGTTTCATCCGCCAACAGCGGAACGTACGCCAGACAAGCCACCTGGCGCCGGATGTCGAGGTGCCGGTAGCTCTCGCGCGGAACCGCGCTGCCCTGCAGCAGCAGCGTGGATTTGGTCTCAGCCAGCATTCCCAGCGTGCCGGCGTGAAATTCAACCTCGGCCGCGACTCCGACATCGCCCACGCTCGCTCTTGCGGTCCAGACCGGGTTGCCCTGATCGGGGATCACGTAGACAGCGACAGAAGTGCCCGGAAGCAGTTGTGCGGTCTGCTCCGCCGTGATCTGCGCGCGCGGCGCGACCTCGCGCTGCGCCAGCAACTCTGCGGCGAGCTCAGTCACAGAAATCGCGAACGTCGTGGTTTGCCTCGCCATAGTGCGAGAGCTACCGAGGAGGGCCTTGGGATGCTGTACGCGACGATTTTGAGACCCGCGATCCTAGCACCCGTGCTGCCGAGTGGGCATCTTATGATGCTTGGGGAAACAGGTCAAGGCTGTGATTGTTGGCCCGAATCTGGACGCATCATCATCGCTAGAGAAGAACGCATACAGAACAATGCCCCATCGACGCAGGTTTGGGAGCGGCGTGCTCGACCTGCCTCGCCCTCTGAAAACGGACTTGCCACGCGGCGACGCACCTACCGATGCACCGCGCGGTACATTGCGCCTTTCCCGGCAAGATTCTGTAAACTAAGCCGTTCACTCCAGTTGGAGCACAAACGTCGGCAGGCGTTCTAGCGTGTAAGGACTGCTTAGC
This sequence comes from Candidatus Sulfotelmatobacter sp., assembly GCA_035266285.1. Lineage (GTDB taxonomy): Bacteria > Acidobacteriota > Terriglobia > Terriglobales > Acidobacteriaceae > Sulfotelmatobacter. Next base: position 30,416 of record DATFNR010000050.1, read on the forward strand.
CGAGCGGGGGCCCAGAAGGAAAGGAATAAGGAGAGGGTTCATGGAAGCGATGCACCGGCGAAACATCCTGCAGATCACGATCATCCTATTCCTCATTCTTGTCCGCTCCGCCGCCCAGACCGCCAATCGTCCCGCCTATCTGGATCCTTCTCAGCCCATCACCGAGCGCGTCGACGATCTGCTCAGCAAGATGACTCTGGAGGAAAAGGCCTCTCAGCTGGTCAATCAGTCGCGTGCGATTCCACGGCTGCAGATCCCCGCTTACGACTGGCGAAATGAAGGTCTGCACGGCGTTGCCAACGCCGGAACGGCCACGGTTTTCCCCGAGCCCATTGGGTTAGCCGCAACGTTCGACGATGCCCTTATCCACGACGTGGCGGCCGTCATCGGCACCGAAGGCCGCGCCAAACACAATCAGGCGGTGAAGGCCGGACGACACGACATCATGGAGGGGCTGGACTTCTGGGCACCCAACCTCAATATCTTCCGCGATCCGCGCTGGGGACACGGCCAGGAGACCTATGGAGAGGATCCCTTTCTCGCCGTGCGCATGGGGATCGCATTCGTGACCGGCTTGCAGGGAGACGATCCGAAATATCTTCGCGCGATTGCCACGCCCAGGTACTTTGCCGTGCACAGCGGCCCTGAACCCGCGCGGCACAGCATGGATGTGACAGTGTCGAAACACGATATGGAGGACACCTACCTTCCCGCGTTTCGCGCTGCGGTCGTGGAAGGCAAGGCTGGATCTGTGATGTGCGCCGACAACTCGATCAACGGCGATCCCGCCTGCGCCAGTGCCTTCCTGCTGCAGAAACAGCTCCGGGGCGCCTGGAAATTCGATGGCTACGTGGTTTCCGATTGCGATGCGGTCGTAGATATGGTCGACGGCCATCATTTCAGCAAGAGCCGGGCTGAGGCCGCCGCCGCGGCGCTGAAAGCGGGACTGGACAACGAGTGCGCCGACGGTTCCGCCGCCGCCAACGACGACCACGACTATGCGCCGTTTCTTGAGGCGGTCAAGCAGGGCCTGCTCAGCCAGATCGATATCGACCGCGCCGTCGGCCGCCTCCTGACCGTGCGCATGCAGCTGGGCATGTTCGATCCTCCAGAAAGCGTGCCCTATGCGCAGATCCCCGAATCCGAGATTGACAGCGCCGCACACCGTCAACTCGCCCTCAAGACGGCGCGCGAGTCCATGGTGCTGTTGAAAAGCGACGGTATTCTCCCCTTGCCGGCCAAAGGGAAGAAGATTCTTGTGGTCGGTCCCTTGGCGGAATCGGTGCGCGTGCTACAGGGCAACGACAGTGGGACCGCCTCCCACGCCGTCAGCGCGCTGGAGGGTATGCGCAAGCAGTTTGCCAGAACTCAGGTCACCTACGCTCCCGGAACCAACTTCCTGCGGGAAGAAACATCTCCGACTTCAGCACCCTCAACCAAGGAAGGCAAGGGGGCGCCGCCGGCGGCCGCTGACCCGACCGCACAAGCCGTTGCCGCTGCCCGCCGCGCCGATGTCGTGGTGGCGGTGGTGGGCATCACTCCAGACCTGGAAGGCGAAGAGACGAAGGGGGACGTTCCCGGATTCAAGGGCGGCGATCGCACCAGCCTCAACCTGCCCCAGGAAGAGCAAACGCTGCTCGAAGCGCTGAAAGGTACAGGCAAACCACTGGTCGTGGTCCTGATGAACGGCAGCGCTCTCGCGGTCAACTGGGCCAACGACAATGCCAACGCCATTCTCGAAGCCTGGTACCCGGGAGAAGAAGGCGGCACCGCCATCGCGGAGACACTGGCCGGCGCCAACAATCCTTCGGGAAGATTGCCGGTGACCTTTTATAAGGATGTGGAGCAGTTGCCGGCGTTCGACGACTATTCCATGACCCAGCGGACCTACCGCTACTTTCAAGGACAGCCGCTTTACCCGTTCGGCTACGGACTGAGTTATTCGACGTTTGAATACTCCAACCTCAAGCTCTCCAGTTCTCAGATGAAAGCCCTTCAGCCACTTTCGGTCGAAGTTGACGTGAAGAATACCAGCCGGCGAGCCGGTGACGAGGTTGTGCAGGTTTACATGACTTTCCCCAGATTGCCGGGCGCCCCGCTGCGGGCGTTGCGCGGCTTTACGCGCGTCCATCTGGAAGCCGGCGAGCAGAAGCATACGACCTTTACGCTGCAGTCGCGGGATCTGAGCTACGTCGACGAGTGGGGCGATCGCTACGTGGGGCAGGGCGGCTACACGATCACCGTCGGAGGAGGACAGCCGGGCACTGCGGCCGCAAAGGTGGAAGCACACCTTCTCATTCGTGGAGTGATGAAGTTGCCCGAGTGAACCTTGAGCTGCCTCTGCACTGAGGTCGATGGAATAAATCCAAAGCCCGTCCCGGAGGCAGCTTGCAATACGTTCTCGCGCTGGACCAGGGCACTACGAGTTCCCGGGCGCTCTTGTTTGATCGCGAAGGGTCGGTCCGCGCCATTGCCCAACGCGAATTCGATCAGATCTTTCCACAGCCAGGTTGGGTCGAGCACAATCCGGAGCAAATTGCTTCCTCGCAAATCGCAGTTGCGCTGGAAGCCTTGTCCCAAGCCGGAGCACGGTCCCGAGACGTCGCCGCCATCGGCATCACTAACCAGCGCGAAACCACCATTGTGTGGAACCGCGAAACGGGCCTGCCCGTCTACAATGCGATCGTCTGGCAAGACCGCCGCACTGCGGATTTCTGCCAGCACCTGCGTGGCGAAGGCCACGGTCCTTTGATTCAGCAACGTACCGGCCTCCTGATCGATCCTTATTTTTCAGCCAGTAAGATTTCCTGGATTTTGGAAAACGTGCGCGGTGCGCGCGCGCTCGCCGAAGCCGGCAAGCTGGCATTTGGCACCGTTGACAGCTGGCTGCTCTGGAAACTGACCAATGGCCGGGTTCACGCTACGGACGCCAGCAACGCATCGCGCACCATGCTCTTCAACATTCACACCGGAAAATGGGATCAGAAGCTGCTCGACCTGTTTCAGGTGCCGGCATCCATGATGCCGGCCGTGCGCTTCTCCAGCGAGATATTTGGCGAAGTCAGCGAGACGGGGATCGACGGAATTCCACTGGCGGGCATGGCCGGAGATCAGCAGTCGGCGTTGTTCGGTCAGCGTTGCACGCGGCCCGGAATGACGAAGAACACCTACGGAACCGGTTGTTTCATGCTGCAGAATACGGGGCCGCGCGCGGTTCCGTCGTCCAACCGGTTGCTTACCACCGTGGCCTGGAAAATCGGAGACGCGACCGAATACGCGCTCGAAGGCGGCGTCTTCGTTGGGGGAGCGGTGGTGCAGTGGTTGCGCGACGGATTGGGAATCATTCGCAAATCAGAAGATGTAGAAGCGCTCGCCAACTCCGTTCCCGATAACGGCGGAATCTATTTCGTCCCGGCCTTCGTGGGATTAGGCGCTCCGCATTGGGATTCGTATGCCCGCGGCTCGATTTTTGGGGTGACTCGCGGCACCACAGCGGGACACCTGGCGCGCGCTGCAGTCGAGAGCATTGCATACCAGGTCGCCGATCTGCTGGATGCCATGCGTCGGGATTCCGGCGTCCCGGTTGAGCAGTTGCGCGTAGATGGCGGCGCTTCCGGCAATGATAGCCTGATGCAATTTCAGGCCAACATTCTGGGCATCCCCGTCGTGCGCCCGGTGGTGATCGAAACCACTGCTCTCGGAGCGGCCTATCTGGCTGGCCTGGCCGTGGGTTTCTGGAAGGGTGGCCTCGATTCTGCTGTCACAAAGGACGATCGCTGCTTCGAACCTGAAATGCCGGTGTCGCAAGCCAGATCGCTCCGCGAACGTTGGGCTGAAGCGGTGTCGCGTAGCAAAGCGTGGGAGCGAGGAGGCTGAACAGAGTCACTCATGCTGCTGCACGCAGAATCACGGCTCGTACCAGAACACCGCACCCTTGTTGATTACCGGCAGCGCAAACGTAATCTCATCTCGGTGGCGGCTTCCTTTCACGCTTTGCACCTCTCCGAGGAAGGGCAGAAAAAATCCCTTCCCACGGGACTTCGAGGTCACGCTGACTTCCACACCGGACTGGGGCGTCTGAATCGGATTGGAGCCTCCGCGCAATCCATCGAAGTTGGCAAAGTAGCAGTTGATGTGCCCATCGGAAGTGCGGGCGATTGATGTGGCCACGTGCGACCCAGCCTTTATCTGCACTGTGTCTCCCCCGCGCAGGGCGCCGAAAAAAGCCTGTTGCGAATCCGGAGATGCGCTGTCGAAGTCTTTCTCCTGCGCATCGTTGTAGGCCTTCCCCGGATCTGCCGCGAGCTTAATGACATTCGGCGACGCGGCTATCCCGGTAGCATCGGTTCCGGTGATGACCAGCCTTTTGCCCTGCGCCGCGTAATTCTGCAGCCAGCCTCTCTCTTTGCTGTCGAGCTCGCGTACGTCGGGCAGCACCAGCGTCTGGCCGTGGAAGTCAGCCAGAGTGCGAGGCGTCACGATCTGAAACTCGAGATGCTTCTGCATCAGCATAATCAGGATTCCGCGGTAGGACGCTATGAACGCGTCGCCGTGAAAATTCCGAGTATCCACCGAGAAATACACACCGATGGGATCGATCGGTGAGCGCGGCAGATTAAACGTCTTCTCATGCGCCTGAATCCACGTGAAGATCTTCTTGCGCGTCGGCAGATCGTTCGATCCGGCCATGGAGTGACCCGGGGCATCCCAGAAATTCGCGCCCACCATGATCTCTGACATGGCCAGATTCATCATGGCTTCGGTCTTGTCGACGTTCTTGTCGCCATCCCACGAGTAGTTGAGAATCCACGTCGGTTTGCCTTGCGCGAACGCGCGGAAAGAATGCATCCCCACCTGATACTCAAACCAGACCAGGGGCTTTCGCCTCGCGGCCATCCCGCCCGAGCCAAACGAGTACTCATGCGCAATCGCATCCACGACCGTGTAGAGGCTGTAGACGTCCACTCCCACGCGCACGGCTTCTTCCTCGATGCCCGGATAGATTTCCGGAATGATCTTGATCTTCGGGTTCACCGACTTCGCGTTCCGGCTGATCTCACTTAAGAAATCGGTGAACGTCTGAATTCTGAATTCCACCCACTTGCGAAAATTCGTGTCGGAAAAATCTCCCAGCTTCAGATCGTGCTTGGCATCGAGTCCCGTCTGCTGCTTGAAAGCCGCGACCGTGAAGTCGTCGAAGCTGGCCCAGGTGTCTTCCCAGCCCTTGAAATGGGTCATCCAGTAAGGAATGTCGATATAGATGCCGTCGATGCCCGTGCCCGCGATCTGCCGCACCCGCTCCATGTAGATCTTGCGCCATTCGGTCGCGTACGGGCTGACCCAGATATCTTCGTCGCCGGCCCGAATCCAAAACTCCGTGCCCCCACCGAAAATCGCCGGCTTGCCGTTGATGTCCCGCTGAATCCAATCGGGATGTTCCTTGAACATGGTATGTAGCGTTTGATCGGCGTTGGCTGTGATGCACTCCGTGCCCGCGATGTAGACGAAGGCGTAGTTGCCGACCTTGTGCGCCTCTTCCGCCACCGCATGAATCGCCTTCAGTTTTTCTTCTGGGTTGACAAAGCTCTCGTAGCGCCCGGGGATGTCGTTATCGACTTCGATGCCGAACACATCGCTGTCCTGTGCCTTGCGCACGATCTCGGCCGCGTCGCCACCACGCAG
>DATFNR010000051.1:0-40927 GCA_035266285.1 Candidatus Sulfotelmatobacter sp.
CCTCTGTTCTCCTCGACCAGCGCTTTGCTATAGACCCTTGCCTGCCCTCTTCCCCAGCTTTGCAGCCAGGAAAGTGACTTGGCTCGAGCCCCGGACGCCGCACCAACCGGAAAAACTCAAGAAGCTGTCAAAGAACGATTACGTTTCTACTCCTTCTATTTTTTGAGTCAATGAAAAATCGCAGTTTGTAACCGCTTGTGTTTTCAGTTGAGTGCACGCCGTCCACAGCCGCATGACCGGATTTGGTGCAGGCGTGAGCGCAGCTTTTACTCCGGAAGCCGCGCGGGGCTTGGCTTTTTGGCATTTTCTGCACCGGCTAATGCAGGTGCGGTCCAGGCACAGTAGTCACTGAGCATGTGAATATCGTGCGAATCCGGCGCGGGGCAATGGTTTTGGGGCGCGCGTGCTCGGCTGGCGAGACAAGCCTGATTTCGGCAATGGCGAAATAAGTGCCGTCCCTTCGGGACTCGGGCTTGTCGGGCGACCTTTACCCGGGGCTTACGCCCCGGGCTAATGAATGCCGCCGCTGTCGCGGCTGGAGACTAGCCCAGGCACGGCTGGAGACTACCCCAGCCACGGTTGGAGAATACGTCGAGTTCGGCTGGGAACCGCATCGGGCGCGGCTGAGACCGCGTCGGGCGCCGCCGGAGTTGAACTCCGGGGCTGGGCTGCCGTTCAAACCGGACACGCGGGGCTATGCGATCTGTATCGCTTCGTCCAAAAACTTCTTGTCGTTTTCGTCGGAGCCGGTCAGTTCGAACGCGTTCGTCACTGCCGCCTTGCCTTTTTCCACACTGGCGATGACGTAGGAACAGCCGAACCAGTGCGCCTCGGCCAGATCGGTGGACGACCAGCGGGCGGGGTGGTCGGGATGGGAATGGTAGAAGCCGATGATGTCTTCGCCGCGCTGGCGGCTCTCGCGCTGGATGCGCACCAGTTCGCGAGGGTCGATGTTGTAGCGGTTGTGGGCGGAATCGGTGCGGGTGTTGCCGGCTCGGGCGGTTGAAGTCACGACGCGAGCGCCGTCGTCACCGGTGTGACCGAGCAGCACTCCGCAGCACTCGAGGGGATAGGTTTCTTCACCGTGCCCACGGATTGCGTCGTAGTCTGCCTGCTTGAATTTCAGCATTTTGGAGTTCGTGTCACCGAGAAAAGAAGTCAAAATCCCCACCCTCTCGCAAAATGCGCGAGAAGGGTGGGGCACCCGCCCTTCTGATTCCTTTGAGTTCCTATGTGGCTCTGTGGGGATTTCACTCTTCCGTCCAGAATCGCTCGCTCAAGTACTTCTCGCCCGAGTCGCAGAGGATTGTGACGATGACGGCCTCGTCGCCTTTGCGCACGCGCAGCTCGCGGGCGACTTGCAGGCATCCGACGACGGCGGCGGCGGCGGAAACTCCCACCAGCAGGCCGGCGCCGCGGGACAATCGCCGCGCCATAGCGTAGGCATCCTCGGTGGAGATTTCCAGATTCCGGTCGGCGAGCTCCGCGTCGTAAATCTTCGGCACGATGGCGCTGGCCATGTGCTTGGCGCCTTCAATGCCGTGGAAGGACGAGTCGGGCTGCAGCGAGACGCACTGCACGGCCGGATTCAGCTCTTTCAGGCGGCGTGTAGTACCGACGAAGGTGCCGCTGGTGCCGAGCATGGCAACAAAGTGAGTCAGACGCCCCTGCGTCTGCTGCCAGATTTCGTTGGCCGTGGTGTTGTAGTGCGCCTTCCAGTTGGCCTCGTTGGAATACTGGTCGGCGTAAAAATACTGATCGGAATGCCGTGCAGCAAGTTCCCGCGCCATGCGGATGGCGCCGTCAGAGCCGTCGGCGGGATCGGTATAGAGAATGTTGGCGCCATAGCCCTGCAGGATTTGCTTGCGCTCGCGGGAAACATTTTCCGGCATGCACAAGGTCACCGGGAATCCTAGAGCCGCGCCGATCATGGCATAGGCGATGCCGGTGTTGCCGCTGGTGGCATCGAGCAGAATTTTGCCGGGAACAAGTTTGCCGGTACGGCGGGCTTCGGTGACGATGTTGGCGGCGGCGCGGTCCTTTACCGATCCGCCGGGGTTGTACCATTCCGCCTTGCCCAAGAGTGCTATGCCGGGCAGGTCGCCGGTGAGTGCATCCAGGCGGAGCATGGGCGTGTTTCCAATGCGCTCCATCAGGCTGTGGCCGAGCGTTTCCCCGAGTGGTGAAGCCACTTCCTGCGATCCGCCGGGCTGCGATCGTGTGGGCACTGTTGCCATTCTAATGAGGTGGCGCTCCATATTTGAACTGAATCGCCGTGACCAACGTAATGTGATATGCGGCCAGAAACAAGGTATGTAGTATTTTGGTTAGATGATCAGAATGGTTCGGCGATGCAGTTCGTGTAAAGTTACGCCCGGTCCTCATGAAGCCGCATCTAAATAGACGAGCGCACGCCGAAAAGGAAAGGCAGAAGTAAAAAATGAGCAAATCTATAGAAGCACGGACCTATGAAGAAGCGCTGGGTTGGCTGCGCGAGCACGGGTTCGATGTGACAGACGCGCCCGGCACCAACGACCGCGTTTTTCTGCGCAAATATAATGTTTCGGCTGCCATTCAGAAAGCGCCCGGCGACGGCGTGAAGATCTTTGCTTATCCCGGTTACCTGGTGGGCAGCGAGATTTCCAAGCTGGTCAACCGTGGATACCAGCAGTTCCTGAAGACCTCAAAGGCGGAGGTCCCAGCCACCGCCGACCATTTGAAAGCGCTGCACTCGTTTGCCGAGGAGCTCAAGGTTGCGCTCGGCCTGCCCAGCCTGTACAACGAGTCGCTGGGGACGGTGAGCGAGTCGTACCACTACGACCGCATCGTGGACCGTGACAAAGCCAGTGTGGACCGGCCCAAGCGTCCCTGGGAAGTGGCGGGGAAGCCGGTCGCGGTTGCGGTCAAAAAAGGCCGGGCATAGAGGCAGGCTGGCCCCGAGGCGGGAGACTATCCCGCCGCAACACTCCCGACCTGCGTTTGCCTCAAGATATTCATTTCCTCGTCGAAAACCTTAAGCAGTTTGCCGTTAGCAGCCCCAACCCTCCTTCGCATTTGAGTGCCGCTGCCGGCTTTGGCGGGCAGAGCCTGCCCTGAGCTTGTCGAAGGAAGTGTCTGCCCCCCATAAGATCGGGGTTGACAGCGGGCGGAATATTCTGTATATTCAGTTTGTACTGAAAGTAACATTATGGCGGAACTGACTGGAGTGCAAAAGCAATACATCCTTCACTGGGGAGAAATGGGGACGCGGTGGGGGATCAACCGGACGGTGGCGCAGATTCATGCTCTGCTGTTCTTGTCGCCGCGCGCGCTGCCGGCCGAGGAGATCGCTGAAACGCTGAGCGTGGCGCGGTCGAATGTGAGCACGTCGATCCGCGAGCTGGAAACCTGGGGGATCGTGCGGGCGGTGCACGTGCTGGGCGACCGCCGGGAACACTATGAGTCGATGAAGGACGTGTGGGAGATGTTCCGGCTGGTAATCGAGCAGAGGAAGCGGCGGGAGATCGATCCCACGCGGGAGATTCTGCGGCAGTGCCTGGAGGATCTGGATCCCAAGGAGGCAGGAGCGGATTACACGCGGGAGCGGCTGGCCGCGATGGCGGGATTTTTCGAGGCGGTGACCGAGCTGTATGACGAGATGAAGCGGCTGCCGACGGGCACGGTCCGGAAATTATTGCGCATGGGGGCAAAGGTGCGAAGGAAGGCAGGGTAAGTTTTTTTTGCCGTATTGCTTCTGTATATACAGAACAATCTGACTGTACAGGATTGATTATGCCGGCGACACGTTCTCTCATCGACGAGATCCTTCCGGACTACGACTTTGGCGCGGCCTACGAAACCAGCGTTGCCGCTCCGGCTTCCGTCGTTTATCAGCACCTGCTGGTCTCCGACTTGTACGCATCGTGGATCGTGCGCCTGCTGGTCTCGCTGAGGTACGGCCGGCGGACTCCGCGCAAACGCGCACCGGTCGGTCTGCGTCAGCGCTTCCAAGGCTCGGGCTTTGTGATTCTGGCGGAGACTCCGGGCGAAGAACTCGTGATTGGCGTCGCCGGGAGATTCTGGCGTCCGGATGGCGGGCGCCGCCTTGATCTCAGCGCCCGCGATTATGTTGGGTTTGCGCGCTCCGGAGACGCAAAGATTGCGCTGACTTTCAAGCTTAGACCGGGGCAGCGGCAGCATACTGTGCTTTCTACCGAGACGAGGATCCGGTGCTTTGGGCGGGCGGCCTGGTGGAAGTTTGGCCTCTATTGGCTCCTGGTCCGTCCTTTTTCCGGCCTGATCCGGAAGGCGATTCTGCAGCACGTGAAGGCCGAAGCGGAGGCGGCCGGTGCGGAGGATCGTGAACACGGCGGCGCTGGTGCGGGTGGCAGGGATGCTTCGACTGCGCGATGAGAATCGCTGCGCGCTTCTCATCGCTCCGCTCAGCATGACAGGGGCGCGGGGATTCTCGGGGGACGGATGAGCGAGACGGTGGTCATTACGGGGGCGTTCAGCTATACCGGAAAGTACGCGACGCGACTGCTTCTGGATCGCGGGCACCGGGTGCGTACGCTGACGTTTCATCCGCAGCGGGCGCACCCGTTTGGCGACCGAGTCCAAGTTTTTCCCTACAACTTCGAGCGGCCCGATGAATTGCGGCGGAGTCTGCAAGGCGCATCGACGTTGATCAACACCTACTGGGTGCGGTTTCCGCGGGGCACAGCAACTTTTGAAGCTGCCGTTGCCAACTCGCGGACGTTGATTGACGCGGCGCGCGCTGCCGGGGTGCGGCGGATCGTGCATGTCAGCATTGCCAATCCCTCTTTTGAATCGCCTCTCGGCTACTACCGGGGCAAGGCTCTGGTGGAACAGGCGGTAATCGAGTCAGGGCTGGCGTACACGATTCTGCGGCCTACGGTCATCTTCGGGGCGGAAGACATTCTGATCAACAACATTGCGTGGTTCGTGCGGCGGTTTCCGGTGTTCGGGATTCCCGGAGATGGGCAATATGGGATTCGTCCCATTTACGTCGAGGACATGGCCCGCCTGCTGGCCGATGCGGTGGGGCAGCGAGGTAATTCGGTGGTCAACGCGGTGGGGCCGGAGACATTCCGCTTCGAGGAACTGGTGCGCTTGATCGCGCGGCAAATCGGGCGGCCGGTTCGCACGGTGCACGTGCCCATGACTGTGGCCTATCTCTCCACAGTGCTGACGGGATGGCTGGTAGGGGATGTCGTGCTGACTCGGGAGGAGTATCGGGGATTGATGGACAATCTGCTTGCGCCGGAGGGGCCGGCGGCGGGGGAGACGCGTCTGAGTGAGTGGCTGCGGGAGAACGAGGCGACGGTGGGACGAGCATACGCGTCGGAGGTGTCGCGGCACTACGCAAAAGTCAAAAGCTCAACCACAGAGGACACAGGGGAACACGGAGAATCACGGAGGTCTTTGTGAGCGAACACTGGATGATGAGGGCGATCTGGGGAGCTGGCGTCGTGCATGTGGGGATCATCGCCGCGAACATTCCGCTGCCGGGGCGGCTGCGGGTGCGGGAGCGGCTGGCAGGAGTGCCGCGCTTTATCCGGCAGATTTTTTATGTGCACTGGATCTACATCGTGATCGTGCTGGGGCTGTTCGCGACGCTGTGCTTTGGTTTTGCCGGGGATCTGGCGGGCGGAAGCGCACTGGGGAGGTTTTTGAGCGCATTCATAGCGGGGTTCTGGCTGCTGCGGATTGTGCTGCAGATTTTTTATTACGAGCGGGAAGTGAGAAGAGAGAATCGTGGGCTCGACGCACTGTACCTAGGTTCGTTGATGTTGCTGGTGGTCATCTTCGGAATGGCAGCGGTGAGGCCGATGGGGTGATGTAACAGGCCGAAAATCCCCGCCCTGTCCCTGCAAAGTGCGCAGGGACAAGGACGGGGCACCCTCGGGGGAGAGGTGAGCGATGAAAGCAACGTTGGACACGGAACACGACAAGCAAGTTCCTCGCGCGCTCTTGCCGCTTTCGCGGCTGCGAGCGGGTCGGAATGACAAACGCGAGGGGAGTCGAACGGAGGCTGCGTGGGCGCAAGTGTGCGCTACTGCTGGAGCGGTTGTGTGGGCGGGGCTGGCCGTGCTGGCGCGGATGGGAATCGCGCGCGTTGGAGCCATCGAATTGCTGTTCCTGTTTGCCCCGTTGGTGATTGTTCCGCTGGGGATGGAACTGGCGCGGGTGCTCGTCGGAAGGGGGTGGCTGGGGGAAATCGCGCGTCGGCTGCAGCCTTTGGGCGCGGCTTGCGCGGTGGCGGCAATGTGGGTGGGGCCGGGGAGGAAGGCGGGATTGCTCGCTCTCGGGTGGATGGTGGTTTGTCTGCTCGTGGCCGGAGCAGGAGCACTCGACCTGGTTTCGGCTTCGTGGGGAGACTCGGGCAGGAGTGCCCGCGCCACATGGGTCTCTGCCACAGTTGCGATCGCGCGGATTGACCTGGCCGTTGGAGGGGCTTGGCTGGTGGCGTCGCGGCTGGGGATGCGGCCGGTGGGCATTCAGGAGCCAATCGGGTTGCTGACAGCAGTGCACTTTCATTATGCGGGTTTTGCCACGACGACGATTGCAGCGGCTGCGCTGCGATTTGCGGAGTCGCGCGCGCGAGGGATGTCGCTCAGGTATCTGGTGCTGGCCGTGGCCGGGCTGCCGTTTGTGGTGGCGGCGGGATTTGTGATTTCTCCGCCGCTGAAGATGGGAGCGGCGGTGTTGTTTTCGGCATGCGTTGCGGCATTGGCGGTATGGCTGCAGGCTTGCGGCAGGCGAGCGGAAGATGCGATGGCGCGAGTCTTGCTGCAAGTGGCGGCTGCAGCGGTTTTCGCGGGAGTGCTGTTTTCGGCGGCCTATGCTGTCGCGGATTTTGCCGGGAGTGACCTATTGCCGATTCCACTCATGGCTCGGACGCACGGCTTGCTGAATTCCGTGGGATTCTGTTTGCCGGGGTTGCTGGGGTGGCTGGTGGAGGGCAGTACCCAGTACACGGTACCCAGTACCCAGTAAAATCCTCAGTTTCCCAACCTCTCCACGTGAGAAGGGTGGGGGCACCTGGTTCGATAGAATCCATATGTATAGATATTTCTTTGGATAGAGGGTGGCTACATGGCTGACGGGAGCGGCGGGGTGGTCGATGAGGCGCGCGATGCGGCCGCGCGGAAAATCTGGGTGACGCTGACCGGGCTGCCCCTCACCATCCGGCTGGAGTGGCCGTTTCATCCGTCGACCTCGGGAGCGGACTTTTGGGTGCTGCATGGCGACATCCGACTGGAAGGGTCGGATGGGCTGCATGCGCCGGTGTCGGTGAATTTGTCGCAGACGGTGCGCGAGGTGATGCCGTCGCTGGAACCGGCGGATGCGGAGGCTCCGGTGATCAACGCGCTGCGCAAGGAAGTGGACCGGCGGCAGATTGAGTTCGTGAAGTCGGGAAAGCTGCTGCCGGTGCCGTTTTCCAGCCGGCACTACAACTTCAAGCATGGGCAGTGGGTGTTTGGCCGCGCGACGGACGAGGCGATGGCGGAGTTTGTGGAGAGGAAAGTGTATTGGGAGACGAGATTCAGTGGTCCCCACCCTTCGAACATCGCGAAGGGTGGGGCAGCCTCGTCTGATTTGACGCGGGTTTGGGTTGGAGATCCGGCGGAGGCGCAGTATGTGCAGACCGCGCCCGCGCATTTGCTGGAGATTGCGGCGCGGCTGGCGGAGCAGCGGTTGCTGCGCATCGACGGCGAATATGCGGTGGCGACACCGGCGCTCATGAATCGGGCGGAACGGTTTGAGAATGCCCGACGCGCGGCGCTGGAAGAGTTGGAGAAGAAGCATGCGTTCGAGAGGGGATAAGTGGGATTTCCGATTGAAGATTTTCGATTGTCGATTGAAACTTTCAGGGCTAAAGCCTCAATACTCTTTCGGACCTGCCTAACGCGGGTCTGAAGGCCCGCTCTTCCACGGCTAGTCTCTCCGCGAAAATAATCCCCAGCAGAACCGTGGGGCGATGGCGTAGTTGACCTGCACGAGGACGATGGCGGCGATGCTGTAGTACGGGTTGAGGAAGCAGAGGGCGGCGCCGGCGGCGTAGAGGGACTGCGCGATCACGATGCGGCGGACGACCGCGGGGTGAATTTCTTCCGGGACGTCATTGGCGAGGAGGCGCGCGCGGGTGGCGTAGCTCCAACTCCAATAGAGCGTCAGGCCGAGTAACAGAATATTCAACCAGTAGGCCAGCAGGGCTGTGCGATAGTGGATGAACTCGGCGAGCAGCGACGTGGAGAACGGGACGAGGCAGACGGCGCAGAGGAACGAGATGTGGATCCAGGCGAGATTGCGGTCGGAGCGGGCGAAGTGGTTTAGCTGAGTCTGCTGGCCGACCCAAAAGATGCCGAGCGTCATGACGCTCATCAGAAAGATGAGAAGCCGCGGGGCGAGCGCGACGAGGGCGCCCCAGAGATCGCGCTCGGAGTGGATGGCCGCGGCGGCGGGGACGCGGAGATCGAGCACGAGCAGCGTCATGGCGACGGCGAAGATGCCATCGCTGAGGGCGGCCAGGCGGTCAATGCTTTGTCCGGCAACGCGGTTATAGAGGGAGGGCATCGAAGGGAGTTTATAGCGAAGAACCTCACCCCAGCCGTAAAAAGCGCGGCCAGTGGGGCACCCGAATCGAAGATGGCAGGCTGAGGGTACACGGAAGGCGCGATCTTGAGAACGATGTGGGGCATGGGGAACTGGATCGGCAGACTGTGGCTGCTGGCTTGTGTTTTGGGGATCGCCTTCGGCAGCGGAGTGGCGCAGGACGCGCCCGCTCAGCCCACCGCACCGCAGCAACAGGCACCGCCAGCCCCGCAACCACCCCACACTCCCCAGTCGGGGAGGGAAGAGTCGAATCCGGGGAAAATTGCGGCGCAGAAGACGAAAGAAGCCACGATCGAAGCGGCGGATTTGACCAGGAAGGCAGGCGAAGCGGCTCTCATCAAGGCGCGGGATTGGGAGAGCGGTTGGGTCACGGGAATCTATGTGCCGCGGGGACAGCAGCGGGTATCGCTCTCGGAGGAACAGCGGCGGCAGCTCTACCTGCAGCAGACGCTGACCACTCCGGGAGCCTACATGAAGAGAATGTTTGCCGCGGGAATTGATCAGGTGCGCGGCGCTCCGCAGCAGTGGGACGACGGCTGGGGCGGGTATGTGGAACGCTTTGCTTCGCGGGAGGGGCAGTTCATCACCGCCAACAGCCTGGCGGCGCTGGGCAATGCCGCGCTGAAATACGAGCCCCGATACGATCAGTGCCGGTGCCGCGGATTGTGGCGGCGCACGGGGCACGCGGTGGTACGGAATTTTATTACTTACGATCGGAGCGAGCAGCATCTGCGTCCGCAGTTGGCGCTGTATGGAGGGGCGTTTGGCGGGGGATTGGTTTCGACGGCGTGGAAGCCGCATCCGCGGAACGGGTTTGCCGAAGGCGGACGGGCCATGCTGGGGCAGGCGGGCTACGGGGCGCTGCTGAATTTGTTTATCGAGTTCGCGGGGGATATTAATCGCAAGCTGGGCGCCAAGAAGTAGGGCTCGGGAAATCGCGTAGACGCCGGGCAACGAAGTCCGGCTGAAGATCTGCAGAACTTTCGCTTGCCTTAAAGCCGACTTTAAGTCGTAGCCTCTTTTGAGGGAAATTTCCAAAAGGAGAGGTGACCGTGAACCCCAGAACCCTTGCCAGCCTGTTTCTAGTCCTTAGCGCGACCGTGCTCGCGCAAACTGCCGCTCCCGCACCGCCTCGCAATGTCGGCCAAACGGCCGATTTCTGGATAGCGCAGGTTGAGAGCGAAGTCGTGGCTGCCGCCAAGTCCTTGCCAGAGCCGAAATACTCCTTCGCTCCAGTCGATGGCCAATTCGCCGGGGTGCGGACGTTCGGTGAGCAGATAAAACATCTGGCGGCCGCCAGCTATCAACTGGGAGCGGCGACGCTGGGCGAACAACCGCCGGCTGGGACGGACCACGAAACGGCGCCGCCAAACGTCAAAACGAAAGAACAGATCATGGAGTATCTGAAGGGATCGTTCACGTGCCTGCATCGCGCGGCGGCAGCGCTGAACGAGCAGAATATGAACGATCCGATTGCGGACAAGGGCAATCGCACGCGGCTGCAGCTGATGATCGACGCGGTGGTGCACTCGTCGAATCACTATGGTCAGATGGTGGAGTATTTACGGATGAACGGGATTGTGCCGCCCGCGAGCCGGTGACCGTGCGAAAGTGGTGCGCCAGGCTGGAGGCAGCCTGCGAAAGCACCTGCCATCCGTTGTTTGACGTCGACGGAAGCTACGGTACGGTTACCGCATTGTTCTCCATCAAACCGGGTGTTCGCCCGATAGCGCGGGAACGGCGTTTGTGCCGAACTGGAGTTGGGGGCAGGCAGCGGGCGTTGCGCCGCGCCGGGATCGCCCCCTGAGTGCAGCAGCGCGCTCGTTCTTCCTTCGCCTGCTCCCGATTGCAACTGCATTCGAACCGCAGGGCGGTGGCACGACGAACAAGCTTTCGGGCACGGACATCTAGCTGGACGGCTTGCGAACGAACTGGGAAACGACAGTGCCCAGGTTCAGCAGGGACATGAGAGAGATGATTCCAAGCGAGATGACGCAGTAGATGCACCAGACGCCGAGGATATCTCTCTCGATGTGGGCAAGGAAGAGTGAAAAGGCGAAGCTGCCTAAAGTGAAAACGAGCAGCACGCGGTAGGAGCGGAAGAGGGCGAGAGCGGCCATGAAAATGTATCCGAGGATTCCGGCCGTGGCAACGGGGAGAGCGGAGAGAAGCGGGATGTGCGCGGAGATGCCCATCTGCTGGAAAACACCATCCAGCAGGGCGAACGGGCTGTGGTTGACGACGCCGCAGTCCCAGTGCTCGTTGATGCTGCAGGGGGAGTCGCCGTATTCGCGGTAGTGCTCGCGCAGAGCGAGGGATGAGACGGTGATGCCGAGGACGGCCAGAATTAGCAGGGCGTATTTCATGCTTCCTTTGAACTCCTTTGAGTAGTAGACGGTCCGCAGCCAGAAACGGCAACCACCGGGGCTAAAGCCCCTCTCAATTTCAGCGCCTTGACGCGGCCCTGAAGGGCCGCTCTTCCACGTCAGATCAGGCCGCCTGATTGGAAGCTGGACGCCTACTCTTCCACGTCAGCTCGGGCCGCCTGATTGGAAGCTGGAGGTCCTACTCCTCCACGTCAGCTCAGGCCGTCTGATTGGAAAGTGAAGGCCTAGTCTTCCACGTGAGAGGCCGCCTGAGATCGTGCTCTTCCCGGTTCGTGCTTATCCTTGCCTCAATCGTGGAAGATCGTTCTGTCCCGCTTACAAGTCTATAGCCCGGGCGGTTTTGAAGCACCAGCGGTGGCTGCGTCTTTTATTAGATCAGACACCTGCCAGTCTCCGCCGTGATACCAGTGCAGGATCTTGCCATCGGGGCCGATCACGGTGGTCGAGAGATTGTGGGTGATCAGGCCGGAATCGGCCTGCAGAACCAGACCGAAGAAAGCGGCGATCCTGGGCAGATCTTTCGGGCTTGGGCCGGCGAATTCCCAGCGGCTGAACAGTGCGGGATCGTGCGTGTGAGCAACGGAGAATGCGTAGTCGCGAAGGACTCTGGGCGTGTCGTGGCCGGGATCAAAACTGATGGTCAGAAGGTGCGTTCGGGACGCGAGAGCCGGATCGGCGCCGAGCTGCTTGTAGATCTCCGCGAAGTTGCTGCTCATGCGCGGACAGAAATCGGGGAAAGGGCAGCGGGTGTAGATGAAAGTCACAAGCAGCGTCTGGCCGCGATATTGCTGCAGCGAGATGTGGCGGCCGCTTTGGTTGGTGAATTGAAAGTCCGGGACTTCGTCGCCGGGTGCGGGGATGCGCTGCGATGCGGTCTGCGCGCGCTGGGGATTTTGGCCATGGGCGGTGACTTTGACGTTTTCGAGCCAGTAGTTGGGGGAACCTTCTTTCGATTCACTCTGGACGACAACCTCGGCCGAGATGGAGTCGCCGGCGGCGAGCGGGGCGAGGGTTGCTTCGGGCTTGATCGTGTAGGACATGGCCATGGCTTCCATGAAGCCGGGAATCGAGTCGCCGTCGATCAGCGCCGATTGGCTTTGGGCGTCGATGGAGATGACGCGGCCGGTGAATGGGTAGCGCCTGGCCGCGGGTTGGCGGTGGCAAGCGGAGATCGTGACAAGCAGCGCCACGAGCGCTATTGCACCTGCTTTTGTGTTGCGCTGAAAGGGCAAGCGGAGCACGCGGCGAAAGCAGGTTCCTCGCTGCGCTCGGAATGACAATATTTTTGCGGGATCAGCGGTTCGGTTCATATCTTCTTTCATTCGACTTCAGTAGTGGAAGCGGTAGCGGAGTTCGACATAGAGTTCGCGCGGGTTGTTCCAGTGGAAACCGCCGAAGGTGACGCTGTTGTCGAGTTCGACGCGGCGGTTGGCGACGTTGAGAGCATTCACCGACGCGGAGAGCTTCTCGCCGAAATCTTTGCCCAGGGTCAAGTCGAACGTAGTGTGCGGCGGCAGGTACAGGCCGGAGTATGGATGTCCCGGGAATGCGTTTGTGAATCCCGAGCCGTAGTAGACGTTGGTGGAGGCGTAGGCGCGCCAGGGGAGAGTGACGTCGCCGCCCACGTTGAGCGTATTGCGCTGATCGTGGTCGAGCGGGGAGAGGCCGGCAGGCAGGGAGAAGTTCGTGAGGCCGCCGGTGATGACGCCCCCGCCTTCGGCGATCTGATTGGAGTACGCGAGATGAAGCTGGCCGCGATGCGCGATGCGCGGCGAGCGCAGCGTGAGCTCCCATCCGCGAATTACGGCCTGGCCGATGGTGATGGGGAAAAAGAGATTCGACTCGCCGATGTTGTTGTGGTCGAAGAAATTTTGGACGTTGGTGCGGAAGTTGTCGGCGTCGAGGGTCCATCCGCGGTAGGGGATGGTCACGCCAAACTGATGCTCTTCGTCGCGCTCGCCGTGGAGCGGAATGAAGCCGCAGTTGTCTTGCTGGCAGAGCTGCACCAGCGGTCCGGACGCGGTGATGAGCGGCGGTGCCTGGTAATAGTGGCCGTAGAAGGCGTGGAAGGTCCAGTTCAGGCGCGGAACGGCGAGGGCGACTCCGAAGCGCGGGCTTATCGAGTTCTCGGTCACGCTGCCGGAAAAATGCGTCGGGCGCAGGCCGGCGGAGAGCGTCAGCCACGGGAGCGGCTTGAACTTGTCGTCGAGGAAGAAGGCGACCAGGCTGCCGGAGGGATGTTCGTTATCCGTAAACGGGCTTCCGGTGCCGTTGTTGAAGATTGCACCGAACAGTTCGTTATCTTGCTGGTAGAAGCTGTAGAGGCCCGCCTGCAGGCTGTTCCTTCCTTCCGTCGCGCTGAAGCTCACCTGTCCGCCGCCGTAGGTTGATCCGCGATGTTCGGTGGTGACTACAGGATCGGTGAGCGACCCATCGTAGTTGGCGCGGTTGTAGTGGTAAAACGGCGAGACCGTGAGCAGGATCTTTGAATTGAAGGTGTGCACCCAGGAAAAATTCGCTAGCGCGTCGGACTCGTGATCGCCATCGCGGAGGTTGAAGCTAGGGAACTGCGCTTGATTGTCGTTTGCGGCGCTGGGCGCGTTCTCGATGTCATTGGGAAACGGATCGTAGGGAATCTGGTAGTAGTCCTTGCGCAATGAGGTCACGAAGCGAAGCTGGTCGGACGGATCGACGTTGAAAATAAGCGAGGCGAATCCGCCGTAGCCGTTGGCCCGGTCGTGGACGACCTGCGGAACGGGCGTCTGAATGCCGAGATCACTGCGGTTGCCGTTGACGCTGGCGTAGTAAGCGAAGCGCTCGGTGTGGCTGCCGAAGCTGAGCTCGTCGTTGGTCTGGTAGAAGTTGCCGGCGCTCATAACCAGCTCGGCCTGGCGGTTGCGCTCGAATCCGGTGCGAGGGACGACGTTGAAAACGCCATAAGTGCGGTCGCCGAATTCTGCGCCGTAGCTGCCGCGATCGACTTCGAGGTAGTCGATGTCCTTGGGATCGAATTGCGGGCCGAGGTTGGAGGCGATGTTCGTATTGGGTACGGGGACGCCGTCGACCAGCCAGCTGGTCTGGTGGCCTCCGCGGACGTGCAGCTGGTCGTGGGTGAAATAGGCGCCGGGGACGTAGTCGGTGATCATGGCCAGGCTGTTGGAACGGTCGGCGCCAGGCGTTTGTGCGATGTCGAGGCGGTTGACCAGCGTGATCGGCGTAGCGGAGTCGGTGGAGATGGTTTCGGGAGTGGCGACTACGTTGATCGCCTCCCGACTTACCGCCACGCTGAGGGAGAAGTGCAGGACCGGCTGCGATCCGGAAACCACAACCACGTTCTGCCGCGCCTGTTCGAAGCCCAGTCCGGCCACGGTCACCACGTACTCGCCGAGCGGGATGGCGTTGAAGGCGAAGTCGCCATTGGCGTCGGAATTGGCGGTGGCGGACCAGTTGGAGTTTTTCGCTTTGATCATCACCATAGCGTTTTCGACCGGGCGGTGCTGGGGATCATGGACCACGCCGCGCACCGAGCTGAAGATGGAGGCGTGCGCGGCAGCAATGCCGAGCAATGTTAGAAACAAAGTGACACAAATCCGACGCATGGAATTCTTTGCCCTCAGGGGCTAAAGCCCCCGCCGAAAAGAAGGACTTATCGCAGCGCTGAAAGCGCTGCGCCACCCAAAACAATTCGTGATTCAGGCGATGGAGAGAAGCGGAGGAGCGCGAGTGGAGGGAGATGCGGCTCGTATCGCGTCGGGAGCGTGCGGATTCGATGCAACGATCCGGGCATCGATGTTGCGGGCGAAAGGATCATTCGCGATCAGCTGCAGATGGGCCCATTGCGCGGTGGTGACGGCGCGGCCGCAGTCGCCGTGGCAGCAGCCCGGAGCACGGAAAGAGGCTTGGCTGGAGCCGCTGGCGCTTGCACTGGCCGCGGAAGCGTCCTGGCAGTGATGCGCCCCCATGCGGCGGCAACATTCGGGGACGGGCGAAGCCGTGACCGCCTGCGCCAGCGGCAGGATGCTGCCGGCAAGCGCGAACAAGAGCAGGAGTCTGGCGGTCAGGCGATGCATGTTTCTCCAGGAATCGTGGAACACCGTGCCCGCAGCATACAACAGGGTCACGAGATGCCTCAAATATGAAGTAACAGTCATAAAACTCCAGGCAGTGCAGAAAATTCCCCACTTCTCGCAAAGAACGCGAGAAATGGGGCACCCCGGGTTGGTCATCTCATCAGCACATAGGCGCCGCCGTTGGTGCAGGCGATGACCAGGTTCATGAGGATGAGCATCAGGTCGTAGTGCCAGCCGTAGGTTTTCTCTCCCCAGAAGCCGGTGTGCCAGGCGAAAATTTTCTTCTGGACGGCGCCCAGCATGATGAGGATCAGGCCGACGGCGGCGAGTTGCGTGAGGACGCCCGCAGCGACGCCGAGCGCGCCCGCGACCTCGGCAATGCCGAGGAAGATGGTGAAAGATTTCGGCATTCCGATGCTCTTGGCGCGGGCTTCGGGGTCTTTGAGGTGGTTGTAGCCGCTGCTGGCGAAGACCAGGCCAACCATGAGGCGGAGGAGAAGCAGGGCGAGATCGGTGAAGCGGGCGAGTTGAGGGAACATGAGGGCTGCTTGCGTCTAGTTTTCGGCCGGGTCAAAGCCGACCGGATACAACCTCAACCCCAAGAGCAAAAGCAGCGGACATGAGTGTCCGCCCCACACAATCCTTACGCGCGGCCGCGGATCTTAGCCCACCACCAGCGCACGCCGACCAACAGGAATCGCCAGTCGTGGAAGAACTCGGGCGGCTTGCCCTCAAAGGCGTGGCCGACGAACTGGAAGATCCATCCGATCACGAACAACCCCAGAGCATACAACCAGAGCGGATGGAAGAAGAAGCTGCCGATGAGAACTGCCATCGAAAGCACGATCAGCGGGATGCCGAGCGTATGGCACAGCCGGTTGACGGGATGCTGATGGCTGGTCGCGTATTGCGCGATCCATTGCTCGCTGCTGCGGTTGCCAAGCATGCGTGGAGAATCATACACCGGGGGCAGGGCGGAGGGTAATCGTCTCTCCCCGCCATTCAGCGTGTCGTCCCATCGGGGACTTGCTCCAAAATTCCCGCCTCACCCGGAACTTACGCCCCGGGCTAATGAATGTCGCCGCCCTCGCGGCTGGAGTCCCGGCGGTTGAGGCGCCTGCTTTCCGCGTGGTAGCATCCTAGGTTTTGGCAGGTAGGTGTGACGGATTCTGCCGGGCGTGGCTTGGTCCTGTCCTAATCGTCATCCTTGATTGCGCCGTTTCTCTTCCCAGCCTGCCGAAGGAGCCCAATTTGAAAGTCTATTCGGGAGAAAACATCAGGAATGTGGCGTTGGTGGGCCACGGGCACGCGGGGAAAACCTCGCTGGTGTCGGCCATGCTGTATACGTCGGGCGCGACACCCCGCCTAGGGCGAGTAGACGATGGCTCAGCCACCACCGACTACGACGAGGAGGAAATCGCCCGCAAGATGTCGATTTCGGTCGGCCTGGCCGTGGTGGAGTGGGGCAAGACGAAAATCAATCTGCTCGACACGCCTGGCTTCAACATGTTCGTGCACGAGGCCAAGATGGTGCTGCCCGTGGTGGACGCGGCCATCGTGGTGGTCGACGGCGTGGCCGGCGTGGAAGTTGTGACCCAGCGCGTTTGGAACTATTGCGAAGAATACAAGACGCCGCGCCTGATCGTGGTGAACCGCATGGATCGCGAGCGGGCCGACGCGGCGCGCGTGCTGGAGTCGGTGGAGAAGGCGTTTGGGCGGAACGTGATTCCCATCGAACTCCCGATTGGAGCGGAAAAGAGCTTGTCGGGCGTCATCGACCTGGTGCGGATGAAGGCCTACACCTACGAATTAGGCGGAAACGGAAAAGGGAAAGAGGGCGAGATTCCTCCGCCTCTGAAAGAGCAGGCGCAGGCGGCGCACGAGCGGCTGGTCGAGCTGGTGGCCGAGGGCGATGACAAGCTGATGGAAAAGTTTTTCGAGGCCGGAACGCTAGGTGAGGAGGATCTGGTTCCGGCGCTGCACAATGCGATTCGCGAAGACAGGATATTTCCCGTGATCTTCAGCTCGGGGCTGGGGAACATCGGCGCCGATCGGGTGATGGATTTCATCGTAGACTACACGCCCGCGCCTTCCGAACATGAGTGGGTGCAAGGGGAAGCGGCGGCTTCGGGCAACGGCGACGCTCCCAAGCGGCATGAGACCGACGCGGAGCCGGTCTCCCTGTACGTGTTCAAAACGGTGTCGGATCCATTTGCGGGCAGGATTTCGTACTTCAAAGTTTTTTCGGGAGTGGTAAAGAACGAGTCGAGTGCGCAGAACTTCCGCAGCAACACTTCGGAGAAGCTGTCGCACATCTCGGTCATGCAAGGGAAGACGGCGATTCCCATCACGGAGCTGCACGCGGGCGATATTGGCGCAGTCGCAAAGCTGAAAGACACGCTCACCGGCGACACGCTGGGCGACAAGTCGGCGCCGATCCAGTATCCGCGGGTGAAGCTGCCGGAGCCGGCGATTACGTTCGCGATCGAACCCAAGAGCCGCGCCGATGAAGACAAGCTGGGGCCGGGCCTGCACAAACTCATGGAAGAAGACGCGATGTTGCGCTTCTTCCGCGATCCGCAGACAAAAGAGTTTCTGATCGCGGGCACCGGGCAACAGCACATCGAAGTCACGGTATCGAAGCTGAAAAAGCGGTACAACACGCAGGTCAATCTGAAAGCTCCCAAGGTGCCGTATCGCGAAACCATTCGCGGCAAGGCCGACGTGCAGGGACGGCACAAGAAGCAGACCGGCGGGCACGGGCAGTTCGGCGACTGCAAGATCAAGATGGAGCCGCTGCCGCGCGGCGGGGAGTTCGAGTTCGTCAACGATATTTTCGGCGGCTCGATCCCGAAGAATTTCATTCCGGCGGTGGAAAAGGGAGTGAAAGACGCGGCCTCGCGCGGATATCTGGCGGGATTTCCGGTGGTCGACTTCCGGGTCGTGCTCTATGACGGTTCGTATCACGATGTCGACTCGAACGATCTGTCATTCCAGATGGCGGGCCGCATCGCATTCAAGAAGGCAATGGAAATCGCGAAGCCCACGATCCTCGAGCCGATCATGCATGTCGAAATTACGGTGCCGGACGATTTCGCCGGCTCCATCATGGGCGATTTGAACAGCCGGCGCGGGCGCATCCAGGGCATGGACAACAAAGCCGGAAACACGATCGTGAAGGCCGAAGTGCCCATGGCCGAAATGCTGACGTATGGCGTGGAACTGACTTCGATGACCCAGGGTCGCGGCTCCTTCAATATGGAAATGCATCACTACGACATCGTGCCCGGGCAGCTGCAGGAAAAAATTATCGAGAAGGCTAAGGCGGAGCGGGGCGAGGTGAAGGAAGAGGAAGAGTAGGGCTGGCAGCTCGATCTGTTAGCTGGGCAAGCCGTTCTGTGAGCCTCCCGAGCGTTAAGAATCTCCCGCAAGAGCGTGGTAATATCCGCTCAGTGGCCACCGCGAAAAACAATCCCAACCTCGATTACAACCGCGAGCGACTTGTGTCGGCGGCGCCGGTTGAAGACGATTCCTCGTTTGAGCTGAAGCTTCGCCCGCAGCGCCTCGCGGAGTTCATCGGGCAGAAGAAGGTGAAAGAAAATCTGGCAGTGGCGATCGAGGCGGCGCGCTCGCGTGGCGAGGCCATGGATCATGTGCTGCTGTACGGGCCGCCCGGCCTGGGCAAGACCACGCTGGCCAACATCATCGCCAACGAACTGGGCGTGCACTTTCAGCCGACGGCGGCGCCGCTGCTGCAGATCAAGGGCGATCTGACGGCGATCATCACCAACCTGCAGGACAAGCAGGTGCTGTTCATCGATGAAATCCACCGCCTGCAGCCGGTTCTGGAGGAGCTGCTCTATTCGGCACTCGAAGACTACAAGCTCGACATCATCATTGGGCAAGGACCTTCGGCGCGCACGCACACGCTCGAAGTGAGGCCGTTCACGTTCGTGGGAGCCACGACGCGCGCCGGGATGATTTCGTCTCCGCTGCGGGCGCGCTTCGGGATCGTATTGCGGTTGGAGTTTTATACGCCGGAGGATTTGCGGGTGATTGTCGAGCGCTCCGCAGAAATCCTGGGAGTCGAGATCGACGACGCTGGCGCGAAAGAGATTGCAGGCCGGTCTCGCGGCACACCCCGAATCGCGAACCGCTTGCTGCGCCGCGTCCGCGACTTTGCGCAAGTGCGCGGCGCGGGAAAGATTGACGAACCTACCGCGAAGGCAGCGCTGAAGATGCTGGAAGTGGATCAGTACGGATTCGATGAGGTCGACCGGCGGTTGCTGCTGACGATCATCGAAAAGTATCAGGGCGGACCGGTGGGTTTGAACACGCTGGCCGCGGTGCTGGCGGAAGAGCCGGATGCGATTGAAGAGATTTACGAGCCGTTCCTGATGCAGATTGGATTTCTCGACCGCACCCAGCGCGGGCGCGTGGCCACGCAGCTAGCCTACGAGCATTTCGGGATTACTCCGGGCCGGAAGCAAAGTTCGCTGTTCTAGAATGAACTCCGACCTCAGGGACTAAAGCCCTTCCGATTTAACCTCCACGCGGCGCTAAAGCGCCGCTCTTCCACGGTTGTTTCGCAGCTTTGCTGTAACTCTGTTCGGCAAACCGCAGAGCTTTGCTTTTCCCGTTGGGCTCACCTGGCCGATGGTGTATCTTGCTCAATCCCTGCCGGAGCTCAGTCGAGCCCGGGCAAAGGGGTCTCGGAGCCGGGGCGTGGGTCTTCTTCCAGGGAAAGGGCGTCAGCTGTTTCGAGTTGCCGCAGTTCTGCTGCTGGCCGCGGGCGGGCGGGCGGCTCAGGCGGCGGCACACCAGCAGGCCGCCGGTGCGCAAAGCGTTCAGGGCTCACAGGCATCGAGTTCGCAGATTGGTCCTCCGGCTCTCACCATTCCTCGCTTGCAACGGCCGCCGCAGCTTGAAGATTTTCTCGACATGAGGCCGCAAGGCGAGATCGCGCTGCAGATGGCCAAGGTCACCGGCTTCACCCAGCGCAATCCGCACGATGGCGAAAACGTCTCCGAGCCCACCGAAGCTTACCTGGGCTACGACCAGAAGAATATCTACGTCGTTTTCGTCTGCTTCGACGATCCCCAACAGGTGCGGGCCCGTATGTCGGCGCGCGAGGATATTTTTGACGACGACCAGGTGGAGATCATTCTCGACACCTTCCACGACCGCCGCCGCGCTTACGCTTTCCAGACCACGCCCCTGGGAGTGCAGTGGGACGCCATCTACACCGAAGCTTCGCGCGAGGAGGAGACTGAAGGGCATTTCGATACTTCATTCGATACCGTGTGGGACTCCCGCGGCAAAGTGACCGACCGCGGCTTCGTGGTGTGGATGGCAATTCCTTTCAAAAGTTTGCGCTTCCCGGCGACCAAGCAGCAAGCGTGGGGAATGATTTTGTATCGTGGCATCACGCGCAAAACCGAGGACTCGTTCTGGCCGCATGTTTCCTACAAAGTCGAGGGCCGCCTGGGACAGGCTGCGACCTTGTATGGACTGGAAGGGATCTCGCCGGGACGCGAAATTGAACTGATTCCCTATGGACTGCTGCGCGGATTCCGCGCTCTCGACACGCGCGGCACGCCGTTTTTTCAGCAGGCTGCGGTGCAGGGCCAACCCGGCATGGACGCGAAGTTCGTGATCCATGACCACTTCGTGGTCGACATGGCGGCCAATCCGGACTTTAGCCAGGTGGAATCGGAAGATCCGCAGATCACGGTGAACCAGCGCTTTGCCGTGTACTTTCCGGAAAAGCGGCCATTCTTTCTGGAGAACGAAGATTTCTTCCGCACGCCGATGGATCTGTTTTTCACGCGCAACATCGGCGACCCGTCGGCTGGAATCCGGCTCACAGGAAAGGAAGGCCCGTATTCGGTGGGGCTGATGGCCGCGGACGACCGCAGTCCAGGCCTGGCCGTGCCCAACTCCAGCCCGCTCTTGGGCACGCGCTCGTATTTCACGATCGCTCGCGTGAGCCGCGACATCTTTCGCCAATCAAATGTTGGAGTGCTCTACAGCGACTGGGAGTGCCCGACTACAGGCGAATTCAACCGCATCGGCGGGGTTGATGCCCGTCTGAAATTCAACGCTAACTGGACTCTCGACGGGCAAGCCGTCGGCAGTTCCAGCAACATTCTCGGGAACACTCTGAGTCCCAACTTCTCCGCCAACAACTGCGAACTTTCTCTAGCCCCGTTCAATTCCGGCAGCGTCGGGAACGGCAATCACCATGCCGGTCCAGCCGACAAGCTCGAACTCCACCGCGACGGCCTGCACTTTACCTATGACGGAACGTATAACGACGTCACGCCCGGGTTTGTCACGGTTCCCGGCTTCATCAATCGCGTCGACATCCGGGAGACGGTACAGACGGCCGACTACCGCTTTCGACCAAAGTCAGGATGGATTGTGGATTGGGGACCATCGGTCTACTTTCGTTCCGATTTCGACCACAACGGCCAGCGCCTCGATCGGGACGCGCTCCCTTACTTTGCGGTGCAAGGCCGCGGGCAAACCGTCATTACCGTGCGGCCCTATGAGGACTTCCGGGAACGTCTGCGTCCGCAGGATTTCTGTTTTCTGGGATTCTCGCTCTTTTGCTCGACGCCGAATTCGGGGAGCACAGATTTTCACGAACACACCAGCGGAGCGGCCGTGCAGACCAGCTACTTCAAGAAGGCCACGCTCGCAGCCGCCTACTACTGGGGAGACGGCGTCGATTTTGTGGCCGCGCCTCCTCGGCCCATGACCCCTCCGAAGGCGTACAACCAACCCTTCCCGGCGCGCCAGGATTCAGCCACAGCCAGCCTGATTCTGCGCCCGATCAAGCCGCTGAAAATCGAGAACACGTATCTGTTTGACCGCCTGCGCGCCACCAACAGCACGTTCCTTCTGGTCGCATCGCAGGCGCCTGGCGCGGGGCGAGGCGTTTTCAACAACCACATCATCCGCAGCAAGTGGAACTGGCAATTTACGCCGCAGCTCGCCTTGCGTGTCATTCTGCAGTACAACGCCGTACTGGCCGGCACACCGGGGATCGGTTCTACGTACACGTCCTTGCCGACGTCGAGACAGTTCAACGCAGATTTCCTGGTCACTTACCTCGTCCATCCCGGAACGGCGATTTACCTCGGCTACAACAGCGACCTGCAGAATCTGAGCCGGAATCTGGCCGTCGATCCCGCCACCGGACTGGTGATGAATACACCGCGCGGCTACATCAACGACAGCCGCCAGTTTTTCGTGAAGGTGAGCTACCAGCTCCGGTTCTGAAGAAGCTATCGGCGCTCAGCTATCAGCCCGAAAACGGTTGATTCCATTGTTGTTGCTGACAGCCGAAAGCTGACAGCTGAGAGCTGCCCGGGATTGCTGAATCCAAGCCGAATCCGTTAGAATCTAATGGCTCGAATCGAGGTTGGAACTCATATGAAAGCAGCCATTCATCCCGCCTACAACGAAGTGCGCGTGCACTGCGCGTGCGGCAACACGTTTATGACCCGCTCGACCCACAAGGGCGACATCGGGGTGGAAATCTGCTCGGCCTGCCATCCCTTCTTCACCGGCAAGCAGAAGTTGATGGACACTGCCGGGCGCGTGGAGCGCTTCCGCCGCAAGTACGCCAAGAAAGACGCAGCCGTGCCGGCGAAGAGCTAACTTCTTTCGCCGCGGATTTTCACGGATTCACGCGGATAAACCAGAAGAAATCAGCCCTCGCTGCGGCGGGGGCCTTGTTTTGGATCGAACTAGACGGACAAGTACTGACTTCGCCGCTTCCTGCGCCAAACAAACCATCCGGCCAGCAATCCGAGAATGATTGGAATAATTCCGTCGGCGATCTGTAGCGGCAGGAAACGCGCAGAAACTCTCGCACCCTCGATGACCGAGAGTCCGCCAAAGAGGTGCCCCGCGAACCAGTTGATAGTCCCCGTCAGTCCTGCCATGACGGCCTGCGCCGCCACTATAACCAGCGACCACACGCCCCAATGCAGCAGGTATGCCGCGATCACGGGGCAGATGAATCTTCGAGCTGGGAAGTTGACGGTTGCCATTGGCAGTCGCTCCTACGTTCCTTCTCCGCTCTGCGCCGGTGCCGGTGATTCTGCCGCTTTTGTAGGGTATAGCCAGCGCGCGATCAGATAGGCTGCGACCAGATAAATCACAGCCTTGGCCAGCGCGTCCAGCATGGAATAGGTAGTGGATAGCCCGTGCGCGTTGAGCACGGTGACGTGACCAAACTGCACGTAATAGGCGACTTGCGCGACCGCGGTCGCGATCAGCGCGATAAAGGCATCGGCGACCAGCACTGCCACAAGAATTGCTCCGATGTACTCAGTCAATAGAATCTCGCGAATCTTGCGCATCAGCAGACTCCAAGTCGCCACGATTGTCGCACACCGGAAATATCGGCAAAACAAGTAAAATACAGCCTGTGCGCAAGTTTTGGGACAATGCGGCGGGGGATCGGGAAGGCGCTAGGCCTTTGGCGGATAAAGCCTGCCCCGAGCCTGTCGAAGGGAGTGCCCGCCCCACACGCCCCGTCCCGGCAAGCCTTTCCATTGGCAGTGTCACCATATCCCCCGCCACCGTGCTGGCCCCCATGGCCGGTGTCACCGACACTGTATTCCGCCGATTCATTCGCAACCTCGGCGGATGCGGGCTGATCATGACCGAGTTCACCTCGGCCGATGGCGTCCTTCGCAAGAAAGATCAGAAGGCCAAGCGCTACCTGCACTTCTACGAAGACGAGCACCCGATCTCGGCGCAGCTTTTCGGCAGCGATCCGCGCGTGATGGCCGAGGCCGCTCGCATGGTCGAAGGGCTCGGATTCGACCTGGTCGATCTGAAC
Organism: Candidatus Sulfotelmatobacter sp.; assembly: GCA_035266285.1. Classification (GTDB taxonomy): domain Bacteria; phylum Acidobacteriota; class Terriglobia; order Terriglobales; family Acidobacteriaceae; genus Sulfotelmatobacter. Next base: position 23,937 of record DATFNR010000051.1, read on the forward strand.
CTGGGCTGCCCGGCGAAGAAAGTCGTGAAGTGCAACGGCGGCTCGGGCCTGCTGCGCGATCTGCCCGCCATCGGTCGCATCTTTGAGGCGGTGCGGGCGGCGGTGAAGATTCCTTTCACGGTGAAGTTTCGCGCCGGATGGAACGACGATGAGATCGTCTGCGTGGAACTGGCGCGTATGGCCGAGTCGTGCGGCCTGGCGGCGGTGGCGCTGCATGCTCGTACGCGCGAGATGGGCTACAGCGGCAACGCGCGCTGGGAGTGGATCGCCGCCGTCAAGGATGCGGTGAAGATCCCCGTGATCGGCAACGGCGACATCCGCACTCCCGAAGACGCCTGCGCCATGGTCACACAAACGGGCTGCGACGCGGTGATGATCGGCCGCACCGCCCCGTCGAATCCGTGGATTTTCCGGCAGATCGAGCAGTACTGCGCCGGGATGAGGAATGCTGACGCTGGCGATGGCCATGTAGGGACAGCCGCCCTCGGCTGTCCGTCGGGCCGAAGGCCCGATTTCTCTCCATCCAACGGACTGCCGACATCAAACCCAGTCGAGCTTTGCTCGACCGGACAGCCGGGGGCGGCTGTCCCCACATGGCCATTGCCGGAGGTAAGACAAACTGTCAGGCCCTACGACGAGCCTTCCGAAGCCGACCGCTACCAGATGATCCGCACCTACTTCCAGATGCTGATCGAGGAGGAACTTCCCGACGCGGTCGGCAAGATGAAGCAGTTCGCGTCGTGGTTCACGCATGGCGTCCCCGGCGGCGCGGGCCTGCGCAAGGCAATCTACGAGTCGAAGAGCGCAGCGGAAATTCTGGCGCGAGTGGAAGAATTCTTCGAAACCAGGTTGTGTGGCGCGGGCACTCTTGCCCGCGAAGGGTGAGCACCTGAATTCCCCCCCGGACGAGCGCGTCCAGGGCTCCATGGGATCACACGCCTCGCGCCACCATCTTTCCCGTCTCGTCCTTCTCTACATACGCCCACGGCATCTTCGGATCGTGGGTAAATACGGTCAGCCACTTCTCCGGGATCGACTGCGCGTAGTACTGCTTCTTGCTCTCGATGGTGCCGAGCGGGTAAAGATCGAACGACATGCCCCACGTGAGGTCGATGTGCGCCGTTGTGGGGATGAGGTCGGAGATATAGCACGCCGTAGTAGGAGTATGAGTCGGGAAGGGCACGGCTTCAGCCGTGCCGATTGCGCGGGGAGAGGACGGGGCTTTAGCCCCTGAGGGCCGAACGATCACCGCCTGCATGTGCGCCGTGTGGCCGGGGAAAGTCTTCACCGAAATGCCGGGCACAATTTCTTCACCGCCTTTGAGCAGCGTCATCTGGCCGCTGGCGACCAGCGGGTCATAGTTGTCGGAGATGTAGCTGATCTGGTCGCGCTCGCTCGGACGGCGCGCGTATTGCCACTCGCCTTCGGGCGCGTAGTACTTCGCGCGCGGAAAGGTCGGCACGATCTTGCCGGTCTTATCGCGCACTGTGTTCCACCCGCAGTGATCGAAGTGCAGATGCGTGTTGATGACGATATCAATCTCGTCAGGAGCTACACCGCCGGCCGCAAGATTCTCAAGCAGCTTCGCGGGCTGGCCGTAGAACTTGACCATGCGCTCGGATAACTTGTTACCCATGCCAGTCTCGACCAGCACGGTTTCTTTGCCAGTGCGAATCAGCAACGAATTGAGCCCAGCCGTGACGTAGTTTCTTTCGTCGGCTGCCACCTTCTTCGACCACATGATTTTCGGGACGACTCCGAAGAAGGCGCCGCCATCGAGGGGATAAATGCCGTCAGAGAAGATGCTCAGTTCGAAGTCGCCAAGCGTGAGCCGGTGCATCCATTCAGTGTGCCACGCAGACAACTTCTCTTGCCACGGATTTACACGGATTCACACCGATAATTCTCAAAGGGGTTATCCGTGGAAATCCGTACAATCCGTGGCGCTTTTCTTATCTCTTGGCTTTAGCCGGTTCCTTTTCGCCCACACGCTGGCTGACTTCGAACTTCATCTTCCCGGCTTTTTTGTCAGCATCGACCACGACGTGGTCGCCGTGCAGGACTTCGCCATCCAAAATCTTCAGCGCCAGTGGGTCCTGCACCAGCTTCTGGATGGCGCGCTTCAGCGGACGCGCGCCAAAATTCGGGTCGTAGCCCTGCGTGAAGAGCAAGTCTTTCGCGGCGTCAGTCAGCTCGAGCGAAATCTTGCGGTCGGCGAGCAGGCGGCGCACGTCTTCCAGGCGCAGCTCGATGATCTTGACCAGCTGATCTTTGCCCAGCGGGCGGAAAACAATGATGTCGTCGACCCGGTTCAGGAACTCGGGCCGGAAGTGGGCGTGCAATTGGTTCATCACCTGTAGCGAGGCCTGTTCGAAACGGGCATCTTCCTCCTCCTGCGCCTTGCGCGATGCGCCCGCTTCACTGGCGGGGCGGACGAATGCGTCCGCCCCTACATGTTCGGAATGCAGGAACGACGAGCCGATGTTCGACGTCATGATGATGATCGTGTTCTTGAAATCGACCACGCGGCCTTTGCCGTCGGTGAGGCGGCCGTCGTCCATCATCTGCAATAGCACGTTGAACACGTCGGGATGCGCTTTCTCGATCTCGTCAAAAAGCACGACCGCGTACGGCCGGCGGCGGACTTGCTCGGTGAGCTGGCCGCCCTCTTCGTATCCGACATAGCCCGGAGGCGCGCCGATCAGGCGGGCGACCGAGTGCTTCTCCATGTACTCGGACATGTCGATGCGGAGCATGGCATGCTCGTCGGCGAAAAGAAATTCGGCGAGAGCGCGGGCGAGTTCAGTTTTGCCGACGCCAGTGGGGCCTAAGAAGATAAACGAGCCAATCGGCCGCTTGGGATCGCTCAAGCCAGCGCGCGAACGTCGAATCGCGTTGGCGACGCGCTCGAGCGCCGCGTCCTGGCCAACGACGCGCTGGCGCAGGCGCTCTTCCATCGTGACCAGCTTTTTGACTTCGCCTTCGAGCATCTTGGAGACGGGGATGCCGGTCCATTTCGAGACGATGCGGGCGACGTCTTCTTCGTCCACTTCTTCTTTCAGCATGCGGGCCTGGCCCTTGCTCTCCATTTGTTTAGTGAGCTTCGCCAGTTCGTCTTCAGCCTGGCGAATCAGGCCGTAGCGGATTTCAGCCACGCGCTGCAGGTTGCCCTTGCGCTCCTCCGCCTGCTCTTCGGTCTTGAGCTTTTCGATCTGCTCTTTCAAGCCGCGCGCGCGGGCGATCAGATCTTTTTCCTTTTTCCAGTTGGCCTTGAGCGCGTTCGATTTCTCGCGAATCTCAGCCAGTTCTTTTTCGATGACCGAAAGGCGATCGCGCGAGTTCGCGTCGTCTTCTTTCTTCAGTGCCTGTTTCTCGATTTCGAGCTGGGTGGCTTTGCGCTCCAGTTGGTCGATGTCGGTCGGGAGCGAGTCGATCTGGATGCGCAACGAGGCTGCGGCTTCGTCGATCAGATCGATGGCCTTGTCGGGCAGGAAACGGTCGGAGATGTAGCGATGCGACAGCGTTGCGGCAGCGACAATGGCTGAGTCTTTGATGCGCACGCCGTGGTGCACTTCGTACTTCTCTTTCAGGCCGCGGAGAATGGCGATGGTGTCTTCGACGTTAGGTTCGCCGACGAAGACGATCTGGAAGCGCCGTTCAAGGGCGGCATCTTTTTCGATGTACTTGCGGTATTCGTTGAGCGTGGTGGCGCCGATGGCGCGGAGTTCGCCGCGAGCAAGGGCGGGCTTCAGCATGTTGGAGGCGTCAATCGCGCCTTCGGCCGCGCCGGCGCCGACGAGCGTGTGCAACTCGTCGATGAAGAGGACGACCTGGCTCTGCGAGTCTTCGATTTCCTTCAGGACGGCTTTGAGGCGATCTTCAAATTCTCCGCGATACTTGGCGCCCGCCAGCATCGCGCCGAGGTCCAAAGCGACGACACGCTTGTTCTTGAGCGCCTCCGGAACGTCGCCGGAAATAATCCGCTGCGCCAGGCCTTCGACGATCGCGGTCTTACCGACTCCCGGCTCCCCGATCAGCACCGGATTATTTTTCGTGCGGCGGGAGAGCACTTGAACCACGCGGCGAATTTCCTCATCGCGTCCGATGACGGGATCGAGCTTGCCCCGGCGCGCCTGCTCGGTCAGGTCGCGGGCGTAGCGCTCCAGCGCCTGATATTTGGCTTCGGGATTCTGGTCTGTGACCTTTTGCGAGCCGCGGACCGCAGTCAGCGCTTTCAGAATCGCGTCGTAGGTGGCGCCATGCTGCGCCAGAATCTGCTGGGCTTTGTCGCGCTTGAGGTGCGTGATGGCGAGCAGCAGGTGCTCGGTGGAGACGTATTCGTCCTTGAAATTGGAAGCTTCCTTGAACGCCTGGTCGAGCAGTCTGTTGACTTCGTTCGAAAGCGTGGCCTGGGCAGCTTCGCCGGAGACCTTGGGGAGCTTTTCGAGCTCTTTGTAGAGCTCGCTCAGGACGGCCTGCGGGCCGATGCCGATTTTTTCGAGCACCGGCGGGACGATGCCTTCCTTGTCTTCGAGCAACGCAGCAAGCAGATGCATGGGCTGCAGCTCGGGATTGCCATGTTCGGAGGCGAGCTGGTTCGCGCGCTGGACGGCTTCCTGCGCTTTGACGGTGAATTTATCCCAACGGATGGGCATGGTTGTTTTCCTGCTTCCTTTGTCATTCTGAGCGAAGCGAAGAACCTATGCAACGTGCTGGCAATGGCAAAATGCGCAGGTCCTTCGCTGCGCTCAGGATGACAGCGCAACTTTAACCCAAAATAAACGGGAGGCGGTCACCTCTGCCGCCTCCCGCCAAAAGCTGTCGAGCTGCGCTCAACCCGGGCGGACGAGGACGTCCGCCCCTACGCGAGCCTTAGGCGGCTTTGCTGGGGCCCTTGGCTTCGATCTGCTTCTCGCTGCCCTGCTTTTCAGATCCGACGTTGACTTTGATCTGCTTGGGCTTGGCTTCGGCCTTCTTGGGCAACGAGATCTTCAGCACGCCCTTGTCGTAGTTCGCCGAAACGTTCTCGGTATCGACGGTGGTGGGCAGAGTGAAGGTGCGGGTGAAGCTGCCGTACTGGCGCTCCACGCGACGGTAGTTCTCTTCTTTCTCTTCCTTCTCGATTTTGCGCTCGCCGTGCACGGTGAGAGTGTTGTTTTCCACGCGGACGTCGATGTCATTCTCGTCGATTCCGGGCACTTCGATCTTGAGCGCGATCTTGTGCTCGTCTTCGTAGACGTCGACGGCGGGGGCAAAGCTGGATTTGCTCAGAGACTCGTCCTGGCCTGCGCCGCTGTAGGAATCGCGGAATACGCGGTTGATACGATCCTGCAGGGTGGCAAACTCACGGAACGGCTCCCAACGGGTTAATACGGTCATGGCTAAATCCTCCTTCAGAATTTGGGGTTCAGATTGTCGGTAATTCCGAGACCGGCCTCGGGGAACTAGCTCAAGGCTGCGGTCACTACATTCGATGCATAGTTAGCGCGTAAGGAGCATAAAAGTTGAGCGTTGTATTGTCAAGTACGGAATGGTCAATAATTTCATTAATTTACAGCTGCTACAACGCACTTGAGATAGGCGGTTTCGGGGACATTCAGGAGCACGGGATGATCTTTGGACTGGCCACGGACCTCAATCAAGCGAAGTGTGCGATGGGCGTCCAGCGCGGCGCTAGCCAGCATTTCGAGGAAGTCTGCCTGGCTGACGTGGTAGGAACAGGAGCAGGTGACCAGAATCCCGCCGGGGCGCAGCATCTTGAGGGCGCGCAGGTTGAGTTCCTTGTAGCCCCGCATGGCGGCGTCAAGCTCTCGCTTGGACTTGGCGAAGGCGGGCGGATCGACCACGATGGTGTCGTACTGACGCCTGGACGCCGCGTAGTCCTTGAACAGGTCGAAAGCGTTGGCCTCGATCCACTCGATTTCCTTTCCGTTAAGGAGTTGGTGGTTGAGGGCGGCGTTCTGGTCGGCCACTTCGAGGGCGGGACGGGAGCTGTCGACGCCGGTAACCAGGGAGCAGCACGGGGCCAGGTGAAGGGCAAACCCGCCCTGATAGCAGAAGACGTCAAGCGCTTCGCCGTGGGCGAACTGGGCCGCAGCGGCGTAGTTCTCGCGCTGATCGAGGAAGGCTCCGGTCTTCTGGCCTTCGAACGCGTCGAAATGGAACTGGACGCCGTTCATGGTGAAAGTGGACGCCGCCTTTTCCCCGCGCAGCAATCCGGAAGCGCGCGCCGGCAAAGACTCCAAGTCGCGCACGCGCGGGTCGACGCGTTCCACGATGGCAGCTGGGCTCATCCGTTGGGTCAGTTCCGAGATGACGGTTTCGCGCACAAGGTTGGCGTCCATCCCCTGCGTGAGCATCTGGAAGGAAAGGATGTCGTTGTAGCGGTCGACGATGAGGCCAGGAAGGAAATCTGCTTCGCTGAAGATGACCCGGTAAGCGTTGCTATCGCGGACGACTTGCTCGCGGTACGCGATGGCGTCGGCGATGCGCTGGCGCAGCAGGGCTGGAAAATCGGCGACCGGCTCATGCGATGCCGTCTCTCTGGAAATCATGCGGATGGCGATTTGCGATGAGCTGGAGTACAGCGCGCTTCCCAGGACCTTGCCGCGATGGTCGGCCACGGTGACGAGCGCACCCGGGGAAACGTCATCAGACGAGACAACGTCGGAGCGGTAAACCCAGACGTGGCCTTGTTTCAGCCGAGTTGCGCCACGAGGTGAGACCTTCACCTTGGGAAGAACTGAGGAACCGGGAGTCGAGGGCATGATTGACATGGTAATGCCTGAGCATTTCGGGAGGGGGAGTCGTTCCGCAAATGCAGGCAACGCCCGTTGACAGCAGCCCGTTTCCCCATTGCCCGTAATCCATTTCCCGGCCATATCGCGCGCGGTACAATCGTTCGAACTTATGTCCCTGGCTCCCGGAACTCGGTTGGGTCCCTATGAAATCACCGCGCCCCTCGGCGCCGGCGGGATGGGAGAAGTCTACAAAGCCAGCGACACGCGGCTGAATCGCATTGTCGCGATTAAGGTTGCCAACGATCAGTTCTCCGATCGCTTCGAGCGTGAAGCGCACGCCGTTGCCGCTTTGAACCATTCCAACATCTGCACCTTGCACGACGTTGGCCCGAACTATCTGGTGATGGAGTACATCGAGGGCACGCCCCTGAAGGGGCCCTTGCCCGTCGCTCAGGCGCTGAAGTATGCTGCCCAGATTTGTGATGCACTCGACGCCGCCCACAAGAAGGGCATCGTTCATCGCGACCTCAAACCCTCGAATATCCTGGTAACCAAGAGTGGGATCAAGCTGCTGGATTTCGGCCTTGCCAAAATCGCGCAACCTGCCAGTCCGCCCAGTGACGCCACGCTCACCATGGCGCTCACCGGCAAGAACGAGATCGTAGGCACGCTCTACTACATGTCGCCCGAGCAGTTGCAGGCGCAAGCCACCGGTCAGGAAGTCGACGCCCGCAGCGACATCTTCTCGTTCGGCTTAGTGCTCTACGAAATGCTCACCGGCAAGCGCGCGTTTGACGGTTCTTCGCCTGCCACGGTGATCGCGGCCATCATGGAACGTCCGGCGCCGTCGATTGGTGAAGTCGGCCCTCCGGCGTTGGATCGGGTCCTCAAGCATTGTCTGGAGAAAGATCCGGAAAACCGCTGGCAGAGCGCTCGCGATCTGAAAGCTGAGTTGGAGTGGATTGCACAATCGCCGAGCGGCGAAAACACCGCGGCTGCGCTTACCGCGCGTCCCGCCCCGCTGCTCTGGGTAATAGCAGGAGTGCTGGCGCTGGTCGCTGCGGGCGCGTCCTGGATTGCCTATCGCTCCACGCGCCCGGCGGAATTGAAACCGCTGGTGCGCCTGGATGTGGATCTGGGGCACGACGTTTATCTGAATGCGTTGGGCGGGTCCGACATCATTCTTTCGCCCGACGGCACACGGATTGCCTACCTTTCCCGGAGCCGCCTTTTCACGCGCAAGCTCGATCAACTGAGTGCCACTGAATTGCCGATCACGCCAGGCGCGACCAGCCCGTTCTTTTCCCCCGATGGGCAATGGATTGGTTTTGCCGCCAGCGGAAAATTGAGAAAAATCTCGGTGGTTGGCGGCGCCGAGGTCGTGCTGTGCGACGCCGCCTCTTCTTACACCGGCGCCGATTGGGGCGAGGACGGCAATATTGTCGCGAGTTTGCGCATCTCTGGCGGACTGTCACGCGTTCCCTCCACCGGCGGGACCCCCACTCCGGTCACCGAGCTCCAGGGAGAGGAACGGACGCATCGCTGGCCGCAGATTCTGCCCGGCGGCAAAGCGATCCTCTTCACCGTCGAAAATCTCACAGTCGGCTTCGATGACGCTCGCATCGATGTCGTGACGCTGGCCGATCACAGCAGGAAGACCCTGCAGCGCGGAGGAACCTACGGGCGTTATCTGGCTGGTCCTGGCGGCAAGGGCTACCTCGTTTATGTGAACAAGGGAACGTTATTCGCGGTTTCTTTCGACCCCGAGAAGCTGGAGACCATTGGTTCGCCTGTGCCTGTGTTGCAGCAGGTTTCTTACTCCGCGATGTTTGGCTCAGCGAAAATAAGCTTTTCGCGCACCGGGACGCTGGTGTACCGGAGCCGTGAACTCGAGGCCTCGCGGGTGGTGATCGAGTGGTTGGATGCGGAAGGCAAGTCGCAAGCGCTGCTCGACAAGCCTGGCCTCTTCGTAAATCCTCACTTCTCCCCGGACGGCGAACGCCTGGCGGTGGCCAACGATGACGTGCATTCCGGGATTTGGATCTACGACATTCGCCGCGACACCTTGTCGCCGTTGACCGGCGAACGGGACGGCACTCACCCGGTGTGGACGCCCGACGGCCGGTACATTGTGTATCAGGCGCCGGATGGGATCTCCTACGCGCGCGCCGACGGCGGCAGCGAGCCCCAGACTTTGACCGGGAGCAAAGAGTTTCAATATCCCTCGGCCTTCTCGCCCGATGGTAAACGGCTCGCGTTCTATCAAGGGGGAGCACAAGGTTTCGACCTCTGGACAATGCCCGTGGAGCGCGAAGGAGAGAAATTGAAGGCCGGGACGCCGGAGTTATTCCAGCACACTTCCGGTGAGCGCGGTGCGACGTTCTCCCCCGACGGACGCTGGCTGGCATACAGCTCCAGTGAGTCGGGAGGTTCCCAGGTTTACGTACGCGCGTTTCCGGACAAAGGCGGCCACTGGCAAGTCTCGAGCGACGGCGGAAGCTCGCCGATCTTCTCTCGAAACGCTAAGGAGTTGTTTTTCTTCGATGTCCCGGTCGATCGGATTATGATGGCCAGCTACTCAATCAATGGCGACTCATTCGTGGCGGAAAAGCCGCGTCCGTGGTCGCAGCAGGGTGTAGCCCTGACGATGGGCGGCGCGGTTGGAGCCCAGTACGACGTTGCCCCCGATGGAAAGCGCATCGCCGTAGGAACCTACTCCGGAGGGTCAGCCCAACAAGACGCGGGCCACGTGATCCTCCTCGAAAACTTTGTCGACGAGCTGCAACGAAAGGCGCCGCTAACCGGTGATTGATGGTTCCGCTCCGGCGGAGTACGTTGCCGAATTAACGCACCGGGCGAAGCAGGAAAATCATCTCCTGGGCGGAGTTGTCGAGCGGGGTCCTGGCGAAGGACCCGTATTCCGCGACCGGCTCCAGCCCCGCCAGCATAAACAGAACCCGCAGATGCGGATAGGTGTAGTAGGACATCTTGAGCGTATCGGTCTCCTCTGCCGTCAACTGCCCATTGCGATAGTTGCGGAAGATGAAGGTCAGGCTGTACGTCTGGGCGATCTTGTCCACCAAATCCTTACGAAAATAGCGCCGGATCACGGTTTCCGGGTCCGAGGGGGGTGACCACTCGGCCTCGAGCCTCTCTTCGCCGATGCCGAGCATGAGCACCTCAAACCTGGGATAGAAAACGTCGAAGGCCAGCACACCACCTTCAGCCACGTGCGCCGCGGCTGAGGTCAGGGCACGAAGCTGATCGGCGATCGTGAACATGTGCTGCATAGGGCGAAAAGGGATCGTCACCAGAGGGAATTTGCGGTTCAGGCGAAACTCGCGCATGTCTCCGGCATGAAGCGTGACTCGACCGCGGACCGCCGGGTCTTCCTTGGCCAGATTTTCCTTCAGCGTGGCAAGCATGGGCCCGGAGTTGTCCACGCCGTGAATCTCGATGCCTTCGCGGGCTGTGGGCAGCAGCACGCGGCCGGTGCCGCAGCCGATTTCGAGCACTGGACCGCCGCGTTCTTTGGCCAGTTCGACGTAGAAAGGCGCGTCGACCAGATCGCGCATCGTGGCGTAGGCGGCGTCGTAGTACTTTGCGGCCACGTGATAGGAGTCGATCGTTGACATACGAAGAAACGCCCCCGGGGCTGAAGCCCGGTGGCTATTAGACGCCGCAGACGGCGCTAAGGTGCCAAGGGGTTTCAGGCAGCGGCCCGCAACCAGTCGAGCTGCGCTCGACCGGGCGGACGAATGCGTCCGCCCCTACACGAGCCGTTCTAGCTGGCGGCTTGCTCGGTGGGGACCGCTGCCGGCGACTGGGACTTGGCGGCGCGGGCGCTCATTTCGTAGCGGGCGGCGTCGAGGTCGGATTGCAGGGAGTCGAGAACGACCATGGGCAGCTCCGCGCCCCAACTATCCAGTTCTTCTTCGCTCCAGTCGCCATTCAGGCGGATGGCGCCGGTGATGTCTTCAGGGAAGGCCTGGCGGTAGTCGCCTTCGCGGATGAGGATGTCGCCGATGAGCCGGCCGGTATGAATTTCGTAAACGCGGCGGCTGGCTTGGCCGCCTTGATTGGTCATCACGATGTAGACTTCGCCGGCCTCCGCGAATTCGGCGCGGTAGTACCAAGCTTGCGGCGCGTCGATTTTGGGATGGTGCCGTCGCGGGCGATGCATGCTTGGCTTCTGGTCGACGAGTTCATCGGCAGGATTCAGATAGAGCACGCGCTGGCAGGAATCGCAGAACACGATCTGCTGGCCGGAACGAACCTCGTTGTAAGTTTGCGGGCGCAGCATGACCTGGCACGCCATGCATTTGTGATCGCGGACTTCGGAAATTCCTGTCCCGCGGAACCTGGACACGCGCTCGTAGTGGCGCAGTAAATCGTCGCCGATGCCGGAGCGATGCTGGTCGCGCTTGCCTTTCCACTCCGCCAGAAGCTTCTCGTCTTCGGCGGTGCGCAGGCGCGCCTGCTCTTTTTCTTGCTCAATCTCCGCGGTTTCGGCCTTCAGTTCGGCCTGTGCAGTCTTGACTTCGCCGGCGCGGGTGTCGGCGTTGACCATCAGCTCGAGAATTTTGTCCTCGGTGGCGGCGATTTCTTTTTCTGCAAACTGGATTTCGTGCAGCAGCGCCTTGTACTGATCGTTGGTCTTCACGTCAAGGGACTGGTCGCGGTACTTGGAAATCTTGCCGCGCAGGTCGGTGATGGCGGTTTCGTGCTTGCGCTTGGCGGCTTCGTCCGTCTTGATATTGGACTGAGCTTTTTCGAGCTGGGCTTTCGTTCCGGCGAGTTTCTGTTCGATGGCGGCGACGCGTTTGGGGAGTTCTGCGATCTCCTCGTGCAGGCGGCGGATTTCTTTGTCCGCTTCTTGCAAGCGCAGCAAGTTTTCGATATCAGGAAGCATTCGTCATTGAGTCTGCCTTAATTCTAGCATGTGGACAGCAGCCAAAAGCCGTGTGCCCGTGAGCTTGACCGGTGTACACTCTTCCTTCGCTCGAACCCGCTACGAGGTCACTTCGTGAAACGCTCGCCTTCCTTCACCGCTGCGGTTGTGCTTACGACACTTCTGGGAGCGCCGGCTTTTCCAGCCTGGGCGCAAGCGCAGGCCGCGCCCACCAAGCCGCTGACCATCGACGCCATCTATCAACCTGGAGGATTGGGAGGGCACGGCCCGGAGAACGTGGAATGGAGCCCCGACGGCACCAGGCTCTCGTTCATCCAGGGCGACGACGATGACGAAAAGGGCGAACTATGGGAGGTCGACGCTGCGACCGGCGAGAAGAAGATTCTGGTCAATGCGGCCAAGCTGGCTTCGCTCGCTCCTGATATCAACGCTGTAAAGAGCGAACGCGAGAGGGAGCGGCTGACGCGTTACCACGTCGAACCCTATCTGTGGGCTCCCGATTCGAAGCACTTGATGTTCGATTCGCTGGGCCAGCTCTGGCTCTATGACCTGGCGACCGAGACGGCGGTGCAGTTTACTTCCGCGGCGGATGGGAGCGAGGATCCCAAGTTTTCACCTGACGGCGGCCACGTGGCGTACGTGCGCAAGCACAACCTCTACGTTCACCCGGTGATCGGCAAGGGAGAGAAACAACTCACTCACGACGCCGGGGAGAATCTCCTGAATGGCGAGATGGACTGGGTGTATGCGGAAGAGCTGTCGGTCCGCAGCAATTATTTCTGGTCACCCGACAGCAAGGAGATCGTGTTCCTGCATATGGACGAGACCAACGTTCCCACGCATCCCCTTGTGGATTTGCTGCCAACCCATGCGATCGTCGATCTGCAGAAATATCCGCAGGTAGGCGACCCGAATCCGGTGGTGAAGCTGGGCATGGTCGACGCGGACAAGGGCAAGGTGCGCTGGATTTCCCTGACCGGTGATTCGCTGACCAATGACGAGGACATATACATTCCGCGCTTTGGCTGGGCGGCGGACGGACTGATCTGGGCCGAAGTGCTGAACCGGGCCCAGGACCACATGGACTTGTACTTCGTCGATGCGAAGACGGGCAAAGCTCGCATCGTGTTGACTGAATCGACGCCCGGAGCATGGATCGACTTCGACCATGCGGAGGTTCGTTTTCTCTCGAGCCGATTTCTGTGGCCGAGCTGGCGCGACGGCAACATGCATCTCTACCTCTACAGCTTCGATGCGAAGAACCCGCTCGCAGCCGATGCGAAGCTGGAACGGCAGCTGACGCACGGTGACTTCGCAGTGCTGGGGATTGAGGGCGTGGATGAATCCGCGGGGACGGTGTTTTTCGCCGCAAATAATGACGATCCGCGGGAGGTGCACATTGATTCGGTGCAACTGGACGGATCCGGGTTCAAAGTTCTGACGCCCGAGGAAGGCGAGCATGAGGCGGATTTCAGCGACGATGGCAAGCACTACCTGCACACATCCTCTGGACCCACGAGGTCCCCGGCGCTTGAGCTTTGCACCGTGGCAGGGGCGTGCACAACGGTATGGCAGTCGCGCGACGCGGTAGCCGAGTACGGGCTGCGTGCGCCAAAGTATCTGGAATTCAAAGCGGACGACGGAACTGTTCTGTACGGCAGATTATTGCTTCCGCCCGATCCGCCGGCTGGCGGCAAGGTTCCCCTGATCGTGCACATCTACGGCGGACCCGCGCACCAGATGGTGACCAAGATCCCGCCCGATCCCTTCGACGAAATCCTGGCGCGCAAGGGGTTTGCCATTTTTGCCGTGGACAATCGCGGCACGCCGGGGCGCGATCGCAAATTCCAGACCGCGATCCGCCACGAATTTGGCGCTATCGAGTTAAAAGATCAGCTGACGGCGCTCGACCAGCTGCTGGCGCGGTATCCGCAGCTCGACAAGGATCACATCGCGATCTGGGGATGGTCGAATGGCGGATCGATGACTCTCTATGCGATGACGCATTCCGACCGTTTCCGCGCCGGCGTGGCCGTGGCTCCCGTAGTCGATGCGCGCAACTATGACTCGATCTATATGGAGCGCTACCTGGGCCTGCTCAAAGACAACAAAGATGCGTACGAGCAATCCGACGTGGCACTGTCTGCCGCGAACCTGCACGGAACGCTGCTGCTGGCGCATGGCACCGGCGACGACAACGTGCACTTCCAGAACAGCGTGCAGATGATCGAAGCGCTGATCAAGGCCGGGAAACAGTTCCGGCTGATGATCTATCCCAACAAGACGCACAGCATTTCCGGAAAAGACGCGCGCGTGCACCTGTTCACGATGATCGAGGAGCACTTTGAGCGGGAGTTGAAATGAGCCTGTGTAGGGACGGACGCATTCGTCCGTCCACCGAGCGAAGCGAGGCGGGCCGCCGTTACTTCTGCTTGTCGGCTTTCTTTGCAGTGCTTTCTTTCGAGGAGCTCTCCGGCTTCTTCTCCTCTTTCTTTGATTCCTTCGATTCCTTGCCCGCAGAATCGCCGCTGCTGGAGGATCCGGTCGAAGAATCTTTCTTGGGGTAGTCGGTGACGTACCAGCCGGAGCCTTTGAACTGCACCGCCGGCGCCGAGATCATCTGTTCAACCTGCCCGCCGCATTCCGGACACTTCTTGACCATCCTGTCGGAAAACTTCTGGATTTTTTCGAAGCGGTGGCCGCACTTCTTGCACTGATATTCGTAAAGGGGCATGCGTATGAGACGGTCGCGGGGACTTCCCGAGTCAGAGTGATTCTAGCAGACGCTTCGGAGTGGTATTCGCCTGGCCACTGGCGTCGGGGTGGATTGCCGATTGCCAATTGCCGATTTGCGATTGCAAACCTGCGCTGCCTGGAAGATCTTCAATCGGAAATCGGCAATCGCCAATCGGCAATCTCTCGCGGTGGTAGACTTCGGCCCATGAAGGACGCTGCCGGCGCGCCCGCACTTTATCTCGTCGCCACGCCGATCGGGAACCTGGAAGACATCACGCTGCGGGCGCTGCGCGTGCTGAAAGAGGTGGACGTGATCGCGTGCGAGGACACGCGGCAGACGCAGAAGCTGCTCAATCACTACGCGATCGCCACCCGCACCACCAGCTACCACGAGCACAACGAGATGACGCGGGCCGCCGAGCTGGTCAAGCAGATGCAGGAGGGCGCGAGCGTGGCGCTGGTGACCGACGCGGGCATGCCGGGAATTTCCGATCCGGGATACCGGCTGATTTCGCTCGCCATCCGCCACGGCGTGCCTGTGGTTCCGGTGCCGGGTGCGTCTGCGTTTCTTGCCGCGCTCGTGGCCAGCGGTCTGCCCACCGATTCGTTTCGCTTCAGCGGATTTCTGCCGGCCAAGCGCGGCGAGCGGCGGGCAGCGCTGGAGGCGGTGAAGAATTCTCCGCGGACGCAGGTGTTCTATGAGGCTCCGCACCGGATTGTGGAGACGCTCACAGATGTTGCCGAGGTGCTTGGAGAAGCCCGGCACGTGGTGGTCGCGCGCGAAGTCACCAAGCTGCACGAAGAATTCCTGCGCGGGCGCGCGAGCCAGGTATTAGAGACGCTGAAGTCGCGCGAGGCAGTGAAGGGCGAGATCACGCTGCTGATAGGAAAAGCCGAGGAAGAAGATGCTCGCGTAGGGACGGACGCCTCGTCCGTCCGGGTCTCCATCCGCCAACGACTGGAGCAGATCATGGCCGACGAGAAGGTGGACGAGAAAGCCGCGCTGAAGAAAGTCGCGAAGGAGCGCGGGATGTCGAAGAGCGAGGCGTACCGGGAGTGGCAGAGGGGGAAGTGAGGGCCCGTTCGATGGACTAGAGCTGCGCAGCTTCCGCTTCCAAGCGAGATGCTTCTTCGTTCTGCCCGAGCGCAGCTTTCAGTTTGGCGTACTCCAGCAGAGTGCTCTTCAGCCTAGCTGTGTAATTGTCTTTCATTTCGGGCAGGTTCGCTATTGCCGCTTTGAAGATCGTAACGGCTTGCGAGTAATAGCTATCCGACTCAGAGAGCTTACCCATCGCCCAATACGCTCGAGCGAGGCTCGCATTTTCTGAGGCGAAATCGGCGTCGCGAGCGCTGTGTTCGTAGGGCCTTCTAATGTCAACAGCCTGCTGGTAGACCGGGACCGCATCAGCATATTTATGCTGCAAGTAGAGCGCATGCCCGAGAAATACTCTCGCATCACTTCGCTCGAGGACCTTGCTGTCCGGAAGTTGATCGGAGATCGCTACCGTCTCCCTGCATTTCAGTTCAGCGTCTGTCGCCTTTCCCTGCTTGACGAAGCCGTAGCAGCTTTGAAATGCGGGATAGTAGTCGCGATTCGCTTTCTCCTGCGACTGCGAGTATTTGGGCCTGTCGACCTTCCACTCGACCCTGGTGATGACCGAGACCGGTTGACCGTCCCTCAGAAACGGAGCGTACTCCCACTTCTTCACCGCCTCAATAAAGGCCGGCGCCAGCATTGGGTGCCCACTTACTAAGTTGACTGCGCTCACTTTGCCGGAGGGATCGATGGTGATGTCGGCGACAACAGTCCCTCCAACACCAGCAGCCTTTGCCAGTGGAGGAACAACAGGCTCTACCTTCTTTGTCAGATTGTGGCTGGCGACATCTGGTTCAACGCGCTCCGGCTTGTCCTCCGCTCTGGAGACGATAGCAACGGCAAGCACCAGACAGAACGCGGCCTTCCACATGGACGAGCACTATATCAAACTCTTGCCTTTGCACTGTCGAGCTGCGCTCGACCGGGCGGACGAGGGCGTCCGCCCCTACGCGGACCTACTTCCCCGCCAGCTCCTTCTTCACAATTTCGCTGACCAGCTTGCCGTCCACGCGCATGCCGGCGGCGGCGAAGCGCGCCATGGCGTTCTTCATCACTGTGCCCATTTCCTTCATGGTGGGCGAGCCCATTTCGCCGATGACTGCTTTTACGCCGGCAGCGATGTCAGCTTCGCTAGCCGCCTTGGGCAGGTAGGTTTCGATCAAGACGATTTCGGCGGCTTCTTTGTCGGCCATTTCCTGGCGTCCGCCCTTGGTGAACTGCTCTACCGACTCTTTGCGTTGCTTGATCAGCGTGGCCAGCACGGCCTGGGATTCTTTTTCGTCGAGCGGGGCCATTTTTTCGACCTGGCGAAGATGCAATGCGCTTTTGACCATGCGCAGGGTGGAGAGGCGCGCTTCGTCCCTGACCTTCATGGCGGTGACGATGTCTTTCTGAATTTGTTCAGTGAGGTTCATGGGGGGATTATAGGCTTCAAAATCTCCACGTCTCGCAAAAGAAGCGAGACATGGGGCACCCGGCCGTGTCGCCCTTTCGAAGATTGATGTGC
>DATFNR010000052.1:0-11197 GCA_035266285.1 Candidatus Sulfotelmatobacter sp.
CTTTGGCAGCTTCACTATGCGGCCGAGGCCGACCGCGATCACAATGTTCCCGACGACCACATCGCCAACGTGAAAGAGAACTGTGAGGGCAAATCCCTCAAGGTCACGGCCGAGGCGGACGGCAGCTTCACCGTGACCAACGGGCGCACCGGAGCCGACAAAACCTACGCCAAGAGCAAACCACCGCAGTGACGGCTTCGGTAAGGACCTTGAGCCGGGTGGAGGCTTGCTCAAGTTGAGACGCCCCCGGCCCGGTTAGGCTTCGCTATGTCCTGTCAATTGTTTACAATAAGCATTCGTGTGACTGCCAGGTCCTCGAACTCGCCGTAAGGACGAAGACGAATTTGGACCAGCCAAACCACAATTCCGGTACGTCGCCCCTCGTGTACTGGCGGGTGGAGGGCAGCCTGCTCGACATCACCGTAGTCGAGCCGGTGGCGTTCTTTACCTGGAACGCACAAACCTTCAGTGAGCGCTTCCGGCGGCGCGGGTTGATCTTCCTGATGGCGCTGATGCGCCCGTTCCTTTACTCCACCAATCGCAAATTTGCAACAAGAGTGGTGCATATCGCGTTGCGGGGAATCAGCCGCGACCGCCTCGACTTGCTGGGCGAGGAATTCTTTCAATATCGCCTGAAGCCGCGCTTGAAGGATCGCGGAGTGCAAAAAGTCCGGGAACTGGTGCAGGCCGGGGCTGAGGTAGTGCTGGTGAGCCAGGGACTGGAGCACGTGATGCGGCCGCTGGCTCAGTATCTGGGCGTGAAGCGCATCGTGGCGAACCGGCTGGACTTCCGCAATGGCATGGCGACTGGCCGATTGCTTGACCCCGTCATTCGACCGCGCGGGGCATTCGCGCGCATCCGCGAGGAAAATCCGGATGGCCGCCGCGCTCCGAAGACGCTGGCGCGTCATCTCGACATTTCCCTGGACACGCTGCGAGCGGCCGCGGTTCCGGCCGAGCGGCAAGTGACTGTGGCGCCACGGCCGGTTGTACATTTTGACGGACAGCGGCAAGCCCCAGGTTTTTCTGTGCGGCGCGCCTTCGCCGGGAAACACGTCATGCTGATCGGCGTCACCGGCTTTATTGGCAAGGTGTGGCTGGTCAACACTCTTCTGGATTTGCCCGGTCTGGAACGGATTTATCTCCTCATTCGGCGCCAGAAGTCGAATCCCGCCGAGCGCCGGTTCGAGAAGATGGTAGAGGACTCGCCGGTGTTCGATCCCCTGTTCCAGCGCTACGGAGACCGTTTACCCGAGTTCCTCCGCGATAAGATCGAAGTCGTAGAGGGCGATGTCACGCAGCCCGGTCTCGGCCTGAGTGCCGAGACTGCGCGCTACCTGCAGAGGAATCTCGACCTGATCATCAACAGCTCCGGCCTGACCGACTTCAACCCGGATCTGCGTGATGCTCTCGCCACCAATACCGACGCTGTGGTCAACATTCTTGATTTCGTGCGGTCGGCCGATCACGCCGGGCTTCTGCATCTTTCCACTTGCTACGTGGCGGGCGAGCAGGATGGCCGCGTCAGCGAGCGCCTGATTCCGAACTACAACCCGCGCGGCCTGCCCGACTTCGATGCCGAGCAGGAATTGGGCTCGCTCCACGAGTTGATTCGAGATGCCGAGGCGCGCGCGGAGACCGAAGAAGTTACCTCTGGCCTGCGCATGCAGGCGCGGGCCAAAGAGCACGCCGCGAAGAATCTGCAAGGCGCGGCGCTGGAAAATCAAGTGCGCAAGAACCGCGTCCGCTGGCTCAAGACCTTTCTCACCGAGGTCGGAATCCGGCGCGCGAAAGACCTGGGCTGGCCGAACACGTATACCCTCACCAAGAGCCTGGCTGAATCGCTGATTGCCCGGCGCGGCGCTGGGTTGCCCATCGCGGTGGTGCGTCCTGCCATCGTCGAAACCTCGGTCGCGAAACCGTTTCTGGGCTGGAACGAAGGCATCAACACTTCGGCTTCGCTCTCGTACTTGCTGGGGACCTACTTCCGGCAGTTGCCCTCGAATGAGAGCAAGCGTCTCGACATTATTCCAGTCGACTCCGTCTGTGCCGGCATGACCCTGATCGCAGCCGCGATCATGGAACGCCGGCATGATCCGCTCTACCAGCTCGCCACTTCAGTGACCAATCCCTGCGACATGGGCCGCTCGATCGAACTCACGTCGCTGGCGCACCGCAAGCACTATCGCGCGCAGGAGGGCCTGGAATCCTGGCTGCGCCTGCGATTTGACGCGATTCCGGTTTCGAAGACGCGCTACAACCGTATGTCCGCGCCGGCGCAGAGGGCCATCGTGAAGTCCATTCAGGCCATCATGTCGCCGCTGCCGCTGAAGAAAGCTCCGCTGGTGAAAACCGAGCGCAACCTGGAGCGGGTGGAGAAGTTGATCGAGCTGTTCGAGCCGTTCATCCTGCTCCATGAACACGATTTTGCCGCCGACAACATTCAGAAGCTCTCGCACGCGCTGGTGCCCGAGGAGCGAGACGACTTCGCCTACGACACGCGGTCGCTGGATTGGTGGGAGTACTGGATCAACATTCACATCCCGGCTCTGCGCCGCTGGACCTATCCGTTGATTGAAGGCCGGCCGCTGGAAGCGCGCGCTCCCCGCAGCTTCCAGCTCGCGCCCGCCAATGGCGACGCCATGAGAACCGGGACCAATGGAGCGACGTGGCGATATTCCTGACCGGGTCGACCGGATACATCGGCGCGCATGTAGCCTCTAATCTGCTGGAAGGATACGGCGCAGCCTTGAACCTGCTGGTGCGGGCGCGCGATCCGCAGGAGGCGCAGGTGCGGCTGTGGCGGGCGCTGCAGATGCATCTGCCGTTTCCGCGGTTTTACGAACATCTGCAGACCAAGGTCCGGATCTTTTGCGGCGATCTGACTTCTCCCGGGTTCGGATTGAATCGCGACGAATACGATCGCCTGGTGCACACCACCGACTCGGTGATTCACTGCGCGGCGTCGCTGAACCGCAAGTCGGAGAAGAGTTGCCTGAATGTGAATCTCCGCGGCACGCTCGAAGTGCTGACCCTGGCCCGCCACGCCGAGCATTACCACGGCCTGCGGCGCTTCAGCGAGGTCAGCACGGTGGCCGTTGCCGGCAAGCGCCAGAACGAAGTTGTGGCCGAAGATCGCGCCATCGAGTGGGACCGGTCTGACTACGATCCCTACGCGCGCACCAAAAAGTTCTGCGAGCACATGGCGCGAGTCCTGTTGCCGGATACGCCGAAGACCATCTTCCGGCCCAGCATCGTTCTGGGCGACAGCCGGCATGCCGAAACCACGCAGTTCGACATGGTCAAGGCTTTCGTGTTTCTGGCGGGCCTGCCTGTGCTGCCATTTCGGCCTAACGATAAGGTTGACATCGTGAACGTCGATTTTGTCGCCGACGCCATTACCACCTTGCACCAGAAAGATCAGCCGCGGTACGACACGTATCATCTGTCTTCCGGGACCGGTTCGCAGACGTTTCGCGAACTGACCGCGGCGCTGGCCGCGGCCCAGAAGAAGCGGCCGCCCGTGTTTCTGCCATTTACCGAGAAGCCGTTCGCCGGGTCGGTTAACTTTCTCTCCAGTCGCAAGGGATCGCTCGGCTACGGCGCTTCGCTCATGAAGGTATTCATGCCCTACCTGGTGTGGAACACGGTGTTCGACAACACGCGGGTGACTTCTGAGCTGGGCCGTAAGCCGGTTCCGTTTTCGCAATACAGCTTTCCCTTGTTGCGGTTCAGCCGCGACAATCAATTCGAATACCACTACCAGCCCTGGCCCGCGGCTGCAGGAGGGAACGCCGCATGATGGACTTCATTCTGGAAGCGTGGGTCAGCGCCAACATCGAGCGCTCGAAGGTGCGATGGATGCTGGGAGCAGGCAAGCCCTGGCAGCCGGGCGAGAGGCTGAAACTGTTCTTCGCCGGCTACAACGGCACGCGCAACATGGGCTCGGACGTTCGCGTGGAAGAGATGTTGCGCCAGATCCGGCATATTCTGAGCGCCGAGCGGGTCGAGTTCACTGCCATGACGTTCGAATTCGAGCGCTCCAAAGGCTATTTCGAGGGCACGACCCAGGTTCGCCTGCCCGACATTTTCCCGCCTTTCCTTTACGACGAAGTCCCCAAGCACCACGGAGTCGTGGCCTGCGAGGGCTCCATGTTCAAGAGCAAGTTCGCCAACGCACTCACGACGATGATGATCGGCTCGCTGGGCATCGCGGCGGCGCAGAACAAACTCTCCATTGGCTATGGCGGAGAGGCCGGCCATATGGATCCGCTGCTGGCGAAAATGTGCGGGCGCTACTGCAAGGATTCCCTCATCATCACACGCAACGAAGAGTCGCGAACGCTGCTGCGCGAACTCGGAGTGCCAACGGAATTGGGCACAGACACGGCCTGGACTTTCGAACCGCGACCGCCCGAATACGCTCAAACTGTCCTGCGCCAGATGGGGTGGGACGGCAAGACGCCGATTCTCGTGGTCTGCCCCATCAATCCGTTCGAGTGGCCAGTGAAGGCATCGGTGGCGAAGGCGGCGTTGCACAGCCTGACCGGAGCCTACAAGAAAAGCCACTATCGCGGGCCGTATTTCCATAACACCGGCCCTGCGGCCGATCGCGCGTACGAGCATTACCTGACATCGATTGCCAACGCGGTCGACGCGTTCCGCAAGAAGCGGAATGTATTCGTGATTCTGGCGGCAACCGAGCGCCTGGACGCGCGTCCCGCGAATCGCATCTCGGAGAAGCTCGGCGGCGTGCCGATTTTCACCTCTGACCAGTACAACATGTACGAACTGGTCAGCGTTCTGCGCGCGTGCCACATGATGGCATCGTCGCGCTATCACGGCATTGTGACCTCCATGCCTGCGCTGGTTCCGTCCGCCGGCATTACCATGGACGAACGCATTCGCAACCTGATGCGCGAGCGCGATCATCAAGATCTGCTGATGAGCGTGGATGATCCCGACCTCGAGCCGCGACTGCTGGCCGCGCTGGAGACTCTGGCCACTGAGGGCGATCGAATCGCGGACGGAATTGCCAGAACCGTAGTGAGGAATCTCAAGGGGATGGCGCGGATGGGAGTTTATTTCGAAGAGGAAGTGCAGCGGCGATATCCAGACTTCCCCACACGCCGAGGGCAGTGGAGTTGGGAAGACTACCTTCCACCCATGAACGCCACGCTGCGCCAGTTGGTGGCGGCCTATAGCTGAAGGAACTATGCAGATTTTCTTTGTGGCCTTGGCGGCAGTTCTTCGCGATCTTAGCGGTCAAAGCTTGTAACTTGAATTCGCGCAGCTCTTCGCAAACCCATGCCATTTGTCGGAGACATATTCTCGCAACTCAAGACGGCATCTGAGCACCCCGTTCTGCAGGAGATTCGCGACGGCCGAATCACGGCGGTGACCGGGTCCGAATTTCTTGAGTTGATCCGTAAAGCGCGGACGTTTCTTGCTTCTAAAGGTCTGCAGAAGGGCGACCGCTGCGGGTTGCTGGCTTCCAACAGCATGCGCTGGATGGCGATGGACCTGGCCGCGACGGCCGAAGGGCTGATTGTGGTCCCGTTGTACTTTCGTCAAGCTCCGGTGGAACTGGTTGCCATGATGAAAGACAGCACGCCATCGCTGGTTTGCTGTGACGACGCCGCACTGCGCGATGGGATTCTGCAGACGTGGCCCGGTGCGCCTCCGTTATTCTTGTTCGACGAGATCTTTGCCGGGGTCGATGGGGTTTCCCTTGACCGCCCGCAAGTACGCGATGCCGATCCGGTGACCATCATCTACACGTCGGGCACGTCGGGCGAAGCCAAGGGCGTCGTGCTGACCGCGGCTAACGTGGGTTTCATGCTGGGCTGCACTTCGGCGCGGCTCGATCAGCTGATGGGCGGGCGATCCGGCCAGGATCGCGTCTTCCACTATTTGCCTTTCAGTTTTTGCGCCTCGTGGATCGCCGTGCTGACCTTCATTTTGCGGGGGAGCTTGGTCACGTTGAATACCGATCTGACGAAAATTCCAGCCGACATGCCTGCCGCCGCGCCGCACTACTTCCTGAATGTGCCGCAGCTGCTGGAGCGCATGCGCCGCGCCGTCGACGAGCAAATCGCACAGAAAGGCGGCATCGGACAGGCAATTTATTCGCGAGGGAAGGCGGCATGGGAGCGGCAGAAGGAGAAGCGGCCGCAGTCCAGTGATGCATTCTGGCTGTGGGCAGCCAACACTCTGGTTTTCCCGACGATTCGCAAGAAGATGGCGGGGGAGAACCTGAAAGCCCTGATTTGTGGCTCTGCGCCGCTCGCGCCTGAGACTCAGGATTATTTCCGGATGCTGGGCATCCCGGTCCTGCAAGTCTACGGCCTGACCGAGACGACCGGCATCTGCACCATGGACGATCCCGCCAATCCCGTGCCCGGCCGCGTGGGTCCGGCGATTCCGGGCATCGAAATGCGGCTCGGCCAAAACGAGGAGATCGTGGTGCGTGGTCCGAATGTTTTTCCGGGATACTGGAACCGCCCGCAACAAACGGCCGACGTGCTGCGCGACGGATGGTTCCACACCGGCGATCAGGGCGAAATGGATGCGACCGGGAACTGGCGGATTGTCGGGCGGATCAAGAATCTGATCGTCCTCGGCTCCGGACACAAAATCGCGCCCGAGACCATCGAAGAAGAGATCGCCCGCTACTTGCCCGGTACGCCGCAGGTGGTGGTCGTGGGCAATGGTCGCGGATATCTATCCGCGATCGTTGCGGGAAGCGTGATTGGGCAACAGGTGCAGGCAGCGCTCGATGCGATCAACCCGGAACTTCCGCACTACAAGCAGGTGCGAGCATTCTGCCTGCGGCCCGAGCCGTTTTCCATCGAAAACGGAATGCTCACGGCTAACGGTAAGCTGAAACGCGACTTGATCGCGTCTCGGATGAAGAGCGAGATCGAAGAGATGTACCGGGTGAAGCAGGCGGTCTGACTGTTGGAGAAGAGAAGCGTGGTGTGCGCCCTTCACTGCAAAAGTTCAAGGAATTGGCGCCTGATTGCGAGCCTTGAAACGACGTGAAAGAGTGGCTTTTGCGACTGGCAGTTCAAAGAAACGACACAATAAGCGCCGGTAGATTGCAGGCCCGGGGGCGGAATGAAATAGCCCAGCACGTAAGTGCTGGGTAAGGTAAGAGAAGACGAAGCGAGTCCTGAAGGGACGGCACCTGTTCCCCTCAAAATGACCAACTGCGCATGAACGTTCAAGGCCAGACCTTATCGTGGCAGCTGCAGGACGGCACCATTGAGCTGGCGCTGCACCGCGAGCCCTGCAACGAGATCGGGTCCGCCTCCCTCACCGAACTGGAGCAATTTGCCTCGGCGCTCGATGGCCTTGAGAAAGACGCCCACGCGCTTATCGTACACAGCGAAATGAAGCCTGGTTTCTGTGCCGGCGCCGATCTGCGCGAACTCCATCAGCGCTCGCAGGCGATGGAGAAGGCGCAGGCCGCAGGCGGAGTGCGCGATTTTCTGGAACGGATTCACCGCGTGTTCAACCGGGTCGATGCTTCGCCCTTGACGACGATTGCCGCCGTCCACGGCGTAACTTTCGGTGGCGGGTTTGAACTCGCCTTGGTTTGCGATCTGATCATCGCCGACAAGATGGCTCGTTTCTGTTTTCCCGAGCTGCGGCTGGGATTGATCCCAGGATTCGGCGGAATCCCGCGCCTGAAACGGGATTTGGGCAATGCCGTGGTACGCGATCTGCTGCTCACCGGCCGCAGTTTCAACGCGACCAAGGCTCAGCAGATTGGATTGGTAAGCCAGGTCGTCGCCGAAGGCGAAGCCTTGCGCGCAGCACGAGCGACGGCCGCGCAGACAGGCAAGTTCGATCGGCAAACGGCGGTGGCCGCCAAACGCTTCATCAAGCCAATTCCCCATGAAGAATTGCGGCGGGAAATCGACATCTTCTGCGAGCTGTTCTCGCGCCCGGAAGTCGAAGCCGGATTGAAGAAATTCGTAGAGAGCACGGACGCGCAGCCGTATCTGCCGTAGGAGTTGCCTAGGAATGAAACCTTCTCGATGTCTGCTGCTGTTTATACTTGTCACGACCATTGCGGGTTGGGCTCAGGCACCCACACCTTCTCAGGGGTGTGTCGACCCGAAAGCCAACTTGTCGTCAGAGGAGACCCGTATGTTTGGCCGCATTCTGGCGGCGGACGAGGATCTCGGAGGTGGTTACTACTCAGAGGCCAGAGGGAAATTTGAAAGGATCGTTCCCGACGTCGAGAAGGGTAAGTTCTCGTCGTGCTTCCGCTGGATGGCATACGATGGTTACGGCCAGTTATTGATTGCGACTCACAAAAAGAAAAAGGCTATAGCCATACTAAGCCGAGCGGTGGAGGAAGCTAAAGGACTTGGGTCTGCCCAACTTTCAGCTACGCAGCAACATCTGGAGTCCGCAGAACAGATGAAGTGAAAAGGCGAATCTCATTACTGTCGTGATACAGACGCCCATGCAAACAACGAACCAGACGCTCGATGAAATCCTCGCTCTAGCAGCAGCGCACTTCAAGGTCCCGCGCGAGAGACTTTCTCCCGACGAAGACTTTTTCAAGGCGCTCGGCATCGACAGCCTGCAGACCCTGGATTTGCTCACCAAGCTGGAAAACCATTTCCGGGTCGAACTGCCTGACTATGAACTGCAAGGCGTGAATAACTTCCGCACGCTGGCCGGAAAGATCCAGGCGAGGCTGTGATCCTCATTTCCGATTTTCGATTGCCAATTGCCGATTTTCCGAGGGAGCGAGCTAGCCAATTGGCAATCGCAAATCGGCAATTGACAATTGTACGTTTCTGATGCTCGATCTCCGCAAATACTCCAGTCTGGGCGAGGCGTTGCGCGATGCGCTGGACCGCTACTCGTCCGAGGTCTGCCTGATCGAGGCCGACCGCGATCGCGAGAAGCTGCGCCTGACATATTCCGACTTCAAGGAAATCGCGCTACCCCTGGCGCGCGCGCTCGAGGACGCCGACTTCGATTCCGGCGACCGCGCCGCGATCATCATGACCAATCAGTCGAAGTGGCTGATCTCCGCCTATGCCATCTTCTACTGCGGCGGCGTCCTGGTACCCCTGGACTACAAGCTGACTGCGACTGAGCATCTTCAGTTGCTCGCCCACTCCAAGGCCAAGGTGCTGATCGTCGAATACCACCTGTGGCGGGCGATCATGCAGGCCGCGGATTTCGGGAAGATTGGCACGAAGATCGTGCTCGTGACCGAAGCCCCGCTGGGGGTGGACCTGGCGGGTGGGTTTCGTTGGGAGGACTTCAAACGCAAAGGCGCTCCTGATTTTGTGCCCCGGGAGCGGGATGACGTTGCCTGCATCGTCTACTCGTCCGGAACCGGAGGCCAGCCCAAGGGTTGCGTCCTCACCCATGAGAACTATCTTGAACAGTGCCGGGCCCTGACGGCCTGGTATCCCTTCTGGCCGGGCGTGCGCTATCTGAGCATCTTGCCCACCAATCATGCCATCGATTTCATGGTTGGTTTTATCGGGCCGTTCGTCTGCGGCGCATGTGTGGTGCACCTGCGCACCTTGCGCCCGGAGTTCGTGCGCGACGCTTTCCTGCGCTATCGCATCACCTACGTTTCGCTGGTTCCGATGATCGTCAAGAATCTGGAGCGCGGCCTGCGCGCCAAGTTCGACGAACTTCCCTCGTGGAAGCGGGCAATCCTGGATTCGATGATCGCGACTAACAAGCTGCTGACCCGCCGGCGGCCCCATGTGAGGCTGAGCCGCATGCTGCTGCCGGGCGTGCACCGCGGATTCGGCGGCGAACTGCGGGCTTTGATTACGGGTGGCGCGTTCATCGAGGCTTCCACCTTGCAATTCTTCTATGACCTGGGCATTCCGGTGGTCAACGGTTACGGTCTTACGGAAGCGGGCACGGCGCTCACACTCAACGATCTGAAGCCGTTTCGCGCTGACACGGTCGGCAAGCCGCTACCCGGCGTGGAACTGCGCATCCTGAATCCTGATGCAGACGGAATCGGCGAGGTCGCGGCTCGCAGCAAAACCCTCATGTCGCACTATCTGGACGATCCCGAGCTCACGCTGGAATCGATCGTTGACGGCTGGCTTCTGACCGGCGATCTGGGCCGCTTTGACCGCAATGGCCACCTGCAGATGTTCGGGCGTAAGAAGAATATGATCGTCACCGAAGGCGGAAAGAACATTTATCCGGAGGATATTGAAAACGTTTTTGACGGCCTGCCGGTGAAAGAATACTGTGTGTTTGCCGCGAACTATGTCTGGCCAAGCAAGGAACTTGGGCGCGAGGCATTGGTTCTGGTTCTGCGGCTCGAACCAAACCAGCAGTTCGACACCAAGCTTCTGGAAGAGATATCGCTGCGCAACCAGCGCCTGCCCGATTTCAAACGCGTCGGCGCTTATCTCATCTGGGACAAGGATCTGCCGCGCACTGCGTCGATGAAGATCAAGCGGCAACTGCTGGCGGAAGAAATCGGAAAGAGCGTGGACCGGAACGCAATGGCGTCGCTGTGAGGCGGTGTGGCGCGGGCACTCCCTTCGACAAGCTCAGGGCAGGCTCTGCCCGCGTACCTGCCACAACAGGGTCCCGAACCCTGCCCTCGGCACCAAATGAATGACCAGCGCCAAAACTATCTCGCGATTGTGAACCCCGCTGCCGGCGGCGGGCGCAGCCACAAACTGCTTGGTCCGGCGCTCGAGCGGCTGCGTGCTGGCGGCGTCGAGGTCAAGGTCGCAGTGACCAAGGCTCGCGGCGAAGCCACCGAGATGGCGCGGTCTGCTTATGGGCGGGGCGTGCGCAACTTTGTCGCCGTGGGTGGCGACGGTACTGCCTACGAAATTGTGAACGGCTTGTACCCGGAGGCCCTGAACGGCGAGCGTCCGACCTTGGCATTCCTCCCCTTGGGCACCGGGAATTCATTTCTGCGCGATTTCAGCGACCGCGGCGTGGAGCACGCGATCGATGCGCTGCTCGCCGGGCGCCGCCGCGCCTGTGACGTGCTTCGTCTACGCCACCGCGCCGGAGTGCTGTACTACATCAACCTGCTGAGCCTGGGCTTCTCCGCCGACGTGGCCACGCTGCGCGCCCGCCGCTTCAGTAACTGGGGAGAACTGGGATATGTCACTTCGATTTTTCTTACTCTGGCCCGCTTCAACCGTCGCCCGTTCCAGGTTCGCGT
>DATFNR010000053.1:0-76478 GCA_035266285.1 Candidatus Sulfotelmatobacter sp.
GCGATAAAGAGTTCGAAGCGCATCGAGCCGTGAACTGTGAGCAGTGAGCAATGAGCTCAAGTTTTCCAGTCAAGTCGGATTATAGCGGCAGACGCTCGCAGTCGGAGTGGATCCACTTTGCTCCGGAGATTGTGCGCTTTCAGAGGCGAGGCAGGAGCGCAGACACGGTGGAACGGTAGCGCCGGAATTCGTCGCCGAAGCGTCCCTCCAACTCCGCATCCTCCATGCGGATCATGACCGCGCCAGTAACGATCGCGAACGCGGTCAGCAGCCAGCAGACGACGAGGCCCGTGCCGAGGCTCCAGGCCAGCATCTCGCAGAGATGTCCCAGGTAGACCGGATGCCGGACGCGGGCGCGAATGCCACTCGTCACCAGGCGGTCGTGCGGATGATCTGCCCGAACTTCGGGCAGGCCTCCGAGCTGAGCCCAGCTGAAATGCGCCCCAGACCGAGAGTAGAGATAGATGCCGGCGGCAAACAGCGGCGCTGCCGGAAGCCAGCTCCACCACGTCGAATAGAGGGCCACATTGCGCCACGGGCCGGTCAGTAGTCCCACGCCGAACCACATCGTGATCCACGCCGGAACCAGTACGCGGAACGGGGAGCGCTCGCGTTCGCGCCAGCGATGGGCCCGGGGATGCACCATCAGCCAGAACGATGGGATGGTCGAATAGACGACGCAAGCCAGCCATCCGACGGTACGAAGGAGGGGCATGGAGTGATTTTACAGATTCAGGAATCGTGACTCGGAGGCGCGAGGGGATCGGGTAGGAAACTCAACGGGGCGCCCATGGTTGGGGATAGGTGCCGTCCCTGCGGGACTCGTGCCACCCGGCTGGGCTTTACCCGGGGCTTACGCCCCGGGCTAAAGAATTTCGCCGCTTCGGCGGCTGGGTCTTGGCGATCCGGAGGGACGTGCCGCCCAGCGACGGAACCGCAAGTCCCGAGAGTATCGTCAGTCATTTTCCCGTTCTCTTTCGGGGCCTGGCAGCGGTCCTTCAATCCTCGCTAACAATTCTCGCTAGCTCTGGACGATCTTCTCCAGCGTCGGGCGGCTGCGAATGAACAGCGTGGCGCCCTTCAACTGCACCAACTGCTTCCGCTTGAACTCTGAGAACAGGCGGCTGACGGTTTCGCGCGTGGTTCCGATGGCTTCTGCGATTTCTTCGTGGGTGAGCGTGAGTTTGACCTGCGCCGAGCCGTCGGCCTGCGACGTCTGGGTTGACCAGGCAAGGAGCATCTTGGCGAACTTTTCTGACGGCGAGGCGGTCAGGCCGAGGGTGCGGACTTCCTCGTAGGCGGTGAAGTAGTTACGGCTGAGCTGTTCGGCGACGCGGCGGGCGACCTCGGGGTCTTTCATGAACTGTATAAACGGGTCGCGAGGGATGAAGTTGGCCTGGCCCGGCTCCATCATTTCGGCGGTGACTTCGTAGGGCCGGTTGGAGACGACGGCGTTGAGACCAAGAATGTCTCCGGGTTCGGAGATCTTGGTGATGATGGTCTTGCCGTCGCGGGAGGAGGTCGACAGCTTCACCTTGCCCATGCAGAGAACGAAGACTCCGCGCGGCTGCTGGCCTTCGATGAACAGCATGGTTCCCTTGGGATACACGGCGGTGGACTTGATTTCCTGGAGGCGTTGTCCGGCGCTGAGCGGCAGATTGCAGAAAAGGTGCTCGCCGCGGCGCGGGCAGGTGACGCAATTATCAAGAATGTTCAGACCATACGGTGTACGCATCATGAGTGCCTCCCGGGTAGGAGCCGTTCTTTGTTGCCCTACCCATATGGCGTAAGGGCACGCGGTGAGCCAAATCTTGGGGTTGTCGCGGCCAGCCCGGAGTGTCGGTCTATCCTGTGGACAATAAAGACCTTACAGAGGAGCCGGGGTATGAGACGGGAGGCAGGGATAGGACCCCGATTCCCCGAAAAAGGGTGATTCCACACAGCGGTGTGTGATTTGCATCACTTTTTGTTGTGATTTGAAACGCAAGGGGCTAGGAGACCGTTGCGGTTTGGCCTGTAAGCCAGCCTTCACAACCATGAGGACGACCACCGGGGCTAAAGCCCCAAAAACTCCGGTCACTCTTACGCGGCGCTGAAGCGCCGCTCTTCCACGGTGGCTTCGGCGGCGGAGGGCTTGGCGGTGAGTGTGACCGGCGGAATCAAACCCCGGCAGCCAGAAGCCCTGCACCCCTGTGATCGCTCTTCGGGCGCTGAAGCGCCGCTCTTCCACGCTACGGGTGATCCGTTGCTTGCCGCGGACCTTTCCCAATCTGACTCATCATCTTCTAGACTGTACTGGCTCGAGACTGTAGTGGTTCCAGACCTTTGCGGCTGATCTTCCCCCATGATCGTCAACTTCGCCGAACGCGCCCACAACCATAACTGGGAACTCGACCCGGTGATCCGGTCCCTGCTGGATACGGACTTCTACAAGCTGCTGATGCTGCAGTTCATCTGGAAGCACTTCCCGAAGACCCGCGTCGAGTTCGCGTTGTTCAACCGGCGTCCGGCGGTGCGAATGGCGGACGTCGTCAACATCGAAGAACTCAAGGTGCAGTTACAGCACGTGCGCGGTTTGCACTTTCGCAAGTCGGAACTGGTGTGGCTGGCGGGCAATACTTTTTACGGCAGGCGTGGGATCTTCGAGCCGGGATTTCTGGAGTGGCTGGAAAATGACTTCCGGCTTTCCGACTATCACCTGGCAGTTCGCGATGGTCAGATCCATCTGACGTTCGATGGCGCGTGGACCGAGACCACGATGTGGGAGCTGTATGCGCTGGCCATCCTCGACGAGCTGAAGACTCGCGCGCAGTTGAAGACGCTGAGCGAGTTCGGGCTCGATATTCTCTATGCCCGGGCCAAGACCAAGCTGTGGAACAAGATCGAGCGTCTGCTCGGCGTGCCGGGCCTGAGCGTGGCGGACTTTGGAACGCGGCGGCGACACAGCTTTTTGTGGCAGGAGTATGTGGTCGTGGCCATGGCGGCCAATCTGGGGAGCAGCTTTATCGGGACCTCGAACGCCTTTCTGGCGCACAAGCACGATCTCGAGGCGATCGGCACCAACGCGCACGAAATCCCCATGGTGATGGCGGCTCTGGCGCCCGATGATGCGGCGCTGAAGGCGTCGCAATATCGGGGGCTGGAATTGTGGCAGCAGACCTACGAGGGCGCGTTGCGCGTCATGCTGCCCGATACGTTCGGCACCACGCAGTTTCTGGCAGGAGCACCGGAGTGGGTGGCAGACTGGACCGGGCAGCGCGTCGACAGCAAGGATCCGTACGCGGCGGGAGATGAATATATCGACTGGCTGCAGGAGCGCGGGCAGGATCCGGGCGAGAAACTGATGATCGCTTCCGACACGCTCGATGTGGATGCGATCCTGGGGCTGCATGCCTATTTCGGCGGCGTGATGGCGAAGGGCGTTGCCGTCGGCGACTTGCGCCGCGCCGCTGACTTTGACGATCGCGCCAAGTGGACGCCGGGGCGGAGGATTCGCTTCAGCGCGGGCTGGGGCACGCTGCTGACCAACGATTTCCGCGGCTGCAATCCCAACGACGGCGGCGGCTTTGACCCGATTGGGTTGATCTGCAAAGTCTCGGAGGTCGAGGGACGGGCGGCGGTGAAGCTTTCCGACAACTATTCGAAGGCGCTGGGGCCGCCGGCGGAGATCGAGCGCTATCGGCGGGTTTTCGGCACAGCGGGAATCGCGAATGTGCCGCTGGTGGCGTGAAGTGTTTTTCACCACTAAGGGCACGAAGGACACGAAGGACACGAAGGGAATCATCCAAGCTCGCCCCTTCGTGAGACTTCGCGTCCTTCGTGGTTTGTCGATTTCTGACCACAACTCGTGATCGCCTGCAGTTGATAAATCCAGGACCTCTCACGTTGTTCCCAGAGGACATGATCTTTCGTTCCTGCCGGTAACCTTGTGAACTCGTTTGTACGCTGACAACATCCGAGCGGGGCACTGTCTTGTATGAAGATTTTGCTGGTGGAAGACTCTTACATCGAGCGGCGGAAGATCGGCGCCTATCTGGACGATTGGGGGCTGGAACACGTCGACGTGGGCAGCGGAACGGAAGCGATCAAACTGCTGGAGGCTGAGAATCCGCCCCATCTGGCGCTGCTGGACTGGCTGCTTCCGGGCCTGGATGGGATCGATGTGCTCCGGCGCATCCGCAAGCTGAGCCAGGGAAACTACGTCTACACCGTCATGCTGACGGCGAAGAGCCAGAAGAAAGACCGGCATACGGCCATGGAGGCGGGCGCGGACGACTATCTTTCCAAGCCGGTCGATCCGGCAGAACTGCGGCAGCGCATCATGGTGGGTAAGCGGATTCTGGAGCTGCAGCAATCGCTGCGTTTTGCCGCGACCCATGATTTCCTGACCAACCTGCTGAACCGCTCGGAAATCCTGGCGGCGCTGGAGCGGGAGTTCTCGCGCTCCGGGCGCGAAGGCAAACCGACGACCGTCATTCTGGCGGACATTGACCACTTCAAGCGCGTGAATGACAGCCTCGGACATGCCGCAGGGGACGAAGTTCTGAAAGAGGTAGCACGGCGGCTGAAGGTCGATCTGCGCCCCTATGACTTGGTAGGCCGCTACGGCGGCGAGGAATTTCTGGTCATCCTGCCGGGCTGCAGTCTGACGCACGGGGCGCGCCGTGCCGACGCGATTCGTTGCCTGGTGGCGAAAGACCCGATCAGCACCGCGTTCGGGAACGCTCCAACCACGATCAGCATGGGCGTGACCGCGACGACCACCGCGCGCGATCATACCGTCGCCGAATTTTTGCGCGAAGCGGATGTCAGCCTGTATGCCGCCAAGAATAACGGCAGGAATCGGGTTGAGATTTTTCCAGGTTCCGCAGACGCCACCAGCGCGGGTCAGAGCTAGCCCGCTCCCACGTCGTAGCGCGAACCAAGCAGGTTGTCATCCCACGTTGTCATCCCACGTTCTCACCCCCGTTCTCACCCCCCGTTGTCATCCCCAGCGAAGCGAGGGATCTAGGTCCTTGCCTGCGCTCCCAATAGCGCCGCTGCCAACACCCAGCTCCCTCGCACGCTCGGGATGACAGTTGGCAATGGAAATTCAGCGGCTGTGAGACTGCTCTACTCCACCACGCGGACGCTACCTCTCCTCGTCTCTGCACACCTTTTGATTTCTGTGTCACATTAGAAGTGCATGCCCGCATCCTCCGACGCCCGCGCCGGACGCGCCGCCTTCACCCATCCTGCATTCGTGCTGTTTCAGATCGCCCGTTTCCTCATCGTGGCCGCAGTCGAGATGCAGGCAGTCGCCGTGGGATGGCAGGTCTACGACATCACCAAACGACCGCTCGATCTTGGCCTCGTAGGCCTGGCGCAGTTTCTGCCCGGAATTCTCCTGTTTCCGATCTCCGGCCACGCCTCCGACCGCTTTGAGCGCCGCGACGTGCTTTCGGCGTGTTACGCGGGATATGGAATCTGTTTCGCGCTGCTGCTCGCGCTCACGCAGCGCGGTCTGCATTCCGTAAACGCAATTTACATAGTGCTGGTGCTGATCGGCACGGTGCGATCGTTCAACAGCACGGCCAGCCGGTCGATTCTGCCATCGCTGGTTCCGGAAGAGCACTTTCCCAACGCCGTGGCCTGGAACGCGACGATCTTTCAAACAGCCACGATTCTGGGACCGACCTTTGGCGGCGTTCTTTACGCCGCCACCCACGGTCCGTCCCTGGTGTACGGCATCGCGATGATCATCGCGATAGGAGCGACGGTTACCACGTTTCGCATCCGGCCGGAAAGAAAAGTCCGCCCGCGGGAACCGATGACGGTGAAGACAGTCTTTGCGGGGCTGCACTTTATCTGGGCCAAGAAACTGATCCTGGGAGCGATCTCGCTCGATCTGTTCGCTGTGCTGCTGGGCGGAGCGGTCGCGCTGCTGCCGGTCTATGCGCGCGAGATCCTTCGCACCGGACCCTGGGGACTGGGTTTGATGCGCACCGCCCCGGCGGTTGGCGCGACGCTGATGGCCGTTTTGCTGGCGCACCGGCCGCTGCGCGGACGATCAGGCCTGACCCTGCTCTGGGCGGTTACGGGATTCGGAGTCTTCACGATCGTCTTCGGAGTATCCCGCAGTCTTACTGTCTCGCTAGTCGCGCTGCTGCTGCTCGGGGCGAGCGACATGATCAGCGTCATCATTCGTGCCACGCTCACGCAACTGGCCACCCCCGACCAGATGCGCGGACGCGTCACCGCCGTCGACATGATTTTCATCGGGGCGTCGAACGAGCTAGGGCAATTCGAATCGGGCGTGACCGCGCAGTGGTTTGGGACTGTCCCGGCGGTCATTCTTGGCGGTGTCGGAACTCTGGTTGTGATTGGGTTGTGGGCGTGGCTGTTCCCGGAACTGCGGCGGGCGGGCGATCTGCACGAGATTCGCAGCGAGGAACTGCCACCTTCCGGGGAGGCGCCCGCTTCAAGCTGAAAAGGCTTGGACCGCAAAGCGCGCTAAGAGAAGGCCGCAAAGTATGCAAAGAAACCCAAGAAGAACCCAACCACCGCAACCTATTTGCCTTCACACTGCACTTGCCTTTACGGGACGTTTACCGTGACCGTCGCGGTCGTTCGGCCGTACTGACTGGTCGCGTAGAGTGTGTAGGTCGTGGTCGCGGTTGGATTCACAGTCACGCTCGAGCCCCTCACTACCCCCGAGCCGGGCGAGACGATCTCATATTCGGAGCTGGCGGTGTTCCACGAGAGCGTGACTTTGCCACCCGAGGCAACGTGCGTGGGCGATGCGGTGAAGCTGCTGATCGCGGGCGCCGCTCCGGTCGGATAGTTCGAACTGGTGTAGACCGGGTTCATCTGCACGACTTCAAACGCCGAAGCCGGCACGGTTTTCAGCGAGTCGAGATCAGAGCCCCAGCGGCTGTCGGAGACTCCCGTCACAAACAGCGAACTGCCGTTGTCGGCGAGGATCAGGCCGTAGTGCTGCATCGCGGTCAGAATTACCTGCATCTGCGCCGAGAAGCCGGAAATATCGTAGCTGGATTTCAGGCGAAGGCGCATGCCCATGGGCGGCGCGGAAGGATCGCTCGTATTCGCGGCCCAGTGCGACGCAGGAGGAGTGAATGCAGCCCGGGTATGGGGAAGCGTGAAGCGGAAGGCATGCTGAATCTTCCCGGCGGCCACTTCGTCGTAGCGCACCAGGCCGGGAAAGATAGGCAGGCCGGCCGCGTCGGCTGAGGTCCACGTGTAGGGGCGCTGCTCGTTGCCGAGCAAGTCCCACACCGCGGTCGAATCGGCGTTCCAGCTGCCGCCAGGATTGGGCGATGAGTTGAACATCTCATAGAGAAAGCAGTTGGCGTTGTCGAGCACCAGCACATGGCGGTCGCCAGTGTTTGACGAACCGCCTTCGATCGGCGCATTGGCCGGGACGGGCATGGGGCCGGGATCACTTTCGTCGGGATACGCCCCCAGGTCGATATTCACCAGCGGCTGGCTGCCATTCACCACAACGTAAGGAATGCCGTAAGTGGGATCGGTGCCCCAGTCGGGATGCACATTCACCGAGCCGACCCAGCTACTGATGAGCGTGCTGGAATTGGGATCAACCTGAGCGTTCGAGATGTCGGTGTTCCACAGACTGTTGCTGGAGAACGGAACGAATCCGTTCAAGCTTGCGGTCTGACCGACGCTCATTCCGCTGCACGCGAGATTGCCGCCGCCGGTGCCTCCGCCCGATCCGCCGTTCGATCCGCCGTTACTGCCCGAGGGATGCGAGACGCCACTGCACGCGCTCAGAAGCAGCGCCAGCGTGAAGAACAGCGTCAGGGCAAGGAAAGGACAGGCTTTCCGGGCGGAACAGGGGTCGCCGGACATGCAGCGATTGTGACTGAGCTAAGACCGATCCGAAAGAGACCCCTGGGACATGTCCGCAAGCACTACGCCCGGCTGGGCCTATTTGCTGTGAAGCACGGTTTTCGCCGCACCCAGGTTGTCGTACTTGTCATAGACCCGGACCACGACCACGTGTTCGGACGATGAATCCTTCGCCGCAACGAGGGGGACCTTGAAGTCGTAATCTTCGACCTTCGCATCCGAGAGCTGGCCGATGGGATCGACATAGTTCCAGTCGGCGGCATCGACGGAATATTCGGCGCGCTTGATGGTCGAAAAGCCGTCTGCGGCGCGGAAACGAACGTGAATCTGCGCGCCTTCGATGTTTGCACTCAAGTTTTCAATGCGGGGAGGAGTGGTGTCCACCTCAAAGCGTTGACTGATCTTCTCGGCCGTCAATGCTTCCCCGGGCGAGTGTGACGGCGCATCGGAAGCCACCACCTTCACCGTGTAGCCGCCGTCAGGCAGCAGGCTCGCATCGAACGAATACGCTTTGTCGGTCAGATCGTCTTTCAAAAGCAGCCAGCGCGTCTCGCCGTCGCCGCGGTAGTAGATGGAGTAGACGAGTTGATCGTCGTTGTCATCGTGCGCATTCCACCGCACCCCGATGGCATCGCGGTCGTGCGTGCTGGAGGGAGGAGTGTCGAAATGCAAAGTCGAGGTTGCGCTCGCATCGCTGTTCGCGGCAGTCGCCGGCTGCTTGGGCACAGGCTGGTAGCGCACCCCTACCTGCACGGAGACGTCCTCAACTTCGGGAGCGACATTCTTCGGCAGATAGTTCAAGGTGACGCTGTCAACCGAGGGCTTCGCATTTCCGGCGTGCAAAACGGCCTTCCACTGGGCGTAGCGGGCGGGAGGAACGCCCATTTCGGCGTCTTTGCCGGGATCGACTTTCTTCCACGGACTCCAGTTCCGGTCAGGATTGTCGACGTTTCCGCTGCGTGCCAACAGCGCGACATCGCCGCCGCCACGGAACTCTACCCGTCCCCAGCGCGAGAAGATCTTCGCATCAAAGACGTCGCTCTCGTAGGTGCCCTCGTTTTCCGGGCCGGCGCCGAGGATGAAGATCTTTCCCAGATTGCTGCTCGCGGCATAAAGTCCGCCGCCGGGAGCTTTGGCAAACGCAGTCACTTGCGAAACCGGCGCCTTCAGAAGATCCACATACTCGTCCGTCCCTTCGATGGCGAAAATGTGGCCGCGGTTCCCGGTTCCAGCCAGCAAGTGATCGTGCGAATCAAAGGCCAGCGTGTAGACGATGTCTTCGTGCGAAGTCCAAACGCGTTCGGGTGAACCATCAGGCGCAATGCGATAAACGTCGGACCCGCCACTCACGCCGCCAGCGGAAAACGGAATCGCCCCCATCGATACCATGCCGGGCGTGGGCGGGATCGCCACTCCTGGAGCCTGCGAGGTCGTCGGCACGGGGGCAGTCGCTCCCAGAGTAATCATCGCCGAAGGTCCACCCGGGCCCATTCCCGCAATGGCGTGCTTTTCCCCCACGCCCGCGGCGTAAATGTTTCCCTTGCTGTCGAGTGCCAGGGCTGTGATCTCCTTCTTGGGCGCGCTGTACAGCACGAATCCTTCTCCCGCCGGGGAAATGCGGTAGATCAGGCCGCTGCCGTCGGTGCCAGCGATCAGGTTCCCCTGAGAATCGATGGCCAACACGCGAATGTGGGTCTCGTCGCTCTTGAAGAACAGCGAGTGCTCGCCCGTGGCCATGACTTTGTAGATTTCGCCGTGATCTCCGGTCGCCACGTAGAGATTCCCCGCTTTGTCCAGAGCCATGTCCCAGATATATTTCGTGCCCGGCGCGAAATACACGGAGGAGGTCCAGGCGGAATCGACCATGGGCTTCGCGTCTTTGGGTATGTCTTTCTCGATCTTAGGTCCGTCAATCTTAGATTCAGCGTGGGCGGAGCCGGCCCGGTCTCCAGACTTGCGCTCGATCTTGTAGACCTTGCCGTCGGGCGCGGTGGCTGCATAGATCACCCCGCCCGGACCAACCACCAGGGTTTGCACCTGCAGTTCCTGGGGTTCGAAGATGATCGACGACTTGCCATCCGATGCAATGCGGTAAACGCGCGCGGGCGATCCGGCGGCGGCATAGACATTCCCTGCGTCATCCGAGGCGACGGCCCAGATGTAGGTGGAGGGCGTGGCATAAAGCAGTTTGAAAGCCGGCGCCAGTTCAAGGCCGCCGGCGCTGCGAATGGCTACTCCGGTAGCGGTTCCCTTGGTAAGGTCTTCAAATTTCGATTGCTCCCAGGTGTGGGTGCCTTCGGCAAAACAGATGGCAGCGAGCACGCAGATTGCAAAGACGAAAATGAGAAGAACTCGAAGACGGACGACGGGAATTCCAGACACGCTCGGCAAGGTTCGACCTCTCATGATGGCGGGTAGGGACGCCGCCGAGTAACCGCTCACCCGGCGGCAAGATTTCAGGTTAACACGCGCATCGATCTGGCTGCGGACCAGCGCAGCCGGCGCCCGCACCCATCTCTTCTCCGTGGTATCGTTAGCTTTCATGCATTCCGCGATTCCCATGGTTCCCGTGCATTCGTCTTCCATGCATTCGGCGCGGCAGAAATTGCTGAGTCTGCTCGCTCACAAATCGTTTCGCCTGGGCGAGTTCAAGCTATCCTCGGGCGCGACCAGCGACTATTACATCGACTGCCGCACCACGACGCTCGACGCCAAAGGCTCGCGCCTGACAGGAGAAGTTTTTCTGGAAGAGATTCGGCGGCGCGGGTGGAAGGCGCAGGCCATCGGCGGGCTGACCATGGGCGCCGATCCTATCGTGGTTGCAGTATCCGTGGTGAGCGGAGAACTGCACGGGTTTCTAGTGCGCAAAGCGGAGAAGCAACACGGCACCGGGCAGCGCATTGAAGGCTTTCGCGAGAAGGGCGCGCGGGTGGTGATTGTGGACGATGTCTGCACCACGGGCGCATCGACGGTGCAGGCGATCGAAGCGGCCCGCGAATTCGGCTTCGAAGTGGTCGGAGCGATGTGCCTGGTGGAGCGGGAAGAGGCGCAAGGGCGAGGCAACGTAGAAAAAGCTGCCGCGCCCGCCCCGTTCGTCTCAATCTTCACCGCCAGCGACGTGCGCAAAGAGCACGTGCTTCAGAACGACGATACCGCCCCGACGATTTTCGCGGTCGCGGCCACATGCGAAATCTGCGGCCGGCCGGCAATGACGAACAATCCACGGAACCGCTGCGAAGCGCATAAGAATTGAGTCATTGAGACATCGGGTCATTGAGTCAATGAACTTGTCTGCAATGACTCAATGGCTCAATGATTCAATGACTCAATAATTCAATGACTCAATGTCTATGATCCAGACTCTCGAATGGACCGACCAGGGCGTGCGCTTCCTCGATCAGACGAAGCTGCCGACTGAGGAAACCTACGTCGTGTGCAAGACGCACGAGCAGGTCGCCGACGTCATTCGCAATATGGTGGTGCGGGGGGCGCCGGCCATTGGCGTGGCCGCGGCCATGGGCATCGCGCTGGGCGTTAGCAACTCCAAAGCCGAGAATCCCGGCGACCTCAAGCGTGACTTCGACCAGATTTGCGACGTGATCAGCAAGACCCGGCCCACGGCGGTGAATCTGTTCTGGGCGATCCGGCGCATGCAGGAAAAGTTCGAGCGCATCCGCATTCGACCGGTTGCGCAGATCAAACAGGATCTGATCGAAGAAGCCCGGCGCATGCACGCCGAAGACATCGCCGCCAACCAGGCCATGGGACGCCACGGCGCTACGCTCATGCCGAGCTCCGGCGGAGTGCTCACGCACTGCAACGCCGGCGCGCTGGCCACGGCTGGCTACGGCACGGCCCTGGGCGTGATCCGCGCGGCGGTTGAGCAGGGCAAGAAGATTCAGGTTTACGCGGACGAGACCCGGCCGTTTCTGCAAGGCTCGCGCCTGACCGCGTGGGAACTGATGAAAGACGGCATCCCGACCACGGTCATCTCCGACAACATGGCCGGCGCTATGATGAAGCAGGGCAAGATTGCAGCGATCGTGGTGGGCGCCGACCGCATCGCCGCCAACGGCGACGTGGCCAACAAGATTGGCACCTACACCATCGCGGTGCTGGCGAAAGAACATAACATT
The DNA here is from genome assembly GCA_035266285.1 of Candidatus Sulfotelmatobacter sp. Lineage (GTDB taxonomy): Bacteria > Acidobacteriota > Terriglobia > Terriglobales > Acidobacteriaceae > Sulfotelmatobacter. The sequence goes on from DATFNR010000053.1 coordinate 12,003, forward strand.
CCGTTCTACGTGGCCGCGCCGATTTCCACCGTCGACCTGGCTTGCCCCAACGGCGACGAGATTCCCATCGAGCAGCGCAACGCCAGGGAAGTCACCCACATCGCCGGCAAGCAGATGGTGCCCGACGGCGTCGCGGTGGAGAATCCTGCCTTCGACGTGACTCCGGCGAAGTACGTGAGCGCGATCATTACGGAAAGAGGCGTGGCCCGCGCGCCTTATGCAGATTCCCTGCGCCAATTGGCCGCGCAGGAGGCCGAGGTACATCCGTAACCGGCACCCGCCGATTTTTCTTTTCTTGCCCGCGCCAATCCGCGAAGGTAGCCAACAGGACTGGTCGCCCGTACGACTCCAGCGAATGTAAAGAGATGTAAACACAGGAAATATTTTGCATTTCCTGCGCTACTTATTCTCTAGATTCGGGTTGAATCGGAAGAGAATGGTCGTGCTAGTCTGGTCCCAAGCCCAGATCCAACAGGTTTTTCCTCGAAGGGGGACGTTATGTCGTTGCGCACTCGCGTCGTGTTGCCGGTCGTTGCTGCACTGAGTCTCGCTTTTCTCGCTGCCTGTGGGAGCGGCACCCACAGCCCGGTAGCGCCTCCAACAGGCGCCTTCAGCAATACGAATTTCAACGGCTCCTACACGTTTTCGATAACGGGCGAGGATATTGACGGCGCGGGCAATCCCAGTCTGTTCGCCATGGCCGGTACGATTACGGCCTGCGGCTGCACCGGCGGAATGATACAGGCTGGAACCGTTGACCTCAGCGATCTGGGTGGAACTGGTGCTGGCCTCAGCGTCAATAGCAACGGTAGCTCTTACAGCGTTAACAAAGACGGGCGCGGCACGATCAATCTGTCTATTGCGAACGGAAGCAACCCTAGCATTTCGGTGGTGCTGGATTTTGTGCTTACTTCCAGCACGCACGGTTTGATCAGTCGATTTGACGGCGCCGGGACGGGAAGCGGGACCATTGACCTGCAGCCCAATCCTACGGTTACCCTCTCCGACGGGGCTTATGCATTTAGTCTTTCAGGGTCCACCTTTGTTGCGCCCAACGGTACGCCGCTCGCGACGGTTGGGGCGGTGAATCTTTCCTCGGGAACCATATCCTCCGGCGTCCAAGACTTCAATGACAACGCCACCCCCACGTTTGAGCCGTCTCTAAGCGGCTCGATACAAACCGGCTCGGGGACCACGCCAGGCACGGCGACAATCACTTCGGGATTTGGAACATTCGGTTTCGACGTCTACTCGATTGACGCCACGCACCTGAAGCTCTTTGAGAATGATGGGAATGCGATTCTTGTAGGTGATGTGTTTAAACAGTCAAGCGCGACGTTACCTACAGGCAACCTGGTGTTTACAGCGTCCGGCTTTGATCCGACCGGCGCCCCCTTTGCTGCGGGAGGCACGATCTCCTCCAGCGCCAGCCAACTAACCGGTGCTGAGGACATCAATGACGCTGGCACGGTCGACGGCGGCGGGGCTACTGCCACGCCATTCGCATTCAGCAGCACTTCTGTCACGAATAGCCCGTCCGGCAGCGGACGTTTTCAGATTGTTCTGTCGGGGTTTTTGGGGGGCACCAATTTTGTCGCCTATCCCTCTGACGCTGGACTCCTGCTGCTAGAGGCTGATAACACGCTAAACGCCGGCATTACCGCGGGCGTTGCCCTGACCCAGACGTCCGGAGCGTCTCTGGCGGCCTCCCAGGGCTACAGTCTGAATCTCACTGGGTCTGACTTGGTCAACGGTACCGAACTCGACGAGATCGCCCAGTTCAATACCACGAGCAGCGGGATGACGGGTCTTATCGACCTGAATGATTTTGGCGTATCAAACCCGAATACCAGCAATCTCTCTGGCAGCTACACGAATAACTCCAATGGAACTGGATCGGCAGCGTTCACCGGCAACAGCCCACTGGGGCAAATTTTTTACTACGCTGCTGACAGCTCAACGATATTGTTTATCTCGGTTGACGGTACCGATACGGGAACCGGCACGCTCGAATCGCAGAGCACCCCGAGCTCAGCGGCGGCGGAGGTAATCCAACGCGAGGCTGCCATCGTCAGGACAGCGGCTCATATCCGATCCGCTGCAGCAAATCGTCGAAAGATGGAAAAGAAGAACTAGGTTGAAGCGGAAAAGTTAAAGGCGCGGCTTCGGCCGCGCCTTTGTTTTGACCGGCGGAGACGGCCTCCGCTAGCCGTTCGGCACTTTGGCGTTTGCCGCCGCCGTCGGCGCCGGTGTCCGAGCCATCATCCATACCGCGAAGCGATATGCCAGCAGAACTCCCAGCACCGACGCATATTCCAGCGGCTTGCGCAAATCGGCTTTGACCAGCCAGATGTAGTGAATCACGCCGGCCGTGGCGCTGAAATAGATCAGGCGGTGCAGCGCCTGCCAGCGCCGGCCTCCCAGCTTGCGGATCGACCACTTGGTCGACGTCAGCGCCAGGGGAATCATCAGGGCAAACGCGGTCATTCCGGCGGTGATGAAGCGGCGCTTGGCGATGTCGTGCAGCATCTCGTGCACATCGAAGAACTTGTCGAGCCAGACATAGGTCATCAGGTGGAGCGTGCCGTAGAAAAAGGCGAACAGGCCGAGCATGCGCCGCCAGCCGATCAGCCAGTACTGCCGCGTCAGCTTGCGCAGCGGCGTGATGGAGAGCGTGATCAGCAGAAAGGTCAGCGTCCAGTCGCCGGTCGTATGCGTGATTTTCTCGATGGGATTCGCGCCCAGGCCTCCGTGGAAGCCGCTCCAGACGAGCTTCGCCAGCGGCGCCAGGCAGGCGAGAAAGACGGCGGGTTTGAGGTAGCGGGACATGAAATTCAGGGGCTAGGGGCTAGGGGCCAGGGACTAGAATCCAATCGCGACACGAGACGCAAACGACTGTTCCTGACTGCGACAGCTAGCCCCTAGTCTCTAGTCTCTAGCCCCTGCCTTTAGAAGTTTTTCTTCAAATCCATTCCGCTGTACAGGCTGGCAACCTGATCGCCGTAGCCGTTAAACATCAGCGTGGGGCGTTTGAAGAATTCGCCCAGACGGCGCTCCTTGGCCTGGCTCCAGCGAGGATGGTCCACATTTGGGTTCACGTTGGAGTAGAAACCGTACTCCTGCGGAGCGGAGAGATTCCAAGTGTTGTTCGGCTGCCGGTCGGTGAAGTGGAAGCGCACGATCGCCTTGGCGCTCTTGAAACCGTACTTCCAGGGCACCACGATGCGCAGCGGGGCGCCATCCTGGTTAGGCAGGTCTTCGCCGTACATGCCGAAGCAGAGCAGGGCCAGCGGGTTCATGGCTTCATCCATGCGCAAGCCTTCGACGTAGGGCCACTGCAGCACATTGCGCTGTTGGCCCGGCATCTGCCCAGGATCGTAAATCGTCGTGAACTCGACGAACTTCGCCTTGCTGGTTGGGTTAGCGCGCTTGATCAGTTCGCTGAGGGAGAAGCCGATCCACGGAACCACGATTGACCAGCCCTCGACGCAGCGATGGCGATAGATGCGCTCCTCGGGCGGAGCCATCTTGAGGATGGCATCGATGTCGAGTTCCTGCTTCTTGTCGACCAGGCCGTCGATTTTCACCTTCCAGGGGCGGGTGCGGAAATGCTTCGCCAGCTGGGATGGTCCATCTTTGTCGGTAGAGAATTCATAGTAGTTGTTGTAAGTGGTGACGTCTTTGTAGGGAGTGATGGTCTCGGTTGTGCTGAAAGGGCTTTTCTTGATGCCGTCGAACTTTGCTGGTGCTGGTGCCGCTGCTGGTGCCGCTGCCAACGCCGTGGCTGATGGTGCGACGATTCTGCTGACGCCCGTGGCTGCGGCAGCGCCCGCGACCGCAGCGCCGAACAGAAATTTTCTACGGTTTAGGTAAAGACTCCTCGGAGTAATCTCCGAAGAGCGAATGTCTTCCGCCTTCTTGATCAGCATGCAACCCCTATCCCTATATACGCGCCGCCGCCCCACGCGGATTTCGCGCCACGGTTACCTTCTATCTTCTAATGGATAGGACGCTTACGACACAGAAAAAGTTGCGGGCGGGGGTAGACCGCTATCCCAGCAGTTCTCGCACCTTACGCGATAGGTTCTGCAGGGTGAAGGGTTTCTGCAGAAATGCGGTGCCGCTCTCGACGGTGCCCTCGTTGAGGATGGAGTCTTCCGTATAGCCGGAGAGGTAGAGCACCTTGGTCTGGGGCCGGGCCTTGGTCAGCTGCTCCGCCAGCTCTCGCCCGCCCATGCCCGGCATAACCACGTCGGTGATGACCAGATCGATCTTGCCTTCGTGCTGCGCGGCAGCAGCCAGGCCGGCTTCGCCGTTTTCCGCTTCCACCACACGGTAGCCTTTGGCCTGCAGGGTTTCCCGCACCAACTGGCGAACCGACTCTTCGTCCTCCACCAGCAGAATGGTTTCCGTCCCCCCAGCGGCGGCATGGGGCGCGGGAGCGGCGTGCTTTTCGGCCGTCCCTTCGGTGTGGGGCAGGTAGATCTGAAACGTAGTGCCGCGGCCTTCTTCGCTCTGCACCATCACGTACCCACCACTCTGCTTCACGATGCCGTACACGGTGGAAAGACCGAGCCCGGTTCCCTTGCCTTTTTCCTTGGTGGTGAAGAAGGGCTCAAAGATGCGCGACTGCGTTTCCTTGTCCATGCCCGTGCCGGTATCGCTCACCGAGAGCATGACGTACTTGCCCGGACGGATGAAAGTCTGGCCGCGGCGATGGCTCTCGTCGATGACTGAATTCTGGGTCCGAATGGTGAGCTTGCCGCCTTTGGGCATGGCATCCTTGGCGTTCACCACCAGGTTCATCAGGACCTGTTCGAGTTGGCCGGAGTCGGCGCGAGTGTAGCCCGCTTCCGGCGCGAGCTTGGTGCTGAGCTCCACGTTTTCGCCGATGAGCGGGCGCAGCAGGCGCTCCATGTCGGCGACGATGGCGTTGACGTCCACGACTTTGAGTTCCAGCAGTTGCTTGCGGCTGAAGGCGAGCAGTTGCCGGGTGAGCGTAGTGGCGCGATCGGAGGCCTGCTGAATGGCCTGAGCCTTGTCCCGCAGCGGATGCTCGGTTTCCAGCTTGGAGAGCATGACTTCAGCGTATCCGCTGATGACCATGAGCAAGTTGTTGAAGTCGTGGGCGACGCCGCCGGCAAGGCGTCCGACGGCCTCCATCTTCTGGGCCTGGCGAAACTGATCTTCCAGCGCGCGGCGGTCGGTTACGTCCTCGGCGATGGCCTCGAGTACGTCTGCCGGTTCATCGGCGCTGCTGACGGCGCGGCCGCTGATGCGGACCGTGACCGTGCTGCCATCCTTGCGCTTCCACTTCACCTCGATCCCGTCGAGGGTGCCGGAGCGCCGGAATTCGTCGATCAGCCGCGTGTGCTCCTCAGGATTAGCGAAGACCTGTTTCTCGGGATCGAGCAACAGCACTTCCTCCGCCGATCCGTAGCCCAGCATCGTGATCAACGCCGGATTCACATCCAGGAACCTGCCCTCGAGGCTGGAACGATAGATGCCATAGACCGAACTTTGCACCAGCGAGCGATAACGCGCCTCGGAGCGGCGTAGCGCCTGCTCGTTTCTCTTGATCTCGACCGCACTGGCCACTTGCCGGGCCACGAAGGTCAGAATCTCCTTGTCGCGGTCGCCGTAACGAATGTTGCTGGAGTAGGTCTGCACCACCAGCGCGCCAAAGGTGTGAGGGCCCACTTTCAGCGGCACGCCCAGCCAGTCCAGGGAACGGGATCCGTTGCGCGCCACTTCGCCGCGATCTTCCATCTGCTGCAGGACCTCAGGCGTGGCCAGCAGCGATTCGCCCGTGCGCAAGAGATGTTCAGTCAATCCGCGGCTCAGCTTCTTGGGCGCGGGCGCGGTATCGTGCTCGTCGACGAAATAGGGGAAGCTCAACAATTCCGTGGCGGGATCGTACAGTGCGAGGTAGAAGTTGCGGGCATACATCAATTCATCGACGATGCTGTGTACGGCGGCGAAGAACTGCTGCAGATCGTGGGCGCTGCTGCTTTGCTCGGCCACGCGATATAGGGCCGAACTCAGCGCTTCGACGCGACGGCGGTCGGAAATGTCGTGGTAGCCGGCATAGAACCCGGCGATCTTGCCCGACAACAGAAGCGGCGAGCACGCCACAGAAACATCCAGCAGGGCCCCGTCTTTCTTCCGGCGCTGTGTTTCCAGCGTAATGCGCTGCCCCTTGGACACGGCTTCATTCACCCACCGCGACTCCGCCAGACGCTCGGGCGGAACGACCAGGTTTTCCAGGGGCTGTCCGATGATTTCCGCGGCGTCGTAGCCGAACATCTGCACAAAGGTCTCATTGGTCCAGCGTGCGCGGTGTTCGAGATCGGCGATGCACAGCCCGTCGGGCGAGGCGTCAAACATCTGCTGCAGATACTGCAGGCGGTTCTCGGCACTCTCGCCGTTGTTCCACAGAGGCTTGGGCTGATCGACCGGGCAGGAGTGCGAGGAGCAGTGCGGCTCAGTCGCTGCGGCAGCGTCCGGAGCAACAAACGCAGGGGCGCTTCCGGCCTGCAACGCCTGCTTCAGGCGCCGGGCACGCGCGAGTTCGCCCCGCCCTGCCGGGGTGACACGTTCCCCCATTCGCGGATCTCCTCCCCTGAAATGGCCGTCCACTGGGCATGTTAGAACGCTGGGTACCCACTCGAAAGTTACCCCGGTAATCCCAAAACAGCGCGGCCCATGTCGATCACGTCTTTTCGGGTCCTTCGTAACTTGGAGCGGAACCAAGGCGGTCTTTATGCTCGACGCTGGAATCCCGCGCCCTGCGCGGGATGCAGAGTCCGCAGGAGAACCATGTCTCCGGTCATACAACGAGCGCGAACCACTTCCTCACGGGCCAATGCCACGGACCAGCATTGGAGCATGCTGCTATTTGAAAGTCTGTCGGCCGGAGTCATGGCTATCACGATCGGATTCGCAGCCACCATGGTGGGCGTGGGCGTGTACGTGACTATCATTTGGCCGCTCACTTTCTGGGATCTCGCCAATCTCGGGCTGGAGCGATACGGCTCCTGGATCAATACGGTGTTGTGGTCGGTGTTTGCTGGGGGATCGCTGGCCGGATATTGGTTCTTCAGCGGAGCCGCGTTCAAACCGAAAGCGAAGCGCAACGCCCAGGCATCCCGTGGCGCTGGCACGCGACGCTAGGCGAACTGCGGTTACTTTGGTGGGCGTCCGGGGTATTGACTGCACCTTCCGCGTGGCACAATTGCCAGAATACTTTTCACGCATGGGGAACCTCGCACCTCAAGCCAAGTGTCGCTCGGGGCGAGGAAAATACTTGGCTCGAGGATATTGCCGATGAAACGTCAAGGGGCAAACGTTGTCTGCGCTGGGCACACATGGTCTATGCGCGCCGCGCTTGCGCTGCTGTTCACATTCGGCGTGGCGGCTTCTCCCGTGCCGGCTCAGACTCCGGGCATTACCGACGACAGCATTCTGGTCGGCTCATGCTCGGCGCTGGATGGTCCGGCACGCTTTCTGGGCAATCAGACCGTACTGGGTGCAACCACCTATCTCCACTCCATCAACGATGAGGGCGGAGTCTTTGGCCGTAAGATTCAGCTGTTGGCTTTCGATGATGGCTACGATCCTGACCAAGCCCCGGCCTGTTTTAAGCGCATGACCAAGGAAGGTGTGTTCGCGCTGGGGTTCTTCGTAGGCACGCCGACGGCCAAGGTTTATGTTCCCATGGCGCAGGATGAAAAGATCCCGGTTGTTGGCCTGTTCACCGGCGCACAGATGCTCTATGAGCCGCTGAAGCACTACATCATCAACGTGCGCGCTTCGTATTACGACGAAACCCGAGAGCAGATAGACAAGCTGTGGGACATCAGCATCCACAAGGTTGGAGTTCTTTACCAGGACGACGCATTCGGCAAAACGGTGCTCGACGGAGTGAAGCTGGCGCTGCAAAAGCACAACGCAGCTCCGCTAGGCGTGGGCACGTTCGCGCGGAACTCGCTTGAAGTCGACGCCGGACTGAAAGATGTGATGGCGGCTCGTCCGCAGGCGGTGGTGGTGGTCGGTCCTTATGCGCCGGTGGCAGCGATTGTGAAGAAGGCGCATGCCGCCGGTTGGCATCCTCAGTTCTTGACGGTTTCATTTGTCGGAACGGAAGAATTCATCAAGGAAGCCGGGCCGGACGCTGAGGGCACGATCATCACCCAGGTGGTTCCTCCTTACGACCGGCTTGACTATCCCACGGTAGCTCTCTATCGCAAGACCCTGACCAAATATTATCCCGACTCCCAGCCGAGTTTCGTCAGTCTGGAAGGCTTTGTCGACGCCATGGTGCTGGTCGAGGGGCTGAAGCGCGCAGGCAAGGATGTCACGCGCGAGAAGTTCATTTCCGCGGTCGAGTCGATCCACGAAATGAATGTCGGCATGGGATCGAAGCTGCTTCTCGACTACGGGCCGGCCGATCACAAAGGTTTCGACAATGTGTATCCCACGATTGTCAGCAACGGGGTGCCGGTGCTGTTGACGGACTGGTCCAGCGTGGGGGTGAGTGCCGGAAGAGCAGTAGCAGCAAAGTGAGATACACGTTTCCCGCTACGCTGTAGAAACCCTGCTTCACAGGAAAAGTTTCTCTTCGCGGCCGCCATCCTGCAGCCGCTTTCTTTTTCCCTCATGAGTGCATCCTGGCCCACTGCCTCCGCATCGAAGCAATTAACTGGATGGTTAATTCGTAAAGTTAAGTAAACGGGTCAGGAGGTGACCTATGACAAGCCTAAAAAAGACAAGCGGAAAGAGCCTGGTGAAACTGGCGGGTTCGCTCTTGGCGGTGGGGTTGCTGAGCACGGTGCTCGTGGCCGAGACCGCGGCGGCGCGCTACGACAATCAAATTCAGACGGCGGTGACGCAAAAGCTGGCAGCCAAGAGTCAGTTTAAGAACGCGAACGCGGGAGTAGAAGACGGCATCGTGACCCTGACGGGCACGGTCGACCTCTACCAGCGCAAACTGGACGTCGCCAAGACGGCACGCAAGACTTCCAACGTGCAGGGCGTGCGCAACCTGGTGACGGTCGCTGGCGCTGACGTGCCGGATGCAAAGCTTGAGCAGAAGCTGGCGGCCAAGCTGCGCTACGTCCGCGTGGGCTATGACAGCACGTTCGACTACTTCGCGCTCGGTGTGAAGGACGGCGTAGTGACTGTCGAGGGCGAGGACCGCACGGGCGTCGGACGCGACGAAGCCATGGCTGATATCGCGAATACCCCCGGCGTGAAAGACGTGATCAACAACGTCAGGATCGAGCCCGTATCCACGTTCGACGACGGCATCCGCCTGCGCGCGGCGCGGGCCATCTACCGCGACTCGGTCCTGGGCAGGTACGCGACGGACCCGGCTCGCCCCATCCGCATTATCGTCGACAACGGCCACGTAACGCTCTATGGCTCGGTCGACAACGCGATGGACAAGCAGATCGCCGGTATTCGAGCCAACCAGATCTTCGGCGCCTTCAGCGTGGAGAACAAGCTGCAGGTCGGAGGATCGAACCAGCAAGCATCAAGCCAGCAGGGTATGTAAACGAGTTGATGTAGCGGTGAGAGAGGCGCGGCGCAAGCCGCGCCTTTCTTCATTTCCCCGGCGCGTGCTCAAACGGAAGCTTGGTGTACCGCGCTTTGTCGACTTCGACGAGCAGCGTGACACGGCCCTCAGGATTGCGGAAAGGGAACGGCTTGCCGGTGTACTTGTGCGAGATTGGGTCCATCGTTTTCAGGTCCAGGTCCGGGCGGCGTTCCACGACCCTGCCGCGAATCTGAACTTCTTCGTAAGGATTGACGAAATCCACGATGGACAACGCCATCCGTGGATCGCGCCGTGTGTTCTTCGCTTTGAGCGAGCCTTCGCCGGTGCAAATGACGATGCGATCGCCCTCCCGTCCCACCCAGATCGGCGTAGCGTTCGGTGAACCGTCGGGCATGAGCGTGGCCAGATGCGCGAAGTTCGGGCGGTCGATCAACCGCTTCACTTCCTCGGATAGCTGAATTGGCATAATTTCCTTTGACGACGCATCCGCCCCTGAGGATTCAGGGAAGGCGATTGATCAGCGATGCGACGTATCCGGCGCCAAAGCCGTTGTCGATATTTACCACGCTCACGTTCGAGGCGCAGGAGTTCAGCATGCCGAGAAGCGCGGCCAGGCCTTTGAACGATGCGCCATAGCCCACGCTGGTTGGGACGGCGATGACCGGGACTCCTACGAGGCCCCCGACGACGCTCGGCAGCGCGCCTTCCATGCCCGCGCAGACGATCACGACCCGCGCCCGGGTCAGCGCTTCGCGATGGGCCAGCAGGCGATGAATGCCCGCCACTCCGACGTCGTAGAAGTGCTCGACCTCATTGCCCATGACTTCGGCGGTAACGACGGCCTCTTCGGCCACGGGAACGTCGCTCGTTCCGGCCGATACGACGGCGATCACGCCCTTCCCGCGTTTCCGGTGATCGCGCTCTAGAACGATGGCGCGCCCCAGCGGACGGTATTCCGCAGCACGAACTTTCTTCTTTACCGCGGCAAACTGTTTCTCGTCCGCGCGCGTGGCCAGAATATTCCCGCCATGCCGGGCGAGCCGGGCGAAGATGGCGGCGACCTGCGCCGGAGTCTTCCCTTCCCCGAGAATGACCTCGGGCATGCCCACGCGCAGCGCGCGGTGATGATCGACTTTGGCGAAGCCGAGGTCTTCGAACGGAAGATGGCGCAGGCGGGCCACGGCGTCATCGGGAGAGACCTTCCCGTTACGCACTTGAGCAAACAGCCTGCGAAGGGATTCAGCGTTCACGGAGCTTACCAGGCGCCTCTCAGCGTTCAGCGCAGAGTGGAATCCCAGATTAACACCTGAAGACGACTAGCACCTGGGGCGCGGTCGCCGACGCTCGCCGGGGCGACATGGTCTATGTGGAAGACGTTGACGCCTGCGCCTTGCGCGCGGCGCTGCGCAATTTGGCGATCACAGCGGCACAAACCTTACGGGCGTGCCCTGGCTGGTCGAGATGAACCAGAAAAAGGCGGCGCACGCCGCCGGGCGCGACTTTGCCGGCTAGGTACGCGTTGTAGATCTGACTGCCGATGCGGTAGCCCAGCTCCTGCGCCGCCGAGTCAAACCTGGCGTTGTCGGCGCGGACCGCGGCTTGCGCCACTTTCTCGCAAGCGGCGCGAGAGAGCTGCGACGCTTCTTCCGGCACCGCAGGACGCGAAGGGTAAAGCACACGCGAACCAAAATAGGCGACCGAGTGCTCGATCACGCGGGCGTAGAAATGATCGATGGCGCTGCGGCGCTGGCCGGCACCGTTTCCATTCCCTTCAACTTCGGCAAGGTAGGAACCAAGGCGCTGGGGCAATCCCTGGCACGCCTGATGGAGGAAGCGCGCGACATCTTCGGCGGCGTGCACCATCTGAAATTCGCGCACGTAGAAGGCGTTCACCTGCGGCAGGTAGGCGCTGCCCCGCTCTTCCACCAGCGCCAGCATGGATGCGCACTCTTCCTCGCTGACGCCCTTCCGCATGAGCAACCGCCGCAGCATGGCGTCCGACGAGCGCCCGTGAACCTCGGGCAGCAGGTCCACCAGAAACCTGGGCTGCGTGCCGTTATGGGGTGCGTAGCGATTGATTTCCAGAAACCGGGTCAGGCTCTCGATCAGGTTGTAGATGGTGGGCGCGAAATCAGGGCCTTCGTCAATGCGGCTCCATTGATCGAGAAACAGGCGGTAGTTCTCGTACTTTTCGAGCGGCGTAGCATTGAAGACGCACAATACGCCGTCTTTGACGCGAACCGCCTCGATCTTGTCGCAGCGTTCTCCCGCCGCGTGCCAGTAAAGCGCGTCGATGTTCTGCAGAACCGTGCAGATCTTTGCCTCAGGCAAAGCCTTGTGCAACGCGCGCGGCAGATGTCCCGGGGCAAGATGGGATTCGCCGAAGAGGGCGAAGATAACGGCGTGGGGATGGCGCTCGCGAATTTCCGCGATCTTGACGGCGGCGTGGCGGTCGCGCGCCCCGATCTTGCGCAAATCTTCGCGCGGCATGCAGTCGAGGCCATAGAGTGCCTCGGCGTGGTCGCGGGCACTAACCAGCAGTTCGTAGAACGGAGCCCAGTCGTAGCCCCAGTCCAGATCGAAGCGAATGCGCTGGCGCAGTTCGGTTTCATCAATCTCGCGCCGCCACCACTCGTCGAGTACATGCTGGTCGCGCGCAAAGACGGTTTCCACGCCCAGCACGACCGGCCGGTCGCCCGCCAGCGCGCGCTGCTCGAGCAACGTGGCGGCGTAGCGCTGGGCCGCAGGCAGAGCGTGGTAGTCGCCGACCAGAACCACATCGGCAGAATGGATCGCGGTTTGCACCTGCTGCGAGTCCAGCACCGCATCATAGGTGCGGAACGCCCGGTTGAACTCGCGAAGATACTTGCGGCGGCTATGCGTGTCCTGGGCGCGAATCTCGCGCTCTACCCCGGCCAGCGCGTGCAGTTGCGCTGCGCTGCGCCGGGATCGGAGATTCGTGGTCGAGGACATTTGGCTTCTAGCTGCTAGCTTCTGGCTTCTAGCCCGTTCATCTTGACTTCAGGTTCGCCGACTCCCTATGCTCCAAACTTCCGGTCCGAATTCCTGCTTTGGAGGCGTTTTGCCAAATCATCCACCGCAAAATCTGACGGTTGCGACGACCGGCGCCAGCGGAGCCATCTTTCTCCGGCACTTCCTGCGCGCCGTCGCACAAGATGAGCGCGTCCAAAACGTGAATTTCATCGCCTCCGACAGCGCCCTGCGCGTGATGGCCGAAGAACTCGATCTCAAGGGCCGATCCAACCTCGTCGAGCAGATCCTGGGATCTGCCTCTGGAAAATCGGGCGGCCGCTCCAGTTCCTCGCGCGCCTCGCGCAAAATCCACCTGCAATCCAACGCCGATATTGGCGCCAACGTAGCCAGCGGCTCCTATCCCACTGACGCCATGGTCGTTATCCCATGCAGCGTGGGCACGTTGGCCCGCATTGCCAACGGAGACGCTTCGCATCTGATCGAACGCTCCGCCGATGTTTCCCTCAAGGAGAAGCGTCCGCTGGTGCTGTGCGTGCGCGAGACGCCGCTCAACAAAATCCACCTCCGCAACCTGTACCGCGCCGCCGATGCCGGCGCGACCATCTTTCCGCTCATTCCCGCCTACTACTACCGTCCCGCTTCTTTAGATGACATGGCGCGCGAATTTTCTTTCCGCGTGCTGGCTCATCTCGGGCTTCCGCAGCCCGATGCGTTTCGCTGGAAGGGCTGAAGAATCAACAGCTTACGCCGCCTCAGGAAAATCAGAGCCATATCTACACAGATCGGCACAAGCAGGGGAGGAATTCAAGTGTAGAAAGTCCGAAGTGTCACGGGCAGATGCCGCCCGGTCATGTACAAGCGACGGCCAGCAGGTTTCGCGGATTGACCACCAATATTTGTCGATCTACAGTTAAACTCTACAGCCCGCTGCGAATCAAAATAACGTGCCTGGTACGGTTGAGACGTCGTGCTGCATCGTGGGCGGAGGGCCCGCCGGCATGATGCTTGGTTTTCTACTGGCCCGTATGGGCGGAAAAATCATCGTTCTCGAAAAGCATGCGGATTTTCTCCGCGACTTTCGCGGCGACACCATCCATCCTTCGACTCTGGAACTGATGTACGAACTCGGGCTGCTGCAGGAATTCCTCCAACGGCCTCATCAGGAGGTGACGGAACTGGCCGCCACAATTGGGCAGAAGACCGTCAAGGTCGGCGATTTCACACATCTTCCCACGCATTGCAAGATGCTCGCCTTCATGCCGCAATGGGATTTCCTGAATTTTCTTGTGGAGCACGGTCAACACTACCCGAGCTTCCAGGTGTGCATGAAAACGGAAGTTACGGGCCTGATCGAGGAACACGGAGAGATTGTTGGGGCCCGCGCAAACACTCCCGACGGACCGCTTGAGATTCGAGCGGCGCTCACGGTTGGAGCCGACGGGCGGCGTTCGGTTGTGCGCGAGCGGGCGGGATTGAAAGTTACGGATCTGGGCGCCCCCATGGATGTGCTCTGGCTACGCATCAGCCGCCGGGAAACTGATCCGTCGCTGAGTCTGGGCCATGCCGAACCCGGCGTATTTTTTGTCATGATCAACCGGCAGGACTATTGGCAGTGCGGATATGTCATTGCCAAGGGTGCGTTCGACGATATCCAGAAGCGCGGCATCGCCCAATTTCGCGAAGACATTGTGCGGTTGGCGCCGTTCTTTCGCGACCGCGTCAGCGAGTTGCGCGACTGGAATGATGTCAGCCTGCTTACGGTGAAGGTGGATCGCCTCGAAAAGTGGTGGCGGCCGGGACTGCTCTGCATCGGCGATGCTGCGCACGCCATGTCGCCCATCGGTGGAGTAGGCATCAATCTTGCCATTCAGGACGCGGTTGCGGCTGCTAATGTTCTCGGCGAAAAGCTGATCCGCGGAGAGATCACAGCGAGCGACCTGCAAGCTGTACAGCGCAGGCGCACGTTTCCCACTCGCGCCACCCAGAAGCTGCAAGTGCTGGTGCAGAACCGAGTCGTGCGGCGAGTCTTGACCAGCCAGCATCCGCTTGCGGTGCCCTGGCCGGTCAAGCTGATGCAGCACTTTCCTTCTCTCCGGCGCCTGCCTGCGCGCGTGATTGGAATCGGCTTTCGTCCCGAGCACATCCACACGCCAGAAAGACCTTAGCAACTCACAATTTCATTTAGTCACAACTGGGAGCGATGCTACTATCCCCAGCATGTTTTCCCGCTCCGCGCTCGGTTTGTTGCTCTGCGCCGTCGCATTTGTTCCCGTCCTCTGCGCTCAGAATCCCCTGGCGAACGATCCGAAGGCCGCGAAGGCGGGGGAGTATGAATTCCGTATCAACTGCGCCCTGTGTCACGGACTGGGAGCGCACGGCGGGGGGCGCGGACCCGACCTCACGCGGGTACAAAAGAAGTACGCCCACTCCGACGCCGAGATGTTTCAGGTCATCAGCAACGGCATTCCCGGCACGGCCATGCCTGCCAACGGCACCAACGGCCAGGGCGTGGGTATGACGGACGAGGAAATCTGGCAGATCATCACCTACATCCGCAGTCAGGAGGTGAAAGCTCCGGCCAAGGCGATGGGCAACGCGACCCATGGCAAAGATCTGTTTTATGGCGACGCGAATTGCTCGCTTTGCCACATGGTTGAGGGCAAGGGTGGGAGACTCGGACCCGATCTGACTGGCGTGGGTGGCTCACGGACGCGGGACGCAATCATTGAATCGGTGCGCGATCCGAGCCGAAGGCTGGCCTGGGGACTGACCGAGGCCACGAAAGAATTTCCGCAAGAATACGAGAGTGTAACCGTCGTGACAGCCGATGGAAAACAAATCAAAGGCGTCACCCTGAATGAAGACAGCTTCAGCGTGCAGATCATGGACCGGGACGAGCGCATCCATCTGCTGGACAAATCCAAGCTGCGCTCGTTCCAGAAAAGCCGCGAGTCGGCCATGCCGAAGTATGACGTCGACCTTCTCAGCGATAAGGATTTGGAAGACATCGTGGCGTATCTGGTCAGCGTGGGGGCGAAATGAGGGGATCAACAACCGTGGCAGCAGTCAAAAAACCCTTGCGCCCGCGTCCGCCGATCGCGCCATCGTGGAAGAGCGGCCCTTTCAGGGCCGCGCTACGTCGCACGCGAGAGATGGCCTTCAGGCCCGGTGTGCCGGGGCTAAAGCCCCTTCCATTTTTGCCGCGTTCACGCGGCGCTGAAGCGCCGCTCTTCCACGGGATCGCAAAACCTCGTCTGATCGCCGTGATCGCGGCTTTGATCGGCTTGGCCGGAGCCTTCGCACGCGCCCAGGTCACTTTCGAGCGCCTCGTAAACTCCGCCAAGGAACCCCAGAACTGGATGACCTACTCCGGCGACTATTCCGGGAAGCGCTTCAGCGGGCTCGACCAGATCAATCTGACGAATGTGGGCGCCATCGTGCCCAAGTGGGTATATCAGACCGGAGCCACAGGAAAACTCGAGACTACGCCGCTGGTCGTCGATGGAATCCTCTACGCCACTGGCCAGGACAACCGAGCCTTCGCGCTCGATGCCCGCACGGGCCGACCAATCTGGATGTATCAGCGGCAGGTTCCGCAGGACATTCGTCCATGCTGTGGACATGTGAATCGCGGGCTGGCAATTCTGGGCAACAAGGTTTTTCTGGGTACGCTCGACGCCCACGTCGTCGCGCTCGACGCCAAAACTGGCAACGTGGTTTGGGATGTAACTGCCGCCGACTACCGCACTGGCCACAGTTTCACCGTCGCTCCTCTGGCGGTGAAGAACCTGATCGTGATCGGGGTCTCCGGCGGGGAGTATGGCGTACGCGGCTTTATCGATGCCTACGACGCCGAGACCGGCGAGCGTAAGTGGCGCTTCTACACCGTTCCCGGGCCGGGCGAGCCGGGACACGACACCTGGGAAGGCGATTCCTGGAAGGTGGGCGGCGCACCTGCCTGGATCACCGGCACCTACGATCCGCAGACCAATCAGATCTTCTGGCCGACGGGGAATCCTGCGCCATCGAATCGCGGCGAGGGGCGCGCGGGCGACAATCTCTACAGCAATTCCCTTCTGGCGCTCAATGCCGACACCGGCAAGCTGAACTGGTACTTCCAGTTCACCAAACACGACGAGCATGACTGGGACGCGACCCAGGTTCCGGTCATCATCGACGCACCAATCGTCGACACGAAGATCGACGCAGGCGGAAAGCATCTCATCGCACAAGCCAACCGCAATGGATTCTTCTACCTGATCGACCGCACCAACGGAAAGCTGATTCTGACGGCCGCCTACGGAAAGATCACGTGGAGCGACAGCAAAGACGCTGAAGGCCGGCCAACAGCCAGAAAAGACGCTTCGCCGACGCTCGAGGGCCACACGGTCTGCCCCGGGGCCCTGGGCACGACCAACTTCATGTCGCCGGCATACGATCCGCAGACGGGCTTGTTCTACGTGACGGCGCGCGATCAATGCGACATTTTCAGCACGGCTCCTCAGCCCTATGAGGCCGGGCACGCCTACTACGGCAGCGCGTATTTCCCGTCGGAAGACGCCCGGCCATATCTGGGATTTCTGAAGGCGATTGATCCGGCGACGGGCGAGGTGAAGCAGAAGTTCCAGCACACGTCGCCGACGTGGTCGGGCGTGCTCTCGACTTCCGGCGGGCTGGTTTTCAGCGGCGATGCAGAGGGGAATTTCATTGCTTTCGACGCAGCAGCGCTGAAACCGGTCTGGCATTTCCAGATGGGCGGCGCGGTCTACGCCGGCCCGATGGCCTTTGCGGTCGATGGCAAGGAATATGTGGCGATCGCAGCCGGGAGTGCAATTTACGCGTTCGGCTTGCCATGAAAAGCCCCACGTAGCGGCGGACGCAGCTTGCCCGGAGCGAAAGTCGAAGGGTCCGCCCAGCAATGCGAAGCGAGCAGGGTTGGCCCCGGACGAATGCGTCCGGGGCTACGCATGTTCGGTTTCTATCAACTTGACTGCATGAATGGACTATGATCCAATGAAATGGTCATGAAGGAAGTGGCCATTTCCGAGTTTAAAGCCAAGTGCCTGGCGATTCTGGACGAAGTGCAGAAAACCAGGAAGCCCATTCGCATCACGCGGCGGGGTCGCCCTGTTGCCGATGTGAATCCTCCCGCCCCTGCGGACAATCGTGATTGGATCGGATCAATGAAGGAGATGAAGATTCTGGGCGACATCATCTCTCCCGCGAGTGACGAAGACGATTGGGAGGTTCTGCGCGATTGAAGCTGCTGCTCGACACCCACATTTGGCTGTGGAGCTTGAAAGACACACACAGGTTAGGTGCGGGAGTGCAGGCCGAGCTGCGCAATTCGCAGAACGAGCTTTGGCTTTCTCCTATCAGCACTTGGGAGGCGCTGACTCTTCACCAGAAAGGGCGAGTGTATCTGGCTCAGGATTTGGATCAGTGGGTGGCAAGATCGACTGCGCCATTTCGCGAGGCCGCGCTGACCCATGAAATCGTCAACGCGGCGCGCATCCTTCCACTTCCTCAACGCGACCCCGCCGATCGCTTTCTCGCGGCAACGGCGAAAGTGCTTGACCTGACTCTGGTCACTGCAGACACCAGCCTGCTGGGGCTGGGCGAGATTGCCACGCTCGGGAATCGGTGAGACGATCCAAACATTTGTGTTCCCTAAAGATTACTTTCGCCCGGTTGACGCACCGGCGCGTTCCGTACTAATGTTGGGCTTACACCGGAAAGGAGGTGGTCGGATGACAAGTTCAGAAGGCAGTAGTAGACGTACCCAAAGACCAGGTGAGGTGGCTGAGACTTAGAGCGGTCGCTCTAAGCGGGGCTTTTGTGTGGAGCGGGCATTCTTGCCCGCTGCGCCGGAAGCTACAGCCCGCACACTACCGGTGAGTAAAGGATTGATTCCGCCTGACGCAGGTCGGTCAGGATCGCTGGCAAGACGAAACGTCTTCCAGCAACCCGGAGTTGCCGTAGAGGCCACGTAGAGTGACCACCTCTTGGTCAATCCCAAACAGTCCACCGGGCGGCCCGCAGGCGCAAGCTTGCGGGCCGTTCTGTTTATAGAGGAAAACCTCGGGCCACGGATCTTCACGGATTCTCACGGATAACTTCCCACGGTTGCACGTAGCGTATGATTCCTTCCCATGGCTCTGATTGATCCAGAGCAGGAGAAACGACGACTGGCCGAGTTCTACTCTGGGCAGATGGACGGGGAGTTGGAGCAGGTCGCTGGCCAGGCCTACGATCTCACCGATCTTGCGAAGGAAGCGCTGCGCGCAGAACCTTCCAAACGAGGACTGAAGGCTGCTCTCGTTGAACAGCGCCCTGTAGCACCTACACCGCCGGCGCTGCCCGGAGATCCGCCTCCTGAGCCGCCAGTTGAGTCGCTGCCGGATGGCGATAGCGAGCTCGAACTGCGCACCCGAGTTGCGATCCGCCAGTTCAGAGACTTGCCGGAAGCATTGCTGGCGAAGGGAAGTTTGGATTCGGCGGGAATCGAGTGCGCGCTGGTGGATGATAACGTCGTCCGCCTGGACTGGCTCTGGTCGAACCTGATGGGCGGCGTCAAGCTCGTGGTGGATCGTGAAGACCTTGCGGCGTCCGAAGAAGTTCTCTCGCAGCCGATCCCGGAACACTTCGACGTCTCCGGGGTTGGGGAGTATAAACAGCCGCACTGCCCGAAGTGCAATTCGCTGGATATCAATTTTCAGGAACTGGATCCCGCGGCCTACCTGAGCCTGGCGATCAGCGTGCCAATCCCATTTCACCGTCGCGCCTGGCGATGCCACAATTGCCATGCGGAGTGGGAAGACGACGGGCAGCCGGACTCATCGACCTAAGTTGGCGAAGCCCTTGTTTATTACTTCCTGCGTGTCCTCGGCCAGCTTGAGCGGCGCCAGTTCTTCGCGCGTGAACCAGCGGGCTTCGGCGGCGTCGCCGGCGGCCTGAAGTTCTCCACCAACCACGCGGCAGAGGAAATCAACCAATACATAGTGATATTGCACGCGGCCGTCGGAGTGGCGCAGCACACGGTCGTAGACGCCGAGCAGATCGCTGGGTTCGACGATGAGTCCGGTTTCTTCGCGGGCTTCGCGTACGACGGCTTCGCGCACGAGTTCTCCGACTTCGAGCACGCCTCCGGGAATGGACCACTGGCCTTGAATCGGAGGGTGGGCGCGCTTCACCAGTACGACACGGGCGTCTTTTCCCCGGCGCGGTTCGATGATGATGGCGCCGACTCCGACCAGCGGCTGCTCGGGGAATTCGCGTTGCATGAGATAGCAGAAGTGTTGATTGTATCCCCCCGATTGTCATCCTGAGCGAAGCGAAGGACCCATTTATTCTGCCTGCGCTGAGACGCTCCCACCGGTCGCATATCGGAGGGTTTGCACACCTGCGGCTGTGCGATTCAGGAATTGGACGGGCGTTATCCGCAGACTGGCACAGCTCCTTCGGCGCAAAGAACGCGCCTCAGGATGACAGGAGCATTATGGCATGACGAGTTTTCACCGCCTGCACTAGAATGTCGCGGAAAGCCCATGGCCCTCGAAGAATACAAGCGCAAGCGGCGGTTTGAAGAGACGCCGGAGCCGCCTCCGGAGGTTGACACCAAGCCCGGGCATCGATTCGTCGTGCAGATGCACGATGCCACCCGGTTGCACTACGACTTCCGACTGGAGATGGAAGGCGTGCTCAAGTCGTGGGCGGTGCCTAAGGGTCCGTCGCTCGATCCCGCCGACAAGCGGCTGGCCATGCAAGTCGAGGATCATCCCGTGTCGTATTTCGATTTCGAGGGCAACATTCCCGAAGGCAACTATGGCGCGGGCACCGTGATCGTGTGGGACGTGGGCACCTGGCAGCCGCTCTCGCCCGTTGCGGTGCAGGGCAAGTACGTGCCTGGAACTGAAGCGGAAGCGGCGGCGATGATTGCCAAGGGGGATTTGAAATTTCGCTTGAACGGGAAGCGGCTGCAGGGCGATTTTGCGCTGGTCAAGATGAAGGGGCGGCGCCCGGGAAGCAAGGGCAACGAGTGGCTGATGATCAAGAAGCACGATGAGCATGAGGTCGAGGGATATGACGTCGAGGCAATCGACACATCGGTGCTCAGCGGGCGCACGCTGGACGAGATCGCGGGAGATGCGGGATCGGCGGAGTGGAAGAGTCGTCCCGCGGGCCGCGGGAAGTTGAAAGCGGCGTGGCTGGCGGACGCCGTGGCGCGAGTGGAGAAGAAAAAAAAACTAACCACAGAGGGCACAGAGGAACACAGGGTAAAGACATCACCCGCTAAGGCGCTTCCTGCGATTCCTGCGACTGCTGCGAAATCCTCTGTGACCTCTGTGCCCTCTGTGGTTAAAGCTGTTCCGGTTCCAAGCCCGGTCAAACGGCCCATGCCCACGACGATCCACCCCATGCTGGCCGAGTCGGTCGAGCAGCCATTTGACGGGGCGGAGTGGCTATTTGAGATCAAATGGGACGGCTATCGCGCCATCGCGTTCATCCAGGACGGCAAAGTCCGGCTGGTCTCGCGCAATCAGAATGACCTGACTCCGCGCTATCCGGAGTTGAAGGACCTGGCGCAGTCGATCAAAGCGAAGAACGCAATCCTCGACGGCGAAGTGGTGGCGCTCGATGACGAGGGGCGCGCCTCGTTCAGCCTGATGCAGCAGCGCACCGGGTTTCGTCCCGGCGGCAAGCGCGCGGCGGCGAATGCCGGTGTTCCGGTGCTCTACTACGCCTTCGATCTGCTCTATCTCGATGGCTACGACTGGAGGCATGTGCCGCTTGAAGAGCGCAAGCGCAAACTGCAGTCGCTGGTCGTGACCGGCGAGGCGCTGCGTTATTCCGACCACTACGCGGAGCAAGGGAAAGCGCTGTTTGAGATGGCGCGCAAAAAAGGGCTGGAAGGAGTTGTGGCCAAGAAACGGGCGAGCTATTACGAAGAGCGCCGCAGCCGGGAGTGGCTCAAGATCAAGATTCGGCATCGGCTGGAGTGCGTGGTGGGCGGATTCACGGAACCGGAGGGTAGCCGCGCGCATTTCGGCTCGCTGGTGCTGGGGCTCTACGACAAGAAAGGGCGATTGATTCACGTCGGCCAGGCCGGGAGCGGGTTCGATCAGAAATCGCTGGACGAGATCTGGGAAACGCTGAAGAAATTGCAGTCGAAAAAAAATCCGTTCTTCGGTGAAGTCGAGGCCCTGCGCAAGACGTTTTGGGTGAAGCCCGAACTGGTGGCGGAGATTGAGTTTGCGGAGTGGACCGGCGGAACTAGCGAAGGCAGCGGTCCCAAGTTGCGCGCTCCGGTGTTTCTCGGGCTGCGGGATGACAAGGATCCGAAGGAATGTTTGCTGGAGGAAGGCGCGGCGTAGGGGTTCAGGCGTCCCTCCAGGACGCGATGCATCTGGATTAGCTCACCCGCCAGTAAACGGGCGGGCTACCATCAGGCATCCCTCCAGGATGCTCGCACATCGCGGCGCAGCGTAAGAATTGATCAGGGTACCGAGTACTGAGTACCGAGTACTAAGTACTGCTACTTGGTATCCTTCATCGCCAGCAGCGTTCCAAAATCGTGGCCGCTGGGATCCACGGCCCGCGCCACGACGCCCGCAAACGCGTCTCTCAGCTCAGGATACTTCGCCGCCACTGCTTTGATCACGGCCACGTTATTTTGGTACGTCTGGTTGCTGTTGGAAATGTCGGCAGCCTGGTACTTCACGATCAGGTCGAGATCATTGCCCACCGCGGCGGGAAAAAGTTCGGTCAACTTGTAGGTTGCGGTTCCGGCAACCAGGTCGGCGGTCTTGCCGTCGGCGGGAAGGTCAGCAGGATGCACGCCCTGAAATTCGTCGTAAAGCCTGTCGGTGGCCAGCGTACTCATAAACGGCGCGGGAGACACCAGGCTGCGGGCCTGGAGATAAAAGAACCACGCGTTATGGAGCTGGCCTTCGGCTTTGTACTCGCGAGCGCGCGCGGCGAACCAGTCGCTGTCGTGCCCTGCGATCCGCGAGGGCTTGAGATAGAGGCCGGCCAGTTTCCAGTCCGCGGCCGACTGCTGCAGAATGAGCAAGAAGTTGTCCCGCGCCTGCGATGTCGTCGCGTCCAGAATCGCGACCGCATATTTGCCGGGTGGCAAGTTATCGAGAGAGAAAACCGCGCTGCTGGAAGTTTGCCCGTTCTTGCCGAATACGCCGCAGTAAAACTCGATCTGCGCCGCCGGGCTGGCGCCTTCGACTTCGAGCAGAAAAACCGACTTGGTCGTGGCCTGGGCGCCGGTAAGCTCTTGTTGATTGTCCTTCACCGTGGCTTCGATCGAAGAAAAATCCGCGGCCAGGCTGGCAATGGCGTTCTGACGGAGCGATGCAGCATCGCCCTTAGCGGCGAGATCAAAGAAGCGCTGAGCAGTGGCCGTGATGGCCGATCGGGTAGCGTCCTCCAGTTCGCTGGACGTGTGGCAACTCTGCGCCTGCGCGCTCATAGTCAGGACGAGAGTTGTCGTCACAAGAGCTGCCGCCGCTAGAATTGCCGGGCCCAGGCCCGCCCGAGTGAGGACGGACCGCGTGCGGACCGGCGAAACTGGCCGCCGAGTGTGAACCCGCCTAAAACCCCTCACTTTCGCTCTTTCCTCGACGCTATTTCGTCCGGTTACTGAGCTGGTGACGATCAAAGCCATTCCGATTCAAGTTTACGCCTCCTGGGCGATCGCTCTTCGGGAATTTGAGGACCCGAAGTAATTGACTCCATTCGACTTCCTGATGGGTATGGTTAGCGCCCTGACGGAAAAGAACGCAAGAAGATTGGGCGAGAGCGTTCTTCCTCAGGGCAATGCAGACTTTCGGCCCTAAGACCCCCCTGGGTGGTAAAATTCAGGTAAAGGTGGTCTGGCGGTGTCCCCCCGAAAATCATCGTCTCGAAGGAGATCGGTATGAGCACGGGACTGAGGTTCAGGAAGCTCATGGGAGTGGTGATCCCGTGCCTGGTGGTTTTGTTGCTGTGCGGCCTGGGTGCGGCCAACGCGACCGCCGCGCAGAGCAAGAAGAAAGCCGCGAAGAAGCCACAGCTTCCTCCGCTGCCATCCGGCCCGACGGGGCAGCTGCCGCAGATTCCGCTGGATTCGATTCTGCCCGTACCTCCGCAAGTGAGTTATCAGAATGGACAGTTGACCATCGTCGCAGCCAACTCCACGCTAAGCGACATTCTGAAAGCGGTGCACAAGCAGACGGGTGCGGAGATCGAGATTCCATCGGCAAATGATCGGGTTGTAACTCATCTAGGCCCCGGTCCGGCGCAGGAAGTGATGGCGGAACTGCTTAACGGGTCGCGCTTCAACTACGTCGTGCTGGGCTCGCCTCAGGATCCCAACACGCTGACACGGGTTGTGCTGGTTCCCAAGACGGGGGCGGACAACGCTGCCGAACAAGCGGCGAACCAGCCGCCTCAGGTCGTCGATGAAGCGCCTCCGGCGGAGATGGACGACGCGAATAACGCCGACGCAACTTCGGCGCCAGATGAAAACGCAGCCGACGAGAACGCCGAGCAGCCGCAGGAGGCGGAGCAGCCGGCCGCTCCTGTGGACCCTGCCGTAAAGACCCCGCAACAGATGCTGCAAGAAATGCAGCAGCGGCAGTTGCAGCTTCAGCAACAACAGCAGCAGGTGCAGCAACAAGTACAGACTCCGTATCCACAGCCGCAGCAGCCGCCAGAGCAGCAGTAATAAGAAATAGAGAAGCGATGGTCCGCACCGGACGGCGGGGGCCTATCTTGGCCTTCTTAGGAAGTTTGCCTGTGTCTCTCTCTCTTAGGGCCGGTTTCCGGCAAGATTCTCAGCGCTCTGAGTAGCGCGCGCCGTCAGACCAGCATCGCTCTCGGGCATGGTCTGCTGAAGAAGTTTCCAGTCGCGGGCCAGCTCGCTTTCAGAAACGGCTTGCGGCGACTTCCGGCGGAGTTCCGCTTGCAACCTGGCTTCGAGCAGCTGACGCGCTAGTTCGGCCGGAGCAGTACCGTCGAGGACATTGTCCAGCGAAGCGCCGACGCGGACCATGCGGCCCGCAACCTCCATCTGCAGAATCGGCCGGCCTTCCTCATCGAAATCCGGCTTCGCCTTGGCCTGCAATCTCGACCAGGTCTTGCCGACGTTCTGGCCGCCGGTGACGGGATAAGTCCCCACCAAAAGGTTCTTCAACTGGCGCTGATACGCCCGGCGATCTTCGCGCCCCAGCGGCTGTTCCGGAGTTCCGCCCGCATCGAACACCAGGGCATCGCGGGCAGGTTCGAAGCGGCCGGCCCCCGTCCCTACATAAACCGCGAAGACGCAGCCCGCAAAAATCGGGCTCACCACGGCGCTGGGCACGATGTACTTCTTCGATTTGAGGAACGACTCGACCACACCGTGCACCGTGGAACTGCGCGGCATGCTGCCCGGAACCTGTGCAATGACCAGCCGCGATTGCGCGATCTCTGGATGGCGCCGGTTGAACTTGATCAGCATCTTGGCCATCTGCTTGGGCGTGGTGATGCCGATGTCGGCGACCACGCTGCGATGCAATGCCTTCGGGTAGTAGAAGTTGATGATATCTTTGGCGAAGTCAGCGCAGTTGTTCGAGACCGTGCGGAAGTGCGACTCGTTGGGCGACGTATTCAGCTTGCGGATCAGTGCTTCGTCCTGCTCCGGAGTCGTTTCAATCTCAAAGCCGTAAATCATGCGGTCGTAGGACGATCCCACCAATTCATACCAGTTGCCCGCGGGAGGCTCACCGTTCTTGACGTCGGGAACGACGTCCTCCAGGTATCTGCGACGGCAGCGGTCGCGCAGGAAGGCAACCATCCTGGCATCGGCAAACAGCGGCACATCCTCGGGGCGGTCGACGGCATACAGGTAGGGAATGAGGGGAATCGCGACCCAGTCATATCCGCCTACGCCATCGTAGCGGCTGATCACAACGCCGGTCTCGCCGGGTGCGCACGGGCGCAGAACGACGGGCGTCTCGGCGCAGACGCCAGAGAGGTAAACGGCAGCATGGCCGGTCGCGGTAAAGAAACCGAGTTTGCCATACGGCTCTTCCAGCAACAGGGTGGCCGAGGCCCTGGCCAGCGAGAGACAGGCCAGTACGATGACCGCAAGCCGGGCCAGCGCGCGCCGCATGCACGGGATGTGGCGTGGAACCATGGTCACCCCAAACGACTGAAGCCTAAGCTCCTTAGTTAGAACCCGTTAGCGGAAGATTAGTTGCTGTAAATCGGAAAGACCAGTTACCGAAGTCCAAAGGAATTAGGGTAAGAAATGAGGGAATACACTGGAGAACAGAAGGCGAAAATGCGTTGAGTGCAGCGGGTAGACTGAGGAGGGCCTGCGCTCGCTCTATTTATGAGTTCAGGAGGCGCTCTTTTGCCCAGCGGGCACTTTCCGAGACGGATTCATCCTCGTCGGCGGCCAACTTGTCGAGGGTCGGAAGGAAGCGGTGGTCTCCGCTGTTGCCCATCGCAATGACGGCGTTGCGGCGAAGACCGCTGCGTTTGGTGCGGCGGACGGGCGATCCGCGGAAGGTCTGGCGGAATTCCTCTTCCGGCATCTCCGCCAGCCAGTCCAGCGCGGGATTGACCAGGCCAGGACGCGGTTCGAATTCCGGCGCGGTCGATGCGGGCGCTTTGCTGTTCCACGGGCACACATCCTGGCAAATGTCACAGCCGAAGACGTGGCGGCCCATCCCAGTTCGCAGGTCTTCGGGGGTTGCTCCTCTCTTCTCGATCGTCAGGTACGAGATGCATTTATTGGAATCGAGCTGATAGGGCGCGAGAATGGCGTCGGTGGGGCAGGCCTCGATGCAGCGCGTGCAGGTGCCGCAGCGATCGGGGGCGGGAAGGTCGGGCTCGAGTTCGAGCGAGGTGAGGATCACACCGAGAAATAACCATGAGCCTTTCTTCTGGTTGATTACGCATGTGTTCTTGCCGATCCAGCCTATGCCGGCGTACTTGGCGTAAACGCGTTCGACAATCGGGCCGGTGTCGACGTAGCAGCGCGTGGTTAGGTTTGGCGGGCAGGAGTGCCCGCCCCACACGGCTTGTTCCACTTGCTTAAGGCGGCGCAGGACGGCGTCGTGGTAGTCTTCGCGGCTCCAGGCGTAGCGGGAGATCCAGCCGCGGTCGGGACCTTGCGCTTGCGTAGAGTAGGGATGGTTCGTGTTGTAGTTGATGGCGCAGACGATCACGCTTCGCGCCCAGGGCGCGACTCGCTGGAGAGAGGCGCGCTTCAGTTCGCCTTGCTCATCACGGGCTTCCATGTACTTCATCTCTCCGGCGTGGCCGGCGTCGATCCAAGGCGGAAAATGTTGCAGCTCCGGCGCATCCGTCGCCGGAGCGACGCCGACGAGGTCGAATCCGGCGTCAGTCGCCGCACGCTTAACGAGCGCGGAGAGTTCGGAGATTGGCACGCTATTCATTGGATCGAATGCGAATGTCAGAAGTCAGAATGAAGAAGTCAGAATGAAGAAATAAAACCGCAAGGTCAATTCTGCATTCTGACTTCTAACTTCTGACTTTACTGACTTCCCAAACTGGAATCCCAAATCCGGAATCCGAGCGTTTTTGCTCGGATAATCCTTGCCTCCGTTTTTTCAGGGTATAAGCTTCCCGATACAGAGTCACGCACGTTCCGAGCGCGTCCTCCACAATTCAACGCATAAGGAGACAATATTGATGCCACCCATCTCTCACGCGCAACTTGCGACAACTCAGATATCCGTCATCAACGAGAGCACCGTGCTGACCGATGCTGAAGTTACACCGGTCATCACTGCCCTGCAGCAGCAGGTCACCAACGATTTTCGGCCGATCTGGGGCACCGACGCGGAGCTCAAAATGATTCTCCAGGGCACCCAGCCGCCAACCGGGACGTGGTGGCTGGTGATCCTGGACGACTCCGACCAGGCGGGCGCACTCGGTTATCACGACCTCACACCGGATGGCCTGCCCATCGGCAAGGTCTTTGCAGCCAGCGATTTGAAAGCCGGCACCTCGTGGACCGTCACGGCGAGCCACGAACTGCTGGAAATGCTGGCGGACCCCAACATCAACCTCAGCGTGTTCGTGCAGAATGCGAATACGACGGGCACGCTCTATGCCTACGAAGTCTGCGACGCCTGTGAAGACGACAGCCTGGGATACCAGATCAACAACATCCTGGTTTCAGACTTTGTTTATCCCTCCTGGTTTGAGACCTTTCGCACGCAGGGATCGACCCAGTTTGACCGCATCAACAAGATGCAGAATCCGTTGCAGCTGCTTGCGGGCGGCTACATCGGAGTGTTCAACGTCACCGACGGAACGGGCTGGCAGCAGCAAACGGCGGAGAAGATTCCGACCGGCACTCGGCATCGCGGTCATGTGGGCTCGCGCCGCGAGCGCCGCGCGATTACCCGCGACCAGTGGGTAACAAGCCTGGCCCAACGCAAAATCACCAACAACGCGCAACAGTACCGGCAACATCTGCAGACGCTTCAACGACGAAAACCGGCAGCCTGATACGCCGGATAGTCCCTCCCCCATGGCCCCGCGCAAGCGGGGCCGTTTTTGCCTCGCCGCCACCATTCGGTGGGAGTCGAGCGGCTGACACGAGTCGCGCTCCGCGCTATGCTTTGACGATGCGCAGACTTTACCTTCCCGCGGCTTTCTCCGGTTTTTTCCTGGCTGCAATCTGTCTGGCAGCACAACAACCCGCGACTGCGCCGGCGGATAGCCTGCTGGTCGTCGCGCCACATCATGACCCTTGGCGCCTGGCTTCGCCTGATTTGAAGACCATGCCGCACATTACCGTGACGATTCACAATTCGCATACCAACGCGGATGAGACGTACTCGGGTGTCCGACTCGCCGATTTGCTGGGGAAAATGGGCGCACTGCTCGGCGATCGACTTCGCGGCGAGGCGCTGGCCGATTACATCGTCGCCACTGGCTCCGACGGGTACAAAGCGGTGCTGGCGTTGGCCGAGATCGATCCGAGCTTCCATCCGGGTGAGGTTTTGGTCGCCGATGCGATGGGCGGCAAGCCGCTCGATGCGCACTCGGGACCGTTCAAGCTGGTGGTAACTGAGGACAAGCGTGCGGCGCGGTCGGTCAGGAATTTGGTGTCGATTGAGTTGAGATCGGCGCAGCCATGAAGAGCGGCGGACAAGCCTGCCCTGAGCGCAGTAAAAAAAGAGCGGCGGACAAGAGTGTCCGCCCCTCATTTACACCCCCAGCTTCTTCACTTCCTCGTTGTAGTACTTGCGGTAGAGGATGTCCCACTCCTGCGAGCCTTCGAGGATGGTGCGCTTCTGGCTTTCGATTTTCTGCTTGGCAGCGGCGTCGATTCTTTCTTCCTGGTTGAGCAGGTCTTCGAGAATCTTGCGGGTTTCCTGGCGGATGGTGTTGAAGTCTTCGATGAACTCGACTTCGTCCATCTGCTTGAGGACCTCGGAGGCCGCCCGGGCGAGCACGTTCACTTTGTCGCGGCTCAGCCTCACAGCACCGCCTTGTACTTGCGCACCAGTTCGGTTTTCACCTTGCGGAACATTTCCTGATAGTTGGCGCCGGTCTTATGCATCTCTTCGGAATAGGCTTCGAGGATGACGCGGACTTCGTCGTTGATGCGGTCTTCGAGCGTAAGCTCACCGAGCAGCGCGGCATGGACGCGCTCCGTCACCGCCGGGACGGATGAGGTCTCGATCATCTTGGCGGCAATCAGTTTCTTGGTGACTTCGCGGGCCAGGTAGCCCACATATTCCTTGGAAAGAAGCATGTGCGGATCGAACGCCCTGCAATCGACTAGTTTGAATCAAAAAGTGTAACACAGCGCGTACCCTGAGGCGGTGGCGCGGCTGCCCTCCGGAAGACTTTGAACCACGAAGGGCACGAAGTTGCACGAAGGTCTTGGATTTCCTTCGTGTGACTTCGTGTCCTTCGTGGTGAAAATTATGTCTGGGGCATGAGCTTAGGCTCTAGAATGCATCCGTTTGTGGCACGCGTCACTTCAGTTCCTGATTCAGAACCTCAGCCAGGCGGGCGCCGGCGAGGGCAACCCGTTCCCGAGCCAGCTTGTACGACTGAGTCTCGTACGGCGAGCCCGGAACGATGGTGGACGGCTGATCGCCGGTTCCGATCGGATCCTGATAAACCCTCGCGCGTGCGAGGTCCGAACTTTCACGAACCCAGGCAGCTGTGTCCAGATTGCGCGCGGCTTTCGCGGGCGCGGGAGACAGGCTCCTGCCCAGCACGATCGCGCGGTTCACGCACTGCACCCGGTCGTTGCAGAATTTGCAATCGTAGCCGGGCAGTTCGTCCCAGTAGCTGTGCAGATTGGGCGCGGCATCGCCGAACAGCTTGACCAGATTGCCTCCGGCATCGCCCCTGGGATGCGATTGCGTGACGCGGGCCACGGCGTGCAGGGGCTGGTGAACGTCGCCAATCAAATGCAGCAGCCACACTAAATCGTAGGACTTGAGATCGTCCGGCTGAGAAGACGCGAGAACGGCGCGGAAGGCCACGATCTGGGTCTGGGCATTGGGCGCAGGAACTGGAGGCAGCGAGGTTTGATCCGGAGAAAAGGGCGTATCGATGAAATGCCAGTATTTGTGGCGAAGCAGATCGGAGTAACCGACGTTCTGCGAAGAAGCGGCGCCTGCGCCCGGGGCGTTGCCGCCTTCGCTGCCGTCGTCGGAATATTGCGGCTCGCCCTTGATGTCATCAGCCCAGACCGAGGCGATCATAAAGATCATGCGGTCGTGCTCTTCGGCCGAAGTGCCCGCGGGAATTTGCTTCTCCCAGTTCATGTAGTCGGGATTTAGTTTCACCAGGTCGCGGACGCGTGCCTTGGCCGCCGGTGTGAGCTGCTGATAAGCCACGTAGGCCACCGTCATGTGGCCGATCGGACCCCAGGCCATCAAAGAGGCGGGCAACAGAGTGAAGAGAATGAGGCAAAGTGTCGCACGGGCGAAGGTCATGGTTGGGTCGCTACTCCCCAGCGATGGATTTCCTGCTTACTTGTGGTCTTCGATTTGTTTGGCCGCTCGCATGACCGTCTTCTTCATGCGGTTTTCTCCCGCCCAGTAAAGGCTGATTTCGTGGCCATCGGGGTCATTCAAATAGGCGTGTCGCCAACCCCACGGCATCATGCGCGGCATTTGCGTGATGTAAAAACCCTTCGCCTGCAGCTTGCGGCAAAAGTCGTCGAGCTGCTGAATCTCGAAGTACAGCCGTACTCCCTCGCTGGCGAGGGAAGTCCCGGCGTCGGCCAGGTGCAAGGCCAGAGTGCCATCGCCGCCGGGGGCGCGCAAGCGCGCGTACACTGGCCTGTCCTCGTAGCGGAACTCGTCGACCAGTTTGAATCCCAGCAGATCGCGATAAAAGCCGAGGGCGCGCTGCACATCTTTCGAATACACCATCGCGTGATTGAAGGTCAGCTTATCCTTACTGACTTCCGCTGTTTGTGGCGTCCTTTTCGTCGACTGGGTATTGCGCGGCTTCTTGGAAGTGGCTCTCTGACTTTGACGTGCCGGTTGTGTCTTTTTCTTCTTCTTGGTGACTTTGGCCATGGCTGCCCTCGAAATCGGCCCTGACATTCTATACTTGCATATCCAGCACGCGTTGCGGAGATTGATTCAATATGATCCTAACCCTCGAGCACGGGGCCGTCCGGGAATTGAGGCTGAACCGGCCGCCCGTAAACGCGCTGTCCCCGGAGCTGATCGCTGCGCTCTTAGAAGCAATACGAACCGCCCCGCGCGACGGCAGGCGAGCCCTCTTGCTCTCAGGCTTGCCAGGAATGTTTTCAGCGGGATTGGACGTACCGCTGCTGCTCAAACTCGACCGGCCCGCCATGGATGCTCTTTGGCGTGAGTTTTATGCGCTCTTAGGAGCGCTTGCCTGCTCGCCCATTCCCATTGCCGCCGCAATCACCGGGCATGCCCCGGCAGGTGGAACCGTGCTCGCGCTGTTTTGCGACCACCGCATCGCGGCGGAGGGCGACTGGAGGATGGGCCTCAGCGAAGTGCAGGTGGGATTGCCGCTGCCCCCGGTAATCCTCGCCGCCTTACGCCGCCTCGTCGGCCCCCGCCATGCCGAGCGCATGGCAGTGCGCGGACTTCTCATAACACCGGCCGAAGCCGCGGCCTGCGGCCTTGTCGACGAACTGGCTCCCGCGGATCAGGTTGCGGACCGCGGGCTGAAGTGGTGCGAGGGTTTGCTTGCGCTTCCCCGGACGGCAATGGAGATTACTCGCCGGCAAGCGCGCGCAGATCTCGTCGCAGAGTTTGCGCGACAAACCGCCCAGGAAGTTGCCGAGGTCAGCAGGTGGTGGTGGAGCGACGAGACGCAAAAGGCGCTCCATGCGATGGTGGAACAACTCGCTATGAAGAAGAAATCCGTGCGCTAAGCGACAAGCGCCCACTACCAGCGACGCAACTCCCCGGACACTAGCCTTTTCCGACCGATCAAGTAAGATTTTTTGAGGCTTCGGTACAGCGTTCGAGGTTAGAGCGATTGGAGAGATCACGCGACCAGCAAACCCGCACCGACTCCAAAACGCAGCTCATTGAGCAGATCAACATCTGCCTGCGTTCGGGGGACTACTCGCGGGCTCTGGATTTGTTGCGGGGCGCAGCCGACGAATTCCCCAACGATTCGGAGTTGTCCGAACTGGAAAAGCTTGCCGAGGATGGCGTCAAGCACAACGCCGAAGCCCAACGTCTCATCACCCAAAGCCAGGAACTGTTCGCGCAGCAGAAATCGGCCGAAGCAATTCAGTTGTTGCGCAAAGCCTACGAGCAGGACAAAAACAATTCTCTTGCCCGCACCATTCTGGCCAATGCTCTGGTGGAGCACGCGCATTCCATTGTAGAAACCGATTGGCTGCAAGCCGAGACCCTGACCAATCAGGCGCTCGCCTTGAACCCTGCGCATCCCACGGCCAAGACCATCCTCAGCCTCATCGTCTACCAGAAGAAGACAAGTTCTGTGGAGGAGTGGGTTTCGCAAGCGCGCAAGCTGCAGTCCTCTGGCGATCTATTCGCAGCCTTGGCGTGGGTTGCGGAGGGATTGGCCGTTCATCCTCACGATCCCACGTTGCTTCTGATTCAGGATGCCATCCAGCGGGACCAGGAAGCGCGGCGACGCCAAACCCGCCGCGGCGACATGGCAGACCTGCGGCGCATGGAGAAGGAAATCGATGGAGCCGCAGACGTCGCTGCAAAGCAAGCACTGGCCGGGCGCATACAAGCCATGGCCGCCAAGCATTGGACGGATGGAGAAATCTTATTCGTCGCCAACGGCCTTCTACAGCGGCTGGGATTGGTTCAAGAGAGTTCGACCGCGTCGCACAGCAAAGGGGCGACGGTTATTTTTCACGTCCCGCGCCCCAGCGCGCCGGACGCCGCGCGCGCCAATACCGGCCAGATTGCTCCAAGCCCGATCGCTCCGAACAACGTCGCGCCAAGTCCGGTTCTGGCTGGAGACGCTCCGGCTGCCCCGGTCGCGTCCAGGAAAGCGCTTTCGGGCACAGCCTCGCCCCACGAAGCCGCCATCGCTCCACCAGAGCCGCAACTCCCTCCGCCACAAGCCGCCATCGTCCCTGCCGCTGAGCATTTCGTAACGGCAGCCAAATTCACACCTCCATCAGCGGAGCCAAAGCCCCCCAGGAGCTCGAACTCCACAGCTCTGATCCTTGTCACCTCGTCCGCTGCCGCCGCGATAATCCTGGTCGCGGCGAGCATCATCTTCGCGCGAAAGCACCACGCCCCGAGCGTAGCGAAGACTCCCGCAATTGCTCCCGCGATCTCAGCGCCCACCATCTCTGAGCCAGTTGCCTCTGTAGCACCACAAACAGTTCTCCAGCCCTCTTTGCCTGCTTTGCCCACTTCTTCCGACACTGCCGCCGGAAAAGTTGCGCTCGATGATCAGCCGCATGCCAATGCCGGACCCGCATCCACCCCGAGCACAGGCACTGAGTCCGGTCACAATCTGGGCACGCTCCTTGTCGTTGCCGGTCAAGACGACGCGAGAGTTTTTCTCAATGGAAAACTTCAAGCGCAACTCACTCAAGCCGGCCAGTTGCGGATACCGGATCTCGAGCTCAAGAGCTACGTCGTACAAGTCGCCAAGAACGGCTTTCAAAACCCTCCCCAGCAGGAGATCCGCATTCGCGGGGGCGAAGAGGCCAGGCTCATTTTCAATCTCCAACCGCAACCCCAACCTCAACCCGTGCCTCGCCTGGCCGCGCTGACCATCCAGGGCGGCACTCC
Organism: Candidatus Sulfotelmatobacter sp.; assembly: GCA_035266285.1. Lineage (GTDB taxonomy): Bacteria > Acidobacteriota > Terriglobia > Terriglobales > Acidobacteriaceae > Sulfotelmatobacter. The sequence goes on from DATFNR010000053.1 coordinate 45,825, forward strand.
CGGAACTTTGGTTTTCGTCGATCAGCTGCAGGTTGGTACCGTCCAGACCGATGGCACGCTCGCCGTCTCCAGCGTCAATCCCGGAGACCATGCCGTCGAACTGCGGAAAGAGCGATTCAAGCCCCGGCAGTTCAAGGAACACTTCGTTGCGGGCGGAGCCATCTCTCTCGCTGCTGCGGATGCCGCGCTGGAAGCCGCTCCCGGCGAATTGAAAATTACCTTCGCGCCCGCCGACACCAGAGTTGCACTCGTGAAAGGTGACCTTCTGAAAGTAATCAGCAGTGGTGTCCCGCTCAATCTTGCCGCCGGCACCTACACTCTTACGGCACGAACCGCCGACGGGTTCACCAGCTCATCCACGCTCGAAGTCAGCGCTGGTCAATCCAGGACGTTGGATTTGTCTCTGGCCCCGAGCGGTATGTCGAATTGGGATGATCCAGCCGCGTGGAAGCACGACAAGGATTCTTTCGTTCACAAGGGAGGCGACTTCGTCCTGTATGGAGTCGTTCCTGCCTCGGGCACCTTTGCCTTTTCCGCGATGCTCACCAAGGGGTATTTCTTGCAATGGGTGCTCAACTACACTGACCCCAAGAACTACGTCCTCTTCCAAATGGATGACAATAACTTCTACCGCGCGGTCATTCGCAACGGCCAGAAGACGGACGAGATCAAAGTCGCGGATAGAGGCGACAAGAAAAGCTTCCGCACGCTCCACATCCGCGTTAGTCCCACCGAGCTCGTCCACCAGATCAAGCACGGCGACAGTTGGACCGTCCTCGATCGCTGGACGCAGCCTGGCGCCAATCTCAGCGTGGGGAAGTTTGGCTTCTACATACCCGGCGACGACCAGGTAGCGCTCTCCAGCTTCGCCCACTACGCGGACCTGAACATTCGCTAGCAGCGTGTGAGAAGGGGAGGTGCTCGTGCGAATCAGTGGAACTCGTCTCACAAATTGGGCCCCGTGAGCTGACCCGCGCACCTCAGGGGCTGAAGCCCGGCATACATGCGGCCTTCACGGCACGACTGAAGTCGTGCCCTTCCCAAACCATTTATGAGACGATTTGTAGAAAGGAAACCGGGACCTGGAAATCACTCGCCCTCCCGCATTCGCGATTGACTAGTAGGCGTTCTTGCTGTTGAAAATGCGCAACAGCGTCATGGTCATGATCTGGAGATCGAAGGTCAGGCTCCAGTTGCGCAGGTAGTAGAGGTCATACTCGATGCGTTTGGTGATGGAAGTGTCGCCGCGCCAGCCGTTGACTTGAGCCCAGCCGGTAATGCCAACCTTGAACATATGACGAGCGTTGTAACGATCGAATTGCGTCAGAAACTTTTCGACGAAGTGTGGGCGCTCCGGGCGCGGACCAACAATACTCATCTCCCCTTTCAGCACATTGATGAACTGGGGAAGTTCGTCCAGATTCGTCTTCCTCAGAAACACGCCCAGCGCCGTTCGCCTGGGATCGCGCGGAGAAGTCCAGAGGGTGTCGGACTCTTCGCGGCTGCCCATCCGCATCGTCCGAAACTTGAGCATGCGGAACACACGTCCACTGAGCCCCACTCGCTCCTGCGCGAAGAACACCGGACCGGGGCTGGTCAGCTTAATGGCGATGGCGATCAGCAAAGCGATCGGCGCCGCCAGCAACAGGATGAGGATGGAAAAGATCAAATCAAAAATCCGCTTCTGAAAGAGATAAGGGTCGGTCTCAGCCAGTGTGGGCTGAAGGTCAAGCAAATGGATGTCCCCCAAAGCCGTCAGGCGATCGCGGACGCCGACTTCCTCCCCCAGGTCAACCACCACACGTCGCGGCACACACAGCTTGCCGAGGATGGGCGCGATCTTCTGAACCTCAGTCAGGCGGGCGACCGGCAGGGCGATGATTACATCGTCAATCGAGTGCCCGTTCGAGAAACTCGGAATCTGGTCTGCCTCATAGACGGGACCCTCAACCGCAACCTCCTGCTCCGGCAATCGCACGAAGCCCACCACATGACAGGGTAGGACCTCTCCATGTTGCAGTGTGGTGGCGACGCGCCGGGCAAACCGGTCAGACCCGACCATGAGGATCCGGACCGCGCTGCGGCCGCTCTTGCGCAGGAACTCCAGGAACACACGAAAGAGGATGCGGGCGGCCGTCGCCAAAAGAAAAAGAGAAACAGCGCTGATGGCAATCACCAGGCGCGAGTAGCTGGCGCCACGGTACAGGAAGCCCGCGGCCATGACCACGGCGTAGGTAAATCCCAGAGCTTCCAACAGGCGACGGCTCTTCTTATCGGGCGCGTACAGTTGCTCAACGTTCCACAACCCGAATTCTTCCGCGGCAATCGCCCACACGATGGTGGTCAGCAACATGATGTGCCAGTACGAAGGCAGACCGGTATGGGTGCGCGCGGAGAAGAAGAGATTGAATCCGAAGCGCAACTTGACGGCAATAAAGTAAGCACAAGCCGGGAGCAGCAGAGTCAGCACCCTCAGGTAGAACCGGGCGTAGCTAAGGCGGCTTCGAATCATGCACAACTTCCAGCGAAACTGACGAAGGGCCTGGTGTAGCTCCGGTACGGTTTCTACCCGAACAGCTGAAATGCACTCAGATGGCGCTTGAGCGCGACTGGCAGGTAAGCTTCGTGGAGGCCAAGAAACAATCCAACTGACTTGGCCACATCCTGGCGGAGCGCCTGCAGGAGGGGGCGTTCTTCGCTCGGGTTCCGGGTGTGCCTGAGCGTCTTGCTGAACATTTTGAGCGCGTCTCGCCAGAGCGATTTTTTCGTCCCGTGCGCATCCCAGATCTCAAGTTGCTTCAGCGTGCAGCCAATGTCAAAGTAACGCTGAAACAATCCCTTCGTGCGGTAGTTGTGTGAATGAAGAACCGCGGCTTCCGGCTCGTAGACAATCTTCCATCCGGCATCGAGCATTCGCTTGGCAATGCCGAGGTCTTCAAAAACTTTGAGCTCTTCCGGAAACGGCGTGGCTCGCCAAACGTTTCGCCGGATGGCGGCATTGACGTCGGAAAAATGATAAAAGCGATATCCGAGCCCGTTGCGGTGCGCGGGATCTTTGACGAACTTCTGGCTGCCATACACGATGTCGAGGGTATCCTTCCGCTCGCTGAACGCGGCCTCCTTGGGGATTTGGCGGCCGTAGACTGCACCCACCTTCGGGTCGTCAAAGTTTGCGATCAGTTTGTTCAACCAGAGGTCGGACGCCGGAATAGCGTCCTGCGAAAGAAAGACGAGGATGTCTCCCGCGGCCAAGGTAGCGGCCAGATTTCGCGTGCGGGCGTGATGAAATGCCTCAGGAGAAATTTGCTGCAGACGCACCGGGAATTTCTGCACCAAGCTGATGGTCCCATCGGTCGAGCCGGAGTCCACCACGACTACCTCAAACGGGCCAATGCCCCGCTGCTGGAAGACCGCAGGTAACAGGTGCGCCAGATCACGCGAGCCGTTCTTGGTGAGAAGCAACACCGACAAAGCAACCATGTCTACCTTGCACCACGGCGCCTCTATTCCCCCTACCCATCGAGGCAAAATTGGGCGCAATTGAGATGCAACCTAAAGACAAAAGGCTGATCGGGGAAATGAGCTTAGTTTTCTCCACTTCGCGGAAAAGGTGGGCGTCATCAGCGACAGTATGCGGGCATTGCTCTGGAGTCGACTCCTCTGGACTTGCCAGCGCTTGCGCAGGAGCTATGGTAAGTATTTGATAACACTGCATTTACCATGAAGGAAGGCGCTGCCGGCGCCGCGATTGAGGAAGTAGAGCGCCGCGCCCATCTCGTAGAGCAGACGCTGAGGTGCAGAACGGAGGATTAAGCCCATTGGCATGTTCTTGAAGTACACAAACTCGATGTTGCGCTGGGAATAGAAGACCTGCCGCGCACTTTTCGTCCCCAGAGAGGCGCGATAGCGGTGAAAGACAATGGCTGTCGGAACGTATTGGCACGCGTAACCGTGCAGCTGGGCCCGGAAACTCAAGTCCACGTCCTCATAGACCATGAAGAAGTCAGGATCCAGGAAGCCGATGTGCTCCAGCATGCTGCGCCGATAGGCGACCGCCCCGCCGCACGCCCCAAACACTTCCCGGGAGTGAGTCCACTCGGGGCCATCTCGTTCACCCCTGCCGAGTTCCACGGTTGTACCGGCGATGCCGAGATTGAACCCACAGTTCTCGATGCGCTGTCGATCGTCGAAGTACAACATCTTGCAAGCGAAACTGCCGGCGTTCGGAAAGCGCTGGCTGGCCTGCTGCAGCTCCTGCAACCACTGGGGGTGCACTTCGGTGTCGTTATTGAGCAGGACAATCAGCTCGCCCTTGGCTCTCTCATATCCGCAGATGTTTCCTCCCGCGAACCCTCGGTTTTCTTCTAAGCTGATCAGCTGCACCTCTGGAAATTGCGAACGAACGTACTCGCACGATCCGTCCGACGAACCATTGTCTACAAGGATCGTCTCAAAGTACCGGAAGGTCTGGCGCCGCAGCGAACCCAGGCAATCCTCGAGGAGATGTTTGCCATTCCAGTTGACGATGATCACGCTCAGTTCAAGCACGCGAATGATCCAGGGACAGAAGTGGTTTTCGACCAGCGGGCTGAAATTCAACGGCAACATTACGCCCGTTGCGTGCATCAGTTACAAATCGCGTTTCAGTATCCATGAACTCCAGGGTTTAGGAGCTGTCTCCGCCTTGCCAGCACTCACCAGCCAGCAGCGAGCCCACGTAGCAGCGACCGGGGCGGTACTCCTTTTTGACCGTCTCTACGAGGAGGGTCAAAAGGCCGGTGTGTTTCTGTCGCGGTGTGCGCTTTGGCCCATTTTTCTTCTCTTCCTTCCCAAGATCAATCTCGTCAGCGTTGGCGGCGAAACCGCCGGAGTTCGACTGGATGACATCGTATTGTTCCTGGTTCTTCTGATTCTGTTCTGCAGTTGGATGACGGAACTGCACTTCAAGGTTGATTGGCTGCCAGGTATTGCGTTCGGCGTAATCGGCGTCTTCTGCCTGTCGAACCTGATTCACTGGGAACATTCAAATGTGCTCTATTCGCTTCGGCTGGTGGAATATCTCGTCTTTTTCTGGACGGGAAAGGCGCTTTACGAGTCCAGGCACCATCTCCGTCCTCTGCTGCACTACCTGATTGGTATCAATTGCGCTGTCATCCTTCTGCAATACGCTGGAGTCGTAGGAGGGTTCTCGGCAGAGGGTTACACGCTCTCCCTCGACCGGCCATTCGGACTCTCAGCCAACCATCCTGCCGAAATGGGCGCATTGCTTAATCTGTCGTTCGCAGCGCTGGTGTTCGACAACGAAACCGAGTCATCCCGCAGCTTCTGGCTTTGGGATCTTCTGGTCGGTGTCTGCATCTTTCTCACCCAGTCAAGAAGCGCATTATTTGTACATTGTTTGCTGACGTTCGTGTACGCGTTCCAACATGCGCGGAACCGCACCGCCTTTGCCTTGAAGTCGGCGTTCATTTCGGGCGGTCTGATTGCAGCTTTTATTTTCGTTCCCAATCCACTCAAAGAAAGATCTGCCGACCTCTTTTCGACCCAGAATGTGGAAGCGGCCCGCCAACTCTATGACACGATGCCGGCGGAAAAAGAGTTTACCGGCTTTGCCGAGGGGAGCGAGGCTGAAGACGCTCCCGAAGATGTGGATATCAGTTTGTACATGCGTGGATTCAAGTGGACGTATGTCACCAAGATCATGTTTACCGCCCCGTGGACGGTCTGGATCCTTGGCCTGGGGCCGGGGTCGCTGGGGCCCGCGCTGGATGGAGGCTGGCTTCGCTTGCTGGCCGAAACCGGCGTGGTCGGCACATTCGCTTTCCTGATTCTGCTGTGGAAGATATCGAGCCTGAGTCGAGCCTGCGCCATGGCTGTGCTGGCCCTTGCGGTCAACATGGTGATGGTCGATTCGCAAAACGCTTACAAAGTCATGGCGATTCTGTTTCTCATTGCCGGCGTTCAAGCCCAGAGGAAGCTGCGTGAATCGCCGGTTGCGACCGTGTCAAGCGCGTGATGAAGAATGTGAAGAAGGAGAAGATCGGCGGGTCGGATGTTCGCTGTCGCAATAGCGAATCCCCAGGCGACCCCGACATCCATCCAGGATTCCTCGATACATCATCTTGAAGGAAGCGGCCCGCTCGCGCCCGAACAGGAGCACTCCCACGGCATGGCGCAGCAATCGCCCGCCCACGGTCAATTTCGATCGCCAGCCGGGAGAGTATCTCCATACCGTAAAGATCTCATTCCTTGTCTTGTAGTATTCCCGCCACGGCGCATGCGCCGTCCAGACTCTTCCGCGCCCGAAAATACGCACCTGGACTGGAGTCCCGATCGCATGCTCCAACCGGCTTTGGGGGACCACGGCGATTTTGTACCCATGCCGGCGAACACGCAGGCAGTACTCATGGTCCACGAAATCCATGAAGAAATCGGCGCGCGGCAGGCCGACTTCCTCGACGGCCTCGCGACGCAGCAACGTGCCCGAAGAAATTACGGAGTCCACAAAATAAATGGAATCGCGGCTCAAGGATGCCCGCGATTTTCGCAAGCCATGGCGCCACGACGAGGCGGCGTAAGCCGCTTGCGTCTGGCGATTCATACACAGAGGCGCCAGCATAGCAATGCTGCCTGCATTTGCGGCGAGTGTGTCTAGCCCGTCCAGCAGGCGGGTGAGGGCGTCATCTGCCGGCAGGCTATCCTGATCGAGCAACCATACCCAGTCGTGTTTCATCGAGTGAACGGCATAGTCGAGTCCGGCAGAGAGTCCGCCGCCGACCCCGCCGTTCGTGGGCTGGTTCAAAACTGTGACGTCCGGATAGTTCGCGGCGAGCAAACGCGCAGTCTCGTCCGTGGACGCATTGTTCACCACCACGATTTCGTCCAGCTTGCGCGTCTGCCGCTTGAGAGCATCCAGTAGACGCGGCAGAACGCCCGCGCCGTTGTAAGCGGGAATAACGCTGGCAATGGAGTATTGCTTCGTCATTGGCCAAGCCCGATCTCACTCACATCGGCCGGCGGTGGAGCGACGCGCAGCGTCCGGCCGCGCAGGTCGAAGCCGTGGGCGGTCAGCGATCTCCACATCGCTAGCACGATGCAGACCTCAATGACCAGCACCGCAATACCTGCTCCGGTTGCGCCAAATTGATGAATCAGCGGCAAGGAAAATAGGAGACTCGTGACGCCCGCAGCGACATAGATGCGGCTCAACTGCCGCTCCATTCCAAAGGGAATCATCGTCTGCACGGCGAGCACACTGCTGACGGTAAGGACGAATGGAAGCAGGGCAATCAAACGCAGGGGCACGATACTTCCTTCAGCCGCAGGCCCAAACAAAAGCAATGCGACTGGCCGAGCGAAGATAAGCAGAAGGATCGATGGCAGGAAGGACAACAATCCCATCCAGCCCAAAGTCTTGCGAATGAAACTCAAAGCCCGTTCCCGCGATTCTTGCGCCAGTCCGCTGACGTGCGGGTAGATGGCCTGCGTCATTGGAGTCAGCAGCCCCTGGACTCCTCGAACTGTCTTCTCGGCAGCGCTGAAATAACCGGCCTGGACGTTGCCCGCAATCAGACCGACCAGAAATACATTACTTGTGGCGTACAGCGTGCCGGCAACGCTCGAGATGAACAGGTGCCACCCCTCCGCCAGCATTTTCGACAAGTCGGTTCGCGAGGGGAATCGGAAGCCAATGCGGAAATGCGCCAGCGCCGCGATGAATCCTGCGATTCCCGCCAGCAGCATACTCACCGACTGAATCGCCAACGCCAGCAGGTAGTCCGAGGGCCGATGCACCAGAAAGAACAACAAGGCCGCGCCGAGCAGTTTTGCTCCTCCGCTGACCACCGAAATGTAGCGCATTTGCTCCATGCCCTGAAATAGCCAGACAGGGAACAGAACGCTGCCTACAACTGCGGCATAGGCGACCACGTAGAGCGAGGCGTCGGAATGAAAGCGCGGAACAAGAACGATAAGACCCGCGAGAACGCCGGCTCCCGCGACCACAAGGGCCGTCTTGATCGTGATGACCGCCCAGAACACTCGCGCCACCTCTCTGGGGTCATCGTGCAACTGCGCAATCCGTCTGGTGGCAGAGAGGTTGAAGCCGTAGTCGGTAAGGAACATGAATCCCTGCGCGAGCGCCTGTGCAAACGCGACCAGTCCGTAGCGTTCGACTCCCAAAACCCGCACCAGATACGGCAACACGGCGAGCGGGATGAAATAGTTCAGTCCTTGCAGCCCATAAAGCCAGAACATGTTGCCGATCAGCTTGCGCCGGGTTGTGATCGTTGGTTGCGAATCCATGTGCAGAATATCCAAGCGCTAAATCAGATTGGCCGCGGCAATCTACTTACCGCTGCCATTCTTGGGCTCTTCTTTCTGAATTTGGTGATCGTGGTTCCCCACGCCAAATTGGCGCAGGACGCCGGTCCGGTAGGGCTCAATGCGCGCGAGCAGCGGGCTGCGTTCAATGGTTTGCAGAACTTCCTGAGCCAGATTCTTGGCGGGATCCGCCCGGTCAATTTCCTGCCATCGCGCGTAGGTCAGCAGCCACACGATGCCGAGAATGGAAATGGCAGCCGTCCCTATGCAAATGACGATTAAGCGGGGGGGGAACGATCGTTCCTCCGGCACATCGGCGACATCGAGCACTTTGATGCTGGGGGTTTCGCGAGCCTCCTCGACCTTGGCCATTTCGTACTGCTTGGTTAGAGTCTCGAATACCACCTCCTCTACCTTGGTGCGGCGGTAGAGATCGGCCCAGGTAACGCCCAGGCCGGGGAGTCGACGAACAGGCGGGTACAAATCCTCGATTTGATCACCCGCAGCATCGTTTTGCGAGTTTGAGCTTGCCGAGTTTGAGCTTGCCGAGTCCGGTTGGGCGCTGCCCGTCAACTTCTGCAGTTGGCGCCGGTACTCGCCAATCCGTGCCTGGATCGATCGGACGCGCACGTTGCTGTCGGTGTAGATTTGGCGCAGACCCTCCAGTTGCGTTTGGGCGGCGATGAGCTGCCCTTCCAATTCTGCCGCCGCACCCAGGAGCGCCTTGCCCTGCTCCTTCACGTCAAGGACTGTGTTCTTGCTGGCGTACTGGCTGAAATCTTTCTCGGCGCTCTCCAGATCCTGTTGCACCTGTTGCAGGTGATCCTCTAAGAAAACCCGCTCTTTGTGGGCGGCGGAAGTATTCAATGTGACTACGATCTGATTCAGTTGTTCGACCGATTCCCGTGCCATGGCCGCCGCGCGACGCGGATCTTTGTCGCTGACTTCGATGGTAACGATTCCGCTTTTGCGTTCATTCTCAATGTTCATCCGCCGGCGCAGATCTTTGCGCGCAGCCTCAATGTGCCGGTCCCAATACACTTTGCGAAGGTCGAACTTGTTGATCAGATCGTCTTCCACCGAGCGACTGCGCAGGACCCCCACGAAAAGATCGCTGGTAGTCCGCATGCCCAGCAACTCGCTCCCCATCGTCCCCAAATCACTGCTGCCACCGCCGCTGCTCTTGGTAAACGAAGCCAGCGTCGCGGCCAGGCCGGGGCCGACCTGATCCGGCGGCATCAGCCGCGTCGTGGAGGTGTAGCGCACGGGAAGCAGGAACGCCAAAAGGGTTGAGAGCACGATGCCCGCCAAGGCCCAGCGCAACAGAGAGCGGCGCTCGCGCCACAGCAAAGCCAGCCTGGCGATCCTGCGTCTGCGGGCTTGATGGCCCGGTTCGCGGCCTACAATCAGTTCGGGATCGGCGTCCAGTTCGCGGTAGGCGAAGTCCCGGTTTGTCGAGTGCCATGCGGTCATCTTGGCGGCCTGCCCCGAAACGCAGCCATTTCCATTGCGCCCATTCCCAACTTGTTGGACTTCATTCCTGCGTTCCCCGATGGTGTCCCTTCGGCCAAAACGACAACTCCACGGTCGAAGTGATGTTCGACTGCCGCGTGGGCGCGATTACGGGGTAGTTCCAAAACTCGTACTGCACGCCTGCGGACAAGCTGAATGTCGACCTCGCCCAAAACTCCGCCCTGACGCCCGCGTCCGCCAGCGTTCCGCCCTGGGGGATGAACTCGTTGCTGACCTTCAGATGCCGAAAGCTAAATTGAAGTTTGCTGCGGGGGGTGAACCAGTAGGTAGTCCAGGCCTGCACACCCTGCCCTTCGCGGCCGACCCAGTGGCCCATCAACTGGCCCGCATTGGTGAAACCGCTGATCCATGTTGGATCGTAATAGAAGAAGCCCGAACCGACATTTCCCCCGATTGGCGGATCGGTCTCCACACCTTCGATGCGCAAATCCATCTTCGCCAGCCTTGGCAGCCGGGGGAAATAGATGCCACCCAGCCACGCAGCAACATCGGGGCCGACGAGCGGACTGAAGGTGTCATGCTCGGTGAAACCGTCGGCATAAAATGTCATGCCCCCGCGAATGCGATAACTGAAGTCCAGGCCGGAGCGGCGCGATCCGGGTTTGTTGGGCGCACCGGGCACGGTCTGCGCAGTGGAAAAAACGCTTCTCGCAAAAGTGTGCCAGGTGAGTGGATACCCGGGCCCTCCGTAGTCGGTGGTCCGTGAGAAGCCGATTTCAAGATTCGGTGTCGGCTTAAAGCTCAGTCGTTCGCCGTGAACAATCGGTTGCCGTTGCAAGGACTGGCCATACTGGCCGACAAGTCCGGTGGGAGTGAACATGAACTCGTATCCGGAGTACTGACCGAGGAAGAACTCCATGCGCATCGGTCCGAGGATGCCTAGAAGACCGGGCAACTTAAACGGCGTAACGCGATTGACGCGGAACATGCGGAGCGGGTCGGCATTGTCACTGAGCATCATGGCGCCACCCTCGTCCGGGCCCCACCACAGACTTTGTTTCCCGTACGACACTTGCCAGTCCGCGAAATTCATCGCGACATATGCATCGAGAAGATGACCGCGGTCAACGGAATCTGTCGGCGTCCCCGGCGGCACAGGAAATGGCGGAAGAGCGGTGGAGTGGCTGAAATCAGCCTGCGAGATCGCCTGCCGCGCGGCCAGCGGAAGGGCTGGGGCTGAAGGAGAATACTGGAATTCGGTGCGGACACACATCGCGAACGGCCCTGCGGTGCTCCATCCAGACAATCCGGAAACGTTGTTGAAACCCTGCTGCTCGGGACGGCCGAAGTCGTTGAAGATCGTCTGCCCGAAGTGGTAGCCATCGGTAAGCGGCTTGCCGGCAATCTCTGTGGTGCGCGTGTAGGATGATTCCAGCCGGAACTCTGCGTTGTTGCCTCCGTCTAGCAGGTTGATCTCATTGCTGAATTCGTCCTGTAGTTCGTTGTAAATGTGTGCGGCTTCTCCGGCTTCTTCGTCGATGCGATCCCCAGCCTCCACCAGTTGGCGCGCGCACTCCATGCGCGTCCAGGGCCGCATGGCCGCGATGCCGCTGTCGATGTATCCCAGAGCAGTCAGGCGCTCCAGCGCCGGGTAAATCCAGCTGTCCAGAGGAACGTAGGGCGATCCCTGGAACTTCGACTGCCAGCGCTTTGGCTGTTCCGGGCGGACCGCAGGGATCTCCCAGGCTCCTCCACGGATGTCGGGATTGTGGTGTTGCGAGTAGACGTACGCACTAACCAGATAGCCGATCGCGGAACCGACCAAAACGTCGGACGGGAAATGCTGCTTAGCAGTAATCCGGGAAACGCTCACTGCCGTCGCTGCCCCATAAGACAGGAACCTCACGAACGGACTGGGGTACTCATGCGCGATGACGCTCGCAATCGACCAGGCCGCCGCCGAATGCTCCGATGGAAACGAGGTGCCGCCTTTCCAGAACTGCGCGTTCCCGTTGCCTTGAAATGGACGCTGCCTCCGCCTCGCGAACTTCAGCGCTTCGACGATCGCAACGCTGTCAATCGCTGCCTGCCCGCTGAGGAAACCGGATTCGCGCTCATGCTCGTCGCTTCGGGTGAGGCCCAGCAGGTACATTCCTCCTGCGCCAGCCGCCATCGCGTAGAGCCCGTAATCAGACACGTGGCGGTAGCGCAGAAGAGTGTTCGGATCATTTGAAAGATGACGACTGAAGTCGCGGTCGGTGGCGAGAAACGCGGCTGTGAGCCCTCCCAGGGGAACGAGCCAGGTTGCATCCTGCAGGCGCGCCTTGCGAGGGCTCGTCCATAGACCTAGCTGATCACGGAGAAGCGTTTTTGGTAGAGCTAAGACGCTGTTCCGCACGTCACCAGGCTCTTCTGCAACCGGTGTGGGAGCGTTGGGAAGGTTCGCCGCCTCCTCGGAGTCTCGCCGATCGCTGGGCTGGCCAAGGGCCCTGGTGGAAGCGTTCACGCCAGTTGGGATCGCGGGAGTCACAGATTGTCCGATCGCAAAGCAGTCGCTGGCCAGAACACAAATTGCCCACACCCATGTTTTTCGTGCTAGAAGATTCAGCAAGCGGCCCCTCAAAAATAAGCTGAGGCTAGAATTGCACTGGTGGCGATCGAACTCACGACCTGGGCATTCTGGAATAGCGTCTTCCAGACTGGCGGACCACCGAGCGCCTTCTCGGGAACCACAACCGTGTCTCCAGGCCGCAGGGCCAGATTCATGCCGTCGGCAGTCCAGAACGAGCCATGATTGCCGATCACGGTGCCATCGGCGCGAATCACGAAGGTTGCTTTCTTGTTCGCCAGGTTGGTCGGGCCTCCGGCTTGCATCAGGTACCATCGGGCGCTCTTGCCGGGCCGGTAAGCCACGGCTGTGGGCCCATAGACCTGCCCCTGTACAAGTACGAAGCTGGGACGTTTTGGCACGATGAGAACGTCTCCTGCCCGCACGGTTACATCGCGCGAAGTATCTTGCCAACTGCGGATGTCGGACGAGATCTGAATCGTGACCCTGCCGGTAGGCGGGCTGTTCACCAGGTCGGACAGCGCCGTTTGCCACTGCACGAAGGCGGATTCCGCGGACAGCCGTTGATCGGGATCGGGAGTGCTGGCAGCGGTCAATTTCAGACTGGCCTGCTGTTCACGCACTCTCTGCACCAGCTCGCCGTAGGACCTCTGTTCGAGCTTCCGTACCTCCGTCCTCATCAGGATCGCGCCATAGGGATACGCTCCCGGAGCGAATCCGCCAGCGCGAATCAACACCGAACTCAATCTTTCGCCGGGACGGATTCCATAGCTGCCTGGACGCATGAATTCGCCGCGCAACGTGATGGAAGCGCCTAAGTCTTCCCAGCCTGCCAGCTGGCGGATCGAGAGCACATCCCCATTGTTCAAGACTTCGTCCTGGGACGGATTCTTGCCAAGAGCGTCGGCAACCTGGATGGGTTGCTGCTGGGCAGTCACGTGTGCGCCGCCCTGCCACACATAGTGAGTGAGGTCCGCGCTTTCGGTATCGGCGCTCTGCTTGAGGCCGCCGGCGGCTAGGATCAACTCCGAAACCCGCATGTTGCGCGTCAGGGGATATTTCCCGGGACGCGCAACCTCTCCCTTGATGTACACCGTGGGCGGGTCGGTCGCGGCAACGTTCCCGTGTATTAATACGCGATCGCGCGGTTGCAGCACGATATTGTCCGAAGGATTGCCCTCCAGTGCGCCATCCAACCTCACGTTCAGAATTTTGAGCGTGCTGTCGGGCAGGTGGCGGAAGACCTGGGCGTCAAGCGTTTCCGCTTCCGGCGTCAGCCCGCCCGCCAGATGGATCGCGTCACTCAGGTGGATATCTCCCGAAGTCCGGAACGTTCCCGGCGAGCGCACGTCCCCTAACACCGAAACTTCCGGCGGATTCTCAAAATCGTATCGCCCGAAAATCTGGACCGTGTCGAGGCGCTGCAATGGCGGTGCGCTGGCGGGATCGGCCAGCACTTTGGCGAGATCGAAGCTTTCCACCGTTGGATGAAAATCGGGAGCACTCAGGCGAATAATCTCGCCATAGTTTGAGGCCGGTTCGGGCAAGAGATCTTTGTAGGTGCCGATCAAGTCTGTTACCCGCATGCCCTCGTGGAACGAGTACTTGCCGGGGCGGATCACGTGGCCTTCGAGATACACCGCATCCTGGGCGTAGGCTGCGATGGGAAAAATTCTGACTTTGTCGCCATCCTGAATTCGGAACGATTCCAGCTGCTCTGTGACCTCGCTGGAAGAATCGTCCGATGGAATGTCGAGGCTCAACATCGTTTGTTTCTGATGCGCCACCAGACGCTGCACCTCGATGTGACGCAGAGTGGCGCCTGGAAGCAAGCCGCCGGCGAGAGCCAGCGCATCGGCCAGCGACTTTTCGTCCTTCTGCTCGTAAATCGCAGGACGCCGCACCATGCCTTCCAGGGTTATTTCCGGTCCGAGAGGCGGTACCAGCACCGTGTCGCCGTTTTCCAGCCGCTCCATGTCCCCTTTAACACCGTGCAAGAGGAGATCGTAGAGATCCACATCCTGCACCAACTGATTGCTCCGCATGTGCTTCACGATGCGCAGCGAGCCGCGGCTGGTGGGACCTCCGGCCGCAAAGAGCGCATTCAGCGGCGTGGAGAGAGAACCGATATCGTAGGCGCCAGGGCGGGCCACATCGCCGACCACGTAGACCCGGATCGTGCGCAAGCGCGCCAGAGAGACGTCGGCAGAAACATCGCGGAACTGCGTGCGCAGAACTTTCTGCACCGTTTGCTGCATGTCAGCCAGGGATTTCCCCGCCACCAGAACGGGACCAACCTCCGGCAGGCTGACCCGACCTTCCCGGTCCACGACTTCGTAGAATCGGTGTGAAACACCTCCCCACAGATCAATCGACACCGCGTCGCCGGGCCCCAGCACATACTCCGGACCGACCGGCAAATCCATTGGAATGGCCTGCAAGTCGCGCGTTCCGTTCTCAAAGACCTGCATGCCGAAGCGCTCGAGGGCGATGGGACGCGGCGTCGCCTGCAGGTACATGTCATACAGCGAAGGGATGTCGTTGTAGGGATTGGGGCTTCGGACAAGCCGGGTGTGCGCGGCTGATGGCTCCCTCAGGCGCGGCGCGTTCGCCGCCGGACGGAATGCGCTGTTCGTCTCGCCGTACGGAGACGCAGTCGAGTTGGAGACCGGTGATTCGACCGCAAAAGGATTTGAGGCGTACCCTCTGGTTGTGAACGCGTTGCCCGCGTACTCATTCGTACTTGCTTCATCTCCTCCGAATTCTGCGCCTAGCGAGATATCTTCCAGACGGTCCCCTCCCGAACCTCCGCTTCCCATCCGCATGGGGCTCTGACCGGTGGCTTGCGGAACCGGACCCGCCTGCCAGTTCTGGCCCACCGGGATGAGATTCGGTGATACCCCCAGCGCATTGCCCGCCTGCGTCTGATCGGTTCCAAGCGTGTCTTCCCCGCTCGTCTTCATCAATTCAGTGACGTTGTTGGTGGGCGCTCCGGACTGTGGCGGAAGATAGGGTGTGTTGGGCACATTCGGCGGTAGTTGTGATCCGGGCATTTGCGAAGGTCCGACGGCGGGAAGCTGCGCGGGTTGCTGCATAGGGAGCGTCGCAGCCGTGCAACGGCCGGTGCTCGGATCGCAAACCTGATTCTGCTGTGCGCTTTGCGCTTGTCCAGTTTTGGCCTGCTGTGGCGCACCTCGTTGCGCCAGCAGCATCACGCGCTCCTGCATCAGCAACTCCTGTTCCTTGCCGAGTTCGGAATCAGGGTTGATGGTGGGCTGCAGGTAGCCATATTTCTGCAGCAGCAGAGTCGCAACGGAGCGAAAACTGATATCAGTTTCCAGTCGCTCGAAAATGGCTTCATCAGCAAGATCGGCGTCAGAAATCAGCTGGCCGTGATCGGTTGCGTCCTTTGCAATCCAGCGCTTCAACTCCACCATGAGACCTGGATCCCGGTGGAGCACGCTCACGATCTGCCCGACGGACGCCGCGACATGTGACAGATTCTGCTGGGCCAAGTCAGAAGTGGCAAGCCGTTCCTGTTGCGCGCTGGCATGCACGCCCAGACCAGACAGACAGATGATGACGAGCACGAGGCAAACGATAGATTGCCGACTCCGCATGGGGGGCACAGGCACGGCATCGACACTCACGGTACCGACTCCTTGCCGACCCAGTGTCGCGTGCGGGCCGGCACATGGGGAACGCGCCGCTCTCAGGGAAGTTTAACTCTTCGCTTATAGCCCGCCTATCTCTGAGGCGAGAATCAAGTGTTTACCTTAGAGGGCGGACCTTAAGGGTGTAGACGGGGTTTCATCGGTTGTAGCGTAACCCTCGTCAGCGGTTCAGCTCATTGCCGAAGGTGTCCGGTGGTAACGATCCTTTTTTCTGGCTTGCCATAAGCAGACCCCGAAAGAGGGAAAGCGGATCGCACCGCTCCAGCTGGATGAATATTTGCTACCATGGCGTGGCTGAGGTGGCTACGCCTGAATACGCAATCGAGCGAGAGATTCCGGCTGCGGCAAATTTGACGGACGCGATTTGAGAGGAACTTCATGGATGTCCGATCGTTACAACGACCCTTGAAAGACGCGTACCGCCAGGACCCGGCCGGTTCCCGAATCACCTTGGTCGCGCATGGCCGACAAACCGACGCGCCCATCTCCTGCTCCGTGGATCTCGGGCGGGCGATCTATGCTGCGCAGGCGCACAAAGGCGTTGGAGGAGCCGGCACCGGAGCCTGCTCCGGGGATCTGCTACTCGGAGCGCTCGCGGCTTGCGCGCAGATCACTGCCCAGATGGTAGCCGCCGCGATGGGGATACCTGCCGATGGCATCGAGGTGACCGTTGAGGGGGATCTGGATTTGCAAGGGACACTGGGAATGTCAAAAACGGCGCCGATCGGATTTGAGAACATAAGGGTCAATTTCGATGTCCGCGCGCCGCAGGCTACACCAGAGCAGATGACCGCTCTCCAGCAAAAAACCGAGCAGTATTGCGTTGTCATGCAAACATTGCTGCATCCTCCTCAAATCAAGAGCGTGTGGACAGGTGCTCAGTCGACCAACGCCTAGTCCAGTTGCCGAGCGCGCGACGCCGCATGAGCCTCAGCCACTCACACGTGCACAGGCGAGAATACATTTCGTAAGCGGCTCGTGCGGCGACTCTGCCGAGCGGACGTCTCGGTTGGCAGGGTGCTGACCTTTTCTCAGTGGGCTGGCGTGGAGGCAGCCTGAGCGAGTTGTTTCCGATCTGTGTCGGCTTGCCTGGCTTCTCTGCTGGCTTCGGGCGTCATGTCTCGAGCGCCGAAACCCACTCCGATCTTCTTTAGAAACGCGTTGGGCGGCGTGCCTCCAGCAAAGACCCAGACGTAGTCGTTCGGAATCTCCTGCCGCTTGCCGCCTACTTCGATCACGACCGACTCCACCTTGCACTCCACCGGATTTGAGTTGAACAATACCTTTACTTTTCCGGAGCGCATGCAATCTTCGATCCGCTTGGCGTTTCGTTCTTTGAGGCGGGTGAAGCGCTCGCTTCGGTACGAGAGAGTCACAACGTTGCCGGACTGGTTGGCCAATCCCATCGCGGCCTCGACGGCACTATCTCCGCCTCCCACGACCAGAATTTTCTTGTTGATATAGTGATCCGCTTCGATCAGGCGATACATCACCTTGGGCAGTTCCTCGCCCTTCACGCCAAGTTTGCGCGGTTCGCCGGCACGGCCCAGTGCCAGGATTACGGCGCGCGCGCGGTACTGATTGGTTGCGGTTACGACTGTAAAGGTTCCATTCGCATCCCGCTTAACGTCGTCCACTCTCTCGCCGGTCGAGACGTTGAAATCGGCGCGGTTCAGAACCATGTCCCAGAAAGCCAGCAGGTGTTCTTTGGAGAGTTGCAGCTTGTTGAACTTGCCGTACATGGGGAATTCGACTGGGCTGGTCATAACCAGTTTTTGGCGCGGATATTTGGCCACCGTGCCGCCAATTTCATCGCGCTCCAGTGTCAGATAGTTAAGTTTGTGTTCGATCGCGCGCAGGGATGCGCTGATGCCGGCCGGCCCGGCCCCGATGACCAGCAGGTCGTAGACGCCGGGGGTGGAAGCAGTGGTGCGGGCGTTGAGCCGGTTTGCAATCGTGTCCACACAGTCGCGGCCTTGGTTCACGGCATTCTTGATCAGAGCCAGTCCGCCGAGTTCTCCGACAATAAAAAGGTTCGGCACCGTCGTCTCGAACTCAGGCGTAAGGTGGGGCATGTCCGCGCCCATGCTCGGGCTGGCCATCACCATGGTAATCGCGCCCACCGGACAGGCATCGGCGCACAGTCCATGCCCAATGCACTTGTATCCGTTGACGATGACGGCCTTGCCGCCGATCATGGCCAGCACATCGCCCTCGGGGCAGACACTCGTACAGGTTGCACAACCGATGCAGTAATTGGCGTCAATGTGCGGATGCTGCGCCTTCGGTCCATCGGAGAACAGCGTGCCTTTTTCAGCAGCTTCGCGGGCGCGCGCCTCTCTCTTCTTCAGGCTCTTGAGATAGCCCACAAGAAAGAAGAGGCAAATGAGGCCGCCGATCCCGTAAGTGATGAGGGTATCCATCGGGGCCTAAAAGTACCCCAGAACGAACTGGAGTCCGATGTGGAGCAGCGCCAGCACAGCGAAGGCGTAGCTGAAAGGCTTATGCACGACGTGCCAGAGGTGGAAGACCTTCTGCGAGCGTGACAGAAACAGGATTCGTTTCGAAAGAGCCGCTTCTTCTGCGGCTGCACGGATGGCTTTCTCGAGCTCGCGATTCGGGGTAGGCCAGAATCCGGCGAGCGTCCGGAAGGACTCGCTCAGGCTGAGCGCATGGCGCCGCAAGCGGGCGACGCGAAATACCCGCAGCAGGTCGAGGATCATCATGTAGACAAGCGCGACCACAATGGGAAGCCGCTTTACTCGGCTCTCGTCCGGCAGGCGCAGGAGGGCGCGCAGGTCTGATTCCGGCAGCAGATTCTGAGCCGTGAGTTGCTGCGCGAGACTGTCCTGCAATTCCTGCAGTTCCTTCATCGTGAGTTCGGCGGTTGTCATCTTGCGGGGAATCTGGGCATAGAGGTAGCGTCCGACCACCCCGCTGGCCGACACTGCGAACATGATCCAGAATGCCATGCCGGCGATGCCCCGGAACTTCAGCGTCGAGTGAAACGCAACAATGAACGGCGCTGTGAGGCCCATGAGCACGTGAATGTCGAGCCAGTGCCGGGTACTGCCTTTCGTGCTCAGCCATTGCCAGTGCTTGCGCAGGGGGTAGAGAAAGATTCCGGCGAACAGCGCCACCCCAATGAATCCCAGGTAAAGGCCGATGGGGCCGCTGGGGCGCAGCAGGTGATGCTTGGACGAGAAGGGGCGGTCGATCGCCGAGAGTTTGTAATAGTCAAACCCGTAAATGAAGATGGCGAGATTGGTGGCGACGGCGAGGATATAGAGGGCGTAAAGGCGGATACGATGACCTCTCTCCGCGTCAGGCACGGACCTCGCCCCATCGGCGATGCGAGTCGCTGCTGTAGCATTTGCGCTCATTTCTTGATTACCTGCTCCTCTGTACTTACTGAGAATTTCTTGTACGCGGTGAACTGGTGCAAGTTACGCCAGTGCTGCCGGGGTGTTTCGACCTCCACGCGCGCGTGCGTGGGGAACCAGTAGACCTGCTTCAAATCCGCAAATGGCACGGGGGCAAAATCGATTTCCGAACTGAGCGATTTCAAGCCCACGTCCGCGAGCGTATCCCCGATACCGGCCTCGATCTTCGCGATGGAGCCAGTCTGAGGGTCGATCCACGCCGTCCCGGCGAGTTCCAGCGGATACTCCCTGCCGCGAAGCGCCAGGGCAGCCGGCGACTTCATGCCGGGGATGTGCTGAAAGCTGATCTTGTCCAGAAGCCTGCCATCCTGAGTTTCTTCTCCCGCCAGACTGAACTTGAAAGCGAGCGAATAGAGGGGGTGGAAGACGAGAAACAGCGTGGCGAAGCCGTTGCTGAGCAGCATGGAGGTGTTCTTGCGATCCCGCTTCGCCTCATGCACCGGGATGCGGGACTCCGAGAGATTCAGCTCGCCTCCGGCGTTGGTCAGGATCACCAGATAGTCGTAGGTGGACTCTTCCTTCAGTTCGACCTTATCGTCCTTGCCCAGCTTTTCCTGCCGGACCATCTCCGTGCATTTGACGTCGGAGAACTGATCGAGGAATCCGGTCATCTGGTCGGCGGTGCGGGCCAGCAGATCGTCCAGCTTCTGAGCCTCCGGAGTCGGGGTGGTGCTCGCAAATCCGATTCCCGTAACAAGGATCAGCATGAAAGCCCCTATCGCACCGCGGCGGCAGGACTCTGCAAGATGTGTGAGGTGCCTCATTCGCCCTTCCTCTTCGAGTCAAAGCGGTAGCCGATGGAGAACATGATCTGGTCGTAGCTCATGTCTCCGCGGTTGGTCGTGAAATTTCCCTGCAGGTAGTAGTGCGGCCCGAGGGTGGTTTCGACCGTGCCCGTAACGAAGCGGCTGCGCGTGTTGGCCGTGATGGCGGAAGCGAAGTTCTGCTGCCCGAGCAGGACTTCGAGGCGGAGCCGGTCGCTCATTTGGCGCGACAGCGAGAACGACTCATACGACCCGTTGCCGAACGAACTGTTGAAGCGGGCATAGTGGAGGTCGGCCCGCAGTTTCATCCACGGCACCCGGCCCCAGGTGATGCCGTACATTTCGTTGAGCGAAGACTTGGCGTCCCCGGTCCCATTGCTTCGGCCCAGAGTGGTCGAAAGCCAGAACTGATCCCACACTTCGACTCGTCCGCCTGCGCTGAATCCCTGAAACAGATACTTGTCGAGCAGGCCAGTGCCGACCAGCGTTGCGTTAAAGGTCGGAACCTGACGGAAATAGTTGTAGTTGAAGTCGAGCTCCACCTTGGCATGCGGGTTCACCCGAAGGGTGAAGAAGTTGCGTCCCAGGCCGGGGCCCGGCGCCGGTGTCTGCGTGTTTCCCTTCGGGCTGTCCAGTTGTGCCGACTCATAAACAGCGATGTCGCGCTTGTAGGAGATCGAATCTTCGAGGAAAAGGAACGGATCGTTGATCGCCCAGTTCACCATGTTCACGCCGGCGCCGCTGGTCGCGCTATAGTGGAAGCCGTTATATTCCCCGCCCTCGAAGTTGATGAAGGTTCCGCCCATGGCATTGCTCGGGTTGTAGTCCCACGAGGAGGGATCGGGGGTGGATCCGCCAAAAATGCCTACCGTCGCGCCTTTGGAGAGCCGCTTGCCAAAATAGCCGCCGTCGATCGTATCCAGACTGGGAGCCCAGGGAAGATACAGACGCCCGAATCCTGCGACCAGAGTTGAGTTGGGATTGTCGTAGGTCAGGTTCAGGTGGTACGTGCGGTTGACCAGGTTCTGCAGGGTCTGCTGGCTGGCAGCCGATGCCTTGGTCAGCTCTCCGCGCCAATAGCCGCTCAGGTTCCAGTACGTGCCGCCGATCCGAGTGATGTCGCCGCGAAAGACCATTCCTACGTCCGAACTGGTGACGCTGCTGGTGCCGTGGCTGATGGTCTCGATATCGTCAAATCCGAAGCGGCCTCGAGCGCGGTTCACCGAAGGCAGCGGCGGGCGCGGAATTTCCTCGCGAACTTCTTCGTCGAGAGTGTCGCCTTCGGTGAACGAAATGACGGCCGGATACTGCCGCGTCGCGCTCAGTGCGCGCTGCTGCACCAAGGCTTCGGCATCATCGCTTGACAAGTAGGCCAGGTCGCCGACGATCACCGGCCGCTTGGGAGTGTGGATCTCCGTCACCGCCGAGGATTCCGCCACCGCGGTTACTTCGAGTTCGGCCACGACTCGGGGATCGGCGGCGTGAGCGCTGTCTCCTTGCGTGGCAGGCAGGTTTGTGTTTTCGACCTCGAGTTTCATGCCTTCGGCCAGGCCTTGCGCTCGCCCGCCATCGAGGTACGCCACACCCTCGGCCACATATTTCACTTTGAAGACCGTATGCAGGCTAGGATCGTCGGGCCGAGCGATCAGCGTTGACGGATGGGCCGGAGGTGCCGCTGCGGCTTCTGCCGCCGTAGCCGCCGCGCCAGTGTCGCTTGCTGGACTCGTCGTGCTGTCGGCGGCGGTGCTCGCCGGCGGCGCTTGCACAAGCGGGGCGGCCGACGCCAGTTCATTGTTCTCTGGGCCGGCTGCCGGTTTTTCTGCTGCAAGAGTTGCAGGCGTCTCGCTGGCTTGCGGTGTCGATGCAGGGCTGGCCGCCAGTTTGGTCGGGGTTGCGGGTGCAGTCCGATTCTGGTCAAAGGAACGTGGGGAGGCAGAGTTGGCAGCCGGTACCGCGGGTTGGGCGGTGGCAACCGCCGGTGGTGGCGCCGGAAGCGGGGTTGCACCGGAATCCTTGGCAGAGGGCTCGAATGACGGGCCCGAAGGCGTGGGCGGCGGAGCAGGAGTGGTGACCGCCACGCTGTCGTCCTCGATCACGGGCTGCGGCGGCTTCTCTCGCTTGCGGCGAAAGACGCCGATCAGGTTGCCTGAGGTTGCGGCTACAGGCGCTCCCTGGGAACGGCGCGCGTTCTCAGCCCGGCCCACGCTGACAATGATTTGCTTGCCCTCCGCCGTCCAGGTATATCGGTGAGCGCGATCCAGGTCGATCACCAGGCGCGTGATGACGGGACGGGTGCTGTGCTGGCCCACGCGGACTCGTCGCACACCATTCACCCCCACCGCGACGACTTTTGTCGCGTCGTTGCAAATGGTGCCGGGAAGATCGAGCAGAATGCGGTCGGGCCCAACTGCAGTTGCGACCGAAGGCTGCACCGGAGCGGTGAGCGTGATTTCCACCCGGACTTCCGCCCCGTCTCGTGCCACAGTGACGCGTTGCACGGTTGCCGTTCCGGCAGAGTTCTGCGCTGCCGCACAGGACAGCATTAGCATCAACGTCCCCAGTTGTTTCTGAACTGCCGTCATTGTTTCCTGCTATTCGCTTTGCTGGCACTCGTGGCGCTCCATCTGAATTCACCCGCTCGCCCCTTCGGCCCGTGACGAGAAACTCCCGAAAATCCGGCTCTATCCCCCGCCGTTTCCGCTGGAGTGGCACTGGTAGCAGTTCACGCTGTTGTAGACATAACCCGGCACGTTGTCGTGCTGGAAATTGTTCGGGTTATTGCCGCCATGGCAACCGGTGCACTGGAAGATGGCGTAATTGTTGGAATTTGTGTGACAGGTGGAGCACACGCCACCTGCGTTCCCGTGGTTGGTCGGGAACTGCGTGTACTGCGCGTGATTGAAGGTGGCTCCGGTCCAGGCGGTCGTGTTGTGACAGGTCTGGCACGTAGTCGGGAAGAACTGTGGCTGCGCAGAATGACCCGGATTCGTGGTGTTGTTGTAGTCGGTCTGATGGCAGCCAACGCAGGTTGTCGGCAAAGTCGTGTAGTTGTTGTTGACGTGGCAGTCGGTACACTGCCGCGGAGGGACCGTGTGCGATCCGGTCAGCGGGAACGCCGTGTTGTTGTGGTTGAACGTGGAATCGGTCCAGACGGTCGTGTCGTGGCAGAGTTCGCACTGCTGCGGGAATCCAGCCGATGCGTGATTCGGATTCGTAGTGCCCTGATAGTTCTTGAGGTGACAACTCACGCACGCCGTGGTGTTCAGCGAGTAGTTATTGTTGACGTGGCAGTCGGCGCACTGCCGCGGCGGCACCGTGTGCGCCCCGGTCAGCTGGAAGCCGGTCGACGTGTGATTGAAAGTCCCGTCAGTCCAAAGGACCGTGTCGTGGCACGTCTCGCAGGTGGTGGGAAAGCCGGCTGCGACGTGGTTCACCGGCGAAACCGCGTTGTTGTAGTCGTTCTGGTGGCAGCTCACGCAGGCCGTATTCGTGATGTTGTAGTTGTTGTTGACGTGGCAATCAGTACACTGCCGCGGCGGTACCGTGTGCGAGCCGGTCAGCGGAAATCCGGTGCTGTTGTGATTGAAGGTGGCATTCAGCCAGCTTGTGGTGTTGTGACAGGAGTCGCAGGTCTGCGGGAAATTGGCGGTCACGTGATTCGGGTTCGTCGTGCCTTGATAGTCCTTCAGATGGCAACTGACGCAGGCCGCGGTATTCAGGTTGTAGTTGTTGTTGACGTGGCAATCGGTGCACTGCCGCGGCGGCACGGTGTGCATGCCGGTCAACGGAAAGCCGGTGCTGTTGTGATTGAAGGTGGCGTTCAGCCAGCTTGTGGTGTTGTGACACGAATCGCAAGTCTGCGGAAAATTGGCGGTCACGTGGTTCGGGTTCGTCGTGCCTTGATAGTCCTTGAGGTGGCAGCTCACGCAGGCGCCGGTGTTCAGGCTGTAGTTGTTGTTGACGTGGCAATCGGTGCACTGCCGGGGCGGCACGGTGTGCATGCCGGTCAGGGTGAAGCCGGTCGTGGAGTGGTCAAATTTGCCGTCGGTCCACTGCACCGTGTCGTGGCACTGCTGGCAGGTCGTAGGAAAGCCCGAGTGCGGCACCGGCGTGGTGGCCTTGTTGTAGTCATTCTGGTGGCAGCTGATGCACGTGGTGTTGGTGATGTTGTAGTTGTTGTTGACGTGGCAGTCAGTGCACTGCCGCGGCGGTACGGTGTGCGAGCCCGTTAGTGGAAATGCGGACTTGGAGTGATCGAACTGAGCTGGCTGCCAGGCGCTCGTCGTGTGACAGGTTTCGCAGGTCTGGGCGAACCCGCCAGCCACGTGATTGGGATTCGTGGTGTTCTGGAAATCCTTCATGTGGCACGTAACGCATGCCGTGGAGGTGAGGTTGAAAATGTTGTTGGCGTGGCAGTCGGTGCACTGACGCGGCGGCATCGTATGAGCCCCCGTCAACGGAAAGTTCACAGTCGAATGGTCGAAGGTCGCCGGCGACCAGCCCGATGTGGTGTGGCAGGTTTCGCACGTCTGCGAGAAGTTGAAGCTGACGTGGCTCGGATTGCTAGTGTTCTTGAAGTCCTTCAAATGGCACGACACGCAGGTCGTGTTGTTCAAGGTGTAGTTATTGTTGGTGTGGCAATCCGTGCACAGTCGCGGCGGCACCGTGTGCATGCCCGTGAGGGTGAAGCCAGTCTTGGAGTGGTCGAACTTGCCATCGCTCCACTGCACTGTGTCATGGCACTGTTCGCAGGTTGTGGGAAAACCGGCGTGCGGCACGGGAGTGGTCGCTCCGGCGAAATCTTTCTGATGGCAGGTGAGGCATGCGGTAACGCCCAGGTTGTAGTTATTGTTGACGTGGCAATCCGCGCATTGCCTCGGTGGAACCGCGTGCCCGCCGGTGAGGGGAAATCCCACCGAATTGTGGTCGAACTTCGCATTCAGCCAGTTGTCGGTGCTGTGGCAGGTCTCGCACTGGATGGCAAACTTGGCCGTCACATGATTCGGGTTGGTGGTCGCGGTGTAGTCCGACTGGTGGCACGAATAGCACTCCGTGGACATCGTCTGGAACTTGCTGTTCGCAGCACCCTTGTGACAGGTATCGCAGTCGACCGCGGCATGCGCTCCGGTGAGCGGGAAGCGGTTATTGTGCTGCTGAATCTGTTGCACCGAGACTTGCCATCCGCGGACAGTGTGACATTGTTCGCAGTTGGCTCCCAATTGCCGCCGGTGAATATCGGCGTGGCAGTCCTGGCAGCGCTGCCCCACGTTGGTGAAGACAGGCTTCACGTGGCATTGAACGCAGGCGACGGCCTGATGCATACCGCGCAACGGGTAGCGCGTCTGGTTGTGATCGAATTCAGGAACGGCTCGGACCGGCTTCCAGGCGTTGGCCGTATGGCAATTCTGGCACGGGACATTCAGGTTGCCATGTGGGCTGTGCGTGCCTTCATAGGTCTGGGATTTCCCGGAGGTGCCGGAAAAAACCAGCAACAGCACTGCAAGAAATTTGAGTACGCCCCCCGACCCGAACATGATCGCCCCAGCCCGGTCCCAGTTAACAGAAGTTGAAGAGTGGAATCGTGGCCATGCAGACTGCAATTCTCTGTCCACTCAGGATACAAGCCTGAATGAGCTCGCGAAAACGTTACGCAGGTGCTGATCGGCAGTGTCGATTGGTGCATTGGCCGGATTCCAATGCCGGCCCACCACTGCTGATCTCGCGCACCTATTGCTAGGAGTGAAATGTAAGTTCTGCGGGTTGTCCCGAAAGTTTTTACTCGATGAGATTAGAAAAATCGCTAAAACACTGACTGTTGCGATTTTCAACATTCTGGCGTGCAGGAGTTGCTATCGCTGGCAGAAACGGCGTGGCAGAACCCACTGGTGGACTGATTAGCTAAAGGTTGTACAACCTTGAGCGCCCACCAGAAGGTGGCGACCCCGGACTCCATGGAAATTAGAGCCCTTGCTTTCTGGGGACAGGGTTGGTCGGCCCGTGGCAGGCTGCGCAGTCTTTGGGCGTGGGCTTGTAGAACAGCACGGTCTTGCCGGCAACGAGCTTCGTCAACTTATGACACTCGGAACACCGCACGTTCTGATGAGCGCCACGCAAAGGGAATTGGGTGCTCTTGTCGTGGTCAAACAGCGACGGTTTCCACTTCATGCTGGTATGGCAATCGGCACAGTGAGTGACCTCGGCCTTGGCGAACTGTTTTCCGTGGACATCTTCGTGGCATTCTTCGCAGACTTTCGGCGCGGCTTTGAAGTCCACGTTCATCAGCCTGGTTTCAAGGTTGGGCGGCTTATGGCAATCCACACAGGCTGTCGCGCGGTGCGCTCCGGTCAGCGGGAAACCGGTCTTGGAATGGTCGAAGCCCGACAGCTCCTTCCATGACTTCGTGCCGTGGCAGGCTTCACAGCCAGCCAGCGAACCGTCCGCGCGCTTCTGCTGCATGCGCTCCTTGAATTCGCCCTTGTGCGGGTCCGCGTGGCAACTGGTGCAGTCCAGATTCTTCCAGTGATAGATGACCGCCGGTTTCGGCTGAAATTCATTCGATTCCTTGTGACAGTCGGCACAGGGAACCGCGACGTGCCCGCCGGTGAGAATGAACCGCGTCTGTTTGTGCTTGGCCAGACTAAAGGTGGAGGGCTTGTATCCCTCGAGGTTGTGGCAGCGGTCGCAAGCGTTGAAATACGGGGCGGCGGCGAACTGGCCGGCGTGGCGGTCGATATGGCAGTCGGTACAGTTGGCAAACTTGATCTTGAAGAGAGTGTCTTTGCCCTTCGGAATGTGGCACTGTGCACACTCCAGGTGTGCGTGTCCGCCCTGTAGAGGATAGGCGCTGGTTGCGTGTTCCTTGACCGTGAACGTAGAAGGCTTCCAGCCCTGGACGGTGTGGCAGGACGCGCACTCTCCGCCGTCGGCGCGCTTGTCGAACTGCCCGTTGTGCGGATCCGGCATATGGCAGTCCATGCATTTTGCGAACGCCAGCGGCTTCTTGAAGTCTCCGTTGGCGTGGCACTGGGCGCAGTCGACCGTCGTGTGCTTGCCTTCGAGAGGATATTTCGTTTTGGAGTGATCGAAGCGCTCATTGACCGCCTGCAGGGAGATCTTCTTCCAGCCGTTCGTGGTGTGGCAGCTCTGGCAGCCCTGCGGGAAGCTGCCGTGGTGGGGGTCCTTGTGGCAATCGGTGCACTGGCTGAAAGGAATGCCGGCGTATTGCGGCTTGCCGTCCGGCCCGTTGACATGGCACTTGGCACACTGCACCTGAGCATGCAGTCCGGTCAGCGGATAGCGGGTCTTCGAGTGATCGAACTGCGATTGGCCTGATTGGCTGACATTGACTGTCTTCCAGTCCACGAAGTTGTGGCATTGCTGGCAGTTTGGGCCGAGCCGGCCTTTGTGGGGATCCTCGTGACAGCTGGAGCAGGCTGCGGACAGACCGAGGTAGGTCCGCGTCAGATCCTTGATCTTGATGGAAGCCCGCTCCTGCGGTGAAATGTGTGCCGGATTGTGGCACTTGTTGCACTCCAAGCCCGCGTGCTTTCCTTCGAGCAGATACCCAGCCTCCTTGTGATTGAACGTCTTGATGTCCCACTTGATCAGGGGAAAGTCTTCGCCGTTGTGCTCGGAATGGCAGCGGGCGCATTCCTGGCTGGAGCCGGCTGGAATGTTGTAGGTGGTATGCAGACCCTTGCGTGCGGAGACACGGGCGGCAATCTCCGTGTGACATTCCAGGCACTTCAGAGCCGCCTGTCCGCCGAACTTGTGGCAACTGGCGCAGTTTGTCGATCCGTTCAGCGATTGATGCGGCCGGGAGAGCGGCCCTGGAGAGATTTGAGCAGAAGCGGGAGCAAGCAGCGTGAAGAAACCTGGCAGAACAAGAAAGGCCAGCAGCCAGCAGGGCATGGCGTGGACCCGTGCGGCGCGGGCCAACTCTGGCTTCGCGCTCTCCCCCGTTGCTCGGAGTGTTTTCAGTTTGGCCTGGCTCCGCACCAGTTCCCTCGACGACATCAAGGCGCACGTTTGTTGCCAGCGCTGGTGCTCCTCAGTTCTACCCAACCGCATTCTGTATCTCAACGGACTCCCATGGGTGAGCCTGACTCTGCCGCTCTCGGAGAGAACGAAAAACTGCCGCCTTGATACGCTATTCCCCGATGAAAATCAATTCGTGGTTGTTGTGACAAAAGGAACATCGCTGTGGGCGGAGAATAGCGGATTCGGCTTTGAATTGCCCTCAGTCGTACTGAATGTACCGAAAAAAGAGGAGCAATCGGAAGCCGCGAAAGCTGCGTAACCGACTGAATGGGCGAGAGAAAAGAATTGGTCGGGGAGAGAGGATTTGAACCTCCGACCCCCTGGTCCCGAACTTGGGGGCAAGGAGCTGATTTGTTAATATTCAATCATTTGAGTGGTGCTTCAACCGTCTCATTCTTGCTCGATCACGCCAGTTTGGGTGTAATGTAAACCCTCCAATTGCAACCCTAGCCAGGGGGTCATTTCATTTGGGGAAGCTGATCTAAGCTCAGCATGGCGCCCACGTGATAATTTCCGGATCGCAGACCACTAGAGAATGATCCTCTTTTTGTGAACACAAGGGCGTTTATCGGTACTAATCCGACGGACGAAGCGCCAAAGCCGAGCCGATGAGTCGAGGGTCCCAGGAAGCGGGAATCAGTCGACCATGCCTGCGGGCCAGTATGTCACTCACTGCAAGGCCCCGCTGCACCTCGCCATCGGATTCGTCGCGCTGCAAGAGATGCTGGCGGGCCGACAACCCCAGATCTCGCCGCACGCGACCGCAAACTCGACGCTCCACGCATAGCAGCGCCGATTCCGCCGCCAGCAGGCTAATCAAGAATCACTACTCCAATCACGATGCGAGGTACAATGATTTTGCCGGGTGAAACGGCAGCTGGGCTCTGCAGGGATGCGACCATGCCGAGGGATAGCTTGGTTGGGCTCATCGAGACGATCACTGCATATGCGCGAATATCCTTCCCGCGCTCCTGCCAACCCGCATCGGATCGGTAGAGCCGCATGCCTTGAAAAACCACCGCCCGAAGGACGGAATCTACACTACCGGAGTCCTTCCCCAGTTCACGCTGAGGCGGCACATTTGCAGTTTGGCGCGCAGACTCTTGTGCATAGCAGGGCCGGGCACGAGGAATGTAAAGACTGCCTCATGGAAGAAGGTTCTAAAATTCGCAAGATCGCGTTTGTCGGCGACCACTTACCGCGCAAGTGCGGCATTGCGACGTTCACATCTGACCTGCTTGCCGCCGTGGCAGCTGCGCATCCCCAAAGCCAGTGTTTCTCAGTGTCGGTGAATGACATTCAAGGTGGCTACAAGTACCCCCAAGTAGTTCACTTCGAGATTGAGGAGCAGGATTTATCGTCTTATCTACGTGCTGCGGACTTCCTCAACATCAGCGACGTGGACATCGTCTGCTTGCAGCACGAATTCGGCGTTTTCGGCGGGACGGCCGGCGGCCATATCCTGGCACTCCTGCGCGAATTGAGAATGCCCGTTGTCATTACCCTTCATACCATTTTGCGTGAGCCGAACGCCAACCAACGGCGCGTAATGCGCGAGTTAGTCGCGCTCTCGACCCGGCTCGTGGTCATGGCTGAACGGGGGCGACAGATGTTGCAGGAGATTTACCAGGCACCGCCGGCCAAGATCGATCTCATCCCGCATGGCATTCCCGACGTAGGTTTTGTCGATTCGACCGATTTCAAGGACCAGTTCGGTGTGGAAGGCAAGGTGGTGCTGCTCACGTTCGGGTTGCTTTCGCCGAACAAGGGGATCGAATACGTGCTCAACGCCCTGCCGCACATTCTAGCGGAGTTTCCCGACGTTGTTTATATTGTGCTGGGCGCAACCCATCCCAACGAACTACGCGAGCATGGCGAAGCCTACCGGCTTAGCCTCGAAATCCTCGCCAAAAAGAACAAACTCGAGAAGAACGTCATCTTCTACAACCGGTTCGTAGAACTTGAAACTCTGAAAGAGTTCATCGGCGCCGCAGACTTTTACATCACGCCTTATCTCAACGAAGCGCAGATCACGTCGGGGGCGCTAGCCTACACGTTTGGTGCGGGCAAAGTGGTAATTTCGACGCCGTACTGGCACGCTGCAGAATTGTTGGCGGAAGACCACGGCGTGCTGGTGCCGTTCTGCGACGCCCCGGCCATAGCCCGCGAGGTGATTGGCTTGCTGCGCGACGACACCCGCCGGCATACTATTCGCAAGAATGCTTACAAGCTGGGCCGTGAGATGGTCTGGAGCAACGTGGCTCAGCTCTATATGCGCTCGTTCGAGTTGTCACGGATCGAGGGGGCGGCGCGATCTCGAAAATCTCTCGCCACGAAGACGCTCGACCAAAAGCCGCGGGAACTGCCGG
>DATFNR010000054.1:0-41984 GCA_035266285.1 Candidatus Sulfotelmatobacter sp.
TGCCGAAACAACCGCCGCGCAAAACGTCGCCGGCCCGGAGCCGCTTTGTGGATTCCACACCGCGACCTCCAACTTATCGCCCTCCACGAGCGCCCAACCCTTCTTCCCATAGTCGCCGCTGAATCCGCCGATGACAATCTCGTCGTCAGTCCACTTTTCCACGTCCACCATGACCTCATCCGTATTCTGAGCAATGATTCTGCCCGCCGCCCAGTCCCGGGTCTTATCCCGAACCGCCAGATGGGGCGAGTCGGTGCGAGAGAATGGCACGTGCAGCCCGAAACCCTGACGGCAGGGCCGGCGCCGCGCGGTCCTAACACGAAGCCTCCGAACGCGACCGCGGACGCAGCCACGGCGATGATCGCAATCAGAAGAGCTCCACTCAGACCGAACCGAAAGCCATGCCTCACAACCCCGCCCACGGCTGCGCTACGCTCGACCGGCGTCTGCGCGATGCCGGCTGCGTGGCTCGCCGGATTGTCGTCGTTAGCGGAACTAACATCGCGCGCCGGCCGCACCGGGGCGATGAACCTATACCCGGCATGGCGCACGGTCTGAACGTAGCGCGGACGGTCCGCATCATCGCCCAAGGCTTCCCGCAGCTTTTTGACCGTGAAATTCAGCCGGCTGTCAAAGTCGCCATGAGGTTCCCCTGGCCACAGCGCGTCTTTGATCGCCCGGCGCGCGACCAGCTCGTTGGGACGTGCCGCAAGCAGCGCGAGCACTCGCAGCGCCTGCGGTGGAAGATCGACCTGGATTCCGCTTCGCCGAAGTTGAGAGTTCTTGATGTCCAGCTCGTACAGGTCGAACCGCAGAGAGGAACCGCATCTTTCGTCAACACCCACGACGCCCTCCACACACCGCATCGTCCCTCGCAGGCCCCCTCAACCCGCGAGCGCTCCCGAACATATCTCAACTTATGTCGGTAGTCAAACCTCTTATTTGCACAACGTTTCGGACTAACCCGGGACTAACCCAAAACTTCGTTGACATCTTTATGCGCAACCGGGTTACTGTTTTGACGTTTGATAAGGAGAACCGTATGCCAGCCACGATGTTTCGCACCGTTAGAAGCTTGGCTCTCGTAGCCCTGCTAGTCTCCATTTTCTTAGTGTTCCAACCCTCCGCCCTGGCGGATCACTTGGCTTATGAAGTGACGAGTACTTCTCAGTTTGGAGTAATCGATCTTGATACGGGTGTTTTCACGCCAATAGGCACCCTGTCGGTCACTCTCTGCGGGCTAGCTGTGTACCACGGCAATCTATACGGCTATGGCCCCTGTGGTACCGGCGGCAAGCTCTATGAGGTGAACCCAGCCAACGGTAGTGAGACAGCTATTGGCCCTGCCTCATCTAGCTACAGATTTCTCGGGTCCACAACCAAGGGAAGTTATGGCTTCGATTCAAACCTGAATCTGTATTCCATTGACCCAACAACGGGCGCTGCCACGCTGATCGGGGCCACAGGACTGAGTAGCCCCACCGGCTTCGGGGTCTCCACGAACTCAGACACTCTCTACATCACCCCGTCGAGCTCAGGCTGCGGAGTCGGCCATACTCTCCTGTATTCGGTCAACACCACCACGGGCACGGCGACTGAGATAGGCACCACAAACCTCCCTTGCGGTAGCGGAGCCTCGGTGTTCGAGAACAACACCTTGTACACCGGTGGAAATATCTCCCCCATCGCCGTGTACACACTAAACACGACCAGCGGCACCGCGACTTTGGTTGCTGACGTATCGGGGGCTGGCTATTTCTATGGGCTCGCACCAAAAGTACCGGTCCTAACCACGACGGTGCAGGACGTGACTACTGGCCATAACATCACCTCGGGAGAAATTCTCACTACCAATGACAACTTCCAGGTGACTGTCACCACCCACGACGTGGACTGCGCAGGCCAGTTTGTCGTCACCGCTCTCGGCGCGCCTGGTGCGCCGCCGTCGGTCCTGGTTCAGGTAGTTCCCTATATCATTGGCCCCGCGTCCGGCGGCGGCGGCTCCGTAACCGGGAGCATCTTGAACGCTGGCGGCAACAACGACTGGAAGATAAGCACCTCTTGCAACGGCGCTCAACCGAGACAGTTTTACTCTAGCCAGTTTGAATTCTTCGTCAAGATAAAGTAAAGGAAAACGAAACTCACAGAGCAGTGCTCGTCCACATTTGGTCAAAAATAAATCGGGCCGCCTTCAGGCGGCCCGATGGTTTAAGCGAATAGCTAATGGCCAAACGCCAAAAGCGATGTCTTAATCTCCCGCCACAGGCTCCGCCATCTCCGGCTTCGCCGCGTGCGCGCCATTGCCATTCCCATTCGGCTTCGCCAGCGCGCCCAGCGGAATGAATCCGTCCTGCGACTGCACCGGTTTCTCTTTCAACACGACTTCCCGGTACAGCGAAGCCATGCGCGCGTTGTAAGCCTCGTCATTCTTCTGCGGACCACGCGCTACGGCATCCTGTTTCTGCTTGGCGTCCCGCGCCCGGATTTTCTCCTCGCGCGCGTTCTTGGCGATGCCCAGCTTGTCGAGATCATGCTGCAGTTCGTTGGTCACGATCTCTTCCCGCAGCCTGAGATAGTCGACGTGCTGCTCGTCCATCTTCACTTTCTTGCCGCCGGCAAAAATCTCGTGCCGCCCATGCTCTTCGTACCACTTGGTGAGAGTCGCGGTCATGTGCATCTTCTCGATAATGTTCCGCCAGCCCACGCCCGTGTTGTAGGCGCAGAACGAAATCTCGCCCTCCTGCGTCGCGTACGGAATAATGCATTGCTCCGTCCGCCGGAAGTCGTAATTGAACAGATCCTGGAACCACATGCCCGCGATGAACAGGAAATTCCAGCGGTCGTTCGTGCGCCGCTTCATCACGTCATCAATCGTGCGGTCCGGACCAACTTTCCCGTAGTCCTTTCCGGTGACGTGATAGTTCTTGTCGAACTTGCGCAGCAGGTCCATCAGCTTGAAGTGTTTCGGTGACTGGAATGGATCGTAATTTTTCATCAGGCACAGCGCCATGCCCACCCCAGTCCAGAACTTCCCGCGCGCGGCATCGTTCACCTTGGCGATATCCTTCGCCAGCTGATCCCCATGCAGAAACGCCGTAACCGGCACCGCTTCCTTCGTTTCCTTGTCGATCATGACGGCCATCCCCGTCCCGCAATTCGGGTGACAACCGCAAGATAGCTGGCCCCAGTCGTTGTTCGCATCCTGAGCGTGCATCAGGTCAGCCCAATCGCTGAATGTTCCCATGAACGAAATCGGGAACCAGTCGCGCGCGGGCTCGCCCAGGCCGGTTTGATTCTTCACATCGTGCGCCAGATGGCTGAGCGTGTAGCGCTGCGCCTGGCGGCGATCGTCGGTGACCGCTTCGTCGCGGCCGGTGAAGCTCACCGGCTGGAACGACAGGAAGCTGATCGTCTTGGGATTGTCGAGCGCGAACTTGATGATGCGTCCGACTTGCTCGTTGTTGATGCCGTTCACGATCGTCACGACCGGAACAATTTCGCATCCCGCCTTGTGCAGGTTCTCGATCGCCTTCAGCTTCACGTCGAACAGGTTGCCCACCATGCGGTGCGCGTTGGCCGCGTTGCCGATGCCGTCGAACTGCAGATAGGCATAGCGCATGCCGGCTTCGACGGCCTGCTGCGCGAATTCAAAACTCTTGGCGAACTCAATTCCGTTGGTCGCGGCCTGCACCGAGTTATAGCCGACTTTGCGCGCGTAGCGCACGGCGTCGAGGAAGTACGGCGACAGCGTGGGCTCGCCGCCCGAAAACTGCACGCTCATCTGCCGCCGCGGCTTGATGGTGATGGCGTTGTCGAGCATGGTCTTGATTTCTTCCCAGCTCAGCTCGTGCACGAAGCCGACCTGGTTGGCATCCATGAAGCAGGGATCGCACATCATGTTGCAGCGGTTGGTCAGGTCGATCGTCAGCACCGACCCGCGCCCGTACTTCACCGTCGACGATCCGTGGTGGTGCAGCTTCTCGTCGTTGTGCGCCAGAATGTCGCGGCCGGGGAACACATCTTCCAGGTGCTTCGAGAACTCGGTGTCAATCGACATCACGTCTTCGAAGTGGCCGTGCTTGGGACAATCTTTCACCATCAGAATCTTGGCGTCTTTTTCGACAATCGTGGCTTTAATTTCGCCGACTTTTTCGTTCATCAGCACTTCGTGGGGCAGATGTCCGTCGAGAATCTGCTGGCGGATTTCCGGAACGCACTTCGGGCAGAGCGAATCGGTCGAGCGCGGCCAGCCCAACGGCGGCTTCGACTTTTCGTAAGACTTGAGCAGCGGCTTGTCGGACCACTTCGGCTTGGGCGACGGATTGGGCTTGATGCGGTTCAACCGCTCGAACGCGAACCAAACGCCCTGGGCGGCGGTAACGGCTGCTTTTTCAACGTACTTAATCGGCTTGCGCATGTTGGCTTCTGGCTCCTGGCTGCTAGCTTCTGGCTCTGAGCGGTGAGCTCTGAGCATGCAAATTCCAATCCCCACGACCCGGCAACCGGATCTGATCAACAACGGCTAATGGGACGTGAACCTGGTCCCCACTCGATTACACGTTTCCCTGGGTTTCGACTGCGCCTATCCTAGGGGAGCGGCCAGGAAGGGCGCATCCATATCCCAATGAATGGTGCAAAAACGGGGTTCAAAGGTTGCTAGCGGGATTATATGGAGGGTAAGTGATTGAAAGCAAAGGGTGCTCGCGGAACTGCGGGACGCAACTGCCTCCACCAGCTTGCGATGTCATTCCGACCCGAGTCAGAGACTCGGTGAGGAACCTGCTGTCCGCCAGCGCTCGGCGACACAGCAGGTTCCTCACCGGGCCTTTGGCCCGATTCGGAATGACATCCGTTAGGACGAAGGGCGCGCCTGCGAGACGATCCGGATCACGGGCTGTGGATGATCAACATTGCCAGCGTTGCGTTTGCAGTCTGCACTTGCAAAACTGGGGTCGAGCTTTGCTCGACCGGACAGCCGAGGGCGGCTGTCCCTACATGTTCCGTGATGCGTCGTCGGCCATGTCGCGTTAGAACGCCACGCCGATTCCGGCGCTGGCTTTATCGCTGCGCCAATTGTTCAGGTTGCTGGGATTGCCCAGGTTGGTGGCGAACTTGAAGTATCGCGTTTCGTAGTTGGCTTTGGCGT
Organism: Candidatus Sulfotelmatobacter sp.; assembly: GCA_035266285.1. Taxonomy (GTDB): domain Bacteria; phylum Acidobacteriota; class Terriglobia; order Terriglobales; family Acidobacteriaceae; genus Sulfotelmatobacter. The sequence goes on from DATFNR010000054.1 coordinate 5,147, forward strand.
ACCAGCGGCCGAAGGTGTATCCGGCGCTGGCGCGAATGGTGTAGGCGTGATCGAAGCTGGGGCCGGGAAATGCGCTGGGGCCGGAGGAGGATTGGTTGTAGTGGGGCGCGAATTCGGGAGAGACCTGGGCGCGGATGAAGGCGTGGCCGCTCGATCCGAAGTGGTATTCGGCGACCGCGGGGATCTCCAGCAGCAGCATCTTGTAGCGCGGGAAAAAGAGTCCGTTCACGTCGCTGGTCGGGGGATAGATCTTGCGCACCTGCGCGTGGAATCCGAGGATGAAATGCTTGCCAATGTTGAACTCAGGGCCCACAAACCCGGCAAATTCGGGCGCGTGGGTGGAGGTGTCGACAGGAAGTTGCGCCTCGCCGCCGACAACGATGTTGGGGTCTCCTGGAGCGTTGGCGCGGTTGAGGACGATCACCGTGCCTTCAATGTCGGCTTCGCCGGTGGTGGTGCGGGCCAGGGCGCCGAAGCGGTCGGTGGTCTCGCCCAGATCGATGCCGAAGCTGGATCGTTGCGCGTAGGCTTGGGCCGAGGTCAGGAGAAAAAGAGCGAGGAAGAAGAGGAATACACGGACGATCTGCTCCTTGCAAAGCTTCATCAGTCGTTATCCTTGAATCCTTTCCTTGGTGTTATACACTCCCGCGAAGGCTGCGGGACAGTGGAGCACGATTTGGCGCGGACATCTCCGCTCTGTGATGCAGCGGAGGGGCGAAATCGTTTGATCGCGGTGGGGATTGCCGGCGGGACCTCGATTAAGGGGAGAGGACGCGGTGAGCTTTGCCGCGCGTACCGAGGGCTGTTCGGAATACCGGCAAAGTGAGGCAGCGCGGGCCTTTATGGGGATTCATCCCGGCGGCATGAACTGCTACAATGGCACAGGAGTCCCCCGCAGACGTTGACCGCATTTCTTCCCCCTGAGTCCGCAGCAGGACGAGATGGATTGGCATACCCGATCAGCAACGATCATCGAAAGATCATCCGAGTAACGAACATCGGTGTGATGAAGATCATCAAGCTACGCCGGCTTCGCGGGATCGTCACCCTGGGCCTGGCGTTGTTTTCTTTGGCTGGTACCGGCCGGGCGGCCGACGTGAAGGAGCTGGCTGGGGCTGTGGATGCGCACTACAACCATCTGCGGTCGCTCGAGGCCCAGTTTACCGAGGTCTACCAGGGAGCGGGGGCGGAGCGGACCGAGACCGGGACGCTTTGGCTGAAAAAACCCGGCAAGATGCGGTGGGAGTACCGTTCTCCCAGGGAGAAGCTCTTCGTGAGCGACGGCCGACTTGCGTGGTTTTACGTTCCCGAGGATCGGCAGGCCAGGAAGACGGCGGCCAAGAAGCTCGAGGATGTGCGCTCGCCGCTCGCGTTCTTGCTGGGTAAGACGAAGCTGGAAAAGGAGTTACGGGGGTTGTCAGTGGCCGTGGATGTGACGCCGTTGGAAGCCGGGAACGTGGTGCTGCGAGGAGTGCCCCTTGCGATGGAGGATCGGGTCAGCGAGATTCTGCTGGAAGTGACGCCGGATCATCAGATTGCGAGGATTGTGATCCAGGAAGTGGATGGAGCGGCGACCGAATATCGCTTTACCAATCAGAAGGAAGATGTGGCCGTGGCGGATGGACGGTTTGAATTCCGGCCTCCGGCAGGGACCGAGACGGTGGAGGGGTTGGAGCCGTAGGTCTTCGGCCACGCGGACGAAAAGCTGCCGAGCTTTGCTCGGCGGACAGCCGAGGGCGGCTGTCCCTACATGAGTTTTCTTGGTTACTTGGGTACTAGTCGGGAACGGTTTCGGGTGGAACGGAATTGGAAGCTTAAGTGAGAATGGTAGACTGGGCATCAAGCTGCAAGTCTGGTAAACACTAGAAAAAGCGGGACATGGCGGAATTTGTAATCAAAGTCGCGGACGAGCGCGGGAAGGTGCATCAGCACGTCGAGCAGGGGTATTCGGAGGCAGAGGTACGCGATCGCTTTTCCCAGCAGGGCTATCTCGTCTATTGGGTTAAGCCGCAAGGGCTATTGACGGGCGGAGTTGGTCGGCGGCGGCGCAAGCTGAAGCAGGCGACGTTTCTGGTGTACAACCAGCAGTTTCTGACCCTGATTCGCGCCGGGATGCCGATCTTGCAGGCGCTTGAACTGCTGATCAAGCGGCAGAAGGACGCGCAACTGAAGCAGATGCTCGAAAACGTGCGCGACCGGGTCAAGGGCGGCGAATCGCTCTCGGATGCATTCGCGGCGCAGGGAGTCATCCCGAAAATTTACACAACGACGTTGATGGCAGGCGAGAAGAGCGGCAACATGGACGAAGTGCTGACCCGCTACATCAGTTTCCAGCGCCTGGCGATGACGTTCCGCAAGAAGCTGTTCGTATCGCTGATTTATCCCACGCTGCTGGTCAGCGTGGTGCTGATCATGGTGACGTTCCTGTTTACCTATGTCGTGCCCAAGTTCGCCGACCTGTTTAACAGCCTGGACGCGAAACTGCCGGCGATTACCGTGTTCATGCTGGTGGTGGGGCAGAATTGCCAGAAGTACGCGCCGTATGTACTGGTCGGCCTGGTAGTCGGGGCGTTCTTTTTGTGGCGCTGGAAAGACACGGATCGCGGCGCGGACCAGATCGATCGCGTGATTTTGAGTTTGCCGCTTTTGGGGGGCATTCGCCTGAAGCACCAGGTGGCGAGTTTTTCGCGCATGCTCGCAACATTGCTGCAGGGTGGATTGCCGCTGGTTCCGGCGATGGAGACCGCAGGTTCCTCGATGAGCAGCCGCCGCATCTTAAAGGGAGTGATGCGCGCAGGAACGAGGGTGCGGGAGGGACAGGGTTTGGCTGGGAGCCTGGAAGAGCAGGAAATTTTTCCGGAACTGGCCGTGGAAATGATCGAGGTGGGCGAATCGACCGGCAAACTCTCGGAGATGCTGAACTCGGTCGCCGAGTTTTATGAAGAGGACGTGCAGACAGCGCTGGGCGCGGCCATGGCTCTGATCGAGCCGATCATTCTGATGATCATGGCGATCTTTGTGGGTGGAGTGTTGATTTCGTTGTATTTGCCGATCTTTACGTTGGGAGTGCACTGATTTTCGATTGCCGATTTGCGATTGCCGATTGAACCCGACGGCGACTTAAATCGAAATTGACAATCGGCAATCGGAAAATGGTTCTGGGGTAAGTCAATGGCGATGGCGGACAAGAAATCACTTTTTGTAAACGGCGGGAGCGGCGGGCCGATCAGCCCGACCGGGAACCCAATCACGGACCTGGAGCGGGCGCAGGATGTGGCGCGGCGCTATCGCTGCGAGTTTGTGGACCTCACCGACTTCGAACTGCATCACGAGCTGTTCAAGAAAATTCCGGTCGAGCTGATGTTCCGCTACAACTTCGTGCCGCTGGAAGAGACCGTCGACGGACGGCTGGCCATCGCCATCGCCGACCCCAGCCAGCTGATGATGATCGACGAGATCAGCCTGCTGCTGAAGCAGCGCATCGTCACCAAGGTTTCCACTCTCAAGCAGATCTCCGACATTCTCAAGAAAACCGAGCAGTCGCAGCGCGTGCTGGAAGAAGCCAGCGAAGGCTTCACCATCATCCGCGAAGACGAAGCGACCGGCGTCGAAGAGACGCTGACCATCGACAAGCTGACGGCGACGGGCGATACCAGCCCGATCATCCGCCTGGTCGATACCACGATCTTTACGGCGCTGCAGCGGCGGGCTTCGGACATTCACATTGAGACACGCGACGACTCTGTGGTCATCAAGTTCCGCATTGACGGCGTGCTGACCCAGGCCATGCCGCCCATCGGCAAGGAACATCACTCGACCGTGATTTCGCGTATCAAGGTCATGAGCGAGCTCGACATTTCGGAGCGGCGCGTGCCCCAGGACGGGCGCTTCCGGGTGAAGTACAGCGGGCGCGCCATCGACTTCCGCGTTTCCATCATGCCCTCGATTCACGGCGAAGACGCGGTGCTGCGCGTGCTCGACAAAGAGTCGATGAGCGAGAAGTTCAAGAAGCTTACCCTCGACGTGGTCGGGTTCGACGAGGAAGATCTGCGCAAGTTCCGGCGCTATATCAAAGAACCTTACGGGATGGTGCTGGTGACGGGACCGACGGGCAGCGGCAAGACGACCACGCTGTACGCCGCGGTGAACGAGATCAAGACCGACGAAGACAAGATCATCACCATCGAAGATCCGGTTGAATACCAGATTAAGGGCATTACGCAGATTCCGGTGAATGAGAAGAAAGGCCTGACGTTCGCGCGCGGGCTGCGATCGATCCTGCGCCACGACCCGGACAAAATCATGGTCGGCGAAATCCGCGACACGGAAACGGCGCAGATCGCGATTCAATCCGCTCTAACCGGCCACCTCGTATTTACTACCGTCCACGCCAACAACGTGGTCGACGTGATCGGGCGCTTCCTGAACATGGGCGTCGAACCCTATAACTTCGTTTCGGCGCTGAACTGCATCCTGGCGCAGCGGCTGGTGCGGCTGATTTGCGAGGCCTGCCGGACCGAGGTGCACTATGCGCCGGAGGTGCTGGAAGCAAGCGGGCTCGATCCGGTGCAGTGGGGCAAGGTTCCGCTGTATGAAGGGCCGGGCTGCATTGAGTGCGCCGGCACGGGATTCCGCGGACGAACCGCGATTCACGAACTGCTCGATCTGAGTGACCGCATTCGCGAGATGATTCTGGCCAAGAAGCCGACGTCGGAGATCCGGCGGGCGGCGCGCGAGGAAGGCATGCGCTTCCTGCGCGAATCGGCGCTGGATAAAGTGCGGCTGGGCATGACCACGCTGAAGGAGATCAACAAGGTCACGTTCATTGAGGCGATGCGGTAGATGTGGGCGAAGAAACATGTCGAAGGGATGCTCTGGCTGACCGCATTTCTCTGCCCGCTGCTGGCTACGCAAACATCGGTAAGGGCATGTCTGATGATGATCGCGGTGATTTGGGCAGGAAGCATCGTTACGGTTGTTCCCCTACACTTCTGGCGTGCTTGGCGCAGGCTCGGTTCCGTTCTGAACAAGCGTGAGTATGCCGTCTGGGTTGGGTTTGAGACGCTCGGCGCCTGTGGCATTGCCGGCTTTGTGTTCAGCGCGGTCGCACGCTGACCTCAGGGGCTAAAGCCACGGAGACGATGAGGGCTTCATCGCAGCGCTGGAAGCGCTGCGCCACCCAAAACCGGGTCGATCGGTCAAGTGCCTTTGGAACTATTGCAATTCGGAGCGACAGGGTTTCTGATTAATAGAAGAAAGTTCATGCAAGGCGTGCTCGGGAATGATTTCGAACTCCAATACAGCTAGACCTAAGCTGGCCTGTGAGATCGCGGCGGACCGGGTGCTGGCCGGGCGGCTGAACGATCATGGCGGCGGGCTGGAAGTGTGCGCGGCGCGGGAGCTGGCGCCGGGGAGCGTGGTTCCCGACCTGGTGGAGAACAATCTGCGGCAGGCCGACGCGGTGCGCGCCGGGATTGAGGCCACGCTGGGCAGCCTGGCGGCGCGTCATAAGGACGTCATCGCGATCGTGCCCGATGCGGCGGTGCGCGTGATGCTGGTCGAGTTCGACACTCTGCCCTCGGACACCGAGGAAGCGCTCGGGGTGGTGCGCTTCCGGCTGAAGAAGTCGCTGCCCTTTGATGTGGACAAGGCGAAGGTTTCCTATCACGCGCAGAAATTCAGCGACGGCGTACGCGTGGTGGCAGCGGTGGCGCTGGCCAGCGTGGTGGAAGGATATGAGTCCGTATTCCGCGCCGCAGGATTCAGCCCGGGAGTAGTGCTGCCTTCGATGCTGGCGGCGCTGGGCGCGGCCGACGGCAAGCGGCCCACACTGGTGGTCAAAGTGGACGCGCACACGACCAGCATTGCGATCCTGAATGAAGAGCAACTGCAGCTGTTCCGCACGCTGGAAAACGCGCGCGGGGTCACGATCACGGGTGAGCAACTGGCGGAGGAAGTTTATCCGTCGGTGGTGTTTTTTCAGGACACCTATCACTTGAACATTGAGCGGATTTTTGTGGCGGGGCTGCCGGAGTCGAATGGAACGTCGGCGGCGCTGCGCGCGCAAACGGGAGCGGAAGTGCAGGAGCTGGTGAGCTCGTCGCAGTTGGGCGCGAGCAGCGGCGGGTCGGTGCCGCGGTGGAGAATGGCGGGGGTGGTGGGAGCGTTAGTGTCTTGAGAGCAGTACTCAGTACTCAGTACTCAGTACCCAGTACCTAGTACTCAGTAGGGACTGAGCGGGCTTACTGAGTACTGGGTACTAGGTACTGAGTACTGAACTTATGCGTTTGGATATCAATCTCGCGAGTCAGCCCTACGAGGATGCGCGGCAGTTCTGGATGCGCTGGGGCACGGCTGTGGCCGTGGTCGGGCTGCTGACGTTTGTGCTGCTGACGCTGACCATCCGGGGCTGGGTGTTCGCCAGCCGGGATCGGTCGGCGATGGCGCAGAAGCGGGCGCTGATTGCGCAGCGCGACCAGAAGCGGGCGGAGGCGGAGACAATCCTCAGCATGCCGCAAAACCGGCTGACGCGCGACGAGTCGCAGTTTTTGAATCAGCTGATCGAGCGCAAGGCGTTTTCCTGGACGCTGGTGCTGGAGAGCCTGGAAAAAGTGATGCCGCCGCGGGTGCATTTGATGTCGATCAGCCCGGGCATTGACGAAGACAACCAGCTCTCGCTGAAAATGGTGGTGGCGGGCGATTCGCGGGAGCGGGCGCTGGAACTGCCCCGGCGCATGGAAGAATCGAAGCGTTTTGCGGGGACGAGCATCGTTTCCGAGACCTATACGCCACCGGGCGTGGGCAGCACCGACACCGAGCGCTTTGACATCATCGCGTTTTACATTCCGGAGGCGCAGGAGGCAGCGTCGGTACCGAAAGCGGACGCAAAGCGCGACGCGAAGACCGACAGCAAAGCCGAAATCCCGACGGAAGCGAAACCGGTGAACGCAACTGCGAAGCCGAACAAGCACTGATGCCGGACCTGAGACAAACCCGGAAGCATCTGAAGGTCGCGCTGGCTGTCATGCTGGGCGTGGATCTGCTGACGGCCATCTTGTATTTTTCGCCCGTGGTCGGCTCGGCGGAGTCACGGCGGCAGGACCTGAATCGCTTGCAGGCCGAGTTGAACATGAAGACGCGCCAGGTGGCACCGTTGAAAGATCTGGACAAGAAAATTGCGGTGGCAGACGGACAGATCGGCGACTTCTACAAGAAGCGGTTTGCAGCGCAGAATTCCGAGATACTGACCGAACTCGGCAAACTGGCGTCGGCGAACGGCGTAACCATCGAGCAAGGGAGATACAAGATGACGGGCGACGGCCCGGGCGGGCTGCAGATTGTATCGATCGAAGCGGGCGTGGCGGGCAACTACACGGCCATTGCCAAGTTCATCAATGCGCTGGAGCGGGACGAAACGTTTTTCATCATCGACAATATCACTCTGGGCGGCGAAACGCAGGGACCGGTCAAGCTGGACGTGAAGCTGGAAGCGTATTTGAAGGCGGCATCGTAGTGCAACTGGGACTCGACAACAAGAAGAACGTGACGGGGGCCGTGGTGCTCGGCGTGGTGGCCGTGCTGGCGCTGGCATACGAGTTCATCCCCATGCTGGCGGGGCCGTCGACGCCGCCGACTTCGAGTGCGGAGGCGGCAGGGCCGGCGGCGATCCGCGTGAGCACGCATGGCGGAGCAGCCGGAGCAAAAAGCCTGAAGAAGGCGCGGACGGAGACGCTGGATCCGACGCTGCGGCTGGATTTGCTGGCCTCGAGCGAACTGACGCAGTACGAAGGAACGGGACGGAATATTTTTGTGCCGCAGGCGGAAGAAGTGAAGATTCAGACTCCGCTGCGTAACGGCACGATCGATCACAAGACTACGGAGGCAGCAGCACCGCCGACGTACGTGCCCCCTGCGATTCCTGTGGCGCCTCCCATTCCGCTGAAGTTCTATGGATTCGCCAATCAGCCGGGCGAGCCGCGGAAGGTGTTTCTGGAGGAAGGCGAGGACGTTTGGGTGGCGGGCGAGGGCGAGATCGTGAACCGGCGGTACAAAGTAATTCGTATCACGCCCAACTCAGTTTCCATTCAGGACGTGGTGAACAGCGGCCCTCCGCAGAATATTCCGCTGACCTCGGGCCAGGGGCAAGGGTAAGGGCGATTGAGGAATTTGGTAGTTGAGTAATTGTGTAATTTAATCCGCGATCGCCTTTGACTTTTCAAATTACTCAATTGCAGAATTACCCAATTACTCAATTTCTTTATGGGATTGCATCGACAGGCGCCGCGAAGAGGTTCCCAGAGGAGTGAGGAGGGTTACGTCCTGCTGACGCTGCTGCTGGTGGTGGCGCTGATGATCATCTTCGCGGCGGCAATCGTGCCTACCATCACCTTCGAGATCCGGCGCGACCGGGAAGAGGAATTGATTCACCGGGGAGTGCAATACTCGCGAGCGGTTCGCGCCTACTACAAGAAGTACGGGGCCTATCCGAACACGCTGGAGCAGCTGGAGAGCACGAACAACCTGCGGTTTCTGCGCAAGCGCTACAAAGATCCGATTACGGGGAAAGACTTTAAGCTGCTGCACTACGGGGAAGTGCAGATGTCGTTTGGAGGAGGAGTGATTCCGGGCGCGACTTCGGTCAGCGCGATGGCCAGCGGAGCAGGATCGAATGGGTCGGCGTTTGGGCAATCGCCCGTCGGACAATCACCTTCCGGACAATCGGCGTTCGGTGGCAATAGCGCTTTCGGACAGTCGTCCAGTTTTGGCGGGAACAGCGCGTTCGGGCAATCGTCCAGCTTCGGCGGCAACAGCAATTCGGCGTTCGGGCAGAATCAGCAACCGAGCAATCAGAATGCGGGAACTGATGCGTCGCAGCCGCAGGGGAACGGCGATCAGAATGGCGCGGCCACTCCGGCCGTTTACGGCTCCAATGGCGGAAGTGACCAGGAGTCGGCCGGTCAGCAAGTGCAGGCCTTTGGCGGCGGCGTAGTGGGAGTGGCCAGCCTCAGCAAGAAAGAAACCATCCGCGAGTTCAATCACAAGCATAAGTACAACGAGTGGCAGTTCATCTACGATCCAGGGACGGACCGGGGCGGGCTGCTGATGACGCCGAATCAGCCTGCGCTGACGCCGCAGGCGGCGCCGCTGAACGGACAGAACGGCACAAACGGTACCGGCAGCAGTTTCGGGAATGGAATTGCGAACCAGCCTTTTGGCAGCCAGAACAGCTTTCAGAACAACCCGCAGAACAATCCGCCGCAACCTGTCACGCCGCAAGCGCCGAACGATCAGAACAATCCTCCGCAGCAGCAGTAGCTCGGGCAGAGAGCTCGTGGCCGGTGCCGTCCCCTGCGGGACTCGGTGAAAATTTGTTCAGCGTACCCAGGGCTTACGCCCTGGGCTATTGAATGACGCCGCTTCGCGGCTGCGCACGGGGTTGCGGTGGCGCGTCGCGGCGCGTGAGAGATCGCTGCGAAAAGATTAGGCCTCACCGAGTGAGGCCTGACTTTTCTCTCGAGTCTATGTGGTGTTGCGCGCTCCGCTCTGTTGGCGGGCAGGAGTGCCCGCCCCACACACCCGCAATTACACGCTGAAGGAGCTGCCGCAGCCGCAGGTGCTTTTCACGTTCGGATTTTCGAACTTGAAGCCGGCGCCTTCGAGGCTCTCAACGTAGTCGACGATGCAGCCGTTGAGATACATGACCGAGGTGGCGTCGACGTAGACCTTGAGGCCGTCCATGTCGAAGGTCTTGTCCATCATGCCAGCGCCGTTTTCAAACTGCATGGAATACGAGAAGCCGGAGCAACCGCCGCCCACGACGCCGATGCGCAGGCCGGCGGGAACTGGATTCTGCTGGGCCATGATTTCCTTGACCTTGGCGACGGCAGTAGCGGTCAGGGTAACGGGCGCGGCTTTCTTGACTTCGGGGACGGTTGTGGTGGCCATTCCTATCTCCTTGGCTTTAAAGCTGTTTGATTATAGCAGAATGAGGCTTCCGCCCACACTCACTTCGTCTGGCGGAAGAACCAATCTACACCCGTTTAGATGCGGCGCAGGGCGCGGCCGGCTCATTCTGGCCCGTCGCTTAACAGGTTCCGAACAAAGGGATTTATTGCTGGCGCGTTTGAAAAACGGGGATATAATCATTCCGCCAGAGCCTTCCCCCGGACCCAGATGCGATGGATGTCGCCACACCGGGTAGAATGCCGGCGCACTTGCAAGGAATCTGCCGAGGTGGCTTATGTCGCTCATTGAACTCGTGGGAGTTCTGTTCGGGATCTTCGCGGTTGGATTGATCCTCCTGCTGATTTACAAGAGCACGCTGACCATGCACGAGGACGATCAGTTGTTCCTGGACGATGCGAATTCGCACATGCAAGAGGAACAGACGGAACTGCTGGTCAAAGTGAACCGGCTTACGATTCCAGTGCGGGTGTTCGGCATTGGCTCCGGAGTATTCCTGCTGGTGCTGGTGGCGATGCTGATCTATCAGAAACTCAACGAAGTGCAGTAGCGGATTACTATCTCTGGCGGCGCGCGCGGGAACCGCGTCCGTGGGGCCTTGCATTCAGAAAAATCCTGCTGGTGCCGGGAACAGGACTCGAACCTGCACGCCTTGCGGCACTGGATCCTAAGTCCAGCGCGTCTGCCAATTCCGCCATCCCGGCTTTTGCGAAATCCATTCTATCAAGTGTGTCTTCGGGTTTCCTTTCGCCCCTTCGGGGCTGATCGGTTTCCTTCCTCTACCCACGGCTTGCGCTGTGGGCTGCATTCTTTTGCCGCTTCGCGGTTGGGACCTCGCTGGCTCCGACTCAATGAGCCGCCTCACTTCGGTTCTTGTTTACGGGCTCGCGTTGTAAAATTCCCAGCCATATCTGAATTGTCTAACTGAAAACGAGGGGGAGCGATGAAGCCTGTCATTGTGTTGACGAGATTTTGGCGAGTGCTGATTGGGACCGTGGCGTGTGGGGTATGCGTGCTGGCGCTGGCAGCTGCGCCCGCGAACGGACCGGACGACCGGCAACTGACCGATCCGAAGTCTGTGATGTCGGGCACGAATGCGGAGGCCGGGCCGGTGCAGATTGCGCAGCTCTACTACACGCGCAGCACGTTCGGACCGGCATGGTCCCCGGACGGGCGCGAAGTTGTGTTCACCACCAATCTGAGCGGAAGGAACAATCTCTGGAAAGTGTCGGCTGCGGGGGGATGGCCGGTGCAGTTGCTGCAATCCGATGACCGGCAGTCGGGCGCGGTCTGGTCGCCGGATGGGAAGTGGATTGTGTTCGAGCAGGACTTTGGCGGAGGGGAGATCTACGACTTGTTCGCAGTATCGAGCGATGGCGGAGAGTTGATCAATCTGACGAACACGCCGGACATCTCGGAGACCGACGCGCGCTGGTCGCCGGACGGGAGCATGCTGGCGATTTCCTACCGGCCGCAGACTTCGTCAACGACGAATATCGCGCTGCTCGACTGGAAGACGAAGAGAGTGCGCAAGCTGACGGACGAGCAGACGAAAAATCGCGAATGGTCGGCGGCGATCTGGAGCGCGGATGGGAAGACGATCTACGCGGACCGGGCGAATGCGGGTCACACCGACTCGGACGTCTACCGCGTCGATGTGGCCACGGGAAAGCTGGAGAACCTGACGCCGCACCAGGGAGATGTCTTGCACAGCGTGTCGTCGGTTTCGCCGGATGGGCAGACGCTGCTGATCACTTCCAATGAAAAAGGCGGATACGACAACGTCGCCTTGCTGGATGTCGCCAGCAAGAAGCGAACCTGGGTAACCGACATGAAGTGGGAGGCGCAGAGCGGAGATTTTGCTCCCGATGGAAAGAGTTTCACCTACATGCTGAATGCCGATGGGCGCACAGATATTTATCTGGTAGACCGAGCATCGGGGCAGGGTGCGAAGTTAAATTTTCCCGTGGGAATCAATTTTCCCGCCGGCGATCCGACGGCCTTTTCATCCAGCGGCGACCGGCTGCTGGTTTCGCACCAGAGTTCAACCGAACCGGCAGATGTTTGGGTGTACGACATGAGGGCTCACGCCCCGCGGCAGCTGACATTTTCCGCGCTGGCCAGCTTGAATTCGGCGCGGCTGCCGGCCTCGCAACTGGTGCACTACAAGACTTTTGACGGAAAGACGATCAGCGCGTTTCTGTGGATGCCATTCAACCTGAAACGCGACGGGAGCAATCCGGGAATCGTGCTACCGCACGGCGGGCCGACCGGGCAGACGATTGACAGTTTCAGCAAAACCGCGGCGGCTCTGGCTTCGCGCGGCTATGTTTGCATGGCACCGAATGTGCGCGGCTCGACCGGCTACGGCATGGAATTTCAGCGCTCGAATTATCAGGACCTGGGCGGCGGCGATCTGCAGGACGAGGTGTACGCGGCGCATTTTCTGGTCGACACCGGGTATGTGGATGCGCACAAGATCGGCATCACCGGCGGCTCCTATGGCGGATATATGGCGATGATCGCCATTGGAAGAACGCCGGATGTGTGGGCTGCCTCGGTGGAACTGTTCGGGATTACCGACTGGCTGACGGAACAGGCACATGAAGAGCCCACGCTGCAGCAGTATGACCAGTCGATCCTGGGCGATCCGGTGAAGGATCGCAAGGCTTATGAAGATGCGTCGCCGATCAAGTACTTCAAGAACGCCAAGGCGCCGATGCTGATTCTGCAGGGTGCGAATGATATTCGCGATCCGAAGGAAGAGGCGGAACAGGCGGAGACGATTTTAAAGAAGGAAGGCAAGGTGGTGGCGTCGCACTACTATCCGGACGAAGGCCACGGGTTCGCCAAGCGCGAAAACCAGATCGACGCCATGCAGCGCACGGTGGAGTGGTTTGACAAGTATTTGAAGAGCAAACCGTGATCGCTCAGGACAACCCCAGGCTGGCGGCTGCGGAATCCACGATGGTCTTCGCGATTGTGAGTGACGCGGTTGCAGCCGGCGAGGGGACGTTCAGCACGTGAAGAATTCTCCCGGAGGGAACGAACTGGAAATCGTCTACGAGTGCGCCATCGGGCTTTAACGCTTGAGCGCGGACGCCCGAGCCTCCAGGGACTAGATCGTTCTCGGTCACTTCGGGAAGCATACCTTGCAACGCACGCACGAAAGCCGGCTTGGACAGCGAGCGATACCACTCGCCGAAACCGTTGCGCCAATGGCGGCCAGCCATGCGCCAGAATCCGGGATAGGCGAACGAGGAGGCGAGATCGCGCAGGCTGATGTCGGAGTGACGATAGCCTTCGCGAGCGAAGGCGAGGACAGCGTTGGGGCCGGCATCGACTTTACCGGTGATGCGGCGAGTGAAGTGCACACCGAGGAAGGGGAACTGCGGGTCGGGCACGGGATAGATCAGCGCGCGCACCAGAGAGGCACGCTCCGGCTTGAGATCGTAGTATTCGCCACGGAAGGGGACAATCATCACGCCGGGGTTGTCGCCGGCCATGCGCGCGATGCGGTCGCTGAACAGTCCGGCGCAGTTGATCAGTGCATCGGTAGAGAATGCGCCGCGTGAAGTTTCAACCACGATCTCGCTGGTTGAGCGACGGATGGCAGTGGCTTCCGCGGAAGTGAGCACGCTGCCTCCGCCGGCAGAAATCAGTTCTGCATATTTCTCGCAGACGAGCGCGTAGTCGGTGACTCCGGTCGGCGGAACAGCCAGGGCTCGCAATCCCGTGGCGTGCGGCTCGATCTCGCGAAGTTCCTCAGGCCCGATGAGGCGCAGGCCGGAGAGGCCGTTGGCTTCGCCGCGCTGGCGCAGGTCTTCGAGGCGAGAGAGTTCCTGAGAGTGGGTGGCGACGATGACTTTGCCGCAGACTCTGTGAGGGATGCCATGCTCGCGGCAGAACTCGAGCATGGCCGCGGCGCCCGTGACGCACAAGCGGGCTTTCAGCGATCCGGATTTGTAGTAGACGCCGGAGTGAATGACTCCGCTGTTGTGGCCGCTCTGGTGGCGGGCGACGCGGTCTTCTTTCTCTAAAACTAAGAGCCTGGTGCGCGGAAAACGGAGCGAGATTTCGAGGGCGACGGCGAGGCCCACCACGCCGCCGCCGACCACGATCACGTTGTAGCCAGAGTCTGCCAACCAGTCCGACCTCGGCGGCTCATTGATATTAATCAAGTTATCGCAGCGCTGAAGCGCTGCGCCACCCAAACTCAAACGCTGAAGAGAGTTTTCAGCAGCCTGGGAGCCGTGCTCTACCCCAAATCATTTTGCGCCGGTGTTTAGTTTACGACGAGAGTCACCTGTGTGCTTTGGCCGGCGTCGGCCGGAACCGCCGGAGAAGTGCCGGTGACCGTGATCTTGTAGTTGCCAGGTGGCGTGCCCTGATTCCCACCACCGCCGCCACCGACGCTGCTGACGCCGCTGCAGGAAGGAAGTGTCAGCAGCAGCAAGATCAGCATTACGGCAGAACCGGTCAGCAGGGTTGTGCGTTTCCGGCTGCCGGCAGTGGCCCACACCATCATGATTCCGCCGAAGATGAATCCGGGCCACAGCCAGACGGAGTAGTGGCCGGACCGGCGGTTCATGCGGGACGGATTCGCGGCGACCCCGCTGGTGTTGATCGTCATGACTACGTTAACCGCAGAGTTTCCGGGAGTTTGCGGCGTTGCGGGAATGAACACACACTGCGCCCGAGAAGGCAGATTCGAACACGAAAGCGTAACCGGACCATTGAACGACGCACCCACAGGCAGGATCGTGAGGTTGTAGGGGCCAGTGGTCTGGCCGGAACTCACGGTCTGGCTCGAGGTTGACGAGGCGAGAAGAAAATCCTGGGACACGGTGAGAACCACCGTGAAGGAGTGGGTGGGTGCTCCGGTTGTGTCGTGCGTGTTGATGTTGATGTTGTACTGGCCGGTGGCAGCGTTGTTGGGGACGTTGATAGTGGCGGTGAGCGCCGCGGCTTTGGTGCTGGTGACGGTCAGCGGGTTCTGAGGCGAGAGCGTGCAGGTGGCGCCGGAGAGCGAACTGGCGTCGCAGATGGCGTTGATCGTTCCACTGTAGAAAGTGGATGAGGTGAGAGTGAGGTTGGCCGTTCCCTGGCCGCCGGGGGCTAGGGAAAGAGTCTGGGTTCCGGCAATCGAGTAGTCGCCGACATCGAAGGGAACCCCGACGGTGTGCGAGATGGCTCCAGAAACTCCCGCGACCGCGATCTGGTAGGTCCCGGCGAGGAAGCTGGTTCCGTTGATGGTGAGCGTGGCGGTCGTAGGGAATGAACTCACCGACGTGGGACTGACGCTGCAGCTGTTGGGGCCGAAGGTGGCGGGGCAACTCAGAGTAACGGTGCCGCTGAAGCCATCCTGGGAAGTGATCGAGATGGGGCCGTTGGTGCCGGTGCTGCCAGCGTTGACCTCGGGAAATGGTGAGGGCTCGCTCAGATTGAAATCGGGGTTGGTGGTGACCTTCAACGTGAAGTCGGTGGAGAGCGTCGCGGGCGCGCCGGCGGTTGTGGCCTGAATGATGACGGAATAGGTCTTGGGCGCAGTGCCCGCAGGCACTGTCACACTGGCCGTCATACTGACTGGGTTTGTCGAAGTCGGGTTGACAGTGGCGCTCGGCGTAAGGGCGCAGGTGGCGTTAGCGATGCCTGGGTTGCAGGAGACAGTTACGGGCTGATTGAACGATCCGGCGGCGGTGATCTGGAAACTTACGGGAGGCGATGTAGTGCCGCGGGGAACGGTTACGGTTGCCGGCGAAGGCTTGGTCAGCCCGAAGTCGACCACGTGCAGAGTAAACGAAGCATGGCGGGTTAGCTGTTTCGGGTCGGTACCGATTCCCTGCAGGTTGAAGTTGTAGTCGCCGGTCGGGGCAGCCACGTTGACGGTGAACGAGGCGTTGCTTGCGGGATTCGAAGGCGTGACCGACGACGGCTTGATGGTGCACGGGCTTGGCGCGGCGACACAGGTCAGGGCTACGGAACTGGCGTAGCCATTGACGCTGGCCGCGGTGCCGTTGAAGGCTACGGCCTGGTTGGGGAACGCGGTGAGCGGCGAATTGGAGATGGCGAGTTGGTAGTCAGGCGTGGCGGCGATGGGCCACTGCCACACGCCGCGTCCATAGGTGGAGGCGCGCAGGAATTCCTCACCACCCGAGCTGAAAATGCCGAGCGCCGTGACGGCGACGTTGGGGAGAAATCCGTTCTGGCTGGGGCCAGGGGCTGGTCCGACTTCGGTCCAGCTCGCCGCAGATGTGGAACTGACGAAGACGCCTTCGTCGCTGCCAACGTAGACATTCTTGTTGGTGGTATCGATGACGACGGCGTTGACCGGCGAGTCGGGCAGGTTAGCGGTGAAGTCGATCCAGGACGTGCCGGAGTTTGTGGTCTTCCAGACGTGGCCTGGGCCGCTGGAAGAGCCGGACGGGGCGGTGAAGCCCATCACCGTCACGTACGCGGTTGCGCCGGTCGAATCGGACGAATCGATGGCCACGCCGGAGACGGGAAACTGATTGGGATTGATGCTGCCTTGCGGGCCGTTGGCGGTCACATCGGCAAAACTCGAAACTCCTGCGGTGGCGTTCGTGGTAACCCAGACGTGGCCACCGCCGGGCGAGGACAGTGGCCCGTCAAGCGGGCCGAGTCCACTGGTTACGGCATAGACGACTTGCGACCCGTTGTTGTCGGTGGGACCTCCGGCGGCGAGGGCGCGCACCAGGTTCACTTCGCTTCCTGAACAAGTTCCGGAGCCGAGCGTGTCGAAGTTCGGACTGAGCACGGTGTAGGCGCCCCCCGTGCGCGAGCCGCGCCACACGCGGCAAGTGCCGACCAGCAGAGCAGTCGAAGGCTGCGGATCGAGAATGTAGGGAAAGTAAAAAGCGCCGTCATCTCCGCCGATGTTGCCGCTGGTTACGACGAAGCTAAAGGTGCCGTCGTTGCAGTTCACGCCGCTGGAACAGACTTGAATGCCAAGGCCGCCGGGAGGGATGTCAGGGTTCGAGGCGTAGAAGTTGGTTGGCGTATTGGGATCGATCGCGTTGTAGCCGCCATCGCCGCCGAGCACGTTGCCCCAGCTTGCGCTGGTTGTGGCCTGATTGGTGGCGGGAGAACCGTTGTCCTGCGTGCCGCCGAGCAGAGTGTTGGGATCGGTTGGATGCTGCGAGAAGCTGACGAACTGCGTCATGGAGCCCAGATTCTGATTGAGATCGTCGAACTGATTCGTGCCGGAGCAGGAGCCGGAGGTGAGACCGCCGAAGCCGTCGAGGGCGCGGTAGATGCCGCCATCGTTGGCAAAGTACATCAGGTCATTTCCGGAATCGCTGCCCGACGTGGGGATGATGTAGGCCAGCGCATGCTGATCGGGATGCACGTGAGCAGGAGCGCCGGTCGGATCACAACCGTAGACGTGGGTGAGATTCAGGAATGGGGCGGAGGTGCACGCAGGATTCTGCGAGTTGATAGAGCATTTGTAGAGATTGATGGCGCCGGCGTAGAGATCGGTTGCGCTGGAGCCGTTGGGAACGGCCAGCAGTTCGAGATCGTAGGAGCCTTGTTCCACGCCGCAGCCAAATGGATCGCCGCAATTGGAAATCGCAATGTCGGTGATTTGGGTCCACGACGCGCCGCCATTCCCGCTTTGCCAGATACCGCCGTCGGTGAGCTGACCCGTCGGCGTGAAATAAATGGTCCAGGCGTACATTTCGCTGCGGCTGGGGACGACGGTGATTTCGGCGCGATAGATGGGGCAAGCGCGCCCGTTGGACGTGGATTGCGGCGGGCAGGCGGTGGTGCCGAGCGCCGTGCCGCCAGGCTGAGCGGCGAGACGAGTCCAGTTGACGCCGTCGGGCGAAGAGTAAAAGCCGTGGTAGCGAATGGCGGCGAAGAATTTCCCCGCGCTGGCGTTGTAGACGACTGACGTGGCGGAGGTCGCGTCGGTAGCCTGGTTGCCGGGATCGAGTAGGGCGTTGTAGGCCCAGGTCTGGCCCGCATCGAGCGAGGTGTAGAGACCTCGCGAGGTATTGGCGGTGACAGCGCCGTCGACCATGCCTTCCGACGTGGTTGCCATGGCCGCGACGACGGTGCTGGTTTGCCCGGTGGCGGTGCTGAAGGCCATGCGGGTTCCGCCCAGGCCGCTGAAGGAAAGTGCGCCGCTGTTGGCCGTGGAAATCAGGGTCCAGGTGTTGCCGGCGTCGGTCGAGCGCAGGATTCCCAGGCCGAAATAGGAGTCGCCGGAGTGGTCAGCCTCGCCGGTGGCGGCGAGAATCAGGCTGTTTGCCGGGTTGGCATTCCCCGGCTGGATGGCGAGCGCACCGAACGAAAGCGTAGCTTGATCATCGGTGACAGGAGTCCACATCACACTATTGGCCGAGGCACTGGCGGCGTTGGTGGACTTCCAGACTCCGCCTTGCGCTCCGGCGATGTAGACAGTGTTGCCGGTGGGATCAGCGGGATCAATGACCACGGCGGTCGCGCGCCCGGAGACCTGGTGATAATCCTGTCCACCGTTGCCGGTGGCATCGGAGGCTAAAGGAACCGAGCCGAGCGGGGTCCAGGAAAGAGATGAAACGGCCTGTCGCGTGGCTTGTGTGGCAGCTTGTCCGGCAGCCAGAGCAGCAGCTCGTTGGGCCCGCATCTGGAGCTTGGCTTGATAGGCGCGGCGGCGGAGCTCGGCAGAGGGTTTGCCGGGAACGAGGCGTCCGCGGAAGAACCACTCATTGCGCTCCTGGACGTGGTCGGCGTCGGGATCGGGGATTGGAGTGTTGGGGACTGTCTGACGAGCGCCTTGCGCAAATAAGGCTGGAATCAAGGTGAGACAGCTCAAGATGAAGACAAGAGCACAGATCCGCATTGGACGTTGCAGATAGCAGATAGACATGGCGGTCGCGATCGCCTGCCAGTATGGGAAGGAAGCGCGAGCGAATCAATTCAAAAGCGAAACCAGGGCTGGGCAGCGGACCACTTTGGGAAATGCCTTATGGAAACCGCCTTTGGGGGGCTGCCAGCAGGGAGAAACTGCCAGCCTGTACAATCTGTTTTCCCCATCGCGGACGACGGAGGAGATATATGCACCGAACGATTTTGAGACGACTGATCAAGACGGCAGTTTCTCTTTATTGTGCAGCGCTCATCTCTGCTTGCCTGGTTGTGGCTCCGTGTGCTGTCCGCGCTCAGGAGAACGCGGGCAGCGGCGAGATCGTGGTCGCGGCGGCGGCGGATTTGAGCAGCGCGCTGCAGGAGATTTCTGATGGGTACACGCGCAAGACTGGCGTGAGGGTAAAGCTGTCGTTTGGAGCGTCGGGCGCGCTGACGCAGCAGATTCAGAATGGAGCTCCGTTCGATGTGTTTTTCTCGGCTGACATGGACTACCCGCGCCAGCTGATGGCTTCCGGCGAGGCCGATAGCGCGACTTTGTATCAGTATGCGGTGGGAAAGCTGGTGCTGTGGGTTCCGGCGGACTCGCCTTTGGATGCGGAGCACAAGGGCATGAATGTTCTGCTGGACCCTTCGGTAAAGAAGATTGCGATCGCCAATCCGCAGCATGCGCCGTATGGGCGGGCGGCGGTGGCGGCGCTGAAGCATTTTGGATTGTACGATCGGGTTTCCGACCGGCTGGTATTGGGTGAGAATGTGTCGCAGGCAGCGCAGTTTGCGGAGTCGGGCAACGCGCAGGCAGGATTCGTCGCGCTGGCCCACGCGGTCGCGCCGGCGATGAAAGGCAAAGGTAAGTACTGGGAGGTTCCGGGCGACAGTTATCCTCCTTTGGCGCAAGGGGTGGTTGTGGTATCACGCTCGCAGCACAAGAAAGAAGCGGGGGAGTTTGTGGCGTACATCAAAACGAAGGAAGTGGTGGACGTGTTGCGGAGGTATGGGTTTACCGTGCCGTAGGGCACGCGACGTTACCACAGGGGCTAAAGCCCATCAGGAAGAGGTAGCTTTATCGCAGCGCTGAAAGCGCTGCGCCACCCAAAACCGAGTTCGGCAAAACTGTCGCGCGGTAACATTAACGGTCGCGGCGTAACGTTCATCATGACCATTGACTGGCAGGCATTCTGGCTCACGCTGCAGTTGGCGGTTGCGGTGTCGGCGATCCTGCTTGTGCTCGGGATCCCTCTTGCCTACTGGATTGCGTTTTCTCGCTTCCGGTGGAGGTTTCTGGTGGAGGCGATTGTGGGACTGCCGATCGTGCTGCCGCCCACGGTACTGGGATTTTATGTGCTGGTGGCGCTGGGGCCGCATAGTCCGCTGGGGCGATGGTGGATCTCGCGGACCGGGCACACGCTGGCCTTCACCTTCAGCGGGTTGGTGATCGGGTCAATTCTTTATAGCTTGCCATTTGCGGTGCAGCCGTTCGCCGCGTCGTTTGCCGGAGTGGATCGCAAGCTGATGGCGGCTTCGGCTACGCTGGGCGCTTCCCCGCTGCGGACTTTCTTTCGCGTGGTCGCACCCTTGTCGCTCTCCGGGCTCATCACCGGCGCAGCCCTGAGCTTTGCGCACACCATGGGAGAGTTCGGCGTGGTGCTGATGGTGGGCGGGAATATCCCCGGGGCTACGCGTACGGTTTCGATTGATATCTTCGATCGCGTCGAGGCCTCCGACTACTCTGGCGCCAACGCGACCGCGCTCCTGCTGCTCGCGCTCTGTTTCGCCGTGTTGGCCATTGTCTATAGCCTCAACCGCAAGGCGTGGGTGGTCGGACCCGTAAAATAGACGCGATGAGCGACACGCGCATGGCCGAGAGGGTGGGGACTCCGACTTTGCCAGCTTCTGCAGGCGAACTGCCGCGCGGACCGCTGCTCGAGGCCTCCTTCCGAAAAAGCTACCCGGCACAGGGGCGCGAATTCGCTTTGGATGTTGAGGTGCGCGCCGGGCCGGGATTCACCATTCTGTTCGGTCCGTCGGGAGCGGGCAAAACGACGCTGCTGGATTGCGTCGCCGGACTGGCCCGGCCCGACTCAGGAAGGATTGCGATTGGCGATCGCGTCCTGTTCGATGCCGCGCAGCACGCCAATCTTTCCGTCGAAAAGCGTCGCGTGGGATACGTATTTCAGAATCTGGCGCTGTTTCCGCACCTGACCGTGGAACAGAATGTGCAATACGGGCTGGCACATCGGCCGCGGACCGAGCGCGAACCGAGCACGGCAGCGATTCTCCAGGCATTTCGCATTGCTCACGCCGCGCGGCGCTATCCCGGCGACATTTCTGGCGGAGAGAGCCAGCGCGTGGCTCTGGCGCGAACGCTCGTGACCGATCCCGAGGTGCTGCTTCTCGACGAGCCGCTGGCCGCGCTCGACGGCGCAACCAAGGCGAAGATCATCGACGATCTGCGCGCCTGGAACCAGGCCCATCGCATACCCATCCTTTACGTGACGCACAGCCGGGAAGAGGTCTTTGCCGTGGGGGAGCGCGTGCTGGTGCTGGACGCGGGCCGCATCGTGGCGGAAGGCACGCCGCACGAAGTGATGAGTGCGCCGCTGCGCGAGACCGTGGCGCAACTGGCCGGATTCGAGAACATTTTCGACGCGGTGGTCGAGGCCGTGCGGCCCGAGCGCGGTACCATGACCTGCCGGCTGACCGCCTCGGGCGAGCGGACTCCCGTTCTGCTGGAGACTCCGCTGGTGCGCGGAGGCGTGGGATCGGCGATGCGGGTGGGCATCCGCGCCGGCGACATTCTGCTGGCGACGGCACCGCCGGTGGGGCTGAGCGCGCGCAACCTGATCCCCGGGCGCATTACGTCGCTGGAGCAGCGCGACGTGATTGTGGCTGCGCGCGTGAATTGCCGGGTCGAGATGGAAGTTCACCTCACGCTGGCGGCGCGGGACTCGCTGGAACTCGCCGCGGGACAGGAAGTTTGGCTGGTGATCAAGACGCACTCCTGTCATCTCATGCAGGGATAGGCGGCCGCCGATGCGCGATTGTTGACCTCTTTTTTACATCTTCCTAACAAACGCTTCATTTGGGTTTGATACCGTCGACCTTCGATTTTAGGAGGATTTCATGGCGCGCCAGCTACGGTCGACAGTAGGGTTTACCTTCTCTGCACTTGTGCTCGGCCTTTTCTCCACACTCTCGGCGGCGCGTTCCGCCGCCCAGGAGCGTGCCTGGCTCACCCACTCGCATGACGCCCAGCACACGGGCGTCTCTGAGGTTGCGTCGCAGCCTTTTGGCAAAATTCATTGGAGCGTGCCGGTGGATCTGGCGGTTCCCACCGGGGAGATTTTCATCCACTACGGCTCGCCGGTGATTACCGCGGAGAACACGGTGATCGTGCCGGTGAAAACCGGGACTGACAGTTTCCGGGTTGAGGCGCGCGATGGCGCCAGCGGCGAGCTGCTTTGGAGGCAGAAGACCGGATACCAGGCTCCGATGGCGGGTTTCCTGCCTGGAATGGGACCAACACTGTTTCATAACGACCTCTTGATTCCCGATGACGCAGGACGTGTGATGGTGCGAAACCGTCCCAACCGCGCCGGAGGAGAAATAAGTCATCTGTACTTCTACGGGCAGCAGAATTTCCTGGACGATCCCCAGGCCTACGAGCAGAACGTACAGATCAACACGCCGCTGACCACCGACGATGAAGGAAATCTGTTCTTCGGATTCGTTGTGCTGGGGCCGACGCCGATCGGGCTGCAGAGCGGGCTGGCTCGCATTGCGCGCGACGGCACGGGCACGTGGGCTTCGGCGAGCTTTCTGAGCAACGATCCGGCGATCACCAAGGTCGCGATGAGCTGCGCGCCAGCGCTCTCGAAGGATGGGAAGATTCTGTACGTCGCGGTGAACAGCTTCGATTTTGGCTTCGGCTATCTGCTGGCACTCGACAGCAAGACGCTGGCGGTCATCAACAAAGTGCGCCTCACCGACCCCGCGTCTGGCCTGGACGCGACCATGACCGACGAGAGCAGCGCGAGCCCGACGGTCGGCCCCGACGGCGACGTGTACTACGGAGTTCTGGAGAATCCGTTCCCCGATCACAACGACCGGGGCTGGCTTCTGCATTTCAGCGGCGACCTCACGCAGCAGAAGATTCCCGGCAGCTTTGGCTGGGACGACACGCCGTCGATCGTCGATGCCTCGCTGGTGGCCAGCTATCACGGCAAGTCCAAGTATCTGGTCATGACGAAGTACAACAACTACGCATCGATCAATATCGGTGACGGACACAATCGAGTCGCGATTCTCGATCCCAACGCCACGCAGGATGATCCGGTGATCCCGGCCACGAAGGTGATGCGCGCAGTGATTACGAAGCTGGGAGTCACGCCCGACTCTGTCTTCCCGACCTTCCCCGGAGCAGTGCGCGAGTGGTGCATCAACACCGCCGCCGTAGACGCGAAGACCAAGTCGGTGATCGTCAACAGCGAGGACGGCAAGTTGTATCGCTGGGACCTGACCACCAACAGATTCTCCGAGGTGATCAAACTGTCGGGAGGGATTGGCGAAGCCTATACGCCCACCGTGATTGGGCCGGACGGCACTGTCTACGCCATCAACGACGCGGTGCTGGACGCCGTGGGAAGGTAGGAAATTGGTAATGTAGCCCGTCGCCCTTGGGCCGGTGTCTAATTCCTTTGAGAGTGTGTTCCTGAGGGACTGGATGGCACTGACGGGGCGAGTCATGTGGGCACTGGTTGTGACCTTGTTTATGGCCGTGCGTGTGTTGGCGCAACAGGCAGTGCCGCAAACCTCTACTTCACCGCCTCAGATTGTGCGCGTCGCGCGAGGCTCTTCCGGGGGAGGCTCCGGAGACAGCATGGTCATTGAGCTGGGCATGATTCGTTGGCACCGTACGCCGGCCCCTGACTGGATGCTGAAGGGGGTTCCCGAGGAGGGGCGAACGTGCAGAATCAGCAAGCAAGACTGGGAGGGCCTCCGGAGATTCGTGGAAACCAAAGCCCTGGCAGTTTTCACTGAGCTGAAGGGGTGTCCAGCTTGTGTCGACCAGCCGGATACATGGGCAGGCGTGGAGTTCAGCGATGGCACCAGGAAAGGCGTGCGATACGGCTTTTCGCAGCCGCCCCCGGAGATCGCCGTGCTGCTGAAGAAGATGAATGCGATCCAGGAAAAGTGCCCGTCGCAGATGGTGTACATGCCTGCACCATATCCGGTATCGACGGAAAGAAACGCGAAGCCAATCAGCGTGGTGGAAGCGGTTTATCCCGAAGTCGCTCGCATCGCCGAGGTCAAAGGAGCAGTTGCCGTCTACCTGGTGATTGGGAAGACAGGCGAGGTGGAGACGGTGACTGCGGCAGACGGTCCGGAGGAACTGCAGCAAGCGGCCATCGACGCGGTGAAACAGTGGAAGTGGAAACCGTATCTCGTGAACCGGGTGGCGATTCGGTTTCGGACCAAGGCGGTGCTCCATTTCGCGGCGGAAGCGACGTCAGGTGAGACGAAGTAGTGAGCGATAAATGCGCGTTGAGGAGTCGACTCATTTCGGGCGTCACGCATTTCTTCTTTCTCCATTTCGATCACCGCGATCCACTGGCCTTGGCGCTCCTGCGAATACACAATGCGGCCCCCGAGAATCTGCGCTGCGACTGCCGGCGGCAGATCGCGGTGGAAGCCGAAGAAACGGCGCTTCAGGTCGACCCATTTCTTCCAGCGGTCGACAAGCGGATGTGCAGGCTCGTACTTGGTCGAAAAGACCATTGCGACGTCGAAATTCTGCCGAAAATCTGCGGCTGAGAGAACCTCTTCCAACGAGAAATCTTCGATGCGCACGATCTGCATGGGCCGCGTCGTATAGCCCAGCCAGGGGCGCGTCAGTTCGTCCGAAGCGGGCCAGGCGGTGAGCACGTGGGCCATGGGATAGCGGGCCTCGAGGAAACGCTCGGCGTCCTGGTGCAGGACGATGTAGTCGCGATAGGCGAGATTGTCTTCGGGAGAAAATCCGTAAGGGGGATTCCAGAACCACGCGGCCACGAACGCGAGCGCAATCACGGCGATCGCCACGGGCCAATAGCGTAGACGGCGGCGCAGCGTGGAGACGGCAAGGATGATGACCAGCGGAACCGCCGGTAGCATGTAGCGGGCAAGGACCGCCCCGCCGATGAGGGCCATTGCGATCACGTACGCGGCCACCACTACGAAAAATACTAACTGCACGGGGATGGGGATGCGCTGGCGCTCGATGTCTGTCGAGCTTCGCTCGACCGGACAGCCCCTTCGGCTTCGCTCAGGGCAAGCGGGGGCGGCTGTCGCTACATGGTCTCTGGTCCCCACATGGTCTTTGACTGGCGGCAAGAGCATGGCCAGCAGCATGGCGAGCGTCAGCAGCCAGAGATGCAGGTAGCCGAACGTCTGCCACAGACGCAGGCCCAATGCGAGCGCGAAGCGCAGAGGGTTGAGCGTGGCGGCGACGTTGTAGCGGAAGAATTCCGGGTTGCCGAAGACATAGCCGGTGCGGGCGTAGTGGTAGGAGTACCACAAGGCGAGCGGAATCAGGGGGACGAGGAGAGGAAGCATCCGGCGCACGGTCGCGCTTTGCGCGACGGGACGGGCGAGGGCGCCCGTCCCCACACGGTCATTTCCCATCCCCTCAGCGGCTGAAGCCGCGGTCTCCGCGGACCCTTGTTTCGCAGCGCTGGAAGCGCTGCGCCACCCAAAATCCACGAAACGCGGCGCGACGATGCGCACAAGTTCCCACGCGGCCAGCGCTACGGGCGCGAGGATTGCCGTTTCTTTTGCCAGGGCAGCGAGGGAGAACCAGATCGCGACTGACATCCGACGGTCTTCCAGGTAGGCGCATAATCCCCAGAACGTCAGTCCTGCGGCGGCCAGGTCGACCTGCGCCAGCGAGCTCTGCGCGAAAAAGACGGGATACAGGGCGGCGCACAGCGTCGAGGCGATTGCGACTGGCGTATTGGCGGCGCGCTGGGCCAGCCGAAAAAGGCCCAGCAGAGAGAATGCCGACACCACCAGCATGGCCGTGCGCGTTACCAGCGGGGCATAGCCGACGAGCTTCCACCACAGCGCGATCCACGCCATCACCAGGGGCGGATGCGCGTTGGAGAGGGCCGAGTGCGGGATCAGGCTGCCGGTGAGCAGCAGGTCGCGGGCGGCGGGGATGTAGTAACCGGCTTCGTCCCAGAAGTAAGGGAGTTGCAGCAGTGGCAGGTGCAGTAGGAAGATTGCAACCAAGATTACAGCGAACACCACAGCCGGATGCGGGCTGGAGGGGCGCATGGGAGAGGTCATTGTACCCGTCGGGATGTGGCAGTGGGTCAGGCTGTCGACCTGGCAAGGACAGTCGTCTTCACTTCGACCGTGGCCCCGATCTGCAATAAGAATCAACAGCGACGCGAGATCAACGACAACACCAGGGTCAACAGCAACGGCGGCGGACAGGAGTGTCCGCCCCACACTGGTCTAGTGCACCGGGCCCGTCGGGCTCATGCGCGGGTCAAGTTTGATCTCGCCGAAGGCACTCTCATAGCCGGCGACGTTCTGCTGCAGCAGTCCGAGCAACGCCTTGGCCTGCTGCGGGCTCAGGTAGATGCCCTGGACGTTGCGAATCTCCACCTGGGTTTCGGACTGCTGTTGCAGAGTGCCGAAGACGAGGAAAAAATCCCAGATGTTGACCCGCATCTGCACGCTGTTCGCGTAGTTCTCACGGTAGTCCGGGCCATTGACCAGTTTCACGTTGGGCTGTGTCGGTAGGGTCATATGCCCGCCAGTGTAATGAGTTCCCTGCCGCAAAGGAAAGGGCAACCAAACAGATTTACCCTGACCATGCTTCGATCCATGCTCTGAACTTTGCTCTGAACTTTGCTCTGAACTTTGTTCAACTTTGCTCTCAACTATGCTCTGCCAAATGCTCCGATCTCGGTGCAGGTGACAGAAACTGTCATCGGATTGATGTTTTTCGGCTGGACCGAAAGGGAAGGTTACTGTGCACAGCGACGAACCAGCGTCGGCTCAGCATTGAAAATAAAGGATTTGCGGTCTTCAGGCCCGTTACCTTCGGAAGTACCTTGTGGCGCTCAAAGTGCGATATGTTGGGTGTTCAATCCGCCAAGCGCGGGGACTGCGATGCGTCTATGACCCAAAATAACGATCACGCGATGATGGAAGAAGTGGTTCTTCCCGAGCATCTGCTACCCCTGGGATCGGTGCTGGGCCAGGGTGTGACTCCGCTCGATTTGTGCATGACGCTGGCCAAGGTATTTCGTGTGCAATACACCGAAGTGGCGCTGCTGCGGCTGGACAAAGGTTTGCTCCGGTTCATTTTCCCCGAATACCTGCGGACGACGGGGGCGATTCCGTTGTCGAGCAAAGCGGTGGCGGCCCATACCGCGCTGAGCAAGAAGGCCGAGATCTTCAACAACTTCGCCCGCGTGAAGCACGCGAGCATCTTTGAAACGATCAAGCCTGAGGCCAACGATCCGTCCGAGGAACCACCGCAGCCGACGCCGATTCAGAAACTGATGTCGGTTCCCATCATGGATCGGGCGTCGAACGTAATGGGTGTGATCCAGATCTCGCGCAAGGCTCTGGACCCGAAGTTTGCCCAGGACTTCAGCCGCGAGGACCTGCATGACCTGGAACTGGCGGCCGGACTGCTGTCAGCGGCGCCGGCGCTGCTGGAGAACTAGCCTACACACCAGAGAGCTCAAACACAGAGGGCACAGAGATCACAGAGGAGTGCTGAGTTTTCTCAGTGCTCCTCTTACGTTTGCGAAGCTCACTTCTCTTTTGTGATCCGTAGGTCTGCCCCCGTCATTTCTTTCGGTTCGTCGACGCCGAGGATTCCAAGCATCGTAGGCGAGATGTCACGCAGCGATCCGTTCGGCTTCAGCGTGAACTGCTTCGCGTCTTCTGAAACCACAATAAACGGCACGGGATTCGTGGTGTGCGCGGTGTGCGGACCGCCGGTTGCGGGATCGATCATGAGCTCGGCGTTGCCGTGGTCGGCAGTGATGAGCATGGCTCCGCCTTTGGCGCGAACGGCGGGCTCGATGCGGCCCAGGCAGGCATCGACGGTTTCGACGGCTTTGATTGTGGGCTCGATCTTGCCGGAGTGGCCGACCATGTCGGCGTTGGCGAAGTTCACGATCATCACATCGAACGTGCCTTCTTCGGTGGCTTTCACAACCGCGTCGGCAATGCCGGCTGCGCTCATCTCCGGCTTCAGATCGTAAGTCGCGACCTTAGGCGACGGCACGAGGATGCGGTCTTCGCCAGGGAAAGGCTGCTCTACGCCTCCGTTGAAGAAATAGGTGACGTGGGCATACTTCTCGGTTTCGGCAACGCGCAGGTTGCGCATTTTCTGGTTGCCCATCACGTTGGCAAGAATGTTGGCCATCGACTCGGGAGGAATGACCACCGGCAGACTGAAATTCTTGTCGTACTGCGTCATGCAGACGTAGTGCAAGTTTTTGGGGACGCGGTCACGAGGAATGGTGGCATCGAGATCGGCGGCGCCGGGCAGATCGCTGCCGCCCTTTTCGTTCAGGCCGCTGTTCCGCGTGAGCGCGCGCGTGATCTGGCGAACGCGGTCGGCGCGGAAGTTGAAGCAGATGCAGGCATCGTCGTCGCGAATGGTTTGTGTGGCGCGGGCACTCTTGCCCGCGTCTTTCGAATCGTCCACCACAAACGGAATCACAAATTCGTCAGTGACCCCCTTGTTGTAAGACTCCTTCATGCCCTGCACGGGATCGGCCTGCTTGCCGCCTTCGGCGTCGGCGAGAACCATCGCGTTGTAAGCCTTGGCGATGCGCTCCCAGCGGCGGTCGCGGTCCATGGCGTAGTAGCGGCCGTTGACGGTGGCGATCTTGCCGCAGTTGTATTCGCGCATCTTCTGCTGCAGTTGTTCGAGATATCCGGCGCCGTTGGTGGGCAGCGTGTCGCGGCCATCCATAAAGGCGTGGACAAAGACGCGCTCCAGGCCTTTCTGCTTTGCCATTTTTAGAAGCGCGTAGAGATGCTCCTGCCGCGAGTGCACGCCGCCGTCGGAGACCAGACCGAACAGGTGCAGGCGGCGTTCGCCGACGCGAGCGTGCTTCATAGCGGCGAGCAGCACGGGATGCTTGAACAGCTCGCCGTTCTGGATCATTAGATCGATGCGGGTGATATCCATGTGCACGATGCGGCCGGCGCCCATGTTCAGGTGGCCGACCTCGCTGTTGCCCATCTGCCCTTCGGGCAGGCCGACGTAGGGGCCGCTGGTGTGAATGAGCGTGTTGGGATATTCGCGCAGCAGGCGGTCGTAGGTCGGCTTGCGGGCGAGGGCGATGGCGTTGGCTTTGGTTTCGGCGCGGTATCCCCAGCCGTCGAGGATGAGGAGGATGAGGGGTTTAGGACGCAAAGGCAGCTCCTAGCTCTTAGCTTCTAGCACTTAGCTAAGTCAAAACATTGGCCACGGATTTACGCGGATGAACACGGATGAAACTACTGCAAGGGCACCAGCTTCGCGAATGGCTGGTCATTTCTCATGATCACGACCGCTTGACCTTCAATAACCCGATCTACAAGTTCTTCGAATTGTCGCGACAGCGTCTCGACATCGACGACCAATTCCGGTTTTTCCTGTTCATTCGCCATAGCTGCCCTAGAACCCCATCCGGTCGTCCGCCGACGGTCCATACGTCGCGGGCAAAGGTTTATCGTTCAAGCGCAGGTACACGCCGAGCTGCGCGCGGTGGTGCACCAGGTGGTTCAGGAACATCTGCCGGTAGGCGAGAAAACGTGTGCCGCTGAAGATGGGCTTGCCCTGAAGGCTGAGCTTCCAGGGCTCGTTCCAGGCCGAGTCGGGAACGTCCTTGAGCGCGGCCCGCACTTTTGCGGCGCCTTCGTCGAAGGCCTTCACCAGTTGTTCAGGCGATTCGAAAGCCGGGCGGGTGCGGGGCGGGCCAGCGCTGAAATCGAGCTCCGGTGTGGTCAGGATCGTGTATCCGAATCCCGGCAATTCCGCCACGTGCGGCGCGAGCTTGCCCAGCGGCATCGATTTGGCGTGGGGCGTGAAATCGGCTTTCATGGGAACGCGCTCCAGCATGGCGCGCGTGGTTTTGACTTCAGCGTCGAGTTCGGCGAGAAGAAAATCTTTGATCATGGTATGCCTCGTTCTATCTAGAGTCACAAGTACTAGTTGCACCCTCGCAAGGGAGACGCCTCAATGCTGCCTCGAACAAAACTGGTCTCACCCTTTGTAGTTCAGCGCCTTCAATCCCAGGAATCGCGCCGTTCCCCCCAGTTCCTCTTCAATCCGCAGCAGCTGGTTGTATTTGGCGACGCGGTCGGTGCGGGAGGCGGAGCCGGTTTTGATTTGGCCGGCGCCCGTGGCGACGGCTAGGTCGGCGATGAACGTGTCTTCGGTTTCGCCGGAGCGGTGCGAGATCACCGAGGTGTAGCCGTTGCGGCGGGCGAGATCGATGGCATCCAGCGTTTCGCTGACCGTGCCGATCTGGTTGACTTTGATCAGAATCGAGTTGGCCACGCCTTTGTCGATGCCCTCTTGCAGGAACTGAATATTGGTGACGAAAATATCGTCGCCCACCAGCTGAATTTTGCTGCCGAGTTCCTTGGTCAGGCTTGCCCAGCCGCCCCAGTCGTCTTCGGAAAGCCCGTCTTCGAGCGAGACGATGGGATAGTCGTTCACCCACTTCGCCCAGAAGCGTACCATCTCGTCGGAAGTCTTGGCCGACTTGTCGGATTTCTTGAAGACATATTTGCCGTCTTCGTAGAACTCGCTGGCGGCAGGATCGAGAGCAATGGAAATCTCCTCTCCCGGCTTGTATCCGGCCTTGGTAATGGCTTCAAGCACGACTTCGATCGCCTCCACGTTCGACTTGACCGATGGCGCGAATCCGCCTTCGTCGCCGACGGCGGTGTTGTAGCCGCGCTTTTTGAGCACGCCTTTCAGCGTGTGAAAGACTTCGACGCCCCAGCGCAACGCTTCGGAAAACGACGGCGCGCCGACCGGCATGACCATAAATTCCTGGAAGTCGACGTTGTTGTCGGCGTGGGCGCCGCCGTTCAGGATGTTCATCATGGGCACGGGGAGGGTGTTGGCGCCGGCGCCGCCGAGGTAGCGGTAGAGCGGGATGTCGAGGCTCTGCGCGGATGCGCGCGCGGCCGCCATCGATACTGAAAGAATCGCGTTGGCTCCCAGCCGGCCTTTGTTTTCCGTGCCATCGAGTTCGATCATCTTGGCGTCGAGGCTGCGCTGGTCGAAGGCGTCCCAGTTGGCCAGGGCTTCGGCAATTTCGCCGTTCACGTTCTCAACCGCTTTGAGCACGCCTTTGCCCTGAAAGCGGTTGGTGTCGTCGTCGCGCAGCTCGACGGCTTCGTGCTCGCCGGTGGAAGCGCCGCTGGGGACGATGGCCCGGCCCATGCAGCCGTTTGCTAAGAAGACTTCAGCTTCAACTGTAGGATTGCCGCGTGAATCCAGAACTTCCCGTGCATGAATGGCTGCGATATTTGACATAAGTCAAGAAGACTCCCTGTGCGAAATGATTTGGAGCAAGTACGGTTGCTGTTACGTTTTGTCGAAGGCTCTGAGGTCCTCAAGGGCTGAAGCCCCTTGAAACAAGCCAGTTATCGCAGCGCTAAAGCGCTGCGCCGCCCAAAATCACGCCGACGCGAGTTTTCAGGAGCGTGCTAAAGCCCTCGTCCCGAGCCAATCATTGCGGCACGGCTAGCCGAGCCCTTCCCATGACCTGCTCGTCTCTGAAACTCACGATTATATCGGACGGACATCGACGCGCTGTCATGGCGGGCACAGCTCCAACGGGCCGTTTTCCCTGTTCGGGACTGTCCGGCTGGCCAGCCGGGCGCGCTCGTATCACCGATGGTTCCCCTGTCCTGTCTGCGTATTGTCGGAGATTCCGGGGTGGTCTAGAGTCGAAATAGCTTTTGCGGTGTTAGGAGCTGGTATGACCAAGAAATGGATGTTGTTCCCCTGCCTGCTGGCTGCGACGTTAGCGGCCCAGACCAATGCGCCTGTACCGGCCGGAACGGCCCTGATGGTGCGGCTCGATACAACCCTTGCCACCTTCAGCAACAAGGCGGGAGATCCCTTCCAGGGGCACATCACGCAAGCCGTCGTGCTGAACGGTGCGACCGTGATTCCGGCGGGAGCGACGGTTGAGGGTCGCGTCACGAAAGTCAGCGAGCCGCGGCGCATCTCGGGCAAGCCGACCATCGGAATCCTGCCTGAAGCCGTGATTCTTCCCACCGGGGAGCGCTACTACCTGGACGCGACGCTGGTCGATACCAACATCCGCGGAACCGACGTCAATGATGAAGGCCAGTTCAAAGGATCAGGCCATGACCGCCACGACGTGATCGAGACCGGCGGCGGCACCGCGGGCGGAATGCTGGTCGGCGGGCTGATCGGCGGGCCTCCGGGAATTCTGATAGGCGGCGCTGTGGGGGCAGCCTCGACTGGGGCGCACTGGCTGGCGAAGCACCGGTCGGCGATATTGCCCGCGGGGACGGAGCTTACGCTGGAATTGAATCGTCCGCTACCCATGAACGCGACCGCGACCACTGCAGCGGCTTCCAGCAGCGGAACCAAGTAAGATTTTCCTCTTCAAACGTACAGACCGGAGCGAGGAATCGCTCCGGTTTTCTAGTTTTGGTCCCAAGTTTCCATCCTGTGCGATTGCTCTCAGGATTCGGTAGTGCCTCAGTTCAAACTGAGGCACTACCCAGGATTCCTACTTGACAATCAGCCATAAATATGGCAGCATGAGACATGCGCACCACCGTCGACATCCCGGATCCGCTTTATCGCGAACTCAAAGGCAAGGCGGCCAGCGAAGGACGCTCCGTCAAGGAACTGATTCTTCGTGGGGTGCAGCAGGAATTGAGGGGGGCGCGCAATCGACCGCGTCGGATCAGCCTTCCCATTGTACCTTCGAGACGTCCTGGATCGCTCAAGTTGGACAATGCCAAGATCTTCGAGATCATTCCTTTTCCCTGATGTCAACGTCTGGGTCGCCCTCACCTATGGAGGCCACGAGCACCACCAGGTGGCGCGAGCGTGGTTCGAGGCCGTGGACATGGATTCGCGCGTTTGCTTCTGCCGCTTCACTCAGATCAGCTTATTGAGGCTGTTAACCACATCGGCCGTTATGGGAACCGACGAAGTGATGACTCAGGTCGAAGCCTGGGAGGCCTACGACCAATGGGAAAAAGACAGCCGCGTTGTTTTCCTGGAAGAACCGCCAAACGTCGAGGCAGCGTTTCGCGCATTATCTCGACAACGCCATCCAAACTCGAAGAACTGGGCAGACGCTTATCTCGCGGCTTTCACTGCCGTCGCCGGGATGCGGTTTGTGACCTTCGACCGAGCCTTCCAGGGGAAGGTTGACCAACTACTGATTCTGCAGCCATAGCTTGACGTTGGTCGATTTCACGCACTGAACAGCAATTCGCCTTCGCTGACCACCTGCAACTCGATCCATCCTTCGAGCGGCAACGAATCTACGGGCAGGCGGTTTTGCCAGAGGCTGAAGCGCAGGCGGAGCTTGCTGGTGGCGGCTGTCGCGGCAGCGGTTCGACTGTCGGCTGCACGGGTGTGCGACGACGTAGCGGGCGTGGCCAGCAGCCAGGCCAGCGGCAGCTTAAATTCGAAATTGCGCAGCAGGGCCAGCTTGGCGTGGTCGTCCGGATGCGCCGATGAGGCCAGCGCCTGTTGCTCGGCTGCACTCTCGACCTTCCACTCTCGCAGCTTCCGCTCGTGCACGTCCGCCTCGACGCGCAGGGCGCGGCGCGGTCGGGGCTCGCCGCCAGCCCAGGATTCGAGGTTTACCACCAGTTCGAGATCGGCTGCGGGGATGTTGTTCTTAAAGTCCAAGCGCCCATACACGTGCGTGGCGTCGATGCCGGCGTATACGGAATCGAGCAGAAACTGTTTCCCGTGCATGGCGCCGGCGCGATGGTCAGCAGTGTAGACCGCGGCGCCGAGCCATTCGAAATAACGGACCTTGTCGCCGGTAATGCGGGGATGAATGTACGCGGTCTGCGGCACAAACGAGGGACGGACTTCCGCGCCGGTAATCGGCTGCGCCAGATAGTCCGGAGGAGTGGCGCCCAGCGCCTGATACACGTTAGACAAGTGCTTGCGATACAGTTCGTCGAAATCGCGATCGTTGGCCGAGTGATGCTCGGGGCCGTACCACCAGTTCCAGTCGCTGCCCTCGGCAATGAGAATCTCGTCGAAAGCGAGCTTGCGTTGCGGCTCGGCGGCACGGGCGGCGTGCTGAGCATAGAACTCGCGGGCGTGGTACAGGTAGTCCCAGGCGCGATTGTCCTCGGGGGCGCCGATCCACACGTTGAAGTTGGCGTTGATCCAGGAGCCGGGGACGAGCGAGGTCATCTTGCCGAAATCTTTATGGCGGGCGATGGCCTCCGAGATCGTGACGGCCTCAACGCCAGGCTCGCGTTGCAGGGCATCGTAGAAGCGGCGCAGGAATTCGCGGCCGGACTTCGGGTAGTATTCCCAGGCATTTTCGCCGTCGAGGATGATCGAGACGACCGCGTCGCGCCCTTTGGACAAGACCGGCTTTGCAGCTTCCTTGATGTTGTCGAGCAAATGCCGCGCGGCGTCGCCTGGCGGCATGCCCGAGTAGACGAATCCAATCAGGTCGGAAATGGTGTGATCGCGGAAGACCAGGTGCATCGCCGCTGAGCCGTTTTCGTAGCGGTGGATGTTGTACAGTTTCTCGGCGAGATGTGCCGGTAGTCGTCCATTGCCGTCACGCGCAAAGAACACTCCGGAACTGCGGCCCAGCACCCCTTCGTCGGTCGCCATCCACTGAATACCCAGACTGTGCGCGATGGCGAGAACTTCCTCGGAAAGACTTCCTTCTGACGGCCACACGCCTTTGGGACGCAGGCCGAACACCTTTTCATGAAGGTCGAGACCGCGCGTCAGCTGTTCGCGCGCGTCTTCGGGATGGCGAAAGCGGTTCTGCGGCAACGGAAGGCCGGGCGATGAAACGGCTCCGGCATTGGTGTCGCACACCAGCGGCAGGATCGGATGGTAAAAAGGTGTCGCTGAAATCTCGATGGATCCCTTCTTCGCCGCGTCGGCGTAGGCGGGCAACACCTTGCCCAGCAGTTCCCTTTCGCGCTGAATCACGAACTTTTGATCGTCCAGCGAGTAGCCGCGCCCCTTAGCCACCAGGGCAGCGACATCTTTTTCTTCGAGAAAGAACTCGTCGAACCAGGCAATCTGCGACAGGACCTGCAGGTCGGTGAAATCCTGCAGCTGGAAATATCGTTCTGCGCGTTCGGGGTGGTCGCCATGCTCGCGAAAGCGCTCCCAGAGCTCGCGGTAGCGCGGGTAGCGGCCGATGACGTTCTGTGGATTCGCCTGAAACAGGTATTGCAAAGAGAAGCGGCGTTCTTCGACCGACAAATCTTTGGCCGGCTTGGCAGCCACGCTGAGAAACGGATCCTGCGCCGTGCCTGCGACATAATCCTGAATCTGCACCATCAGCGACGGCACGAGATTGAAGTTCTGATGCACGCCAGGGAATTCATCGAGTATCTTCACCATGCCGTAATAGTCTTTGAGGGCGTGCAGGCGGGTCCAGGGCAGGCGATATTCGCCCGTAACCAGATCTTTGTAGAACGGCTGGTGCTGGTGCCACAACAGGATGACACGCAAGGACGGCATGGCTGGAAAAGGTCAGGATAGCACGCAGGTTACCGATGCGTAGTGCCGTACTCCTCTTATCTTCGATACACTAAGGCACAGATCCCGCAATGGGCCAGAATTCCACTCTCGCCAACCCTCAACTGCTCACTGACAACGATCTCTACCTGTTCAACGAGGGTAGCCACTATCGCATGTACGACAAGATGGGGGCGCACCTGGTCACGCGCGGCGGGCAGGCGGGGGCGATCTTCAGCGTGTGGGCGCCGAATGCGCGGTCTGTGTCAGTGGTAGGCAGTTTCAACGGGTGGGATCCCAAGATGCATCGCCTGGAGCCGCGGGGATCGTCCGGAATCTGGGAAGGCTTCGTCGCCGGCGCCAACAAGGGCGCGCTCTACAAGTACCACATCGAATCGCAGCGGCACGGATACCGTGTCGACAAGGCTGACCCCATCGGCCTGCTGCACGAAAAGCCTCCCCGTACGGCGTCAGTGGTGTGGGATCTCGACTATCAATGGAACGATCACGACTGGATGCAGAAGCGGGCCGAGCGCAATTCGCTGCGCGCGCCGCAGGCAATCTACGAGGTGCATCTGGGCTCGTGGATGCGCGTGCCGGAAGAGCACAACCGGCCGCTCACCTATCGCGAGACGGCGCCACGGCTGGCCGAATACGTGGGCCGCATGGGATTCACGCACGTCGAGTTCTTGCCGGTGATGGAGCATCCTTTCTACGGCTCGTGGGGATATCAGACCACCGGCTATTTCGCTCCCACCTCGCGCTATGGCACGCCGCAGGATTTCATGTACCTGGTGGATTTCCTGCACCAGCACGGGATCGGCGTGATTCTCGACTGGGTGCCCGCACACTTCCCTTCCGATGCCCATGGCCTGGCCTTCTTCGACGGCACGCACCTTTACGAGCACGACGACCCGCGTCTGCGGGAGCACCCTGATTGGGGCACGCGGATTTTCAATTACGGCCGGTCGGAAGTACGAAACTTCCTGCTGAATAGCGCGCTTTTCTGGCTGGAGAAATATCACGCCGACGGGTTGCGTGTGGACGCCGTGGCGTCAATGCTCTACCTGGATTATTCGCGCAAGTCCGGCGAATGGATCCCTAACCGCTACGGCGGCAACGAGAACCTGGAGGCCATCGATTTCATCAAGCGGTTCAACGAACTCGCTTACCAGGACCATCCCGGCGTGCTGACCATCGCAGAGGAGTCCACCGCCTGGCCGGCGGTTTCGCGCCCCACGCACCTGGGTG